>CAYGTI010000015.1:0-79138 GCA_964352785.1 uncultured Caulobacterales bacterium
GTTAAAGCTACTCACATTTCCAAATATTTCCGAAATTACCTCCCACTCATTTTTTCTAATAAAGCGAGCTTCTTTTAAGTTAAGTAGAGGTTGATACTGGTTTGATGATTGAATATCTAAGTGTTTTGCCGTAAACACAAACTCATCAATTAATTCTAAATCTACACTTTTGTGAGTGCAATTATATGTAAATGCGAATAAGAATTGATGGTGTGCTTTTTCGTTTATTGTTTTTGACTTATGTAGATGTGTTAAAAACTCCGACTTTATTTTTTGAAGCACGGCGTTGATGGTTGTTATTGATTCAATCTCTCCATCAACTGAATTTTGCCTTTCACTTCTCCCCTTAAGGGTAGTAAAAATTAAAACAGAATAATACAGCCAACTGGCCATACTTAAAAAGACCTCTCTATGGGAGGGAGAATCTAAAACTTTAAGTGAATTAATAAAATCAATGCACGCTAAGTCCAGTTCTTGCATATCAATAGAGTGGGAAACGTTTAGAGTTCGCAAATAAAAGTCTGGCTGAAGAATTATTTCAACATCCTCCGATGAATTTATACTCTCAAAAATTGAATATACGTGGGTGTCTAGATATTTTATACTTTCAATGACATTTAAATGTGCCTGCTTGAGTGCATCAAATCTAGCATTGATTTTATCTATAATTTGTGCATCCACAGTCATTATCATATAAACACTGTTGAACACAGCGATTAAAGCCCATCACCCATATCAAGGGCTTTGAGCGGGCCAAACGGCGCATAGGTGATGCTATTCGTTGGTTTCTTCAAATGGTAGCTTTACAATTATCTCACTATCAATTGCATCGTGCATTGAAAATTGAATAATATCTAGACAAACTCCATTCAATATTTGGCTATCTGGATTTGAGTTACTTCTTAGATATCGAATTTCATCATTTAATTCAGTAAAATAATTACAAAAGTATGCCAAACAAATAAAATTACGCGAAATAGCTCCTATAAATTCATTTTTTTTTCTTAAAAGCAGTATTGCTTTTGTAGCGCTCTTAAAAGCTTCTTCCTTTTTTTCAGTTTCATAACGTAAAAATGTAGAATGGTAATACCATGCCCAAGGATCATTAGAGTATTTTCGAGTATTCTTTTTTAGTAATCGACTTCGCAAACTAAAAGAGTGAATTTGTATATCATGTAAATGTTCAAGAAAAGTCTGTAATTCATCTTTTGAAAAACCTTCGATTGAAGAATGTGTTATCCTCAAGTTTTTCAACTTGCTATTTACTAAGAGTAATTTTTTAAGAATTATTTCATCTAATGACCTTGGCTCATCTTTCATCAGCTATGCTCCATTCTGGTGGCAATGTATTCTCAGGTCTTTTTGCCCGACACAACGCCCACCTTTCTTTTGCTCTAGCGCGGCAAGCACGTTGAAAATATTTTGTTCTTCTGTATATGCATTTATCACTTTCCGCATAATATCGCCATTCACACTCATCATCGTCATCATAGTCATCATTATCACCACTATAAGGAATTCCACTACCACCACCACATCCATCATTATTTTTTCTTAGGTAGTATAAATTATATATTTCGCGACCTGTTGCACCAATTGCTAAACCGACTGCGATGGCATCTCCGAATGGCAAAGGCCCGTCAGCAGCGCTAGTGCGGCGGCCAATAATGACAGCATCACTAATCGCTGAACTAGGAACTATAGGTTGGTACAATAATCCATTCGGATCCACATACCCCGTTGGATTCCCGCCGACATAGGCATATCGGTTCAGTCCGCCCGCGAGGCCGATGGGATCGGCTTGGAGGTAACGCCCCAGCGCCGGATCATAGGTTCGGTGCCAGTTGTGGGAGAGGGCTATTTCCTCATCCGCATATTGGCCCGGGAACATTAGGTTTTGGGTGAACGCGCCGGCTGTGGAAACCGCCTCGCCGAACGGCGTTGTGATGCCGCCGTCCCAGACGATATACCGTGCAAGCAAGCTGCTGTGCCCACACGAACCATAAGTCAATCAACGCTTCTAACCCATTATATAAGTTACTGTTTTCGTGTCTTCTTTATGATTTCCCCAGACAAAGCTTCAATTCTGATTATTTCTTTCTTATCGTAAAAAGGGTGGTGGTCACTGAAGGATATGTTGCAAAACACACCATCCAAGGCGTTTAAATACCCTGTAAGAACTGAGCCATCACTAAAACTCACTTTAAAGCGAGCCAATCTAACACGGGGAGCGTTACGGAACTTCAATTCCGGCTCCCAGTCATAATATCCAGGAAACTTCCACTGAAAAAACTTCGTTTGCTGATTTCCAAAATGACGCTGGCAATAATTAATACGCGCGGTATGTTGGTCAAAAACTGGTAAATATTCTTCTACAATATACTTTCTTGTATTCTCAATTATTTTTTTTTCCAACTTTGGAATGGCCGGTAAGATAGGGTTGAATGCTACTCGCCCTCCATTTGTGAATCTGAAAAAATGGGAAAGTAAGTCAACGAAATCCATAGAGTTATTTACACTTACATTCATTAGATGAAAAATCTGTTGCACCTGCAACCCCCACCAGACTTAATCCCGGAATCCAGCCCGGTGTTCTCAATAGTTGTTGTATCCGCGGTGGCCAGTTATCAGCTTTTGTCATACCTTTCAAAAATCGATACGGATCAGTATGGGAATGGAATTTTCCAGTAACGTAATTCCCGTTAAATCTAGAATTTACAAACCATCGACCTAATTTGTTATCAAGCTGGGGTTTATAGTGAGGATTCGGGTTTTTTCCACTTTTACTCAATTTTCTTATATAACGATCTGGAATAGCATGGGACCATTCTGTGCCCGGACTGCGTTTAAACGCTAACTTTAAAAATCGCCCTCCTAAAGCATTGATAGCAATGCTCCACGGATCAATACACTCAATTTTTCCATCATGTTTATAAAGTTGCCATGCCAGATCAGCGACAGCGAATCCAACTGCCCACCAAAATTGCCCATCCGGATCAATACGCCCAGTCGGATTACCACCAACGTAAGCATACCTATTCAGTCCGCCCGCGAGGCCGATGGGATCGGCTTGGAGGTAACGCCCCAGCGCCGGATCATAGGTTCGGTGCCAGTTGTGGGATAACCCTGTCTCCTCGTCCGCATATTGGCCCGGGAACATCAGGTTCTGGGTGAAGGCGCCTGCGGTGCTGACGGCTTCGCCAAACGGGGTGGTGATACCGCCGTCCCAGACAATCGCGCCGTCTGCGCTTGTCGCGATAACAGGACGTCCAAGGTGATCGGCGTGCAGGAAGGTCAGGCCAGCGGTTTGCGTTCCAATACCCGTGCCGCCCTCACAGGCCTCCTCCAGCGCGTCGATCTGCGACTGATACTCCGCCGCGTCCGCCTCAAGGCTTGTGATCTCGGCGCGTAAGGCCTCCATTTGCGCCCTCAAAGGAGCCGCGCGGGTCTCGACCCGCGTGATTTGGCGCTGAACGTTACGCTCTTGGCGGACAAGCCCCCGGCGCTGCGCTGTATAGGCGCGCAAACGCACGCGTAGACGCCATCTGCGCCAGCGGTTATTGGTCGCCGCTATGGCCGCTTCCGTTTGCGCAATGCGAGCATCAACACGTTCCCGCGCGCTATCCACAGCCGCCAAGCGGTTTTCCAATCGCGTGACTTGGCGTTCTAACCGAACAATGCGGGATTGTAGGTTGCTAATCTCATTTTGCTTGGCCGTGATCTGGTTTAATGCCGCATTGATCTGCGCTTCAAGCGCGGCGATTTCTTCGCTGTTATCGCACGGTTCATCCGTGTCATCCACCGAGATCACAGCAAGGGGCGTAAGCCCCAGCCAGATATAATCCCGGATCACTGCGCCGCTCGCGCCGTCGGTTTCAGATATCAGGCGGCCTTCAAGGTCATAGTGGTAATGAATGGTGGTGCCGTTCGCCGTTTTAACAATGCGCTGCTCATCCCCATCATAGGTGTAAGCCGCAACCTGCGCCCCGTCTTTCTCCACAGTTCCGATACGCCCGCGCGCATTCAGGCCGTACGTATATTCCGGGCCATTATCATTGACTGCGCGCGCATCTGTGATGACCTGCCCCGACGCCGCGTAGGTAAACAGGCGCTTGACCGAGCCGCTATTGGCCGCATCCGTCAGGGACACACCCGTCAATCGCGCGGTGGCCGGATCATACTCATAATCTTCAACAGTTGTCTCTCCGTCCGCGCTCCATGTACGCCGCAAACGATCCCCGCCCAGATTATAGGCATAATCAATCTCGCCGTAGTCGCCATCCGCCGATGTGAGGCGGGAGACCGCGTCATAGGCAAAGCTCTGGGAGCGATCAGGATGAACCGCGTCGGTCATAGACAAGATATCCCCCGCCGCGTCATACCCAAACGCAATATCCATAATCGCGCCGCTTGTGTTTGTACGGCGTAAGTTAAGCGCCCGGTAAGCTTGGTCATACGCGATGCGAAGTTGATGCCCATCGCCCATATCAAGGGCTTTGAGCGGGCCAAACGGCGCATAGGTGATGTTCTCAGCGATGATCGTCCGCGCGCCGTCAAGCGCGACACTCTCGATCGAAATAATCC
This sequence comes from uncultured Caulobacterales bacterium, assembly GCA_964352785.1. GTDB lineage: Bacteria > Pseudomonadota > Alphaproteobacteria > Caulobacterales > Maricaulaceae > JACOMS01. The sequence continues at coordinate 4,585 of CAYGTI010000015.1, forward strand.
TAGCCGCGGCGTCACGCGTATATTCAACGCGCTGACCAGACGGATGCGTTATGGACAGAACCTCGCCGCCAAGATCATAAGTATAGCCGGTGGTGTAGGACTGTTCATTCAGGGTACGGGTCATAGACGTCATGTGCCCAAGACTGTCATAACTATAAGATGTTTCGCCGAAGCTCTTGATCTCGGAGGTTAGATGCCCGATCCCGTATACACCCGCATCATAAGCATATGTCAGATTATCTTCCGGATGTGCGGGGAACGTCATAGATAGGGGGCGGCCTGCCGCGTCATAGGTGAAGTTCGAAACAATGCCGCGCCCGTCTGTCATTTGCGTGACGAGACCCCGGGTGTCTCGGACATACTGCGTGGTTCCGGCCTCAAGGCTGACTTCGCGGACCACTTCGCCAAAACCGTTGCGAACATAGTTCGTCGTTACATTGCGGGCATCTTTAAGTCCTACAAGCGGGTTTCTCGAATCTGACTGTTTATCAAGTGTATAGTCTGTTTCCGCACCGAGGGGGTCAACGTCTTTCGTCAGGCGGTCTAAATTATCAAAGCTTTGCTGCCACTGCCCGCCGCGCGGATCCGTAATATTCGTCAGATTGTTTTCTTTGTCATAGGTAAAGCTCGTTTCAGCCGGAAGCCCGTTCACACCCCCAGCGCCGACAGCTTTGATCACGCGGTTAATTTCGTCCATAGTTTGCGAGACTGTGAACTCAATATTACCACTGCCTTGCTGCACGTTGGTGCGCGATATCTCGCCCATAGCGTTTCGGGTATACTCGATCCGGTCACCCTCAGCATTGAAAATATCGGTCAATCGCCGTGCTGCGTCATAATTAAATGAAAGCCGCGCACCGTTAGGCGGAGTCACGGACGTGACAAGATCGGTCGCTGTGTAAGTGATTTCTGTGCGGGCATTTTCCTGCCCGGCGCTTTGAATGATCTGCTCTAGGCGGCCTTTACTGTCATAGACAAGACGGGTCTGAACGCCGTTCGGATCGGTAAAAGACTGAGGTGCTCCGAGATAGTTGTGAGCCGTGATCAGGGTGGTATGCCCCAACTCATTGGTCATCGATGTCAGGTTGGCACCCTCATAGGTAAAAGTTTGCGTATCAGATGACCCTGCGAGAGGGCCATCAATCGCCGTGATATGAGGCCCCACATAACTGAAAGCCCAGCGGCGCGGCTCCCCCGCCGAGTTACCGCTTGTGTCTGTTTGCGTGAGCGTTTGTAGTCCGCCGCTATTATTGTAGGTATAATCAACGGTGAGGCCGGGGCGAATAATTTGTGTCGGGCTTCCTAAATAGTCTTCATGCCACGTCCGGTATTCTGTATATTCATCCGGCGTGCCAGCGGCACGGGTAATCTGAGTGCTGCGTCCATACCCGTCGTGCACATAAGTCGTTGTGCGCCCTTCCCGGTCAACTTTTTCTATCGGAGGGCAATTCAGGAAAAGCCCGTTGCCAAGATAATCGATAGACATGACGTCCGCTGGCACATTGGCCGATGCGGCTCCAGCAACTGTATCAAGTGCGTAGCTACCGCCGCCCAGATATCGTTTGTAACTATAATCCGTGTTGCGGCCAAGCGCATTTGTCACTGTCCGTACATCAACCCCGGAATAACTCGTGGTATCGACATAGGTGACGTGCGCCGCATCAACCCCGTCCGGGTGGCTACTGGAGATCGCCCGGCCAAACTCATCATAAGACCAATTTCCGTACGTTATACCCGCAGTGTCTATGAGCCCCGTCATGTGATAGGGGTAATCATCATTTTGGTATAAATATGTCTGGCTAAAGACCATGTCGCCTTGCGGAGATGTGCGCGAGACGCTCTTCAAGCGATCAACATAATTTCTGTCTGAATAGGGCGTTTCGGGTTTACCGTTCTGATCGGCGAGATCATAGGCGTAACTTATCTGGCTCCCATCAGAGATATCTATACGGGCCACCGCAACAGGAACGGGCGGCACGGGCCCATCATTTGTAATCTCTGGATCAATCGTTCCGTCCGGCTCCTCAAAACCGAGTTGGAACCAAATCCAGTTATACTGAGCGCTGCGGCCAAGGTTGTCCGATTTGCGAATGATCTGGCTATGATCACCATAGGCGAGATATTGCTCGTAACCGCCGGGATAAGATATCCTAATCGGTTTTGCGACGCGGTAATCACTCGCGTCTTTGACAGCCTTAATGCTGCGCATTAAATAAATCACGCCATCCCGATCTGTGAACTCCCAGTCCACAGATCGGGTTTTAATCTCGCCGATATTCGCGGGACGCGCGCCTATGAACGAAACTCTATGATCCCGCCCTCTTCCATTCATGGACGGCCCGCTGGCGGTCAATACCAGAGGGCCTGAAGATGTTTGGGTATTCGCGTTATACGAATCCCCATTGGGCATAATGATATTGCTGGCCGTTAAGCTGCTGCCGTAAAATCCGTTGATCCAAAACTGAATATCAGACCCGTCCCGCCAGTTCGATTTAAACGGGCTGAGTGTACCTTCAACGGTCGCTGTCTGAAGGCGGCCCCAAGGCTTGGTATTGTAGTGACGCTCAATGGTGAAAAGCCCGTCTGCAGAGGCATAGTCCACAACATGCTCCATTTTGGCCCCGGTCGCGAGCAGAATTGGGTTTGTTCCGCCTTTCTTCATACAGTCTACATCACAGGTCGGCGCGGTACTGGTGCTACAATGCGGCGGACTACCAATCGCTTGGACTTCACCCGGACGTCCCTCACACTGAAAAATGGCTGATGTTGGCAATACTGTGAGAGGGCCTGTCCCATCATGGAAGTTGGTCCAACTGCAAGCGTAAATATGTGGATTATCCGTGGCATGAGCGCCCCGGTATTTCGTCCCTTCCCATGCAGCATCATCAAATTGTGCTCTGCAAGCCGCTTGGGGGGATCTAAACGTCTTGGCCCCCGTGGTTAAAGGCGTCCACCATCCGCCTTTCGAGGGGCCTTGCGCTTGCGCGAAGGCTGATTGAGATGCAAAAAACAAGCATAAACATATGCTGAGCCAAGAGCCAATTCTACGCATAAAAGATTCCCCAATTACTACCTTAATACGACTTTTGAGGAATATTTGCAACCCAAAATATTTTTGATCCCAAAAATGAAAACTAATGTTTTCTGCGAATAATATAAATAATAAATCAATGCTACTTAATGTAGCAGATTAAATATCGAATTAATTCAAGGCCCGCTCAGTGTCATGAAACTTCATTCAAACATCTTCATCAGTTTCGGCGACGCTGACACGTATACTTTCAATCTTCTCGATAGCTTTTTCATAACCTATTGTTGTGGCGATATTAAGTGCGGAATTCAGAAGGCTTAGGCCTGTTGAGCGATTACCGCGCTCCAAGAATATTTGCGCCATGAGTGTCCGAAGTCCCACCTTGCGAAGCCCATGACCATTTTTTGCGGCGACGGCCATCGCATCTGATGCATGCCGCAAAGCGGAATCATAATCCTTGTTTTCCATATGTACCATCGCAAGCAGATGAAGCACTTCACATTGCAGTCGCCGCATTTCGTTATTCTTTGCGTATTTTAACGATTCCATAAGTTGCGGGATACGATCAAGTGACGGATTTTCTCCCGTTGTGTTTTTTGGTATCAGGCTATGCCAAGCGAGAGCCACACGGGCATGATGATCAATATCAGCTTGCCGGGTTGCACCTGCTGAAGCTAAGCTTAATTGTAGAGCTTTATTGACCTCTTCGTGCTTACCAAGCGCCGCTAAAGGTGAGGCTAAATGCTTTTTGAACCAAGCAATGGCGCGTTTTTCATCAAGATGGTTTAATATAGCGAGCGCATCGTTGTAATTTTGCTCAGCCTTTTCATACGCGCCTTGCAGCACAAGACAAACACCACGATAGCCAAGACACAAAGCGGTTGATAAAATGAGCTCTTCTGGAAAATGGGGGTCTATGCGGCTCAGATGCGTACCGGGTTTAGTTTTAGCATATTTTTTGACGATCCAACGACGTGCCATTACCTTATTTTCAATGTGACCACCCATATTGGTCTTTTGAGGCATTCTCCCCATACGCGGAGCGTTTTCATCAATGGACGTTTCGATATCCCGCAGTAGTTCCAGAGCGGCATCAACCTGCCCTCGATCTATCATTAGCTGCACAGCGTTTAGCGATATACGCCGCCAATTGTGAAGTCTCTCGCCAAATTCGACGAAGTCTTTATTGTAATCACGTGCCGTTTTAAAAGCTCGATCCGCATGATAAAGCTTACCCTGCGCTAAATAAACCACACCGAGTTCGTTATACAGCCACACCAAATCATCGGATGACAATATCCTTCCTTCAAGCGCCCCAAAACCTATGTGTTTCTCAGGAAACTTTTCCCAGTTTATTTTTGATATACTTTCAGCAAGCCGGGTTTTTTCTAAATCATTTTCAGTCTGTATTAGCGTGTCAATAACACTGCCGTTTATCACTTTATTGCTCAAGCTTTGTGCAGCCTCAATGAGAATTTTCTGATTAGCAGAATTATTTTCTGTTCTAATTAATTTTACGGCCATTAAGAAATCTTCATAGGCTTGAGGCGTGTTTACGACTGCAACGTCCCTTGCAACACGGATAAGCGTCTCAATACGAATGGCGTGTTTCTTTAGCGGCGAAAACTGTATTTGAGGGTTAACCTTGTCAAAACTATGTTTGAGCAATGTGGATGTCGAATAATAGCTGCGTATCATGGATAAGGCTGCTCTTAAACCATGTGTCGTGCTCGGCTTAGACATGTTTTCGACGTCTTCATTTGAGTAACTATTGTGACCGAATTTTTGCAGGCGATGTCTCAGATTGCATAAATCTGTAGAGTCTGTGACAAGTTCATCACCTTGAGGGGCATAGGAGGAAATCAAATTATCCGTAATTTCGTCTAATCGATTATGGGTGTTTATATCCGGTGAGTAACTATCACCTGGCCTTGCGACAAAAAGAGATAAATTGAACCCAGATGCCAATTTGGAGTCGGAATGCGGGAATCCGTTTTGAACGCGAAGCTCTGCAAGCAAAGATTTATGAAGCCCGTACCTAAAAAGTTCCTGCTTTCGTTCTTTTTCTGAAAATGGTTTGAGACGAATTACAAGCCTTTTTTCGAACAAAATACTCAAAAGTTCCGCTGCGGATAACTCGCCTTCCTCGGTCTTCAATTCATGGATATTTTCCAGTGTGTGCTTACAGACGGGCTGACCAATAAATGCTAAAACTGTGAAAAGTTTCAATACATCTTCGACGTTAATCTTTTTATCTAGAGCGCTGCGCTTAAAGTTAAGGTATTCGCTCAGGTTATTTTTATCTAAAATTTGCTTGAAAAATAATCGGCGTGTGACCCGGGAACCACTATCTCTGCGCAGTTCTGATAGTGAAATATTTGCATCTTTAAAACCACTTTCAAGCCAATCAAAGTAAGACGTCATGCCTTCATGAGGGTAATGATAGAATTTTTTATCTTCCTCTATTATTTCTTTTGATACATTTTCATATGGAGTAATCCTGAATATTTTTTCCGAAGTTGCACTCAAGCTGTCATCTTTTGACGGCGCATGTTCGATGCGCGTGAAATCATCTGTGATCGCGGAAATATAACGCAATATTCGGCTGGTACCGATAATAATTATATTAAATGAAGGGAAAAACTCACCAGGCTTGACGTTTTCCCGCTTTTTCTTCTGAGACGTCATAAACTCGACACACCGCCTCACAAGTGTGTCTAACTCAATGCTCAACGGGCGACCATCCTGCCCGATAAGACGCTCAAGGCCATTAAACACCAATGTCAGATTAGCATGAGCAACTTGACCCCTTTTCTTCCAGAAATTAGAGTCAAACGCATCTTCCATAGATTTCAACCTGCTCTCGTTGAGACTCCAAGCTGTTTGTGAGTCTGCCGCACCTGACAATATAGCAAAAATCGAGTCTGTTTCACTGATGAACGGTCCATTTATAAAGACGATTCGTCTTGATGTATCTTCTCCATGTAAAAATTTGGCGATATCATTTGCAAGCGTTCCTTTGCCCGTTCCCGGGGTTTTAGAAATAACAACCAGCCTGTCAGTTAGGAGCTCTAAAACAGGCTTCGTTTCGCCTTGCATCAAACCACTAGCCGTCTCAACATCGGACTCAAGTCTTCCGGTAAACAGTTCACCTGAATCCACCCCCCAAAGTTCAATCAACCCGGCGTCTTCTTGTTTGTATTTAAGCTGAGGTGACCAAAAGTGAATTTTATGCCAGTCACGGCGGGACCAGCGTTCCCGGCAATAAAGACTTAGTGTTTTTAAAGGCTCGGATAACCGTAAAGCGCCTATATTTTTAGGTAAACCGCTGCTCTTCGTTTCAATTTCCGAAAGATAATGTTTAACTGTATTTTCCAGACGTTCGCCAAAATTAATTTCTGTGCCTGAAATCGGAAAAAGCTCTGCAATTTCAGTATCAAAAAGCACATGAATGCCGTACTGCCGATATATTTTCAGCCTCTGCAAGTTATTGGCAATGTGATCAACCTGCCTCTCGGACAGTTTCTTTATAACAGTTTCACCTTCACCTGAAATGCTTGTTGTGTTTCCATTTTTTTCTTCGTCAAAACTTATGTCAAAGCTATCGTTTTTAAAATTTGAATTCCAAATCACAAAATGAGGGGCCCGAACACGGCTTGGATTATCACTCATAAACTGCTCTAGATGACGCATAACGTCATCCTCACTCAAGCCAAGGCCCACAAAAAGTATAGAGTTACCGGCAAACAAGGCCTGACGGGCATATTCGAAGGGCTGCTTTGAGTAACCACGCCGCCAATACAAATCTCTGTAGTCGCGCCGTGAGAGGAGCATATTATCGGGTGTGTCTTTACGTCCATGCATATGCAGAATACGCGTATCAACATCTGATGAGCCCAATAAAAATTCGACGAGTACTTCGGGATTTTCACGGGTCAAGACATCACTGACAACTTTCCCGCGCCCGGGTATGTCGCGCCAAAGACGGTGTCCTTCTCTTCTGATTTTTGGAGTGAGACCTTTATAGCCATTCAAGTTTGCCCATTCGTGCTTTCGATTTTTAGTGCTCGAGAAACTGGGGATTGCAAACCTATCCCATTCAAGTTCTAAATCATAATTTAGCGTAATAGCCCTCAGCACCCGCAGATCATCAAAAAGAACCGCGCTAATATTTGGCGCGTCAGGGTCGAGTCTGGCGGGTGTTAAATCAAATGTTTTTAAAACGCTTTTGCGAAGTTTATGATAGCCATCAGGATTGGTAAGCTTTTCCAAGCCTAAAATATATTCAACAAGGTCTATGCTTTGTTCTGCTGACATTGAGGCCTTGTTGCCCATAGCCTCGATTTTGATATTTTCTAACAACTTTCGTTTATGCGGACTTAGCGAATCCAGTAACTCGTTTTTTGGTGAAAGCACTTTTTCAAAATAATAATCGATGAAACCCTGCCAAGACTTATAACCCAGATGCACATTCGCATATGACCCGGTCATGGCGACAAGTCGGCCGCATTGGCGGGCTTGGTAAAACTCTTCCAAAGCTAATTGTTTAAGGTACTTTGGATCGGCTACTCTATCTTGCGGCTGTTCATACTTATACATACTCTGTTCCCCAAAACTCAGGTTTTTACCTTGATGTTTTTTTTGCAGTGCAATCTATATTAATATAAACCCTTATTTTCTATTATTAATACATATACGGATGCAAGTGCTTTTTTCAAACAATCAACCAAACGGAAATTATTTTGATTTTAACAATTGCCGCAGCGTTAACCCTGCCCCAATAAGTAATACGCCCAAAACAATAATCTTTACATCAATCCACACCGCTAGACCCAAGCAGCCGGCTAATCCCAGAACCGGAATGTGGGGGCTGTAGAAACGCTCTGTTTTTGAGAGCTTGAGCGCGGAAAAATTAGTGATCGAATAGTAGATCAGCACTGTGAATGCGCTGAAACTCCATGTTGCGGCGAGGCCGCCCAATAAGGCGATGAGCGCAATGGTCCCGCCCACAGTCCACACGGCTATGATGGGTTCATTATTTTTTGACAACGTTCCCAAAAGGGGCGGCATATCCCCCTGTCGGCCCATGGCAAGGAGGACGCGCGAGAGACCTAATATAAGATTTAGTAAAACCCCCGCCATAGCCGTGAAAGCGCCAAGCGCCACGCAGACCGCCAGCCATGGTTGGCCTGTCTGCGTGGCAACCGCCTGAAGCGGCGCAGCGGTTTTGAGCGTTGCAGCAGAAAACCCGTCAGATCCCAAAACCAACAGGCCTGTATATAGCACCGCAAAATATAAACCTGTCGATACAATCAGGGTCAAAATTATGGCTAAGGGAATAGTCCGGCGGGGCTCTTTGACTTCCTCCCCGAGCGTGGCAATACGGCCATATCCTGTGAACGCGACAAACAGAAGCGCCGCAGCTTCAAAGATATGAGACGGCACAAACGCCTCATCTATACTGATAGAATGAGCATTTGATCCGATTGTGAGCGCGGCGGTGACCAAGACAATTAGGACCAAAACCGTGATCCCCACTAAAATAGTATTCACGAATGAGGCGCGCTTTAAACCTAACGCCGTGAGTACAGTCAAAATCAAGACGGCCCCGGCGGCAAGTAAGTTGATAGGCGCATCCATCCAGCCGAAAGCCTGTGCGGCATAGCCCGCAACACCGAGACTGGCCGCAGCCGCGCTTGCCGATTTCGCCATGAGAAAACACAGCCCCGCGACAAATCCCATCGCCGGGTTCAGGTAGCGGTAACCGTAAGCATAAGTTCCGCCGCTGACCGGGTGATTGGCCGCAAGCTGCGCGCTGGAGAGCGCATTAAACGCGGCTAGAGCCGCCGCGATTATAAGCGCATACAGGCTCCAGTGACCGACCACACCGACCGCAAGCCCGAGGCTCACAAAAACACCAGTCCCAAGGATCGATCCCAAGCCGAGAAGTACTGCTCCCCTAAGCCCGACAGAGCGCCGAAGTGATGTAGAGTTTATCATGCGTTAGCTCAAAACTATTTTTCCATAACCTACTCTACAGCGAACTGTTAGCTCCGCAGATTTTTTAATCCGGAGATTTTGATCCGGTAAAGTGCTTGGCCACCAGATAGATTTCAGGACTGCCCGCGCGCGAGGCTTTAGGTTTGGCATGCCGCACCGTTTTAAAATTGGTTCTAAGCCGACTAAGCAAATTTTTCTCAGCCCCGCCCTGAAAGACTTTGGTAATAAAGTGCCCGCCGGGGCGCAGCGTTTCCATTGCAAAATCTGCCGCGGCTTCGACGAGCGCAACCGTTTTTAAGTGATCGGTACTGCGGTGACCGGTAGTATTTGCCGCAAGGTCAGACATGACCAAATTGGGTTTTTCATCCAGCATTTGAATTAAACGCGTTGGCGCTTTTTCGTCCATAAAGTCCATCTGGATCAATTCGGCACCTGCGACAGTGTCAACAGGCAGAATATCAATCCCTACAACATGGCGCGCGCCGCGTTCCATTGCGACTTGCAGCCAACCACCCGGGGCGCAGCCCAAATCAACGATCAGGTCATTCTTGCCAATCAGCCTAAACTTATCATCGAGTTCAGACAATTTAAAGGCTGCGCGTGACCGGTACCCTTGAATCTGGGCTTCTTTCACATAGGGGTCATTGATTTGCCGCTCGATCCATAGCTTGGAAGAAATTTTTCTACCGCGCGCGGTTTTTACACGGTGAGTCATCATGCGGGTCGCGTTGTCTTTGCTTGATTTGGGTGTTTTCCGGTTCCGTTTTGTCCCGTCCGGTTTGCTCCCGGACATTCGGCGAGGCTTATCCGTCATGATCGGCTCCATTTGTGTAATTCAGCGACTGAACCTGATCCATCAATCCCATCAACATACCTTCACGAAGGCCGCGATCAGCAACCCTGACACGTTCAGCGGGCCACATTTCGCAAAGTACATCAGTAATCGCGCACCCTGCCACCAGCAAGGTCGCCCTGTCGATACCAATACACGGCTCGGACGCCCGCCCTTGCGGGGATCTGCTCGCCATATCCCGCGCTATCTCGACGGCTGATGCTGTCGGCATCCACATTCCGTCGACCTTGTCACGCTGATAATATGGCAGTTTGAGATGTATTCCGGCCAGCGATGTAATAGTCCCCGATGTGCCGATAATATGCCCCTTCCCCGCTTTGAAAACGTTGGTAAAGCGCGTCGCGCACCCTGCGGCGATGATGCTCTCTTTTACGCGTGCCTTCATATCGGCGTACCATACGGCCCGATCCGCATGTTCCGGGACTTGTTCCGACAATGTCACAACGCCAACCGGCAAGGAGGCCCAAGCGCTGATAGGCGGGCGGTGTACTTTGATAGGCTCGTCGGCATCGCGAAGTTTACGCACGTCCACCCAGCTAAGCTCTGTTGAGCCGCCGCCAATATCGACCACCAAAACTACATCTTTTTGCATATCAATCAGGTTGAGGCAGCCCATGACAGACAGGCGCGCCTCGACGCGCGGAGAAATAATTTCAAGGGATATGCCTGTTTCAGATTTTACGGTGCTGAGAAATTCATCGCAATTATCTGCTTGCCGACAAGCCTGCGTGGCCACACAACGCCAGCGTTTAACGGATTTTGATTTCATTTTCCGCGCGCAAACATTGATCGCATTGATCGCGGCTTTCATGCTCTCATCCGACAATCTGCCAGACGCCGCAAGGCCTGCGCCAAGACGCACAACCTTAGAATAGGAGTCGATCACCCTGAACCCCGAAGCTGCGGGCTGCGCGATCAGCAAGCGGCAGTTATTCGTCCCTAAATCTAGGGCCGCAAACGCTTTAGATTTTTGTCCGGCTGTGCGCCGTGGGCGCCGCCTTGTGCGATCAGGGTCGCTGTTTACACGCGCGCCCTGCGCACCGGACATGCTTTCGTCCGGCATATGGCTTCTCTCTTATCGCGAGGTCGCAAAAACTGCGCCGCATCGCTTTCTCTCGCATAGCATAACCAAAAAGGTGAAAATAACAAACTCTAATGTATATCGACATGGTCGGAAAATTGCGTCCAATCCGGTTCCGGTTCCAATGTTTCCATGGCTTCGTGCTGTGAGAGGAAGATACGGCCGGTCAGTAGCTCAAGAAAGTCTGAACGGTAAAGCCGTTCCTGGACATGGCTATGGAGCTCGCTCATATGTAAATCCACACCCGCGCTTTTCAGGCGTTTGTTAATTTCCACAAGGCTTGAGAGCGCGCTGGCATCTATCAAATTTACGGCAGGACACATCAAAATCAAATCTGTCATGTCCGGGCTTTCAGCCACAATCCGCGCGATTTTATCCTCCAAATACCGGGCATTGGCATAGTAAAGGCTTTCATCGATCCGCAGAGTCTTGACCATTTCGTTGGTTTCAACATTAAAACGCTCGGCGTCCCGGTAATGCTCAGTCCCCGGAAAACGTCCGACAATCGCCATATGGGGCTTGAGCGTAACCCTTATGTGCAAGGCCATAGCGAGAACAACACCGACGAGAACGCCCCACTGAACGCCAAGTCCTAAAACCGATAAGAAGGTTAGAACGGCTGTTAGCCCGTCGGCGCGGCTGTACATCCACGTGTTCCAGAGACTACGAAAATCAACAAGAGAGATACAGGCGACAATGATCATACCGGCAAGTGTCGCAAGCGGGAGCGACGTGAGAACGGGGGTGAGAAATAACGCCGCTAATGTCATAAGACCTGCAGTAATAATACCTGCCAGAGGCGACTTTGCGCCAGCCGAAAAATTGACAGCCGAGCGCGAAAAACTGCCTGTTACGGGGTAAGCGCCTGAGACTCCGGCCACTAAATTAGACGCGCCAAGACCAATCAATTCTTTATTCGCATCAATCCGCGTGCGTGAACGGGCCGCGAACGTTTGTGCGATAGACATCGAATCCACAAAAGAGACAAGCGCTATAGCAACAGCGAAGACAAGAAGTTTCTCATAATCTGAAAACCTTAAATCAGGTAGCGAGAAAAACGGCAAACCTTCGGGAATATCTCCCACAATCCGCAATCCCTGTGTTTCGGATAAATTCAATAATGACGACACTAGGATAGAGACGATGACAGCGGAGATGGGCGCCAACCGCGCAATCAGCTTGGCCCGCCGGGCCTTCATGCCCAGTTTAATCAAGCGAAAGGCTAAAAACTTTTTGACCGAAATAAGAAACAGGATGGTTAAAAGACCAAATATCAGCGCTGTATTATTCGCCGCAGACGCATTCGCTTTGAGAGAGTTAAACAACGCCAATGACGTACTGCCGCTGGCCTCAACGCCCAGCACATGCTTGACTTGGGACATGATAATCAAAATCGCGCTGCCGGTTACATAGGCGGCCACCACAGGGCGGGAGACAAAGTTCATGATCAGGCCGCCGCGGATTATGCCCAAAACGAACAGCAATGTCCCCGTCATCAAAGCGAGAGCGCCCGCTGCCGCGATCCGCGTGCCTTCCGGCATAGACGCAATCGCGACGGCGGTCAGCAGTGAGATGATAGCCGTGGGGCCGACAGCGAGGTGCCGGGAGGAGCCAAATAGCGCATAGGCGATCAACGGGAAAACCGAGGCGTAAATTCCGAGCTGCGGCGGGAGCCCTGCAAGTATAGCATAGGCCAGAGCTTGGGGTACCAACAAGATCGTAACAATTAAAGCGGCAATGACGTCATCGCCAAATAACCCGACTGTATATCCTCTCATCCAGCCCCAATGCGTCTGAAGACGGCTTTTGAGAAGGAAGGGTTTGGGACTATCAGCCATAAGGGATCATTGTCAGCTTTCGGCTGTCTCTTCAAGGTAGGCATTCAGTGAGGCGCGAAGCGTCTCAAGATTAAATCCGGCTTGCTCTGTGCGTGTTAAAACGTCATCGACCCCGATGTCTTTTACGTGAGCGAAGCACCACAATGCGGCGCTACGCATGCCAGATTTACAAAAAGCCATAACCGGGCCTTGCGCAGCGCTATAAGCCTCGATGGAGCGTTTAATCATATCGGGGCTCACGCCGCCCGCCATAGGAATGTGATAATAGGTTATGCCGTGATCAGATGCTATCTGAGCCAGCGCGCTGCTTGAGACCTGAAAAGGGGCTTCGTTATCGGGACGGTTATTGATTATGGTTTTGATACCCTGCCCGGCTAATAGCTGCACATCAGCCTCGCTCAACTGCCCGCCAATTTTCACTACATCCGTTAAATCGCGCATCTCAATCCTAACTGTCCACCGACCCTAGGCCAACATCGCTTTGGCTTTGGCCACAACCGCATCCGCCGTGATACCAAAATGTTCAAACAGTTCCGCCCCGGGCCCGGAAGCGCCGAAACTGTTCATACCCACAAATCCGCCATTATATCCTATAAGTCCGTCCCAGCCTTGGCGAATACCGGCCTCGACGGCGATTTTAGGCAGGTCTTTGCCCAGAACGGAGCGTATATATTTTTCGCCTTGCTCAAGGAATAATTCCATACACGGAATTGAGACGACGCGGGCACTGATACCCTCTGCGGCTAACGTCTTTTGCGCTTGCAGTGCCAGATGAAGCTCTGACCCCGTACCCATCAGAACAATATCGTCTGAGCCTTTGCCCGCAGAGATAACATAGCCGCCTCTTGCGCTCTGGTTTTTCTCAGAATCGCTACGCACAGCGGGGACGCCCTGGCGGGTCAAGGCCATTATAGACGGGCCTTGGGTGCGCTGTACGGCCAGCTCCCAACATTCTGCCGTTTCCATGGCGTCTGCTGGGCGGAACACGCTGACATTTGGAATAGCCCGTAACGACGCGACATGTTCAACAGGTTGATGGGTGGGGCCGTCTTCTCCCACCCCGATGGAATCATGCGTCATAACGTAGATCACGCGCTGACCCATAATGGCTGAGAGGCGAATAGAAGGGCGGCAATAATCAGCAAAGACAAGAAATGTCCCCGCATAGGGAATGATCCCGCCGTGCAGCGCCATACCGTTCATCGCTGCCGCCATAGCATGCTCGCGAATACCGTAATTGATATAGCGCCCACCGTAATTATCCGCTTGGATTTCCGATGACGTCGCCGGTGTTTTTGTTTTATTAGATCCTTCCAAATCAGCCGACCCTGAGACCATATCGGAAAGACTTTCTGTTAATATTTTCAAGGCATTACCGGAAGAGGCTCGTGTGGCCAGATTCGGCATATCCTGTGCAAGACTGTCCCGGTAAGCCTGCATAGCGTCCTTCCAACCCGCATTGAGTTCACCTTTGACGGCGCGGGTAAAATCATCACCGTCAGCATGTAATCCAAGGCGGCTTTTCCAAGCGCGCTGCTCACGAGCACCGCGCCGCCCGGGGCGCTTCCATAGCGCATAGACGTCGTCAGGCACCTCAAACGGGCCATGAGTCCACCCGATAGCCTCGCGAACACCTTGAATTTCCTCTGCGCCAAGGGGGGACCCGTGAATTTTCGACGTTCCCGCTTTGGTCGGCGCCCCCTTACCGATGGTGGTTCTGCATGCAATCAGTGTGGGTTTGTCAGACTTTTTAGCGGCGCGCAGCGCATTGGCCACTTTGCGCGGATCATGCCCATCCACAGCAATTGTTTTCCAGCCGCACGCTTGGAAACGCTTATGCTGATCCGTGCTATCTGATAATGAAACCGCGCCGTCAATTGTGATATTGTTGTCATCCCATAATACAATCAGGCGGTTGAGCTTCAAATGCCCGGCCAAAGCGATGGCTTCCTGGCTCAAGCCTTCCATCAGGCAGCCATCACCGGCAATTACATATGTGTGGTGGTCAACAATGTCATCTCCGTAGCGGGCATTCATATGGCGCTCGGCAATGGCAAAACCGACAGCATTCGCAATGCCTTGTCCCAGCGGGCCTGTGGTTGTTTCTACGCCTGGTACATGACCATATTCAGGGTGCCCGGCTGTGATGGATCCAAGCTGGCGAAAGTTGCGTAGCTGATCCATCGTCATGGCCTTGTAACCTGTGAGGTGTAGCAAGCTGTAAATCAGCATTGAACCATGCCCGGCCGACAGCACAAAGCGGTCACGGTCCGCCCAGTTGGGATCTTTGGGGTTAAACTTTAAAAACTTAGAAAACAGAACTGTGGCCGCATCCGCCATACCCATGGGCATGCCCGGGTGACCGGAGTTTGCCTGCTGAACCGCGTCCATTGACAGCGCTGTTATGGCAGCAGACATGCGTTTATGTTCAAGTTCTGACTTAGAAAGTTCCGTCATTATTCCAACCTTGTTCTTACCGCTTTCGCGCGAATACTATATGCCGTCCTGTTGGCACAGAGCCGCTTTTAGGGAAAGTAAAAAGCCTTAAAAATCTGGGGATTTCGCTACAATCCAGCAGCTTTTGCCACCCAGAACGTCAACCCGGCAGCGAGATAAGCCAATATCATGAGGTAAGCAAAGGCAAATGCAGGCCACTTCCAGCTGTTGGTTTCCTTCCGCATTATGGCAAACGTCGAGAAGCACTGCGGCGCAAAGACAAACCATGCAAGGAAAGCAAGCCCCATCGGCAAGGTCCACGTTGCACTTATAATGCCCGGTAAAAGCGTATCCACATTGGTATCTGAAATCGCATATATCGTACCCAAAGCGCTGACCGCCACCTCGCGCGCGGCCATAGCCGGAATGAGGGAGACCACCATCTCAAGATTAAAACCGATCGGCGCAAAAATAGGATGCAAAGCATTCCCCATCATGCCGGCAAACGATTGGTCAAGCCCCTCTTGGCCGTTAGGATAGCGGGTCAAGAACCAAACAACGATTGTTGCCGGAAGAATGATGCGGCCGGCACGGCTGACAAAAATCATCGCGCGCTCCCACAGGCCCAGCAAATAATCCTTAAAAACCGGTATCTTATAGCTTGGAAGCTCAAGTAACAAAGTTGACGCTTTGCCTTTAAGCAGGCTGCGCTTAAACACAAAGGCGGCCAACAGGGCAAACACAACTCCGGTCACCAAGAGGCCGAAAGCAACAAGGCCTTGCAAGCTGAAAACACCGACCTTTCGGGCCGGAATGAGCGCGCCAATAATGAGGAAATAAACCGGCCAGCGGGCCGAGCACGTCATCAGAGGCGCGATCAGTATGGTTGTCAGGCGGTCACGTTCGTTCTCGACGGTACGCGCGGCCATAATACCCGGAATAGCGCAGGCAAAGCTCGATAAAAGCGGAATAAACGCCCGCCCGTTCAAGCCGATTTTTGCCATCAAAGTATCAACCAGAAAGGCGGCGCGCGCCATATAACCCGACGCCTCAAGCGCCAAAATAAACGCAAACAAGATCACGATCTGCGGGATAAACACCAGCACAGCCCCGACACCGGCGATAACGCCGTCCACAATCAGCGACTTAAACCAGCTATCGGGTAAAACCGCTTCTATGGCCGCGCCCACGCCGGCAAATCCGCCGTCAATGGCGTCGATTGCAGGCGTCGACCACGTGTAAACGGCCTGAAACATCAAAAATAGCGCGCTAACCAGTATGATAACACCCAAAACCGGATGCAAAACGAACCGATCAACCTGATCTGTAAACGTGCGAACTTTCTCGCTCCGAGTCACGGTTTGCGCCGATATTGCGCGTGCGCGCGATTGTATCTCTTTCAAATCCGTCGACTCAGGCTCGGGCGCCCGCGCTTTTTTTTCGTCAAAGACCGGCAGCCAGTTATCAATATGATCCAGCAAGCTAGCGCGGCCCGAGCTGCGCACGGCAACACAGGACACCACAGGGACACCTATCGCCTTGGCTAAGGCCTCGACATTAATGTCAGTTCCATCCCGCGCGGCCATATCCATCATGTTCAACACAAGAATCATCGGCAACCCGTAATTTTTGGCCTGCAAGACATTATGCAAATGCGTTGTGATATGGGAGGCATCCATCACCACGATCAACCCATCAGGACGTGCTTCGCCGGTAATATTGCCGCGAATAGCATCAATCGTGACCCGTTCATCCATACTGTGGCCGCAATCACCGTACACACCGGGTAAATCAAGCAGTTCAACGACTTGCCCCCCGCCTGCTTTAAACGTCCCTTTGCGGTACTCCACCGTCACGCCCGGATAGTTCGCGACTTTTGCACGTCCGCCGGTCATAGCATTAAACAAAGAAGTTTTCCCGCAATTGGGCGCGCCGAGCAGCGCAAACCGCAATGGTTTTGTCTGGATGACACTATCAAGCATGATCAATTTCCGTCACATTCACCGCCAAAGCCTCATTACGGCGCATCGCAATCAGTGCTCCGTTTAAACGTACCGTCATCGGATTGCGGCCAAACAGGCCAAAATGCAGCGTTTCTACCCGGTCACCTTCTGCAAATCCGATTTCGCGCAGCCGCGTCACCAACCCGGCGTCTTCTGCTGTAAAGCCCTCCACAATCGCAGGGCTGTTCTTGGGTAAGTCTCGTAATGTCATGGGGGTTGATACTGCGAGCCGTTCTTAATTGCAAAGAAAATATAGGCTTTTAAGGCGTGACAAATACGTCGTAATTTTTCCAAGATTTCACATAGACAGCCCCATATCATTGGCCTATAACGCGGCGCTGTTGCGGGATTGCCCCGCACTGATGGCCGAATAGCTCAGTTGGTAGAGCAACGGATTGAAAATCCGTGTGTCCCTGGTTCAAATCCAGGTTCGGCCACCATCCACTCATTTTGACTGTTGCCTCCCTTTTCCTGCCCGCTAAGTCCTTGTAATAGCTGGAAAGGTAGGCTCGCCTCAGCGGTTCTATAAGGCTCATCGGTTAGCTTTGAACTGTCACCACCTTTTGAAAAATAGCGTATTTGGCGATTCGACTCGAAGTATAGCCGCTATTACAGCTTTGATGTGCCCCTACAATGACGCGGATTGACCCTCCGCTAGTAGATTAACCGGGACACCGGAGGCATTTCCGCATCTAAAAATAAGGCCACTCTTCACAAGACAGGCGCTCCCTCCTTTGATAGGTATAAACCATGCGCTGCTTCACCATAGTCCGCTTGTTCACCGTAAATCTCGCGGTTCTGGCCAGCGGTGCGCTTCACCATCCGGGCGGGCAAGCGGCGTCGCTCGGCTTTGAGACAACGTCTCACAAGGCGGCGTATGACGGGCCACTGCCGTGGCCTTCTTCGGCTTTAATCGATGCCCCGCATCGATTCATCGGCTCCGCCGACCCCCTACGAAGCCTCGCCCACGTCGAAGAGACCACCTTGGGCGGCAAGACCACCGACTATGTCTCCGGCGCGGGGATGACGATTGCCCGGCTGATTGACGGCGTCCCGACCTATGTGCATTCCGATCATCTGGGCAGTCCGAGGGAATTTAGCACGAGCGCAGGCGGCCTTGCGGGCTGGGCGCATTACTCGCCCTTTGGCGTGGACTATCACTCCAACCTGCCCGGTGACCAAGCTGGGTTCACCGGGCCGCTACCGCGGCCTTCTGCGGTTATAATTGATCCACCGGATCAATTATTTGGCGATGCCAATCTCCTTCGAAGTATCAAAGACAGCGATACAGGCCTGAACTACATGCAAGCCCGCTACTATGATCCGATCATCGGGCGGTTCTTGAGTGTGGATCCGGTGGGGTTCTTGGAGACGGGGGATCCTGCGATGTTTAATCGTTACGCTTATACTTTCAATGATCCTGTCAACATGATTGATCCGGATGGGCTAATTGGTGTCGACTTAGGTGATGACGTTAGACAACAAATGAAGGATAATCCACCTCCCCCAGGTGCGGCAGCAGATACGTTGAGAGAGGTCGGCAAAGCTTTCGCTAACATACCTAGTGAAATTGCAAACACGGCGATATAAACTAGCCCTCTAGCCACTATAGTTGGCGCTGCGGGTGTTGATGTGCCAGAAATTCCAAATGCTTTTGATAATGTTGACCCGAATGCATCTGCAACTGCAGCTATATTGACTGTCCCCCTGGGCGGCGCTGCATCACAGGTAGGTAAGTTAAACACGGTAAGTAAATCACTAGGTGCAAATCCATTTAAAGGTTTAAAGGGAGGCCAAGTGGCTGATAAGTTGACAGCGAAAGGGTTTAGGCCGATGCCAGATGCAGCTAGTGCTAGAGCTGGAAATGGAACATTTATAAGTCCGTCAGGTAGGGCGTTTCACATTGATGCTGCTCACCCCGCTCCTAAAAAGGGCCACATGTAGGAGTTCAGAGACCAAGAGGCGCACGTAGTGCTAATTTGCCCAAAGCTCGTGACTACCCGTTGCAATAAGGAAGTATATGAATATCTCTGTCGAAATTTTAAACCTAAATGATGGGCTTGAACACGATAAGGCGGTCGTTGAAATTAACGCGGATGCAGAAGGATTAGAATATCTTATTAAGTTGTTATCAGATTTGAAAAAAAACGGTGATCACTTTCATTTAATGACTCCAGCATGGGGAATGGATGACCTTTCTGATGAAAAATATCATCAAAAAAGTGTGTTAGTAAATCATCTTGAAGTAATTAAAAATGATGGGCTGGCGGAGAAAAAAGGGTCAGATTAGTTGTTTAGCAAGATAAAGCGAAGGGGGTCATGTGACCCACTTCCCTGCCACTACCGTGGCCTTTTCCGTCTATAATCGGTTTCCCAAAACCGATTATTTGGCGTAGCCAACCGTCTCCAAAGCAATAAAGCTCTGTTTTACGGCTTGTTATATAGCTCGGCTGTCATCATAGGTAAATCATGCGCTGCTTCACCATAGTCCGCTTGTTCACTGTCATCTTCGCGGTTCTCGCCTCAAACGCGGCCTATCACCCTAGCGGGCAAGCTGCGTCCCATAAGGCGGCGTGTGACGGGCCACTCCCGTGGCCTTCTGCGGCTTTAATCGATGCCCCGCATCGATTCATCGGCTCCGCCGACCCCCTACGAAGCCTCGCCCACGTCGAAGAGACCACCTTGGGCGGCAAGACCACCGACTATGTCTCCGGCGCGGGGATGA
Organism: uncultured Caulobacterales bacterium; assembly: GCA_964352785.1. Lineage (GTDB taxonomy): Bacteria > Pseudomonadota > Alphaproteobacteria > Caulobacterales > Maricaulaceae > JACOMS01. The sequence continues at coordinate 24,552 of CAYGTI010000015.1, forward strand.
CGATTGCGCGCCTGATTGACGGCGTTCCGACCTATGTGCATTCCGATCATCTGGGCAGTCCGAGAGAGTTTAGCACGAGCGCAGGCGGCCTTGCGGGATGGGCGCATTACTCGCCCTTTGGCGTGGACTATCACTCCAACCTGCCCGGTGACCAAGCTGGGTTCACCGGGCCGCTACCGCGGCCTTCTGCGGTTATAATTGATCCACCGGATCAATTATTTGGCGATGCCAACCTCCTTCGAAGTATCAAAGACAGCGACACAGGCCTGAACTATATGCAAGCAAGGTATTATGATCCCATCATCGGGCGGTTCTTGAGTGTGGATCCGGTCACATTCATGGACACGGGAGACCCTAGGTATTTTAATCGATATGCTTATGTAGCAAATGACCCAATTAATTTAACAGATGCTCATGGCACGTGTTTGGGGCCAGCGGCGATTCCATGCGTAATTGGAGCGATACGAGCAGGGAAGGCTGCCCACAGCGGATACAAAGCTTATAAAGGTTACAGGGCGGCACAGGCTGCATCCGCAGCTCTAACGGGAGGCATGCTATTAAACGAAACCCTCAACCAAGTTAATAGTGAAAATGCAAATAGTGCTGGTTTCCCCGATAGAAAAGCTGCCGAAGAAAGGTTAACCGGAGGAGCAAAACCCGATACCAAAACTGGGCAACGAGAAGTTTTCGATAATCCCCCTACTGGTGAATCAGCAGACGAAATTTTTGGTGAAATTTCTGGTGCAGAAGGGGTCGATACAAAATCCTCTACAGGAGAAAGGGGGCCTGTCGATATCGCAACACTTCCAGACGGGAGTAAAGTAATTGATAGAAACTCTGCTACCGGGCCGAGAACTATCGAAACTCAAACAAAATCTGGTAAAACGAAAACGGAAGTGCGGTTCCCTGAAGACCCGCCGAAGCGATAGGTCATATAACAGTGGAAAATTATCCAGAGCGTGAAATTGCGCTGCCGAGCAATATTAGTAAAGTTGGTGAAAAAACCAAAGACATTTTGCTGGCACGCTTTGATGATCTGGTAGAGTTACGTAGAACTCCGCTCGACACCAACGGGCGCGCCAAAAATTATACATTCGATTGGCCTAGCACCAAACTAACCGCGCGACCAATTCCCGGCGGAGTTTTATCTTTGGGTGAAGAAGATGATTACGACTTTGATAGAAAGATAGATGAATTTTGTGAGTTAGAGAATTTAAGCAAATGCTATTTTTGGGGAATAGGTGCTCAAAAATATGGAATTTTCGCTGGGAATTATAACGAAAAAATTAGGGTGTGGATTAAATCTGAACTCATTTTCACTCCCACAATAATTATGTTTGAAGAACAAGATGTGATCTTTCTCTCTCATGAACAATGGCACATGTCAGTAATAGGCGCTTCGGAAAAAATTATTGAGAGTCTTGAGTCCATTTTTGGTGGCGCGACGAAATTAAAAAACAACTTTCTCGAATGGGTGAATGAAGGAGCTGTTGGCTATGGAGCTGAGGGTAGGCAGTGGGCTTATGAATATCCTGTCAAATGGTGTGAGTGGGATGAAAATAGCAAAAAAGGGTCAGAATAGGTGTTTTGCAAGATAAAGCGAAACGTGCCTTGTGGCCCACTTCCCTGCCACTGCCGTGGCCTTTTCCGTCTATAATCGGTTTCCCAAACCGATTATTTGGCGTAGCCAACCGTCTCCAAAGCAATAAAGCTCTGTTTTGGAGCCTGCACCCGCGAAGGCGGGTGACTTATTTAGGGGGCAAAGTGAGACACTACCCTTTTTCACAAGACGGGCGCTCTATCCTTTGGTAGATATAAATCATGCGCCATTTCATCATCGCCCGCTTGCTTGCCGCAATACTCGCGGCTCTGACCGTATCGGACGCGACATGCGAAGCGGCGCTCACGCTCGGCTTTGAGACAACGTCTCACAAGGCGGCGTATGACATGCCACTGCCGTGGCCTTCTTCGGCTTTAATCGATGCCCCGCATCGATTCATCGGCTCCGCCGACCCCCTACGAAGCCTCGCCCACGTCGAAGAGACCACCTTGGGCGGCAAGACCACCGACTATGTCTCCGGCGCGGGGATGACGATTGCGCGCCTGATTGACGGCGTTCCGACCTATGTGCATTCCGATCATCTGGGCAGTCCGAGAGAGTTTAGCACGAGCGCAGGCGGCCTTGCGGGATGGGCGCATTACTCGCCCTTTGGCGTGGACTATCACTCCAACCTGCCCGGTGACCAAGCTGGGTTCACCGGGCCGCTACCGCGGCCTTCTGCGGTTATAATTGATCCACCGGATCAATTATTTGGCGATGCCAACCTCCTTCGAAGTATCAAAGACAGCGACACTGGCCTGAACTACATGCAAGCAAGGTACTATGATCCCATCATCGGGCGGTTCTTGAGTGTGGATCCTGTCACTTTTATGGATACGGGGGATCCTTCATACTTTAACCGTTATCGGTATTGTTCAAACGACCCAATTAACTGCACTGACCCCACAGGACAAAGCGACGTCCTAAAAAAAATCTTCGACTTTGGGGCTGACAAAGCTGTAGCTCAGGCAAATTCAACAATGTCTGAGGCGGCGACTACGCAGGGCATGTCCAGTATGGATCCGGGCCGGAACACCCGAATGATGAACGACACTTTGGCTGCAGGTGCATTAAGTGTTGCTGAAGCTGGCGCAAATGCGGCGGCAAATATCGGAGACCAATTAGCAAATGAAGTGCCGTCTTCTGTGATGGAGGGTGATAAAGTTGGGGTGGGAATAGGGCTTGCGACAGCACTCATCCCAGCAAGAACACCGGGAAAAAACCAAGCTGTAAGAAACGCAGCGGAGTCAGTTGGTGAATTTTTAGGTGACGCTTACAAAGTCAAACGGAATGATAGTAAAGGTTTTGTTGCCATGAGCGCTGACGGCAATAGACGTTTCCGTTCGGATATTGGTGGTCATGGCGACAAGCCGCACGCCCATTTAGAAATAAAAAATGAGCATGGAAATTTCAAAGATGCCACTGACCAGCATAGAATTTACTATGATGATTAGAGAGACCTTGTGTTCGATTGGATAAAAAAGCTTATGAGTAAATCAACTCAAAATCACTGTTGGTATTATACAGGCGATATGCCTGACTTTTATAAAGTCGTATTGGAACCTGCACCTGAGGGAACCTATATTTTTATCTATGAAAGCGCTCAATCTAAGTTTGCAGAAAAGGATTATCTTCAAGATGATTTAGACGATGCAAAAAGATTTTGTGAGCAAGAGCTTGGCTTGCTCAAAGGAAGCTGGAAAGAAGATAGTTCGATAATTAAATTGATGGATTAGACGTAACGGTCAGGAAAAGGGTTAAAAAGTGTGCGTGACAGGACATAGCGAATAGTTCCGCTTGACCCTTCTGAAACCTCTCCGAAGTTGACACCAGACATTGCCAAATTGTTTGAATGTGGCTACCGGAGTCGCGGATTATTAAGGGGGGACACCAAGGTAGCGGCGAGCGCTACGGGTTTTTTGAGGATTCAGGTTTACCACTGACGGACGAATGTGACATCTTTCCAATATTTGAAGCCGCCGCGCTGCCTTTAAAAACATACCCTTAGCCCTAAAACCAACAATCTTATCCTCGCTTTCCATTTCACCCCTATATTTATCTTGTTTCTATGCCGAAGGGGACAGGCGAGCGTTCGTTGATCGTTTTTGGTATAGACGGTGTGAGCTGTAGCTTTTGGGTTGGGAATGAAAACCATTCCTCCAACGCCGACCCAAAAAGCGGGCCACCGGACATAGAGCGTAGCTTGCCCCTACAATGACGCGGATTGACACTCCGCCGAGTAGATTAACCGAAACGGCGTGTTTTGGGGAAAGACTGGCAAGCCGTGTAAGTTGCGTAAAAAGTGTCTTATGAAATTGGGCTTTACTCACCCATTTTCATAAGGCTTCGTTCTATTTAAACGTAAAATGCACTTAAGGGAAACCATAGGCTCTGTCTCTGACACACCTCCGCGCAGCTTGGGTGTTTTGCAACACGCAGGGCCCCCTCGCCAATCGGAGAAACATCACGGTAATTTGTATCCGTCCGAGCGGCGGCTGCGCGGGACAGTCCCACCTTTAGGGAAGGCTCCAATATCCGAAGTTATTGAGCGCGCCTCTCGGGGCGCAGAACCGAAATCCACACACCCAGAAATCGACATTATCCGGGACACCGGAGGGGTTTCTGCATTCAAAAATAAGGCGGCATCATGACCGACAACAAACCCCGGCGCACCCGCGTTCGCTCACGCGCTCTCGCCGCCTCGCGCCAAATTGCAGCCATCAGCTACGACACGGCGCTCAACCGCCCGGCGCAATCTATTGATACGGGCGCGACAGGTACGAGAACTTGGACAGTGAATTGAGGATTCTCCTATTTTACGCCCTTCCCTTTTTTACGCCCTTCCCTTGCCGGTCTTTTTCGTGATAGCCCAGAGACGCGAATAAAGAGGCATAAATAAAGAAGCGCAAACGAAGCGGGGGTATATGAAACGGTTTATTGGCGGGTTGGTAGGATTAACGGTGATGAGTGCGTTCGCAGCGGCGCAGACGAGCGGTCGTTCAGCTCAAAATGTGGCTCCGCCGTCCGAGGTTCTTGATATTTATAATATTGCGGCCGCGCCTTCTGCGGCGCGTATCCAAGATGATATTCAGACCCTTGTTGATTTCGGGACGCGCCATACGCTGTCAGAGACTGAAAGCAACACGCGCGGGATCGGCGCGGCGCGGCGCTGGATTTTCGCAGAATTTGAAAAAATCTCTCAAGATTGCGGCGGATGCTTAGAGGTTATCTATGTCTCAGACACGGTCTCGGGCGAGACCCGTATCCCCGACCCGGTTGAGGTCGTCAGCGTTCTGGCGATCCAAAAAGGCACGCTGGATCCAAACCGTTATGTGATGATGAGCGGCGACATTGACAGCCGCGTGACTGATCCGCTCAACGGCATATCGGACAGCCCCGGCGCGAACGACAATGCCTCCGGTATGGCAGGCGTCATTGAAGCCGCGCGTGTCTTATCCAAGCGCACATTTGCGGGCTCGATTATTTACGCAGGGCTGTCCGGCGAGGAGCAAGGGCTTTTCGGGGGTAAAATCGTGGCCCAACATGCGCTGGATCAGGGCTGGGAGATCAAAGGCGTTTTAAACAATGATATGATTTCTAACATTGAAGGCCTCGACGGGGTGATCAATAACAGTACCGTGCGCGTCTTTTCCGAAGGCACCCGCGCCACGGAAACCCCCGAAGAGGCCCGGATCCGGCGTTTCACAGGCGGCGAAGTCGATAGCCCGTCGCGCAACCTCGCGCGCTACATCAAAGCCCAAGCCGATCAATATATGACAAACCTTGATGTGATGCTCGTTTACCGCCTCGATCGGTTCCGGCGCGGCGGACATCACCGTCCGTTTAATGTGGCCGGCATCCCCGGTATCCGCATCATGGAAACCCACGAGCATTATGATCGCCAGCATCAGGATTTGCGAATAGAGGACGGAATCATTTATGGAGATACTATGGAAGGCGTGAACGCGGATTACGCCGCAAAGCTCTCGGCGCTCAATGCCATTACCCTCGCAGGTATGGCGGGCGCGCCGCCCTTCCCCGCCAATGTCGAGGCCAGCGGGGCAGTTAAAGCGTCGGCCAAACTCACATGGGAGCGAACAGCGGGTAAAGCGTCGGCGAACCTGATCGGATACCGCGTGCATTGGCGGCTGACGACCGAAGCCGAATGGACACACTCGCGATATGTGGGCAATGTCACGGAATGGGAATTTACCAACCTCGTTATTGATAATTACTTCTTTGGCGTCTCGGCGGTCGCCAAAGACGGCTCTGAAACCCCTGTTGTGTTCCCCGGCGCAGCTGGTAGATTCTAAGAGTATAACATAATAAAAAAACCAAAAAGGACTACGCATGACATTCACATCACGGCTTCTCGTCACAACTTTACTCACGGCTGCGCTTAGCAGTCCCGCTTTTGCCAAAGACAAAGAAGCCGAGAAATGGGATGTGAATAACCCGCCGGGCGCAAAGACCGAGATTACAATCGACGTCACGGAAGGTACATGGATGAGCCTTGACGTCAGCCCGGACGGAAAAACAATCGCGTTTGACCTGCTTGGCGATATCTACACGATGCCTACCAGCGGCGGAACGGCCAAGAATATCTCCGCAGGGTTAGCGTGGGAGTATCAGCCCCGTTTTTCACCCGACGGTTCACGTATCGCGTTTACGTCCGACCGCGCGGGCGGCGACAATATTTGGACGGTGAAGGTTGACGGCTCTGAGGCCAAGCAAATTACGGATGAGTCTTTCCGGCTACTTAATAATCCAACATGGAGTCCTGACGGGCAGTACATCGCGGCGAAGAAACATTTCACCACGTCCAGATCTCTTGGTACCGGAGAAATATGGCTGTACCACACGGCTGGCGGCGACGGGGTTCAGCTTGTCAAAAAGCCCTCAGACGCGCACCAAAAAGAACTCGGCGAGCCGATATTCTCGCCGGACGGACACTACATTTACTACACGCAAAACATCACGCCGGGATCAACATTCATCTACGCGCAGGATTCCAATACTGAGCTGTTTAATATCAAGCGCTACGACATGGAGACAGGCGAAATCACCACGGCGGCGGGCGGCGCAGGCGGCGCAGTACGCGCCGCGCCCTCACCTGATGGTAAACAATTGGCCTATGTTAAACGGGTACGGGCTAAATCCAAACTGTTCCTCAAAGACTTAAGCTCGGGTGAGGAGCGAATGATCTTTGATCACCTTGATCAGGACATGCAGGAAACATGGGGCGTGCAAGGCGTCTATCCCAATATGGATTGGTCGCCTGACGGGAAATCTATTTACTTTTGGGCGGGCGGTAAGATTCACCGTTATGACATCGCCGAGGACAATATCGAGCACATCGAGTTTCGGGTCAAAGACACACGCGAAATTATGAGCGTTCCGCGCCCTGATGTTGACGTCAGCACGGATAGCTTTGCCGCCAAAATGCCGCGTTATGTGCAGGTCTCGCCTGACGGATCGCAGGTCATTTATGAAACGCTCGGCAAGCTATATGTTCGCCCGGCTGGCGGCGGAACAGCTCGCAGGCTGACAACTCTGCCAGATAATGTGCGCGAGCTTGACGCGGCGTGGTCCCGAAGCGAAGACAAGATTGCTTTTGTTAGCTGGACCGACAAAGGCCTTGCTGGCGTGCATACAATCTCAGCCTCCGGCGGAGCTATCACGAATGTTACGCGTGAGCCGGGGCATTATCGCCGCCCGGCTTTTTCGCCAAACGGCTCAAAAATTGTTTTTGAAAAATCATCCGGCGGGTACCTGACCGCGCCGGAATGGTCAAACGAGCCCGGGCTTTATCTGAGCATAAATGGCGGCGCGCCAGAGCGTATAAATAACTCCGGCTCGAACCCGCATTTCGCAGATAGTGAAGACCGTGTTTACTTCACAGGTTTCAAAGACGATCAGCGCTCCCTCATCAGTCTTGATCTTAGCGGTCATGAAGAGCGCATCCATGCGTCATCAAAACTTGCGCAAAGCTATATCATGTCACCAAACGGACAGAGCGCCGCGTTTCGCGAGAACTATAATCTGTTTGTGATGCCAATGCTCAAGGGCCCGCAAAATGTGGCTGCCGGGCCGAAAGCCACAGCACTGCCGGTTAAGAAAGCCAGCACAAACGGGGCGACTTATCCGAGTTGGTCCAATGACGGCCAAACCTTGAATTGGTCACTGGGACAAAACTTGTTTAGCGCCAATATCTCGGACGTTATGAACGACGGGCCGAAAGCAGCTAAACAATCTGGCGAAATCGCGCCTGTTCACCAAGCCGATAAACCCGCCGGGGTGACGGCCATAATCAATGCGCGGATTATAACCATGGCGGGAAATGATGGCGGCGTTATCGAGTCCGGCGTCATTGTGACAGAGGGCGACCGCATCCAGAGTATTGGCGAAAATGTGAGTATTCCGCCCAATGCCAATGTTGTCGATATGCGCGGAAAAACGATTATCCCCGGATTAATTGATGCCCATGCCCACGGCCCGCAAGGTGTTGATGGTTTAACACCAGAGCAAAACTGGGCGGCCATCGGCAATTTAGCGCTGGGCGTGACGACCATCTTTGATCCGTCATCGCGCGCTGAAGCGATTTTCCCTGCGGCAGAATTTCAGCGCGCTGGTAAATTGCTCGCGCCGCGTATTTTCTCGACTGGTGAAGTTATTTACGGCGCGAAAGCTCCGGGATTCTTTGCAGATATTGGCGACAAAGACGATGCCAAAGAGCATGTTACGCGTCTTCGGGAGCAAGGCGCTCACGGGGTTAAAAACTATAACCAGCCCCGCAGGGAGCAGCGCCAACAAGTCACCCACGCCGCGCGCGAGTTGGATATGCTGGTCGTGCCCGAAGGCGGCTCGCTTTATCATATGGACATGTCGCTTGTGGCGGACGGAAATTCATCGGTTGAACATAACCTTCCCGTGCTGGAGATTTATGATGACGTGATCCAAATGTACTCCCAAACAGATGTGGCCTATGTCCCGACTTTGGTTGTGACTTACGGCGGCGTGCGCGGGGAGGATTATTACTACCAAGAAAGCGACGTTTGGAAACATCCGATCTTGTCCAAACACGTCCCGCCAACTGTGCTTCAGGCCCGCGCGGTGCGCCGCCAAATGGTGCCCGAAGAAGATTACGCCGATGATGACAGTGCTGCAGTAGCCAAAAAGCTGATGGATGCCGGCGTTCTGGTCACAATCGGCGCGCACGGACAGCGCGAAGGCCTCGCGGCGCATTGGGAAATCTGGACATTTGCACGCGGCGGCATGAGCCCGCTTCAAGCTCTGAAAACCGCCACCGTTGACCCCGCAAAACACCTGGGGTTCTTCAAGGATATCGGCACACTCGAGCCCGGGAAACTTGCTGATCTTGTCATTTTGGATGCCAATCCGATGGATAATATCCGTAATACGGATAAAATTGACAAAGTCATGTTGGGCGGGCGTCTGTATGAGGCAGGCACCATGAATGAAACCGTGACCGGAACCCGCAAACGCGCGCCCTATTGGTGGGAAGACTGATCCAGCCACGGGTGTTGCCCGACTGGCGGCGCGCGCAATTTTAAGGTCTGCCGTTTTGCGGCGCGGCGGGCTTTACGGTTCATAAATGGCTGTTTGAAAAATACGTCTTGATCGGCTGCAACCGCGTAGCCCTCACTGCGGCGAAGCATAGTCTTTGATGTCACGCTCTTGCGAATTTCCATTTTACGAGTGGCATTAACATACTGCTCGTCGTGCCTAGATAACTTTTGCGGGCACGCATGACCTGCCTGAGCCGAAATTCCCCTCACCTGCAAGACCGCCCCATCAACAGTTTCACATAATACGGCTGTCGAAGTTTCGCGGTTTAGGCGGGTCAGACTTACCGGGGAAAAATCTGCATCTAAGCTCACACATGGAGCTACATCATCACTATCCTCATGAGCCGTCTTGGGCGTTGCCGTTTGCAGCTTTACACGATGCTTAAGCTTTGGTGGGCCATCCGGCAGCTCAAACGGCGGCCAGATAACGCCGTAATCAGCAGCAACGGGGATAAAATCACGAACTGGAATGTCTGGCGTAAAGTTAGTTTCAGGCATATCCCCTCGCCTTTTTGCGTTCGGCAAAAAATCAAACTGAGCTGGATTAAGACGAAGCTGTCTGTGTTTTCCATAGGCCGTCCATCGGGTACGAAGGGCATTGGCGCGGCGCTCGATCCAAAAGGCCGACGTCTCGCGCGGATCATAGCCGAGTTTTTCGGTTTGTTCTTTGAAGTTGTAGATAGAGGCCGGGCTCTCGCGCCAGCGAAAGGCGGGGGGTGGTCTCTCAACGTCGTCATCCCGGAAAACCGTAGGTTTATCCGGGACCACGAGAGATAACGCGCCGTCTATTTCAGCATGTGTCACACCCTCTCGAGGTCCCGCGTCAAGCGCGGGATGACAGGCAGGAGGCGTCTCAAATTCTGTCATTCCGGGCGAAGGCGCAGCCGTAGACCCGGAAGGTCGAGAGGAATTCGATAGTTTGTCGTCAATCTCTCGGCCTTCCGGGTCAAGCCCGGAATGACCGCATTGAGTCATCGCCTCCTCCAGCCGGGTCATCGCAAGGTTCACCCGTAGATAAGCCACCAGCGGCCCCAAGAGACCCATGACCATACCCCGAATGGTTTTCAGCAACCGGGTTTCATCTCGCGCGGTTAACACGATCTTGGCGGCAAACCCGGCGAGCTTGCTGCCCGGCAGGCCGCCGTAAGTGCGAGTCTCGTCAAAATCAAACTGCACGTAAGTCTTATTCAGGCGGCGCGGGAGTGAGCCGAGCCCGTCGCGCACGTGCAGCGCGGTCAAGTGACTGGCCGGAGCTTTGACGATCCAGTCCACCTCCTCCATTTGAGGCCGGAGGGACTCTTTTAAGTCCAATATGGTCGGCGGGTTTTTCATGGTAGCAATCTAACCCCGCATATAAAAACGAGGAAAAGATTGTTGCAGGGTGCGGGATTACAGGCGAAACAGCGGATTTAAAGTGGGAATAATCGCAACGCCGAGGATGAAAGGTTGACGTCACTATCAAAACACTCCCGAAATCGGACGATAGCTAAAAGTGTCTTACTTGAGGCGATTTTAAGCCCCTCATTTAATGTCTGCTACGCCAGAATAAGCAATAGAAAGTAGTGTTATATTGTCAGAATCGGGCAATAAAATTCATCTTATGAAGATTAGAACTGCTACTCTCGCTGATGCACAAATGCTGACTAAGATATATAATTATTATATCCAGAATACTGTGGTGACATTTGAAGAAGACCCAATACTGCCGCACATGATGGAAACTCGTATAGCAGATACTATGAAAGATAGCTTACCTTGGCTGGTAGCAGAGACATCTACAGGAACGCAAGTAGGATACGCCTATGCCAGCAAATGGAAGGGCCGTTGCGCTTACAGACATTCGGTAGAAACAACTGTTTACTTAGCTAAAGACCAAGGCGGTAAAGGTCTGGGTTCACAGCTATATAAAGAACTATTACAGCAACTTTCAGAATCCGGAATTCATGTCGTTATTGGGGGCATATCACTCCCCAATCGTCCGAGTGTCTCTTTACATGAGAAATTTGGATTTGAAAAAGCAGGTGAATTCTCACAAGTAGGTTTTAAATTCGGCAAGTGGGTTGACGTTGGGTATTGGCAAAAAATATTAGACTAACGTTTGTTACGCCCGCAGAAGCGAGCATTAACTCAAAGATTAGGCGTTTCTTCAAGCCCTCGCTCGAGGGATCAATTTTGGGCCCGCGTCCGGGCCGGAGCGGTAATACAATAAACCTTATGTGACAGCGACGTTATAATCGTATCACAGTATATGAAATTCCGCCCGTAAAGTCGTGGAATGTACCAAAAGCAGATCATATACAGATTATTTACCTTGCGGTTTAACATCATTCTAAGGCTTTTTGTTTATGTGCTGTTTTAAATTGTTCAAACGGGGTCACTCACATGACAAAACGACGCTTTCAACTACCTCTTCTTTTAATTGGCGCGACAGCGCTTATGGGCTCAGCCTGTACCAGTTCAAGTCCTCATAATTTTGGTGTGGGCGGCGGCTTTGGCACGACGGGCGCGACGCTGGAGGCCAAATATGCGGTCTCAAACCATGTTGTCCTGCGCGGTAATGTCAATGCCCTTCCCGTCTCCCGTAACGAGAACTTTGACGGCGTGGATTATGAGGCAGATCTTGACATGACGACGTTTGGCGGATTTGCCGATGTCTATCCGTTCCGAAATAACGGGTTTAATGTCTCAGGCGGTCTCTACGGCGGTGAAAAGTCCGTTGACCTTTTAGGTGTGCCTGACGCCACAACAACGGTTGAGATCGGCAGCACGACCTATACGGGCGCGCAAATCGGTACCCTGCGCGGCTCTGTCGATTATAGCGAAGCCTCCCCTTATCTCGGTGTCGGTTATGACGGCTTTATGAACCACAACCGTCTTTGGAGCTTTAACGCTCGCGCGGGCGTGATGTTTGTCGGAGAGCCCGAGGTCAATTTAACTGCAGAAGGCGGCCTGGTCAGTATGCTGCCGAGTGTTCAAGCCGACCTGCAAGCCGAGGCTGATAATTTGCAAGACGAGCTTGATAAATATAAATATTATCCGGTTGTCTCTATTGGGGTCACGCGCCGCTTTTAACACCCCGTTCTTTTATTCAAATATTCAAGCCTTCGCTGTTTTTCAGCGGAGGTTTTTTACTGTTTACGGATGTCAATCAAGGTCATTCTGATAAAATCCGCGCGTTAGACTTTTTGATTTCGGAATGCTAGCTCTTAGATATCAAGGGAGATCAGTATGTTATTTCGACGCGTCAAAGAACATGTCATAAACGAAAACTGGTTCGCCGTTTTTATCGATTTTGCCATCGTGGTTCTGGGCGTCGTTATTGGCTTTCAAATTACGAATTGGAATACCAACCTTGCGGATGTAAAAAACTATAAGTTTGCCGTGGAACGTTACCAAGCTGAAGCGCTCAAGAATCTTGCATCGTTAGAACAAACCGAAGAAGAGTTCGGACTGTTTTTCGAAATCGTGCCACAAGCCATTGAAATTTTACGTCAATGCGATGACACACCCGAAAACTTTATAACCGTACAAAATGCTCTTAATCGCATAATAGGTACATGGGGGATAAAATTACAAACACAGGCTTTAAACGAATTGAATTCTTCCCCAAAGCTTTTGGCCCAACAATCCCCCAAGACGAGGCAAAACATGAATATGACCGCTCATAGGATTGGTCTTCTTAAAAGAGAAGCCATGTTTATTGAGGAGCATCCCTTAAATGTACGCGTAGAATCCAATCCGATTTTAAAACTGGGTGATGTGACAGAAAGGAGCTTGTCATATAATGGGATCGATTTCTCGCGTAAAAGCAGACAACTCGTTTTATCCGTGCCCCTTTCCGAAGCCTGTCAGAATGACGAACTGCTAAAATCATTTTATACGTGGGAAAGATGGCAGAGCATCATGCCGCTTATTGTGACGCGCTTGAAATCCGAAATAGACCAAAGTTTAAAGCACTTAGAAAGCTAAGGGCCGGTAACAATGGTCTATAGAATCAGGCTTAAGGCAGGACAGAGCGCCCGGCATAGTGTGCCATATCGCCAAGCTGTTCTTCGATCCGCAGAAGCTGATTATATTTTGCGAGTCGGTCAGAGCGCGCCAATGAGCCTGTTTTAATCTGGCCGCAATTTGTCGCCACAGCCAAATCAGCAATCGTTGTATCCGCTGTCTCGCCGGAGCGGTGTGACATGACGGCTGTAAATCCCGCACGGTGCGCCAGATCAACCGCATCAAGGGTCTCTGATAACGTCCCGATTTGATTGACTTTTACAAGAATAGAATTTGCTGCAGCGATTTCAATCCCTTTGGAAAGGCGCTTGGGGTTCGTTACGAATAGATCATCACCCACCAACTGGCAGCGATCACCTATAGACGCGGTGAGGCCGCACCATCCGTCCCAGTCATCTTCGTCCATACCGTCCTCAATCGAAATGATCGGATATTTATTGGCAAGGTTTTCGAGATAGGCCGCGAATTCAGGCGATGAGAGCACTTTACCCTCCCCGTCCAGATGATATTTGCCGTTCTTGTGAAACTCGGTCGAGGCCACGTCCAGCGCGAGATAGATATCTTCACCGGGCTTGTAACCCGCCGCTTCAATCGCGCTCATAATGTAATCAAGGGCGTTTTCTGATGAGGCCAGCGCCGGCGCGAACCCGCCTTCATCACCCACATTGGTATTGTGGCCATCGGCTTTTAGCTTGGATTTAAGGGCATGAAAAACTTCCGCGCCCATACGCAAGGCATCTGAAAAGCGCTCTGCGCCAACTGGCATGATCATGAACTCTTGAACATCAATAGGATTATCCGCATGTGCGCCGCCATTGACGATATTCATCAAAGGTACGGGCAAAACGTGGGCGTTGGAGCCACCAATATAGCGGTAAAGCGGAGTTTGCTGCGACGCGGCGGCGGCTTTTGCAACAGCCATGGACACGCCAAGCATGGCGTTGGCGCCGAGACGGGCTTTATTTTCCGTCCCGTCCAGTTCAATCAGGATTTGGTCAATACCACGCTGATTCTCGGCGTCCAAACCATAGAGCGTATCTGCGATTTCTGTATTGACGTTTGAAACGGCTTTCAGGACACCTTTACCGCCGTAACGGCTTTTATCACCGTCGCGAAGCTCAACCGCTTCATGCGCGCCCGTCGAAGCTCCGCTCGGCACTGCCGCACGGCCAAAAGCTCCATCAGCGAGGCTGACGTCAACTTCAAGCGTTGGGTTCCCCCGGCTATCGAGTATCTCCCGGGCAAAAATTGTATCTATTTCTACCATGGAAAGTCTCCTGTCGGGGGCGTTTGCTAGTCTTTGGCGGGGAGGACTTGACGTCCCTTATACATGCCGGATTTCAGATCAACGTGATGCTGGCGGCGCAGCTCTCCGCTATCTTGGTCTTCGACATAATTGACAGCCGTGAGGCGATCATGGGCGCGGCGCATACCACGGCGTGAATTTGAAATTTTACTCTTAGGGACAGCCATCAGGGCCTCCATTTTAATAACAAAGCGGCCACGGGGTCTCCGCATGCCGCCAATTTGACGCGCTGATAACTGATTTGCGGCGAAGCTGCAAGAGGGGTTTTAAGCAAACACGCGGCTTTTACGCTCATTACACAGCCTATGTAACCGCCTTTGCCGGCTAATCAAAGTCCCTGACGCGCCCGCGCAGTGATTTCGTTTGTCCGCGTTGTGCCTTTTTGACAAGGCGCTTTTCCCTCGAGGCGCGTCCAGGGCGCGTTGGACGCCGGGTGTTTGGTCGATATAAGGCGGATTTTAACAGAACTTTCAACCGCTCAAGAGAGTCGGCTTTGTTGCGGTTTTGTGTGCGGTGGTTTTGGGCTTTGATTACAATCACCCCGCCATCCGTGACGCGGCGGTCTGAATAAGCAAGAACACGGTCTTTGGCATAGGGCGGTAGAGACGATGCGGCCACATCAAATCGTAACTGGATTGCACTGGAGACTTTGTTGACATTTTGCCCGCCGGGGCCCTGCGCGCGGATCGCGGTAAACTCAATTTGGCTTAACGGCACAGATATGTGGGGCGTTATCCGCAACATGTCGTTCTTATCGTCCTTTTTCACCATTGCGCCAATATATTGGGTGTATTTCACGTTCCGGTGTCATTAGAAGGTCATCGGAAAAAGGGAGAAAAAAGCCCAACTTCCAATTCAAATTTAACGTGCAATGTACTAGAGCACCGCACGCCGTGCGCAGTGCTCTAATTTTATCATCAAACGACGCGGGCGGGCGCGGCGTGGAACCGTTCGCACCTGAACGCTAGCTTTAACTCTTTTTACGTGGTGATTTCGACGTGTTTAAAACTGTGACGTTCTCGCTATCCTCAGGAATAGTCAATGTGGCGTCTTCTTCGACGGGACGAACATCCATATTGAGCATCACCTGCCCACCGGAGACGCCGCCAATAGACGCGTAGCGCTCGAGCTTCTCACGTTGCAACTGGTTAATCCGGCGCATAGTCTCGAAATCTTCGAGCGTTGCCGCGAATTTTCCGTTAAGTTCTTCAAATTCGATCTTGGACTTGACCAAGGCTGAACTGCTGCGCTCAACTTCTTCGGATTTTTGGCTGAGGCGTACTTCGAGCGTCTGTGTGCGCTCGCGCTCGTTTGAAAGTTCATTACGCAAAGTGATGAACTCCTGATCCAAATGCGACGCCATATTTTCTTTGATGCGCACCTGAGTTTCAAGTTGGTCAATGCGGGTTTTGAGCGCCAGATTTTCTTCCTCGCGGCGCTTGACCGTGTCGTCAAACACAGTTTTTTGTGTGCGAAGATCATATTTCGTATTTTCAAGGTTGCCAGTGACCTCAACATGTTTGGCCTTCATTTCATTGAAGTCCAACCGTAGGTTTTTAAGCTCAACGAGCGTCGCGTCGCTTTGTTTGGACTTACGATCATATTTTGTCGACAATTCTTCGAGGCTGTTTTGCAACTCAACTGTCTCGCGCGTACGCTGAGCCAATTCCGCTGATTGCTCTTCGAGTGTATCACGGAGCTTTTCAACGGTATCAACGGCATGTTTATATTTATCATCAGTAGAATCGCTCCGCATTGTCAGGGTACGGATAGTGCGCTCTTGATCGATCAGTTTTGCATCCTGCGACGTGGCTTCGTCTGCACTTGCGGCAAGACTGGCGCGGGCGACTTCGAGCTTTTCGCGCGTATCGCCGTGACGGCGTTCCAGATCGTTGAGTTTACTATCCAGCTCGCTTGCCCACGACGCTTTTTGAGCCAGTTTAGACTCCAGATCCAAAAGCTTGCGGTTCATGTCTTTGTTTTCGCTCTCAAGGCGGCGAAGCTGCTTTATATCCAGTTCCATCTTGGAGATCAGGCCGTTAAGCGACGAAACGCGCTTAGATGCCGCCTGTTGGCGGGAATGGCTTTCTTGTAATTCAGCCGTGAAATCTTCAACAACACGGCGAATTTGTCCCATTTCATCAACTTCGGCAGCCGCGGCCGCATCTGCGGCTTCAGAGACTTTCGCGCTCCCGCCATTACTCATGACGCCATTGCTAACTGTGCCCAAATCTAGTGGTTTTGTTTTACTGAAAAAGCCCATAAGTCTCACCCTTTAATAACCGCAGAGAGTGGCTGCAAAATGGCAACCGCCGCGCCGTGCCCGAATCAGTAAACGGGCGATAAGCGCCTACAAGAGTTGCATGCCGCAGCCATTAACCCTTTGTCAAGAGAACGGGTCAGATGCCGTTGTAATTTATGTGAATTACCTGTGCCGTGATAAAATTACCACGTTATATAGCCCTATGCAGACCGCTTTTTTGATTCTCGGCGCAGCGTTGATCACAGCTTGCATATCCGGCATATTCGGTATGGCGGGCGGGCTCATATTTATGGGCGTCATACTGACATTTATGAGCGTCGAAGCCGCTATGGTCGTTCACGGGACGGTTCAAGGTATGAGCAACTCTTACCGCTCATGGCTGCTAAAGGACGATATCAGGTGGGATATTTTGGGGTATGAGTTAATCGGCGCTCTGCCCGCCGTCGCTATGCTCGCGCTAGCAGCATTTGTGCCGCAAAAGGGTGTTTTGTTTATCACGCTTGGGCTCTTGCCGTTTTTGCTATGGCTTCCACGCGGCTGGCTGCAAGGCGACGCTGAAAAACCCCGCGATGCGATGTTTTGTGGGTTTTTAGTCATGTCACTTAACTTAGTGGCTGGCGTGGCTGGCCCTGCGCTGGATATTTTCTTTGTTAAAACAGCGCTCACGCGCCAACAAATCGTAGCAACCAAAGCCATCACGATGTTCACAGCACATATGGTCAAAATCGCTTACTTTGGCCTCCCCTTGATTATGCTATCGGGGCTTAGCGAGCTTCCGGCGCTTTGGATATTAGCTGCAGCTGCGCCCTGCGTGATGATCGGCACGTTTATGGGGACGCGTATTATGCACCGCATGACGGATGTGAGTTTCCGATCTTATACCAAATATCTCGTTACGATTATCGGCGTGGTTTATTTGCTGCGGGGTGCAACGCTGCTAGGGTGGATGTAGACCTAAGACTTAGCTGCATGTCGATCAAACCACGTATAAATACCGATACCTAACAACGTTAGCGCTGTTCCGAACCCATCAAGCCATCCAAATGGCTCACCAAGTAAAAAGATAGCCAATAAAATGGTCGCAATCGGCGAGGCCATACCCAACGCGGCCACAGCTTGCGGGCCGATACGGCCAATCGCAATGTTCACAAGAAAAGACGGCAGCAAAGTCGATAAAAAGGCCAAGGCAATCCCGAGCATGTAGATACGCGGCGGCATATCCCAAACTGTACTCAGCGTCCCTGCCGCATAATTCTCAATCCCAAAATGCAAGAATATCATAGCCCCTGCGCCCAGCATCGCCGTGCAGGTAAACATTAGACTGCCTAGACGGGCGATCATGGGCTTTGCCAAGAGTTGAAACACAGCAAAGGCAAACGCACAGCTCAGAACCATGGCCGATCCCAGCGGAACATTCAGGCCAATGGCAATATCTCCGCCCAAGAAAATGACGGCAATCCCAGCATAGGCTAAAATAATAGCAAAAATAGCCGGGGCGCGTAGAGGTTTTCCAAAAAATAGCGCGCCCAAAATGAAAACAAATACCGGATAGGTAAACAGCAAAAGCCGTTCAAGCTGGGCGGTGATGTATTTTAGTCCCTGAATATCGAGCCAGGCACAGACATAATAGCCCAGCATCCCCAAAGCGGCCGCGAGCAAAAAATCAGACAGAGGTGGCAAAAGGCGACTACTTTTCTTGGCTTTTCGGATCAAAACCCACAAAATAAAAACATAGACTGGCGCTGAAAATCCAAGGCGCAGAGCCATAAGGGTGATGGCATCAACAGCGTTGGCTGCAAGGCCGTCGCCCGGAAGATAGGCCAGCTTGATCAAGATAGCTTTCATGGAAAAGAACACCGTACCGACAAAGCCGAACACATAGCCCCACACCGGAGCGCTCAAACGGGCTTGTTTTTGAGGTGTTAGCGGCTCCAGCATCTTATCCGCTGTGCTCACCTCGCGCAGGTTTTGGGTCATTTCCGCCGTGCTTTAAAAAAGGTCTTGAGCAGCGCGCCGCACTCTGTGCCCAAAACTCCGCCTTTGACCTCGGGGCTGTGATGACAACTCGCGGCGCTAAAAAACCGAACGCCGCTATCAACCGCCCCGCCCTTTGGGTCAAAGGCTCCGTAAACAAGCCTCGATATACGGGCGTGGGAGATCGCCCCGGCGCACATGGTGCAGGGCTCTAACGTGACATAGAGCGTGAGGCCGCCCAGACGGTAATTCTCAAGTGCGTATGCACCGTCACGCAGTGTCAGCATCTCTGCGTGGGCCGTCGGGTCCGAGAGCAAAATCGGTGCATTGCCCGAACGCGAAACAATACTGCCCGTTTCAGGATTCACTAAAACTGCCCCCACAGGCACTTCTCCGCGCCCAGCGGCCGCCTTGGCCTCTTGGATAGCAAGGCGCATATAGTCTTCGTCAGTCATCACAGTTAGAGCCGGAGTTTTCTTTTTTAAATTGATCTTTGGGTTGCAGCGTGATCGATAAGCCTTAAATTATAAGAACACCATGTCATCTTAAACACGCACAGCCGCGTTGCACGACATTATTGCTAATAAAAGCCTGAAATATGCCAAACCATAAGCCCAAGACGCCACATAAAAAGCCCGCCAATATGGAGGACGGTGAACGGATTGCCAAATATATGGCGCGCTCCGGCATCGCCTCGCGCCGCGAGTCTGAGCGGCTCATCGAAGAGGGACGGGTCAAGGTCAATGGAACAGTTTTAAAGACCCCGGCGTTTAAAGTTACCGCGAAAGATGTTGTTTTATTTGATAATAAACCCGTGGCTGACAAAGAACCGCCGCGCCTTTGGCGTTATCACAAACCGGCGGGGCTTGTGACAACCCACAAGGACGAAAAAGACCGGGCAACAGTATTTGACAGCCTGCCCAAGGCCATGGGACGTGTGATTTCAGTGGGCCGCCTTGATCTAACCTCCGAAGGGCTTCTTTTGCTCACCAATGACGGGGCTCTTGCCCGCGCGCTCGAGCTGCCATCAACAGGGTGGGTACGGCGTTACCGCGCCCGCGCTTTTGGGACGGTCACGCAAGAGCAACTGGATGATCTCAAAAATGGTATTGAAATAGACGGGATATCCACAGGCCCAATTGAGGCTGAACTTGAGCGGCAACAACGTGGTAATGCATGGATTAATGTCACCCTCAAAGAGGGCAAAAACCGCGAGGTACGGCGCGCGCTCAGCGAGCTTGGCCTTGAGGTGAACCGGCTGATCCGGATTTCATACGGGCCGTTTCAGCTTGCGGGCTTGCAAAAAGGCGAGACCGAAGAAGTCAAAAACCGCATTCTGCGTGATCAAGTGGGGCATCTGGTAGATATTCCAGCCGCATCTACTGAAAAACCTGCTGCCCAAGCCCGCAAACCCAAGCGCGGGAGCTACGCCTCGGCCAAGCGCTTCAGCAAAAAAACAAATTAATCAATTTTTACAGTATTATTCACTTGCCATACAGAAACGAGGATGTATTAGCACGCTAACACATTAGCACGGACAAGTATGACGCAATTTAACACAGATAAAACAGGTTCAACACTCGCTAGCGCCCTCGCGTCAATTCAATCTGCCGATGAAATGGACAGATTTCTGGTGGATTTGTGCACACCTTCTGAATTACGGGCGCTATCTGAGCGCTGGCATGTGGCGCAAATTCTAGACAGCGGAGAGCGCTCTTATAGAGATATCAGCGCCAAAACTGGCGTTTCAACCACGACAATTGGCCGCGTCGCCCGCTTCTTGAAAGACGAGCCTCATAAAGGGTACCGAGCGGTGCTGGACAGGCAAAAGGAAAAAGCATGACCGAACGTTTACGCATTGCCCTGCAAAAAAAGGGACGACTGGCAGATGATAGCTATGCGCTCTTAAAAAAATGCGGGTTGCGCTTTGCTATTCGCGGCGGCGGGTTGCTCGCGCGCGTCAAAAATATGCCGATTGACTTGCTGCTGGTGCGCGATGATGACATACCCTCTTTTGTCGCAAGCGGCGCGGCTGATATTGGTATCGTCGGTGAGAACGTCCTTGTGGAAGAGCAGCTCTCCAGCCAAAAATATCTAGATGCCAAAATCGCCATGCGCCTTGGGTTTTCTCGCTGCCGTCTCTGCCTTGCAGCATCCGAACGCTCCGGTATTACCTCTACCGCAAAGCTTAAAAACACAATTATTGCAACAACTTATCCCGGTGTTCTCGGGCAGTATTTGCGCGAAAATGATATCTCCGCCAAAATGGTGGAGATGAAAGGCGCGGTCGAGCTTGCGCCGTCTATCGGCATTGCCCAGTCAATCTGTGACCTTGTTTCCTCCGGCGCGACTCTCGAAGCTAATGGCCTGAAAGCCTTTGAGACCATCCTTGAAAGCGAGGCTGTGTTGGTCACGTCTGACCGTAAATTAAGCCGCGATAAGCAGGCTATACTTGAAAAACTGCAACGCCGAATTGACGGGGTTATAAAGTCCTCTGAAACCAAGTATATCATGATGAACGCACCAAAATCAAAGCTAGCCGCTATAACTGCGCTACTGCCCGGTGTGGACGCGCCCACGATTATTCCACTTGCCGGAAACAATGAGCTTGTAGCCGTTCAAGCCGTCTGTACTGAAAATGTGTTTTGGGAAACCCTTGAAGATCTCAAAGCCTTAGGAGCCCGCGCGATCCTTGTTCTCCCCATTGAAAAAATGATGAGCTAATGCAAACATTCGTTTGGTCAGATCTTACTGCAAGTCAGCAGCGGAGCGCCCTTGCCCGTCCTACCGGGTTGACAGACGCGACTGTTGAGCCTCGCGTGCGGGCAATTATGGCGCGGGTCAAATCCGGCGGAGATCAAGCGGTTTTGGACTATACCGCAGAGTTTGACGGCGTAGCGCTTGAAGCATTGCGTATTGAACCAAAGGAGACACAAGCGGCATGGCACGCACTGCCAGGCGATCAAAAATCGGCCCTAGAGATCGCTAAAGCCAATATTGAGACCTTCCATACGGCGCAAATCCCCTCCTCCATTGAGATCGAAACGATGCGCGGCGTTATCTGCCGCCGCGAAGCCCGCGCGATAGAAAAAGCGGGACTTTATGTGCCCGGAGGAACGGCGCCGCTGGTCTCAACCCTTTTAATGCTGGCTGTTCCTGCCAAAATTGCGGGCGTCTCCCAGCGCATTGTTGTCACGCCGCCCGGCAAAGATGGTAAAATCAACCCGGCCATACTCGCGGCGGCTTATCTTTGCGGGGTTACCGATGTCTTTGCCTGCGGCGGCGCGCACGCTATTGCGGCTCTTACATACGGCACAGAAAGCATTCCCGCTTGCGATAAAATATACGGCCCCGGCAACGCCTATGTTGCGGCGGCTAAATCATTTGCAGCGCAGGAGCCTGGAGGCCCTGCGATTGACTTGCCTGCTGGCCCATCGGAAGCGATGGTGCTGGCCGATGAGATGGCCAATCCCGTTTTTGTCGCCTCTGATCTGCTGAGCCAAGCTGAGCATGATACCCTCGCGCAGGTCATGTGTGTTTGCACAACGAAGGCGGTCGCAGACGTCATAGAAACTGAAGTCACGCGGCAGATCGCAGCGCTACCCCGGAAAGATATTGCTGTAAAATCAATAACTTCAAGCAAAATCCTCATTGCAAAAAACCGCTCTGACATCTTGAATATTGTGAACATTTATGCCCCGGAACACTTGATTGTGCAGCTTGAGAACCCAGAAACTTATGTGCCGGATATCCGCAATGCAGGCTCAATATTTTTGGGGCCATGGACACCTGAATCTGTCGGGGACTATGCCAGCGGTACCAATCATACCCTACCGACTTACGGCGCGGCGCGGGCCTATAGCGGCGTGACGCTGGAGAGTTTCATCAAATATATCTCCGTGCAAACCCTCACCCGAGAAGGGCTCGAAAATCTCGGCCCTACGGTAGAATGCCTTGCGGAAATGGAGGGATTGGAAGCGCATAGGCGCGCTGTCTCTTTACGGTTAGACAGCACTATGCGTTCAGAAAGCCCAATAAAATGACAACTTGGCCTTATAATATTGCCCGAAAAACCATTGCAGAGTTTGCCGCCTATTCCGCGCGCGGCGGCGCAACTACCGCTCTGCATTTGGACGCAAACGAATCGCCGTGGATGCCGCCGCCGTCAGACGTAAGCGTGACCGATTATAACCGCTACCCCGAGCAGCAACCAAGCGCATTGCAAGCCCGCCTCGCCGGACTTTACGGCGTAAACACAAACGCTATCATGATGGGGCGCGGCGCGGATGAAAGCATTGAGGTTCTTGTGCGCACGTTTTGCGAGGCCCGCGAGGACTCAGTTTTGATCTGCTCGCCCACATTTGGCTATTTTGCAACCGCCGCAAAAATTCAAGACGCAAACATTATAGACGCGCCTCTAAATGCAGATTTTACATGGAATATCCCTGCCGTTCGCGCGCAAATCAAAACGGGGCATCCCAAAATCGTTTTTCTCTGCTCTCCGAACAACCCGACGGGTAACAGCCTCTCGCGTGACATTATAGAGAGCTTGTGTGCAGAAAATCCGGAAACACTAATTGTTGTTGACGAAGCCTATATTGAGTTCTCACCCCAAAATAGCGCCGTTCCGCTCTGCGAAACCTACCGCAACCTGGTCGTTACGCGCACGCTCTCCAAAGTTTACGGGCTTGCGGGTGTCCGCATGGGCGCCTGCATCGCTGATCCGGATGTTATTTCGCTCATGCTTAAAGTACTCCCGCCCTACCCTGTACCGCGGCCCGTGGAAAAGGCGGTGCTACGCGCCCTCGCGCCTGCCGCTATGCCCGTTCACAAAGAACGGCTTGCAGTGTGGGTATCTGAGCGAGACCGTCTTGCAGGGCTGCTGGAACAATCGCCATATATCGAGTCTTTATATGCATCAGATGCAAACTTCATCTTGTTCAAGACGAGCGATGAAGCTGGACTGCTTTCGGCGCTATCGCAATCCAATGTAAAAATTAGAGATTTTCGCTCAAAACTGCCGGGGCATTTTAGGATATCTATGGGCACGCCGGAGGAAAATGATATTGCGCTCGCAGCCCTTGGCATCACGCATAGTAAGTCTGCAGATGAGCGCACAGGCGAAGAGTTCCGCAAGACCAATGAAACGGATATTGCTGTTCACGTGAATTTGGATGACCCCTCATCTGTCAAAATCGATACAGGCCTTGGGTTTTTTGATCACATGCTCGAGCAAATTGCCAAACACAGCAACATGGGCTTGACGCTCTCTTGCAAAGGTGATCTGGAAATTGACTGTCATCACACCGTCGAAGATACAGCTCTGGCATTTGGCAGCGCCCTAAAAAAAGCCCTTGGAAACAAAGCTGGTATTGGGCGCTACGGCTTTGTTATGCCAATGGACGAGACACAAGCCCGGGTGGCGATTGATTTGTCCGGGCGTCCGGCTTTTGTCTTTAAAGGGGACTTTCCAACAGACCATGTTGGCGAATTTTCTACTGAAATGTGTCCACACTTTTTCCAAAGTCTGTCGCAATCTCTGGGTGCGTCCATACAAATTGATGTTGAAGGCGGCAATACGCATCACATGATTGAGGCCTGCTTCAAAGGTGTTGGCCGCGCGCTGCGCCCGGCCATTACGCGTGTCGGCGGCGATATTCCGTCAACTAAGGGCCTACTCTAGTGCAATTTCTGTTAAATCAAAATCAGAAGTTAGGCTTTGTTTGCCTATTATCTAATGCTTTATTGACGACGATAAAACAGGAAATACCTTAGTGAGCCTTGTGATTATTGATACGGGCTGTGCCAACCTCTCATCCGTGGCATTTGCATTTGAGCGCTTAGGCGTCAGCGCTCAAATTAGCGACGATTTAGAAACTATCGCCTCTGCCGAACGGCTTATACTGCCCGGCGTCGGCGCAGCGCCCTATGCAATGCAGAAAATTAACGAAAAGGGTCTTATCCCAACACTCACGCAGCTCACCCAACCGCTCATGGGGATTTGCCTTGGGATGCAGCTTTTGTACGAGACAGTAAATGAGGGCGGTAAAACCATAGACGGGCTCGGCCTCATTCCCGGCGCGGTCACACGCCTTGATACAAAAAACCTACCCAGCCCGCATATGGGATGGAATACGATGGAGATCGTGACCCCGCATGCCTTGCTGGACGGGATTACGGCTCAAAACTATGCCTATTTTGTGCACTCTTATGCTGCACCAATAAGTGAAGCGACTTTGGCAAAATCTGTCTATGGCGAGGCATTTTCTGCTGTCACCGCGTATAAAAACGTCTATGGTTGCCAGTTCCACCCCGAGCGGAGCAGCCAGACAGGAGCACGGATTTTGCAAAATTTTCTGGGCATAGATGCATGATTTATCCAGCCATAGACCTAATGGGCGGCGGCTGCGTTCGCCTCTATAAAGGCGACTTTAATCAACGCACAAATTACGAAATCACGCCCCTCGAAGTGGCGCGCCTATACGCGCGCGAGGGCGCCGAGTGGGTTCATATTGTTGATCTGGACGGGGCCAAGCACGGCAAAACCGAACAGGCGGATTTGATTATCAATATCGCCAAAGATAGCGGTCTCAAAGTACAAACAGGCGGCGGCCTTCGGGATTTATCCCACATCCACCGATTATTGGATGGCGGCGTCGACCGCGTTGTTATTGGCTCTCTGGCTGTCACTAACCCGCAAATGGTCAAGTTTTGGCTGAGCGATCTTGGCCCAGAGCGTATCGTTATGGCGCTTGATGTTAAAATTGATGAGGCTGGCGTGCCGTATCCGACAACGCGCGGGTGGGTGGATACATCCGAGCGTAATCTTTGGCAGGTGCTAGATGATTATATGCAATCAGGTCTTTCGACAATTTTGGTCACGGACATTGGCCGCGACGGCGCGCTCATGGGCGGGAATGTTGAGCTATACGCGCAGATTATTGAAAAATACCCAAATCTCAATCTTATCACGTCCGGCGGCGTAGGCACCCTTGAGCATGTTAAAGACCTTAAAGCCCTCTCCCCTTATGGCGTGATCATTGGCAAAGCTCTTTATGAGGAAAAATTCACCGTCAGCGAAGCTATTGCGTGTTAGCGAAACGCATCATACCCTGCCTTGACGTTCGCGACGGGCGCGTTGTCAAAGGCGTACAATTTCGTAATCACGAAGATGTCGGCGGCATTTTAGACCTTGCCCTGCGCTATCGTGATGAGGGCGCGGACGAGCTTGTTTTTTATGATATCACAGCCAGCGTGGATGACCGTACTGTTTCGCCAGACTGGGTTAGCGCCGTCTCCCGCGCTATCGATATTCCCTTTTGCGTCGCGGGCGGCATCAAAAATGTTGAAGCAGCGGGGGCGCGCCTCGCAGCGGGCGCCGATAAAATTTCCATTAACTCCCCGGCGCTTGCCCGGCCAGATTTGATAAACGAGCTTTGCGAGGCCTTTGGCCAGCAATGTATCGTTGTCGGGGTTGATACATTTGAAGACGGCGGCACATACCGCGTGCGCTCTCACACGGGTGATCCCGATAAAATGCGCGAGACAGGCCGTGAAACCCTTGCGTGGGTTAAAGAAGCCTGCAAGCGCGGGGCAGGCGAAATTGTCCTGAACTGTATGAACCAAGACGGGGTTCGAAAAGGCTATGACATAGAGCAGCTCTCAGCGGTAAGGCATATATGCCCCGTGCCTTTGATTGCCTCCGGCGGAGCCGGCGCAGAAAGTCATTTTAAAGACGTGTTCAAAAACGCAAACGTCGACGGAGCACTCGCGGCCAGCGTGTTTCACAAGTCGGTGATTGCTATCCCTGATTTGAAACAGTCCCTCAAAGCCTCGGGAATTGAGATCAGATGATGACCATAGATTTTGAAAAGGGCGGCGGACTGGTCCCTGCTATCGTCCAAGATGACCGTACCGAGCAAGTCTTGATGCTGGGATATATGAGCGAAGCCTCCCTTGCGAAAACCTATGAGACCCATCTTGTCACATTTTACTCCCGCTCACGCCAGACGCTTTGGACAAAAGGCGAGAGCAGCGGGAATACGCTTAAGCTCGTCTCTATTACGCCTGATTGCGACAATGATACGCTCCTGGTGCGGGCGGTGCCCGCCGGGCCGACCTGCCACGAAGGTACAACGGCGTGCTTTGGAGTGGATGGTCCGCAAGGCTTAGGTTTTCTCGCCTATCTTGAAAGACTCATTGCGGCGCGCAAGACAGCCGATCCGGAGAGCTCATACACGGCCAAGCTATTACAAGGGCCTTTGCGCCGCGCCGCGCAAAAAGTCGGCGAAGAAGGGGTAGAGACCGCCCTCGCCGCCGTGGTCGAGACAGACGACAAACTCATATCCGAATCCGCTGACTTGATTTATCATCTGCTTGTGCTCTTGTGTGCAAAAGATATAGATGTGCAAGACGTGATCACCGAGCTAAAATCCAGACACAGATAATCCCATGAAATATCATTCAAACAGAAACGCCGAGATCGAAGTCCAGTTTAGCGATGCGCTGCTCGCCAGCCTTGCGCCAGACGGCGGACTGTGGATGCCAAATGCTATTCCGCTATTTAGCCTCGACCAAGCCGCCGATATTGGCGCAAAATCATTTGCAGACTGCGCCGCGCATCTCGCGCGCTACTTTGTTGATAAGAGGTTTTCTGACACGGACCTCGTGCGTATTTGCCGGGACGCTTATGATTTTCCTGTCCCGATCCGCACCCTCGGCGGCATGGACTTGGACCCGGCCACACCTGAAGAAGCTGATGAATTTATCCTAGAGCTTTTCCACGGACCGACTTTGGCGTTCAAAGACTTCGCCGCGCGCTTTATGGGCCGCGCCGCGAGCCATATTATGAACCAGACCGGCGAAGAGCGCACCATCCTCGTCGCCACATCCGGCGATACGGGCGGCGCTATTGGTCATGCTTTTTTGAATCAACCCGGTATAAAAGTCTTTATTCTCTACCCCGAGGGCGGCGTCAGCCGCGTACAAGAACAGCAACTCACAACGATGGGGAATGGCGATGCCAACGTTCACGCCATTGAGGTCAGCGGCACATTTGACGATTGTCAGCAGCTCGTCAAAGACGCCTTTGCTGATCAAGCACTGACCGAAAAACACAAACTCATGTCTGCCAATTCAATAAATGTGGGCCGCGTCATTCCCCAGAGCTTTTATTATTTCTGGACAAGCTTGCAAATCAAGGCCGCCTACCCGCAAAAGCCTATTGTATACTCAATCCCTTCCGGCAACCTCGGCAACCTCACGGGCGGTCTTATCGCGCGTAAAATGGGCGCGCCGATTGACCGCTTCATCGTCGGCAATAATGCGAATGATCCTTTTGTGGATTATCTCAGCACGGGCGAATATACACCGCGCCCCGCTTTGGCGACTCTGTCCAACGCCATGGATATTGGACGGCCGAACAATCTGCCGCGAATTTTAGACTTGTTTGATTACGAGCATCACGTCATCGCCGATGTTTGCTGGGGCGCATCATTTTCTGATGCCGCGACCGAGAAACATATGCGGCGTATATTTAAGACGACGGGCTACGTTATGTGTCCACATACAGCCGTCGGCCACATGGCCATGCGGGCCTTTGCCAAGGATGTTAGCAGTGATTTCATTAAGGTCACAGTCTCGACCGCTCACCCCGCAAAATTCGCCGATGATGTGCAGCGCATCATTGAACGAGACATATCCATGCCAAAAGTACTAAAGAAAGCTATGAAAAGCAAAAAAGTAGCACATAATATGGCTCCAACCCTTGACGCACTGTCTGATTATTTGGGACAGTACGCCTCATGAAATTATCATCTAAACAATTCCTCGCTAAACTCGATTCAGGCGAATTGCGTCTTGCTTTCGTCGGTATGTCTAATATCGGCAAGAGCTTCCTCGCGCGTAAAATCGCGAAAGCTTACAAGTTCAAACTCGTCGAAGTCGACAAAATGATTTGGGAGTCCTTGGGCTTTGATACCATGGACGACTTCGCCGACTGGCAAGGACACCCTTACGAAGAAGGTTACTCTGAGCGCGAGAATGAGCTGATTGAACTTGAAGGCAAGGCGACTGAGCGTGCCATTGCTAAATCCAGCGGCAAAACCCTACTCGATACAACGGGCAGTGTGATTTACATTGATCCGGCTATTCGCCGAAACATTAAAGAAAACTTTTATGTCGTACACATCAAAGCCGAAACCTCTGATTTAGAGCGGCTCAAATGGGATTATTTTGACAATCCCAAACCCCTAATTTGGCGGCGGCATTTTAAACCCCGCCCCGATAGAACAGACCGCGAAAATATTTTTGAATGTTATCCAAAGCTTCTGATGTCACGGGCCAAAGAATATGTCCCTATGGCAGATGCGACAATTGTCTCCGCAGATGCGCTCGATGAGTCGCTCTCAGCCGAAGACATCATCATGAAGATCAAGCCGCCCCGTTAAAGGCGGCGTCTCTATTATCCTAGTTTAAGATAGCGTCAATCCGGCGCTGCGCGATCGGGTGATATCCGGCGCGGGCGTCTGTATAGACATTTTTGGCCCACACTTTGCCCGTGTCTGTCGCGGCTAAAGCTCCGTAAAGCCGGTAGATAAATTTACCGCGGCCCACAGTCATCAAGAAATTTTCAAGATCAGCCTCTGCCGCAGAATATCCGCCTTTAATTGTTTGCATGTACCAAGCAAATGCCGTCTCGGCATTTTGAGTACCTGTCAGACCGAAGGCATCGTCAAGCTCTTTGAACTGCGAGGGCGTCAGGCCGGACGGCAAGCCATTAAGAAAATGCAGCCATTCATGTGTTGACCAATTCGCCGTTTGAATTCCGGCTGCGCGGGTTGCACCGCTAAGCCATGCCGCAGCTTGGGATTCGACATTCGCAAAGGCATCCGATTGCGGCACCTTCGCCGTAGCCGGAAGGCCCGGGCTGTAAACCCATTCATTGAGCTCTGCTTTGGTCAGCGCATCCGGATTTTTGACATGTAGCTCGTCGTGTAAATACGTGATGAAGTCTTCTGTTGTGACGCTTTTGAAAGCAAACTTATCAAAGTAAGATTTCAGGAACGCATCAAAATTATCGCGGCCAAAGCGTTCCTCAAGGAACATGAGGAAAAACTGGCCTTTCACATAGGCGACTTGGGTGAACGCATCATCAGGATGCTTGATATCAGCAGGAAGTTTAAGCTGCGTAAGACGTTTATCTGTGGCTCCGGCAATGTCGCGTTTAAGGTCTTCGAGCGATAGTGCTTGCTCCATCACCGCGCGGCCCTCGCCGTAAAGGTCTTCCATAACGCGGTTTTCAACATACGAGGTGAAACCTTCATTGAGCCACGCATCACGCCAGCTCGAGTTCGTCACCAAATTACCTGACCAGCTATGGGCCAGTTCATGGGCCACCACATTTGTTAAGCTCTTATCTCCGGCGATCAATGTCGGGGTCATGAAAGACAGACGCGGGTTTTCCATTCCGCCAAACGGGAAGCTCGGCGGGAGCACGATCAAATCATAGCGCCCCCAACGGTAAGGCCCGTAAAGCCGCTCATTGGCTTCTTCCATCAGAGGCGTTTCTTCGAACTCTTCGACAGACGCGTCCAGAATATACCCCTCGGCATAGACGCCGATATGGCCGTTAATCGGCTTGAAATCGATATCGCCGACGGCAATCGCCAAAAGGTAGGCTGGAATGGGCTGCGGCATTGAGAAGCTATAATCGCCGTCGCGCGGAGTATAAGGGTCTTGCTCTGCGCTCATGAGCGCAACAAGCTCGGGTGGGGTGCGCAGCGTTGCTGTATAAGTCATTCGCACGGCGGGGGTGTCTTGCACAGGGGCCATGGTTCGCGCATTGATCGCTTGGGCCTGCGAGAACAAATACGGATATGTTTTTCCCGCCGTTTGCGCTGGTGATAACCACTGCAAACCTTCGGCTTCAGGGCTGGTTTTATAATCGATCATGATTTGATCCGCGCCGTCGATTAAATTAATCGTCAGTTTTTGCCCCATAATCTCATCATCAGGCGCAAGGGTATATTCAGCCTCTTCCCACATGTCGCCATAATGGATTTCAATGGAACGGATGGTCAGATCTTTCGTGTCCAACACAATCTTATCTGCACTGGGATTGAGCTTAGTAAAATCAATCGTCGCAATTCCGTCCAGAACTTTTTCGTCAAAATTGACATCCAGATTTAAATCCAGATGGGTGATCGTCACATCTTTGTAGTTTGCATATGTAAACTTATCGACCGTGACATCTTTTTCTGCGCGCACTTTGGTTGAGGGCGTCTCAGTGCTGCTGACAGTTTCAGGCGTTGTTTTGGGAAGGGTTGTACAGGATGCCAATGATATGAGAAGCGCTCCGAAAGCGGCTGACCTTAAAAGTGACATATCGTGCTCCTAGCTTTTATCGTCATATGGGTTTTTATCCGCCCGCACCAGCATGCGGATCGGAATCCCGGGCAAATCAAAATCTTCGCGTAACCCATTGACTAGATAACGTTTATAGCTCTCAGGGATACTGGTCGCGCGAGAACATTTTAGCACAAATGTTGGTGGACGTGTTTTGGTTTGGCTGATATATTTAGGCCGTATATGACGGCCATTCACAGCAGGCGGTGGGTGGCGCATGATCTTTTCACTCAGCCATGTATTGAGTTCAGCCGTTCTAAGCTGCGCGCTCCAATTGATTTGAACGCGCTCAATGGCGGGCAGAAGACGATCGACACTTTTACCAGTGAGGCCCGAAAACATGACCACAGGAACGCCTTTGATTTGCGGGAGTAACCGCAAAGCGCTCTCGCGTAGTGCTTTTGACATCTCGGATTTGTTTGGCACCAAATCCCATTTCGTCACGCCAATGACCATAGCCCGGCCTTCGCGCTCGCACAGCGCCGCAATTTGCATGTCCTGTTTATCAAACGGTTTCGTCGCGTCCATCAAGAGAACAACAACCTGCGCAAACTTAATAGCGCGTAAGCTTTCAGCCACTGACATTTTTTCAAGAGTTTCGTGGACTTTCGCCTTTTTGCGCATGCCGGCTGTGTCGTGAAACTGAACCCGTCGATCCTGCCACATAAAATCAATGGTGATAGAATCGCGAGTCACGCCGGCCTCAGGGCCGGTTAAGAGGCGATCTTGACCAATCAGCGTATTAATCAGTGTAGACTTGCCAGCATTAGGCCGCCCGACAATGGCGATCCGCACGGGCGCGTCGGTCCGGTCAATTTCGTCCACCACGGGCGATAGATCAACGCCGCGCAGCGCCATATCCATAGCGTCATCTAGCTCGTACATACCAATATTATGCTCTGCCGCCACTTCGATAGGATCGCCAAGACCCAGCGAATACCCTTCGGTGACGCCGACATCACCGGCGCGGGATTCGCATTTATTGGCGACAAGGACGACTGGCTTGCCGGAGCGGCGCACAAATTCAGCGAAAATACGGTCCAGTGATGTCACCCCGATGCGGGCATCATAGACGAACAAACAAATATCAGCCTCTATTACAGCGGCTTCAGTTTGCGCCCGCATTTTGGCTTCAAGCTTTTCACTGCCTTTGACGTTCTCAAAACCTGCCGTGTCCATCAAAAGCAGTTCACGCCCACGCAGGCGGCCTGTGGTTTCCCGGCGGTCACGCGTCACGCCGGGCGTGTCGTTTACAATCGCAAGTTTTTTACCGGCAAGTCGGTTAAACAATGTAGATTTGCCGACATTCGGGCGGCCAACAATCGCCACCTTAGCGGGGCGAGCGGCATCTTCCGCGTCGAGCGGGTCGAATGTTTCGGTCTCGTCCATATCGCCGGACTATCTTAACGCAACGAGTTTGGCGTTGTCGGTCAACACATAAACTGTGCCATTGGCAATGACGGGCGGCACGAAGACATCGTCGCCCATTTTAAATTCGCGCGTAATATCGCCCGTGAACGGATTAAGTTCCACGGCTTGACCGCGCGAAGATATTGTCAGCAAGCGCTCTCCGGCCATAACCGGGCCAATCCACGCAATACGTTTCTTGCGTTTCTTTTCGTTCTTGAAAGCCTGTAACTGTGTGATCCACACAACAGCCCCGTTCAGTTTCGACATGCAAACAACCTGACCATCGGTCGTGACCGTGTAAACAAAGTCACCTGCGACCCAAGGGAAGCCCAATGTTCCGGCGGGCTGCGACCAAATACGTTGACCTGTGCGCAAATCAAAAGCGCTCAGAACACCGCTTTGCGCAGAGGCAATCACATATCCGTCGGCAATAACCGGGCCCGAGGCAATATCATTAAGTGAGGATAAAGGCGTCAAGCGGCCACTGGACGATAATGCATCCTGCCACAACACGCCGCCATTTTGCACCCGAAGCGCCACAAGTTCGCCCGACGCAAACGGCGCAATCACGACATCATCAATCACGGCTGGACTTGGAGCCGTCAGCATACGCGCGCTTTCAACAATACCTTGATAGGTCCAGAGCACGTCGCCCGTATTCGCGTCCAGCGCAAAAAGTTCATTATCATCAGACACCGCAAATAAGCGCCCGTTTGCCACTTTAGGAGCAGAGTGCATCGGTGTATTGGTACGCTTGCGCCACAATACAGTCCCGTTTTGCGCATCCAAAGACTCAATCACGCCCAAGCCTGATGTCACGAATATTTTGCCGTCAACCGCCGCGACGCCGCCGCCGACAGACTCCTTGTCATTACCGCCTTTGTCAGAGAATGAAAGCGGATCACGGACACGGTCAAAGATGCCTTTGCGTCCTTCCCGCGTTTTACCAGACAATTGAACTTGTATTTTATATTTCCAAATCTCAGAGCCGCTTTCAGCGTCAAACGCTGACACACGGTTATCGCCGTCCATCGTATAAATTCGGCCCCCTGAGATAACAGGCGGCGCGAGAATACGGCCTTTTCGCGACGACCCTTTACCAGTATCGCGTGACCAGATTTTATTAAGCGCGCCGGGTGCGTCTGTCCTTTGCATGGCATGTGTGAGGTTACCTCCGACCTGAGGCCAATCCGCGTTAAGGTAAGGTTCTGGTAGTACGACAGTGTCAGGGGCATCCTCGGCGACCTGCAAAGTTTCGTCCAAGGAGAGAAGGGAAATCCGCTCATCTTGACCGGCGACATTACCCTGCTCTTTAGCCTTTTCTTCGTCGGACTTGTCGAACGGGTTAATACTACTCACCGCATCACCAACGCCGCCCAGAGTGGAGCAACCGCTCAGAAAATAGGCTGCAGCGAGCGAGGCCACGAAAAGACGCTTGGCATTCATTCGGCTCATTGCTCGGTCTCCGTAGGTGTATTAGGCGCAACTCCGGGCGCCGTTCCGGTTCCGGTAGCTGCTGGTTCTTCTGAGGGGGCTGCGGCCGGGACGGCCTTGGCAACACTCATCAAATCAAGATATTGTTTGGCACGCTGCTGAATAGACCCGGGTACGCCGGGTATATTATTCAGATATGAAAACTGCTCCCGCGCGGCGGAAACATCACCGGACTGTTTGGCGGCAAACCCCAAGAGCTCTCTTGCCAAATACTCATAAGGCTCGCCCTTGACCGCAATCGGCGCGGCGCGGCTGGATACATCGGCGTACGCGCCCTGTCCGGCGAGTATATAAATCGCCTTAATTTGAGCCAGTTGCTGATGCCGGGGAAGATCAAATGTCAACGCGGCTTGATCAAGCAGCGCGACGGATTTAGCCGAATTACCTTTGCCAAGTTCTAATTCTGCGGAACGCATCAAAGCAAGGCCTGAATAACCGGCAGGCGAGTCTTGCGAGAGGTTCATAAACTTGGCTATCGCTTGATCAACATCCCCTTCGCTCGCGGTTTTCGACGCCGCTATGTAGGCAGCAGATGTGTGACTCGCCACCTTGGTTTTGTTGGATTTGTTCCACTCATAAAAACCGGTACCGGCAACCACAGCCGCAATGCCTACAAGGGCGTAAGGGCCGTAGCGTTTGAGCCACCGATTATAATCATCTTTGCGAAGCTCTTCTTGAACTTCTGAAATAAAATCGACCACGGAAGGGATCCTGCTTTGCGCCGATCTGACTCGGCTTTCAATTTTCGGCGCAACCTATCGTCAAGAACATCAGACCGCAACACCTAACGGCATGACGAAGTAGACAGGTTTACAATAAAACGAGGCAGACCCACCCCGGCTAATGCATCTATTTCTTAAACTTGTAAGTATTCTCTTCACCCGGGAAAGAACGGTCTTTGACTTGCGCCGCATAGGACCGCGCAGCGGTCTCGATCAAACCCTTCATGTCGCCGTATTTTTTGACAAATTTCGGCACACGATCAAATTGGCCCAACATATCCGGAGTGACTAAAATTTGACCATCACAGCCTGGAGACGCGCCGATGCCGATAGTGGGGATGGGTACAGCCGCCGTGACTTTATCTGCAATCTCAGCCGACACGCCCTCAACCACGACAGCGAAAGATCCGGCTTTGGCCGCAGCAATAGCGTTGGCGATAATTTCATCCTCGACTTCCTTGCGGCGGCCACGGGCCCTAAACCCGCCCAGAACATTCATACTTTGAGGGCGCAGACCAACATGGCTCATCACCGGAATACCGCGCTCGACAAGATAAGCGACAGTTTCGGCAGCATATGAGCCGCTTTCAATTTTCACAGCCTGGCACCCTGTTTCCATCATCACGCGCGAGGCACTTCTGAACGCTGCTTCTGGGCTATCCTCATAAGCTCCAAACGGTAAATCGACGACGACGAGTGCTTTTTTGGCGCCGCGCATCACGGCTTGCCCATGCAAAATCATCATATCAAGCGTGACGCCGACAGTCGTGGTTAAGCCGTGAACGACCATACCCACACTATCGCCTACAAGAATCAGATCACAGTGCTCATCCAGAATGGCCGCTGTTGGCGCATCATAAGCTGTCAGACACACAATCGGCTCGCCGCCTTTGCGAGCCGTGATTCCAGGTGCGGTCATGCGCTGTATGTAAGTTTGTGCGGACATGAGGTCTCCTTGTATTTTACCTGTCTCATATAGGCGAGCAAAGCTGATATTAACAGACCCAATATGCAGGAGACCGCCACAAGTTAGGGCTGCTCCAAAAATTGATGGATTTACAAAAATACACGGAATAATTACTTAAGTGTTTTTATTTTTCATATACTTATATTATTTTAATAACCTAACTTAATGTAACTTAATGTAACTTATTTTTGGTAAAGACATACAAAATAGAGATAAAGGATGATCCGCCAAAAACGCCTCTACGCTCTGAGACAGATCGAAACCCAGCGTACAACGCGGCTCTTGGGAGGCTCTCTTGTCACCGCGGGCGAAAACAAACTGACTGAATATTCACGAAAAAGACGAGAAAACACGCCATTGGGCATAGACGCTATGTGGTCATTTAGGTAAGCAAGACTTTCAGCGAATACTTTATATTCGCAGTGAAAGGCTCGGATGAAATTGTCCAAATCTGTCAAACACATCTCCCTGCTCTTGGTGGCGCTTTGTTGCTCGGCGTCAACACTAACGCTGGCCGCCTCTGCGCAGGCACAAACGATAGGCGAGCAAACAGCTGCAGGGACATCCCGCCCGTTAAAGTTAGCGCCCGATAGCCCCTACCGCGACCCGGATATTATTTACCTTGAAGCGGACGAGCTCCTTAACAATGAAGCCAATGGTATACTAACGGCCATCGGCCAAGTGGAAGGCCGCTACCAAGACCGAACCCTGAGGGCCGACAAAGTTGTCTACAACCTGCGCACGGGCGAAGTCGTCGCCACTGGAAACGTCATCCTGATTGATGCCGCAGGCTCCTCACAATATGCCGACAAGCTTGAACTATCCAATGAACTTGAAGCCGGTACTGCCGCAGATTTCACATCACGTTTTCCGGATGGCGGGGTGATGGGGGCAGCTTTTGCAACGCGCCGGACAGACACGGGCGTCGAGCTTTACAACGCGTATTATACAGCTTGTGTGCCCTGTGAAGGCAAGAAACCAACATGGCAGATTAAAGCACGCCGCGTCAGTCAAGACAAAGACCGTAATATGATTCAGTACCGTGATGCGGTGTTTGAATTTTTAGGCGTACCCTTTTTCTATACGCCCTACCTTGCTCACCCGGACCCGACTGTCGGCCGGGCAAGCGGCTGGCTCAGTCCATTTGTTGGCGTTTCAAACAGCAAAGGTTTCAATGTCCGCGCACCGTATTTTTGGGCGATCAGCCCTTATTCCGAGTTAACAGTCACGCCGCGTGTCTTCCAAAAAGTGAATCCTCTGCTGGAATATGAGTACCGGAAAAAATTCTACTCTGGCGAAATAAACGTAAATGGCAGTCTAACTTACGCGAGTTTCTTTGACCGCGACGGCGAACCTTTTACGGAAACAGATGTTTTTTCTGACCCGTCGCAGGCTCCGCTCGGCAAACGTCTCAGGTCACACATGTTTGCCACTGGTGCCTTTGAGGTTTCAAAAAATTGGGATTGGGGCTTCGGCGTTCAAGGCGCATCGGATGATTTGTTTTTGGATCGATATGATCTAGAGGAAGAACCCGAAAAGTTCGGTCTGTATCAGGGCGATGGCCGCCGCTTGGTCTCTCAACTATTCGCTGTCGGACAAGGTGATGATTTTCGCTTCACCACCAGTGCTTATGGCTTTCAAAGCTTACGCACCACAATCACTGAAAATGATACCGCGCCGAATAGCTTTAATATTTTTCGTGAGGATGACAGCACCCTGCCCATCATTGCGCCAAAAATCGAGTTGACGAAATATTTTGACGACCCGCTTCTCAATGGCCGGCTAAAAGCCTCGAGCGATATCACCATGCTAACGCGCAACTTAGGTACGGACTATACCCGCGCTACGGCAGCTCTGAACTGGGAGAAGACAGCAATCCTGCCCGGCGGCATCGAAGCCACGCCGTTCGGGGAAGTGCGTTACGATCATTTTAAGATCACACCTGACGATGCGCCGGAAACAGATTTCAACCGTACCCTCGGACAAGTCGGCGTTGACGTGCGCTGGCCATTTATCAAAGCCGGCAAAAATGTCAGCTTTATCGTCGAGCCGCGCGCGCTCGTGACACAAAATTTTGGCGACGGGAAGACAGCAAACTTTTCGGCCATCAATTCAAATAATCAAACTGTTTCGCTGCTCCAAGACAGTATCGGCGGCGAGCTTGATGTGCCCCTGTTTTGGTCCCGTAACAAATCTGATGGTTATGACTTTTGGCAAAAAGGTCTACGCACAGATGTTGGCGGTTCCGTCTCTGCGCTATGGGGCGATAGCCGTTCATCCCTGTTTTTGGGCCGCTCTTTCGCCAGCGATTATGATGATAGCTTTAGCCTCTCCTCTGGCCTCTCCGGGGACAAATCCGATCTTGTCGGGCAATTCGAACTTGATTTAGGCTCACGCATCTCCCTTGTGACACTCGCCCGCTATGATGACAACGCCGATGTCTTCCGGCGCATTGACACGAGTTTTAATTATCGCGGTAAGCGCTTTAGCGCAGCAGCCCGGTATTACAAGCTCAACACAGCCGCAAATACGGTCCTGAACCCGAACGTACCGCCGGAAGAAATATCCGGCTCTATGTCGTTTAAACTCACCGACAGCTGGAGCGCCCGTTATTCAGCCAATCATGACCTTGATGCCGACGTGACACGTAATCAGGAAATTGCGCTTATCTTCCAGGATGATTGTACGCGGGTTGAATTTGTCTATGACGAGCGCAATTCCGATAACGATATCGTGCGCGACTCACGCGGATTTGGTATTCGGTTCTCTTTACTCACGCTTGGTGATTTCGCGCCCGAATAGACGCTTAGCCAACAAACGATTTCTCAACCACAAACTCACGAGGTTGGGAATTTGACCCTTCTCTAAGACCAAACGATTCAGTGACAGCTTTCGTGTCATTGATCATATCCAAAGAACCGCAGATCATGACCCGGTCTTCCTCAGGGCTCAACGGCGGCATATCAATCTCTTTAAAGAGCTGACCGGTTTCAAGAAGTGTTGTAATTCGGCCCTTTAGGGGATGATCTTCACGGGTAATACTCGTGACATAGATCAGTTTATCTTCCACCATTTCGCCCACAAGCGGATCATTACGCACTTCATCAACCAGTTTAAGCCCATAAGCTAATTCATCAACTTCGCGGCATGTATGCGTAAGGATTACTTTTTCATAACGCTCATAGGTGTCAGGATCACGGATCAAGCTGGCGAAAGGGGCGATCCCCGTCCCTGTCGAAAACATATAGAGGCGCTTGCCCGGGAGCAACGCGTCCAGCACAAGCGTCCCAACAGACTTCTTGGCCAAGATGACTTTATCACCCGGTTGAATTTTTTGCAGATGCGAGGTCAGCGGCCCGTCCTGTACCTTGATGGAGTAAAATTCGAGCTTGTCATCCCACGCCGGGCTAGCGATCGAATAGGCTCTCATGATAGGTTTTTTAGCCCCTTTGGGCTGCAAACCGATCATCACAAACTCACCTGAGCGAAATCTAAAAGCCGGAGGCCGCGTAATGGAAAAATGGAATAAGCGGTCCGTGAAATGCTCAACGGACAAAACTGTTTCGTGTGTCGGGGCATTGGGGTTTAGCTTTGGCGCTGCGGCGGTCGCTGTCATGATAAGTCCTCAAACGAAGCGGTTAAGCAATGCACATAATGCGACCGGAAAGGAATATCAATATCCTTTATAAAAAACTATTGTTCTTTATAAAGAACGTATAATTTTTACGCGTTAGCTGATGCCAAAGTCGACCAAACGTAGAAATTCTGCGCGTTGCTCAGATTTGTGGAATTTACCATTCAAGGCGGAAGATATCATTTTATGCGGCGTTCGGATGCCGCGCATAGTCATGCATAGATGCTCCCCCTTAGCCATAACGGCAACATCTTCGGTTCCCAAAATTTCTATTAACTCGTTAGCAATATCAGCCACGAGCTGTTCTTGCAGCGTCAACTTGTTTGCATGTTTGTGTGCAATACGCGCAAACTTGGATAGACCCAACACTTTGTCATCAGCAATATAAGCAATGGCAACATCACACCAGAATGGCAGCATGTGATGCTCACACATTGACCACACGCGCATGCCTGTCACGCAAACCATCTGATTATGGCGAATAGCTGAAAATGTCGTGTCAATTTTACCGGCATCATATTCAATGAAGTCCCGCCAAAAATTAGCGATGCGGCGCGGCGTTTCTTGCAGGCCTTCGCGCGTCGGGTCTTCGCCCAGCGCTTCCAAAAGTTCTGTGACGAGGGATTTTACGCGTTCGTGATCAACTTTAGACATATAGGGCACCTTTTTGCTAAGTCTATCTGCTCTACGAACTGTAACCGTCCGTAGATGTGCCTCATATTAAACTATTTGTGAAGAGCGGCGCGAATAGCGGCCACGCGCTTTTTATTCATGCCGCGATCTGAATAGCCAACCCGTGATCCTGAACGCACCTGCACAGTTCCTGCGCCAGAGAGCCGAAGTTCGACATCGTCTACAAACTTGTAAATTTTAGACATATAGGTCGCCGACACATATGTATCTGTCTCGGACGTTATCGTTCCACCAGTCGCCAGAATGGCTTTTTTAACCTCGGCCAATGATGCATCAAAAGGTTTGACCTGTTTTTCGGGTTGTGTGCCCTCCTCGCTGCTGACGCAGTTTGGTTTGGATCCACACGGTGAAAGACGCCCGTCTTTAAGACCAGGGGCAGACCCTTTTTGTGATTTTAAACCTAAAAGAAAAAACAAAATACTCACCAAGATAACAATTAGAATAACAGGCTTCAAAATACTCATATCAACTTTCCCCGAATATAACAGACCGAATATAGTCATCATACCATGTTGGCCCTCTCAGGCTTTGAAAAAAGCCGTTATGCCCACCATGATCCAGCATAATTGATTGCACGGACGGGCTTAAAGATAAAGTCAGCATGTCCTCAGCCGGTATAACAGGATCATCCTTGGCCATGATCAGCGTTGTAGGCGTGTCGCACGCGGCCAGATCATCTTCCCCGACTTTATAAGCATCAAAATAAGCCTTAAGATCATCAAACTCTGTATAGAGTGGTAAAAACACCTCCGTGATTCCCATAACCGTATCAATCTGAAGAAGATCATCAAAATTATAGATATCTGGAAACGCGGCTTGCTTTTTACGAAGGGATGTTGACCATTTTTTATAAAAATACTTTTTTATCAACCGATTTTCATCGACTTTTGGACTGGCTCTGTAAGGGTCAATCACCGGGCTGATCGCGAAAATATGTGCAAGGTTTGTCATTTTGCGCGGCCCCATCTCTCGCGCTATACGAAGCGCAAAATTACCGCCAAGCGAAAATCCGACCAAATAGACGGGCGCGCCTTTCGACATATGAGCGGACAATTCAACAGCTTCGACGATCTCGTTAAGCCTCGCCGAATGAAAGGGCGCTTCGTTTAAATGATGTGTATCGCCATGATCGCGAAAGTTAAGCCTGAATATCGAACAGCCTTGATCATAGAGCCTTCGCGCACATGACATGACATATGTGGAATTTTCGCTCCCCTCCCAGCCATGAAGAAAAATGACCAAAGCTTTGTTTTGACTATGCTTTGTGTATGATCCCATAAGCTTGGCAGCGTCGCTAGTCTCTAATATGTGCTCATCCGCCATCATCTCCATATTGTGCTCACCTCTTTTTCGAAATTTAAAGCTCGCTAAGGCTGTTTGCACCAAAGCAGGCTTGAGCCAAAAAGGGGGTTTAAAGGGACGAAGAGCCGGATTAGAGTTCATTTCTGTCATGGGCCTCCTATTAAGAGGAAAATTTTGGCTGATCAATCATGCATATTTGACGATCTTGTTTACATTTTTGACAGTTGCATTTGAATGCATCCATTTTAGAGTGAAACCCGTAATAGGAGTCATCTATTTTGATAGATCCTAAACTAGAGAAATAGCCATCCCATGAAAATCAATCGTTCCATAGTTATCGCTCTGTCGGCCATTATACTCATTGGTCTCTGGTTTCTTATGAATGCGGGTGGACATCAGGAAGTAAAATCAACGATCAAAACGCCGGTTGAAGCCGATCAGACAATAACGGTGATTACGAAACCCATATCCGCAAGCGAGCACCAAGTCACATACACTCTCTATGGCCGCACCGAAGCTAACCGCGAAGTGTCTATCAAAGCGGAAACCGCGGGTCTTATTGTCTCCACCCCGATCACCGAAGGACGCCGTGTCTCCAAGGGTACCATCATTTGCCGTCAGGATGTAGATGCCCGGCAAGCGGTTCTTGATCAAGCCAATGCCGGTCTGCGCACACGTGAGTTAGAATATAAGGCCGCAATAACTCTCGTCGAAAAAGGATACCGGTCCGAAACACAAGCCGCGACAGCGCTCGCCGCGCTGGACGGTGCCAGAGCGTCGGTCAAACAAGCCGCCATTGAGTTGGATAATATAAATATGCGCGCACCGTTTAGCGGTATATTCGAACAGCAAATTGCGGAAACCGGTGACTATCTCGGCCCGGGCCAG
Source organism: uncultured Caulobacterales bacterium (assembly GCA_964352785.1). Taxonomy (GTDB): domain Bacteria; phylum Pseudomonadota; class Alphaproteobacteria; order Caulobacterales; family Maricaulaceae; genus JACOMS01. The sequence goes on from CAYGTI010000015.1 coordinate 66,807, forward strand.
CCCTGCGGTTTATTGATGGAGCTTGATCCCCTTGTCATTGTGAGCGAGCTGACCGAGTCCCAAATCAAAGATATTCAAGTCGGCCAGACGGCTGACATTCAACTGGCCACAGGCGAAATCATGTCGGGTAAAGTCCGCTTTATCGAGGCGCGCTCTGATCCGTCTACCCGCACATTTCGCGCCGAGATCGCTGTTCCTAACAAAGATTTCGCGCTTAAGGCCGGCGTAACTGCAACCGTGCGTTTTCGAGCCGGAACAACCCAAGCGCAACATATTCCGTCCCAGATATTAGGACTTAATGATCAAGGCATACTCGGCGCAAGATATTTGGACCGCAACAATGTCGTCCGTTTTGCAGCCGTCAAAACCATAGATGAAGACGAAAAAGGTATTTGGGTGACGGGATTACCAGAAGAGACCCGGATCATTGTCAAAGGACATGAATATGTCGCTGTAGGCTCATCCGTTGAATCGACGTCTACATCAGGGTCTACAAACTGATGACCGGCATCGTCAAATTTGCGATCAACAATTGGCGCATGACCATGGGCATCATGTTCTTTGCCGTCATCGGCGGCCTGATCGCTATTAAGCAACTCCCCCTCGATGCAGAACCGGATGTGCCGGTGCCATTTGTCAATGTGCGGGTCGTTCTGCCGGGTGTCTCGCCTGAGGACTCGCAACGCCTTTTGGTGCGCCCGCTCGAAGCTGAAATAAAATCGATTGAGGGCCTCAAACGCATGGATGGCGTTGCTGCCAATTCCGTCGGCTATATTATCGCCGAGTATAATTTTCCTTTCGACAAAGAACAGGCATTGCTCGATATGAACGAAGCCGTTGACCGTGCACGTTCAGAGTTCCCCCAAGAGGCGCGCGAGCCAATTGTCGAAGAAATCAGCACCTCCAAATTACCGATTATCGTGGTCAACCTCTATGGCAATGCACCCGAGCGCGAGCTTCAACGCCTTGCCAAGGAATTGCAGCGACGCCTGGAAGGTCTCCCGTCTGTGCTTTCAGCCAATATATCCGGCGAGCGGGTCGACGTTCTCGAAGCGGTACTTGATCCGGCTCTACTCGCGAGTACGGGAATTACCTTTGACGAGATCGCAGCGGCCATAGGGCGTAATAACAGCCTGATCACGGCGGGCGCACTTGAAACTGACAATGGGCGGTTTGGCGTTAAATTGCCGGGATTGATTGAAAACCCTCAAGATCTCGAAGAGTTGGTGGTCCGCCGCAATAACAATGGCAGCATCATTCGAATCAAAGACATTTCAGAAGTCCACAAGAGCTACAAAGACATCACTTCTTTTGCACGTTTTAACGGAAATACATCCGTATCCGTCGAAGTTTCTAAACGTCAGGGAGAAAATATTATCGAGACAATTGAACAAATTCGTGGCCTCGTGGACGAGGTCAAAGCACAACCCGATTGGCCCCAGACCATCAATTTGAGTTACAGTCAGGACCGCTCACGCGATATTCTTGATATGGTCACATCACTGTTTTCATCAATTGTGAATGCTGTCATTTTGGTCTTTATTGTATGTATAGCAGCGCTCGGTTTGCGTTCGGCGATTTTTGTCGGCTGGGCCGTTCCGGCCAGTTTCCTGATGGCGCTGTTTATGTTCCTCGTTCAGGGACAGACCATCAACATGATGATCATGTTCGGCCTTATCCTTTCTGTCGGTGTTTTGGTCGACAGCGCGATTGTGATTGTTGAGTTCGCTGACCGTAAACTGGCAGAAGGACTTGATCGCCGGGAAGCCTTTCTATCTGCAGGTGAGCGCATGTTCTGGCCGATCATATCGTCAACGGCGACCACCCTCGCGGCCTTTATTCCTCTTCTATTTTGGGACTCGATTACCGGTAAGTTTATGTCTTACTTCCCAATTACAATGATCTATGTCCTGACAGCCTCATTGCTTATGGCGCTTATCTTCTTGCCAACACTGGGCACGCTCATTGGCCCGCGCAAAATCACAAAACCAACGGAAAACCTTAAAGCCCTCTCCGGCAAGGACGGAGACCCGCTTCAAACCAAGGGGTTGATGGGCCTTTATGTACGAACCATCAACCGGCTCATTCGCTATCCCGGATTAGTCCTGCTTGCGACGGGTATCCTGGCGTTTCTGATTATCAAAGGGTTCAGCGCAAGTATGTCCGGGCCAAATCCAAAGCCCGTTGAATTTTTTACGGATTCTGTTGGCGATCAAATATATGTGCTGGCGCGCTCACGCGGCAACAGCACGGCCCGCGCAGATTTAGACATAGCTTTGGAAATTGAAAGCCGCATAAAAGACATTGAAGGCATTCAGTCAATTTACACGGTCACTGGTTCTGCGGCGGGTGGCTCCGGCGGCGCGGCACTCAACGGGCTGAGCAATGTCCCTTCGGATACGGTCGCGAAAATCTATACAGAACTCCTTCCCTTTGCCGATAGACCGTCCAGCGATATCATTTTGGAAAATATCAGAACATCCATAAAAGGCATTCCGGGAATTCTGACCGAAGTCACAGCGGTTTCGATGGGCCCCCCTGTCGGGAAAGACATCGAAGTCCAAGTCACATCGGATAATGACGTCTCCTTACGCAAGGCCGCGCTGGCTGTGCGGCAAAAGTTTGAAAAAATGGAAGGCCTGTTTGAAATCGAAGACACCTTGCCACTACCCGGTATTGAGTGGGAAATTCAAGTCGATCAGGCCGAGGCGGGGCGGATGGGGCTTGATGTATCCAAAATCGGCGCGGCAGTACAGCTTGTCACAGAAGGTACGCTGGTGACTCAATATCGTCCGCTGGATAATGACGAGGAAGTTGATATCCGTGTCCGCTACCCGCAATCCAGCCGTGATTTAAACGAGCTTCAAAACCTTCGCATTCAAACGCCGCAAGGGGCGCTGCCTTTGTCGTCGGTTGTGCAGATCATACCCAAAATAAAACAAGACAAAATTGAGCGCCGGGATCAAAGTTTGGTTTATGTGGTCAAAGCCAATGCCCGCGAAGGGTTTGCAATCAACCAGCAGGTCACGGATATAAAGACATGGCTGGAGTCCGGAGACGCTTTACCCGTAGACGTCAATTATAAATTCCTTGGGCAAGACGAAGAGAACGCTGAAGCCGCGAAGTTTTTTGAAGCCGCCGGGGTTGCCATTTTATTCATGATGGCGATCATTTTACTATTGCAGTTCAATAGCTTCTATCACGTTTTTCTGACCCTCACGGCGGTTATACTGTCAATATTCGGCGTTCTGCTGGGCCTGACCTTCTATCACTATATCAGCATCATCCTATGCGGGACGGGTGTTATTGCGCTCGCGGGGATCGTGGTGAACAATAATATTGTCTTGATTGACGCTTACCAAGCGCTGCTCAGAAACGGGTATGAACCTGTTGAGGCGGCGATGTGGACAGCGGCGCAGCGGGTGCGGCCTGTGTTCTTGACAACCCTAACAACGGTTGCGGGTTTAATGCCGCTGGCGCTGGGGTGGCAAGCGGATATATTTTCAGGCACATTTTCAACCGCCGGAACATCAACCTCTCCGATTTGGGCCCCGATTTCATATGTGATTATTTGCGGCTTGGCCTTCTCGACAGGCTTAACACTCATTTTAACACCCGTTTTGCTGGCGGCGCCAACGATCTGGAAACGAAAAATAATAGCCCTGTATATGAGAGTCAGGCCTGCGCCTGTGCATCAACCGGCGGAATAAAGTCAGTTTGCCGATTTGCCCTCCGCTTTATCTTCGCGGGTAGGCTGCGGTGCAAAGACGGCTGTATATTGCCTCCCGCCGCCATATATGGCGCGGCTGACCTGCCATCTATAAGGCACATAATTCACTCGCAAGGACGCTTCTGCGCCGCTATCGGGTGCCGGGTCTTTTCGTAAACGTTCAAAGGGCACAGCCACGACTGAAACAACGCCCGGCTCTGTTAACAGCTCTGCTTTGATTTCATAGCTGCCCATTGGCAGGGTTTCAGCCGCAATAAAGTACCAGCGGCCATTTTTCTCAACCGGCCGCTCCCCGACCAACACATCATTGGCATAGATTCGTACCTGCCCGGAGACTTCAGACATGCCGGAAAAGATAACGCTGCCACTTTCATCATAATCAATTGAGCCCATCGACAACGGCCCCGCTGTGGGCAAGCCTTGAAACGGCGACTGCACAATTCGCGTTGGCCCGCCGGGCGCGGTGATCATAATAAGAGCCGGAGCTGGCGTTTCGACCGAAACGCCGTCAGCATCAGTATCTGCCGTATGATAGGTTTTTGGTGCAGGTATGCGAATTAAGGTCTCATCGGAGCGTATTTTTGCACCGTTTTCAACGAATACCAACAGATCAATAATCATCACCGGGTCATCTTCCACATTTAAAACTGTCGTCCAATTGCCGCTACTGTCAGCTTTTATTTGCCTAAAATTTTGTCCGTTATTTTGCACAACAATCACAACGTCGGGCTCACTCTCACCGGACAAACGTAGCTGCCCGGCTTGTTCCGAGATTGACTGGAAAATCACAGGTGTCACGGTTTGATTAAAGTCCGGCGCAGACGTAATGGCGTCTGCGGTCGCATCAATGCGCCCGCCCTGCAGACTATGCGTCACTTGAACGGCGAGCAGTAACCCCAGAGCCAACACAAACCCTGTAATCAAAATAGGTAAAAGCCGTGATTTCATAGCCGCCGTCCAAAAATTATTATAACAAGATTGAAACACAGCCCGCCCCGACTCACAAGGGTCAACTCACAAGGGCCGACTTCAAAGGCACATAATGGACTCACAATACCCCGCAAACTCATCCATCTGCGTTTTTTGCGGCGCAAGCCCGGGCCGCGACCCTGCCTATATGGACATGGCCGCCGAACTCGGTAGAGCCATTGCTAGAAAACAATTGCGCCTCGTTTACGGCGGCGGCGGATGGGGATTAATGGGAGCAGCAGCGAATAGCGCTCATGATGCGGGCGGCGATGTACTCGGAGTTATCCCTGAATTTCTTGTCAGCCCGGAAAAAGCCTTAGCGCATATTACCCATAATATTGTTCCCAATATGCACGAGCGAAAAATGCAAATGTACGAACAGTCTAACGCCTTTATAATCCTGCCCGGCGGCGTGGGGACACTTGAGGAAGCCGTCGAGATCATGAGCTGGATGCGCTTGCAACTTCACCAAAAACCCATCGTCTTTCTCGCGCCGGACGGTTATTGGAATCCGTTACTCACACTCTTGGAGCATACGGTCGCAGCGCGCATGAGCCCGGATTGGCTTTTGGATGATATTCGGTTTCTTGATAATGTCAGCAGCGCTATTTCAGAAATTGAAAAAACCTGGGCGCTCCCGAAAAAAGCGCTCAAACCCGTGACGGCGATTTCCAACCTATAAGTATGAACGCTGGCCCTTATTTATGCAGTTCAATGCCGCCGTAAATCCGCGTTTGCGCCATTTTATCTGCAATCTGATCCGCCGGGATGTTTTGCGCCTGCGAGGCTTTAAATATTTCGGCAAGCGTGAGCTTTAATCCCTCGAGCTTTGCGTCCACCCAATCAGGATTATAGGTTCCAGACAGTTCAGCAGCAACATTGATGATTCCACCGCCGTTTATGACGTAATCCGGACAATAGAGTATGCCGCGCTCCAGGAGTAATTGCCCCATGTCAGGCGTTGCGAGTTGATTGTTGGCTGCGCCGCCGACCACTTTTGCCTGTATATCATTGACAGTTGCTGCGTTTACCGCGCCGCCCAGCGCGCAAGGCGCGTAAATGTCAACATCCACGCTATGGATCGTCTCCGTCGAAACCTGTACCGCGCCAAATTCGGCTTTGGCTTTATCAATGACTGTCTGGTTTATGTCGGCGACAATAAGCGACGCGCCTGCCCTATGCAGCCTCTGGCATAGGTTGTAACCGACATGCCCAAGGCCTTGAACCGCGACCCGCGCGCCGCTCAGGTCATTGCGCCCCAAAGCATGCTTAGCAGCGACATGAAGCCCGCGAAAAACACCATCCGCCGTCACAGGTGACGGATCACCCGAAGCGGCAGCACCTTCATTCAACCCCCCGACATAACGTGTCTGCTGTCGCACAATACGCATATCATCAGTGGACACTCCGACATCTTCCGCTGTGCAGTAAACACCGCCGAGCGTCTCGATGGCCCGTCCATAAGCCGCGAATAATGCTGCGCGATCAAAGCGGCTCGGAGGTCTTAGAATCACAGCCTTGCCGCCGCCAAAAGGAATATCCGCCATAGCGTTTTTATAACTCATCGCGCGGGATAGGCGCAGCGCGTCATCTGTGGCGGTAGCTGTATCAGGGTAAGCCCATAAACGGGTACCCCCGGCCGCCGGACCCCGGCGCGTATTGTGTACAGCAATAATAACTTTTAAATCTGAAACGGGATCGCTGAAATAATGAACACCTTCATGATCATCAAAAGCGGCGGACTCAAACACACTCATGCGAAACTCCGAATAGTATTATGACCAATTAAGTCATAATTCGAGCATAAGCATGCCTAATTTCACGCTTGGGAGAAATATTCAACTCCGAAAAGGTATATTCACAGAAAATATAACGGCACCAAAGTAGCGCCCTATTCACACAGAGTTGATAATCCACTGGCAGCAAGCTTTAACCCTGATAAAGCAAATGCAGCGCCCGTGCCGTCCCCGATCGCGATACCATAGTCCTGTAATGGCCTGAGCCCGAGACGGTCAAGTAATGCGCCGTGTGCCGGTTCTGCAGACTGATGCCCCGCCAAACAATGCGCCGTCGCTTTAGGATCAATTTTATGCAAAACAGCCGCGGCAGCGCAAACGATGAAACCATCCAAAATTACAGGTATAGACTGGTGGCGGGCGGCGATAATAGCTCCCACAAGACCTGCAATATCACGGCCACCGAAGCACCGTAAGCACGTGAGGGGATCCGTGAGAATATCGCCGTGCATTGATGTTGCCAGTTCAACAGCTTCAATACGCCGCTCCGCAGACGCGTTCGTTGCACCTGCCCAATAATTAGACGCCCCGCCGTAAAGCCCTCTGGCAATAGCCGCTGCGGCTGTGGCAGAGCCGTACCCGGCATTCCCGAGCGCGATAATATCTGCCCCTTCAGCAACAACTTCCATACCAAAAGCCATTGCAGCAGCGCATTCTTTTTCTGTCAGTGTCTCTCCCAAGGTCATGTCCTGTACCGGATATTCCAGGCCCATCTCATAGACTTTAAACGCTGCGTTCATTCCGGCAGCCATCCCGCGCAAGCTAGCCTGACCTTTGGTGAGCCGATCCACACGTTCACGTGCGAGGGCAACAATGTTTTCTTGAGGCTCAATCTTGGCGACATCATGAGTCCCGGCGAAGACGGCAATGAGTGGCCTCTCAATTTTCGGATTTGATGTTCCTTGCCAACCTGCAAGCCAAGCAACACGATCCGACCAATGTCCCATAACCGGTTGCGGGCCGCGAAAAGCCGCAAACTTTTCACGTACAGCCGCAATCGCCGAGTCATCCGGATGCGGCATAGTGGCAACAAGGTGGCGCATATCGTCAAATGGACTGAAATTTTCGCTCATAAAAAACCCTTTAAGGCTTTTTATCCATATTTTGTCGATTCGATAACCAATATGATGCGAAAATCCGATATTTATTTACTTTCATTAACCCTTTAACCTTACACAAAATAATATGAGCGGAAATATTTTACGAGACACGGTTATAATTGGCGCACTTGCTGTCGGCACAGCCCTCGCTGCGTCCAACCGGGAGCAAATCTATGAAGCCATAGGGTTGCCACCTCCAAGCCAACCACAAAGCCAAGCTGCCGAAAAACCATTTATAAAAGAGACTATAAAACCGCTATCCGGCGTGGCCGTATCCATACCGAAATCCAAAGCAGATGGGCAATTTTGGACCGATGCAAAGGTCAATAGCGGGCATGTTAGATTTCTCGTTGATACGGGCGCAAGTTCCGTCGCCTTAACCCCTGAAGACGCGCGCCGCGCTGGAGTCCGTCTTGATACACTTGTGTTTGATGTTCCGATTTCCACAGCGGGCGGAGAAAATATCGCCGCCTATGTGAATTTAAAATCGATTTCCATCGGCGCGGTTTCTATTCGTAATGTGCGGGCGTTAGTTGTTCCGGAAGGGCTGAATACATCACTCTTGGGGATGACATTTTTGGGCGAATTACAAAAAGTCGAAGCCTCGCAAAACGCACTGATCTTACGCCTCTAGTACATTCCGCGTTATATTGCGACCATCGAAACGTCAAAAACGGGCGAAAAAAGCTCAGTTTTGATCCCATTGCCACGCGGATTGCACTAAAAGACGGTTTTTCGCACCATATTCAGCGCCAGCACCAGAAGACATATCCCAAAGACCAGCCTGAGCTTATCTTGGCTAAGTTTGTGCGCAAGTTTAACCCCGAAGGGTACGCACAAAACGGTTGCGCTCGACATCAAAGCAAAACCGAGCACGCTCACATACCCCAACGATAAAGGCGGACGTCCCTGTATTCCCATCCCTGATATAATATAACCAACCGCAGCAGGAAGCCCTATAAAAAACCCAATCGCAGCGGCGGTTCCTATGGCTTGGTGAATACGCCGCCCGTATAAAATCATAAGCGTCACGCCGATGGAGCCAAAGCCAATACCCAGCAGCGCACACAAGCCGCCCAAAGCGGTACCGACGGTAGGCGGCGCAAGCCCTTTTGGGATGGTCGTTGCAACATGCCAGTCAGGCCTCCCGAAAATAAACTGCAGCGCCAAAAACCCCATGATCACACCAAACAAAACAGTGAGCTGCGCGCCGGACAACCGGTTCGCCAGCAGCAGCGCCGCACATAAAGCCCCCACGCCAATCCAAAGCCCCCAACTAGAAAGTATGTTCTTAGGCCACACAAGATCCCAATCAACCGCTCCGCGTTTGTGGTGCCCATAGGCGGAGCGTAAAGAGGTCATGACAATCACTGAGGCTGATGTGGCGACCGCCATATGCATGATCACATCTTCGGAATACCCCAAAGCGCCAAACGTATAATACAGAACAGGCACCATTACAGCGCCTCCGCCAATACCGAATAATCCTGCACTAAACCCCGCGATAGCTCCCGCCGCGAGTAACGCCAAAGCCAGAGAGATAAGCTGGGGCGCCATTAGGGTCGGTGGACATTTAGGGTTGAGTTAAGACGAGAACCATTCTGCCTTGCGGCTAGGAAAGCCGCGCATGGCACTGCGTACAATTTCGAGCCGTCACGACGACGCCCCGTGGGGAAATGGCCCCGCCGCGAAGCGGTATGACCAAAATTATCCGTTTTCGCGTCAATAACCCTTACAGTGCGGACGCAAGCTATCGGTCTTTCTTCTAAAATTGAATAATTTTGTCTCATATCTTAATCTCAATCCCAAATGCCCATAGGCCCTAGGCCGCATGCTCAAATGTCTGACGTGTTTCGAGTCCCGCGGTCAAAACCTCGGACGGCAAAAGCCCTTTACCCATTTGCTCGGAGAGTGTGCGCCGCCACAGACGCGCCCCGGGCTGCCCCGCATACAAACCCATCACGTGGCGCATAAGGGCTTTGACCGAGCGGTCTTGGGCTTCGCACCCTTTTGCGTACGCAATCAATTGCTCAGTAACGTCGCCGCGCGTCTTTGCAAATTTTGGCTCATCGTAAACGCAGCTATCGATTTGCGTTAAAAGCCAAGGTGTATGGTAAGCCGCGCGCCCAAACATAATCCCGTCCAGCCCCCTGGCTTCGTCCATGGCCGCCTCCAACGTCTCAAGGCCGCCGTTGAGGACAATCTCTATGTTCGGGAATTGATCTTTCATACGGTGGACAAGGTCATAGTCCAGCGGCGGCACCGTTCGGTTTTCTTTTGGAGATAATCCTTGCAGCCACGCTTTACGGGCATGAATAATGATATGCTGACATCCCGCGTCAGCCACTTTTTTGATGAAATCAGGTAAGGTTTCTTTTGCCTTTTGATCATCTATCCCGAGTCGGCATTTTATTGTGACAGGCACCGAGACGGCAGCCTGCATACTGCGAAAGCAATCCGCCACAAGGTCTGGCTCTGCCATCAGGCAAGCCCCGAAGCGGCCTGATTGTACACGGTCAGAGGGGCAGCCGATATTTATATTAATCTCGTCATAACCAAACTCCTCGCCAATTCTAGCAGCCTCGGCCAGCTTGTCAGGATCAGATCCCCCGATTTGCAAAGCCACGGGATGTTCGTCCGGATCAAACCCAATCAGATACTCACGGTCCCCGTGGATGACAGCATCCGCAACCACCATCTCCGTATAAAGCAAAACACGCCGTGACAACAAGCGATGAAACCACCGACAATGCCGATCCGTCCAATCCATCATGGGCGCCACACTCACCGTAAACTCTTGTTTTTGTTGCATTTTATGTTATACTTCAGACAGTTAGAAAGGACGCGTGTGCACTCAAATTCACTGGAAATCACCCCGATTCTCTGTGGTACTGCACACAAATTGCACACGAAATGGCAACTATAGTAAAACTCAAATCAGGTAACTACCGCGTCCAGATTAGACGTAAGGGACAGTATGCGTCAAAAACCTTTTCCAGAAAAGCTGACGCAGTCTCTTGGTCCCTCGAAGCGGACCGGCGAACCGATCAAGGAACCAATATTATTGCTCCAAAGGTCACGGGGTTTACCACGTTCGGTCAACTGATAGATTTACACATTGCAGATATGATTGAGGTGAACAAACCGCTCGGGCGGTCAAAGGACTTTGCTCTAAGAATGCTCAAGCAAAATCTTGGCAGGACCAAGCTTTCGAGATTAAAACGTGCTACTATTTTGGAGTATGGCCAGAAACGTGCTAAGGACGGCGCCGGCCCTGCAACTCTCGCTGCAGACATTTCATATATCCATACAATTGTAATTCATGCTGCGGCGGTACATGGAGTAGAAATAACGACTCACGAAGTCGACCTGGCACGTGTAGCTCTGCGACGGCTTGGACTTATTGGTCGCAGCAATGAACGAGACAGACGTCCAACCCAGACAGAGCTAGACCGACTCATCAGCTATTTCGAGAATTTTAGCAAAACGGACATGCCTGTTGCTCGCATCATCAAGTTTGCTGTCGCTACAGGTATGCGTCAAAGTGAAATTTGCAGGATAAAATGGGAAGATGTGGATGCCAGGACACGATGTGTAATTGTACGTGACCGAAAAGACCCCAGACATAAATACGGTAATCATCAACGTGTACCGCTCCTTGATTTGACAGGCTACGACGCCTGGGCACTACTGGAGGAACAGAAATTTCATTCCCAGGCAAACGGCCGAATATTCCCTTACAACAGTCGAACAATAGGGACATATTATCGTCGCGGACGTGACAAGTTAGGAATAAGCGATCTAAAGTTTCATGATTTTAGACACGAAGCTACAAGCCGACTATTTGAAGCAGGCTTAACGATAGAAAAGGTTGCTTTGGTTACAGGTCATAAAGATTGGAAAATGCTCAAACGCTACACACATTTGGATCCTGCTATTGTTTTTGCAGATTACCGCCCCAGAACTACATCAGAGCTATCATCAATGAGGCCAATCTAGTTGAAGTCTCATTCACGCGAAAAGACTTACTTCATCGCCATTTGGTGCCTGCATAACTCTCTCAGTTAGGCCAGACCATCGAGTAAGTTCATCAATATGATACAGTACACGTCTGCCGTGTTTATGAAAATTCGGCCCCCTGCCCGCGCTGCGCATATTGTTTAGTGTGCGTGGATTTAGGCGTAGGTATCGAGCAGCCTCAACGACTGTTCTGTAGGGGCTTTCAGGGAGTTTAATTTTACCTGAAGTTCGTGTTGGTGGTTGGGTTTCAATATCCATTGTGAAAGCTCCTTGTTGGCTTACGCATCCAAAATGTGAACGCGTAAGCCGTTAGACTCTAATTTGAGGTTTTAGGCCGAGACCAAACGAGGTCTGCGCCGTCTTCACGATGGAATAGCGCCGCATTGATAGGCTTGGTCATTTCCGGCCCGTCAAGCTTCACGCTAATATATTCCAGCGGTTCCGCATCATCATCAGGCTCTGTGACGTCATTCCAGGCCACGCCAAGGTCAGAGCGGCCTGACTTCACAAAATAGTCTGGACTGTTCTCAGTCTTTTTCTTTTCATTCGCGACGAAGCGAACCTTTTTGTTCGTCATCAAAGTTGCGATCGTGCCTTCAAAGCCCGTCGCGGTTGGTTTAAATGTTCCAATAGTAGCCATAGCGTTTTTCTCCTGTGCTTAGCGTGGTGGAAATTAGGCCAGCTCGCGCTTGGCCTTTTTGAAGCCCGCATCACCGG
>CAYGTI010000016.1:0-75689 GCA_964352785.1 uncultured Caulobacterales bacterium
AAACAAAGGCCGCTTAAATGAGATAAGGACCCGGAATTAAACCGGGACAAGTCCAGCTCATCCAGATGCACCTAGAGACGCACCGGACAGATGAGATCAAGCTCTTAGGGACACGCCTAGAATATGTAAGAACACGGGTAGGGGGCAAGCTCCAGTCTGAGACCACAGATACGTTCTCCGTGAATAGTCAGGCCCACCGGTCTTCTGGAAGATCACCTGCGACCGTCCGCATTGTCCCTGACGCCGCTTTCGCCATCGGGAACGTCAACACAGGAGGCCGTGCCTTGTTCTTCCTAGAGCTCGATAGAGACACAGAACCGATCACAGCTACGACCCGCCGCAACTCGATCATGGGCAAGTTCAAAAACTATGACGCCTATCTGACCTCTCGAAATGTCAACGGCGGAATAAAACCCTACCAGATGGCGGAGTAAGAGTAGGCCACTGTGGCGGCCAATATTTCCATACAGGCCGCCGAACATTCATTTGCGAACTAAGCCCATCTTATGCTATGCTACTAAGTAGGAAAATTGACAGAGCGGATAGGCCATGCCCAATATTAAAAGAAGCATTTCAGTAACAGATCAGCAACATGACTGGATCAAAGCTCAAGTCGAGGCAGGGCAGTTTGGGAATGAAAGCGAAGTTTATCGCAACTTAATTCGTAAGGCTCAAGATGAAGAGGCTAAACTTATAGAACTTCGCGCCATGCTCGATGAAGGCGAAGCTGATATTGCAGCAGGCCGCTATACAGAAATTTCGTCCAAGAAGAATATAGGGCAATTCTTTGATGGCATTCGTGCTGCGCGCCAACCGTCTTAATGATGAAGTTAAGGCTTTCGGATCGCGCCGCATCTGAACTTCGCCGTATAGAAAGCTATACGCTGGGAGTCTTCGGCGCGGAGCAAGCGGATCAATATCTTTTGGACTTACAAAATAATTTTGAGATGATTTTAGATCACCCAAAAATTGGACGCTCTGCGGACAATGTTAGAAGCGGCTACCGTAAATTATTGAGCGGTTCTCATGTCATATATTACACCGTGAGTGATAAGTATGTGGACATCGTTGCCGTCCTTCATGCGCAGATGGATGTTACTCGTTATTTTAATGAGTAGGGAGCGGCTTTGATAATTTATCATCGTCGGGTCTGTTTCAAATGTGACAATCCGCTATTTGGCGTCGACAAGCGCCCAGAAAGATGTCTTCCGGCCATGTTGTTCTCGCAGTTTATCTTCATAAGCCGCATGACCCGAAAACCCTCCATAGTTTGCAATAGAACCGTCTAAGCTTTCACACGCCAGAAGATGCCGCGCTGCATGCCGATACCGCTTGCTACGGGCGTTTTGTAGGGCAAAGTCAATTTGAGTTCTGTGCAGCAATGCGGCTGCAAGGCAGTGCCTTGCCTCCATAACTCTCGCGGCTGGGACCAGAAGCTCATAATGCCGCCCGTCTATTTCATTAAAACGAGCTTCAATCATCTTAGCTGCCGTGTCTAAAGCGGGCCATTTAAGAAGAAATTGAAGCGAAATGTGAATATCAGAATATGTAGCGGCGACGGCTAAGGCTTTATCTTCGGCCTCCACGTCATCAAACCCTTTTAGACGGTCCAAATAGTCCCTCAATGCATCTGTATTCAAAGTCGCTTCATATAGGAAGAGACGCACGGCTTGCGCCTCATCTGGGCGGCCCAGAGCGTCTAAAGCAGCGGTGCGGGCTCGATGCCAGGATAGATCGGCGTAGCGGCCTGAGACAGCCGCTCTTTCAAGCGAGGGCACCTCTTCCACATTATCCAACAGATCAAGCGCCTCTTGAGCCCGGCTGGCAGATAAAAGCCGCAGGGCAATTTGCGCCGCAACGCGAGGAAGCTTTTGTAAGTCAGGGCTATACTGTGACATATAGGCGTTAACATCACCCAAGGCGTCTGCGATCTCCTGCAACGCTATTTGCTTCCAATACGCGCTGTTTCCCGCAGGCTTCGCTTCGATGAGATCTCGCAGATGGCTTAGGCCTAATGGCCCTAAGGCAGGGGAGAGTATGGGTATGAGGCCGTCATACTCAGCATATTCATTTTTTCGTATCGCGGGCAAAAGCTGCTTTGCTAAAGCTTTGGGGTTAATCTGAGCCTTAAGGGCTATATCTCCCATATCTTGCCGGGCATCTGCAAATATCTGCCCTAAAGACCCGCGGCTATCATCATATCGTTCAAAGCAGGGGCCAGCTATGCCGATAAAAAGCCATAGCATCTCTAAGGCTTCTGCCGGGCTTTCTTTTGCCAAATCCCGCGTTATTGATCGGTGTAGGGTTGATATTTCACTGACAAAGGGTTTCCCTTGTCTCCAGTCAATGTAGCTGCGAGATTTGCGCAACTCACCTAATCTTTTCTGGATCTGTTTCTTCAAAGCCCCGCCGCCTTGCTTTGCCGCCAAAGTCATTTTTATGCGCCGGGTTAGAACGGGATTTCCATTACTGATGTCAATCAAAAGCTTGAAAAGCGCCGTAGCCCCAAGGTCTTCAAGGGTTTTTGCATCAAGTTTTATTCTGGGTGCCATAAGCGTAAACCCTACTCAGGCCCATTCCCTGATGCCAGATCAAAATTCCCAGATCTGCAAATTAAGTTCCCTGCTAATTTTTGCAGGGAATTCTATAAAAAACATCATAACTTCAGTTACTTGATAAGCGAAAGACGCTGCTTTTCTGCCTTCTCGGCCAAATTTTGCGTTTTTTCCCTGTAAATACCCTGTAAAGCAGGGAAAATGGGTAGATACGTCTTCGGTGATGACTGCGCCCACCGCCACTACCTTCTGGCACAACCCGACGGCTTTGTCAGATTAAGTTCTGATTTTCAGTTCTATGTTACATCTTTGGCATGAAAGTCTCCATTTATCATCGACACCGTTTCCATCCTGATATTATTAGCCGTGCCGTTTGGCTATATTATCGTTTTAATCTGAGCTTTCGTGATATCGAAGAACTGATGGCCGAGCGTGGCGTTGATGTTTCTTATGAAACGATCCGGCAATGGGTTGATAAGTACGGCAGCACATACGCAAAACGGCTAAAGTCTAAGGCAGACAAGCCATCTCCAGTTTGGCATTTGGATGAAGTCTACACCAAGATAAATGGAAAAATGCTCTATCTTTGGCGAGCGGTTGATGATGAAGGACCCGTACTTGATGTCGTTGTTCAAAGACGACGAAACACAAAGGCAGCGCTGAGATTATTGCGTAAACTTCTAAGGAACCAAGGCGTAAGACCAGAACGGATTGTCACCGATAAACTCGGATCTTACGGCGCAGCCTTAAAGGACTTGGGACTCAAGCATCTGCAAGACGCGGGAGGCAGAAAGAACAACCGTGCTGAATGCTCACATGTTCTAATACGAAGGCGGGAGCGGAAAGCACAGAAGTTCCGGTTAGTCAAAGCGGTTCAAAAGTTACTTTCCAATCACGGCTCCATCTACAACCTTTTCAATCATCGACGCCATCTCACCTCAATATAAACTCTCAGAAATTTCCGAAAAGGTGCTTAATCCGAATGGAATGTTGTGACGTCTGCCGTTATGGGATAGATTTGTGAGGGAGGGCAAAACACGGTGAGGTAACTTAAGTTGATAAAGCCAATCGCTCGTGCTGAATCTAATTTATGAGATAAAATGGTCGTTTTACCCCCTTACTCTCCCAATGTGTCTTGGAAAAACTCTAGGATTTGGCGGTCGCGGTGAACTTTGTTGCCTGTGTCGCGGAACCCGTGTTTTTCGCCGGGATAGGTCATCAGGCGTAAGTTTTGTGCGCCGCTTTTCTGCATCGCGTCCATGAGCTTGATGGAATGGCGGAAGACCACATTATCATCGGCCATGCCGTGGATGAGCAAAACGGGCTCGGTCAGGCCGCCGAGATAAGGAAAAACCGCGCCGTTTTCATAAGCGCCTTGAGTATAGTTGGGATGATCAACGCGCGGGTCTCCCAAATAACGCTCGGTATAGGCGGTATCATAAAGCGCCCAATCGGTGACTGGCGCGCCGGAAACGCCCGAGGCATAATAATCCGTTTGCGCGAGCATATGCAGCGCCATATAACCTCCATAAGACCAGCCATAAACACCCATTTTATCCGGATCGACAAAATCCTGCGCGGCGAGCCATTCGGCCCCCACGGATTGGTCGACGACTTCGGCGCGGCCCATAGAGCGGTAGAGATGATTCTCAAAGGCTTTGCCCCGGTTGGACGCGCCGCGATTATCGATCTGAAAGACAACGAAACCATGGTGGGCGAGCATCATGGGCAAATGACGGCGTCCCCAACCTTTGTGCACGCGCTGGACGCCCGGACCGCCGTAAACAATCGTAATCGACGGGCGTTTTTCGCCCGCCTTTAAATCGAGAGGCTTATACAGCACATAGTCCATCAGAGTACCGTCTTCGGCGGGCAGTTGTCCGTACTCTGGCATGATGTGCGCGTCGACATAAGGTGCATAAGGATGACCCGCGCCCAGCAGGTTTTCATTTAGCCACGCGAGCGGCGTGCCATGATTGTCAAACGCGCGGGTTTGCGGCGGTGCGCCGGGGTTTGAAAATGTGCCTATGAACCGCGCACAATTCTCTGAGAAGGCTGCTTTGTGTTGACCCGCGCCGGACGTCAGCTGCACCACTGCTGCCTCAACCTTGTTGAGCGCAAAAACATGCGCTTCAAGCGGGCTATCTTGCCATCCGGAAACATAGGTTTTGCCGCCAGCCTCATCGATGCATAAAATATCACGCACATTCATTTCGGCAGGACTGACAGCGGTCAATGTCCCGTCATCGCCGAGAACGAAAACCTGCCGCAGATCGTTTTGCTCGCTGGTGAACATCAGCCCGCCTGACGCAAGCGCGTAAAACTCCGTGCGGATATTAATCCATGTCGGGCTTGTTTCTTCAAACAGGCTTCGGGATATGCCCGTATCTGCGTCAATGGCGAGGATTTTGTGAGATTTATGGTCTCGGGATAATATCCCGGCATAAAGCGTTTTTGAATCCGCGCTCCACGCTGCGCGTGTTAAAAAAATGTCCGGGTCATTTCCAAGGTCGGCCCAAATCGTCGCCCCGCCTGTACGCGCGGTCATACCCAATTTGATGGAGGCATTATCAGTGCCCGCAAACGGGTAGCGCTGGGAGATCATGGTCACGCCGGCCGCGCCGAAATCAAGACGGTTTTCAATGCCGATGGCACTCTCGTCAATTTGCGTATAGGCGAGCCGGGCCTCGTCCGGAGCCCACCAATAGCCTGTCGAGCGCGCTAACTCTTCTTGGACAACAAAACTGGCGACCGCGTTTCGAACCACTTCCGTAGCTCCGTCCGATAACTGCCGCTCCAGCCCTGTGCTTAAGTCTGTGACATAGAGGTTATTGCCGCGCACATAGGCCACATACTGGCCCGAGGCACTGACTTTGGCATCGGTTTCAAATCCTTTGGTGGCCGTAACCTGCTGGGTTTTTTGGGCGGTCACATCATAGACGAAGACATCTCCACCCAGAGGAAAAATCAGTTGGTTTGGACCCGCCCATGCATAAGAGACTATGCCTTGGCCGTACTCGCGCGCGCGCTCGCGGCGATTTTTCTCTTCCTCTGAAAGGGTTTCCGGCGCGCCGAGCAAATCTGTGGAGCTCACTAACAAGCGACCCTCTCCCGTCTCTAGATCATAGGCCCAAAGGTCTTGTTGCGTAGCGTCTGTGTCCCGTCCTTGCAGCACGGTCACCACCGCGCCGTTCGGCGAAATAGCGGGTTTCTTGAGGACAGGCCCATCAAGCGACGGGCTGGAGTGGATAATCTCAGGTGTCAGCTTGCCGGGGCCGGAATCGGCTTGAATGAAGGAGGCAGATGTTGACGCGCTATTCAAAGTGCCGCCATTTTGCGCGGCTTCGCACCCTGACAGCGCCGCGAAAGAGAGGCATACAGCTGCTAAAAAATAAGCTTTCATGATCATCCTCACACAATTTCGCCAGAATACACGTTCCTTGTAGCGAGGCGGCCTTTCATGCGCAATACGAACCAGAAAGGCCAGAGGTGTTTATAAGCCGAGGCCCAAAACGTCTTTCATATCGTACAGGCCTTTGGGCTGGCCCGCAGCCCAGAGCGCGGCGGTCACAGCCCCGCTGGCAAAGACAGAGCGGTCAAAGGCGTCATGTCCGAGGGTGATCATTTCCAGCTCACTAGCAATACGAACCTCGTGTTGACCCACGACGCCGCCGCCGCGCAGAGCCGCAAATCCGATTTGCCCCTCGGGGCGAGCCTCGCCGCGTCCTTCACGAGACAAAGCTTGATGATCCTGTAGGTTAATCCCGCGCCCGCGCGCCGCCGCTTCGCCGAGCATCAAGGCGGTTCCGGACGGAGCGTCAACTTTGTGGCGGTGATGCATCTCCAGCACTTCGATATCCCATCCGCTGCGCAGTTTATCAGACGCAAGCTCCACTAGCACTTCGAGCATATTGACGCCCAAAGAAAAATTACCTGATTTTAACAATGTGATGTCGCTCGCGGCATTGAGCAGCGCTGCCTCTTCGGTTTCTGTGTAGCCCGTTGTGCCCGTGATGAACGTTTTGCAGCGCGTGCTATGCATAGCGAGCGCCGCATCAATCGCAGATTGCGGCGAGGAAAAGTCGATCAGCACATCACAAACGTCCAGCGCCGCACGGATATCCGGCGTGAGTAAAACACCGCATGGCTTCAAACCCGCGACCGAGGCTGCGTCTGCAGCCAAATGCGGCGAGGCGGGCGAGGTAATCGCCGCCGCGAGCTGTGCACGGGGTTCACCGCTGAGCGCGCGAATAATCGCGCCGCCCATACGTCCGTCTGCTCCCAATATCCCAATCTGCAAAATATCGCTCATAGGGCGCTATAGCCTTAAGCAGCGCACCGTCCAATATTTTTCATACACAAACTTTTTTACCGGGCTTTTTACACGTATGTCATCAGCCCATTTTAGGGCTTGGTAATCACGCGGCCAAGGGTTAGTAAAATTACCGTAAATCACAAGGGACTTATTTTGACAGACTCCAAGCTGACACAGATCGCCAAGGCCGCAGAAATTTACGGGGCCCGCAGTTTTGATAATTACGCGCAAATCCGGTCTGTCGCAGAAAAGGTTCGCGATGGGTTGTGCAAGTGGCTCGATAATGAAACGCAGTGCGTTTTTTTAGTCCCGCCGCAAGGCCCATTCCAAGCTCAAAATTATCGGTCTGCCGCGTTCTCCGTTGCCGGGAAGGGTTTTCTTCCGCTGGAACCCATCAGCTTTGGCCTTGCCATCAAAGTTTCCGGAGAAGGCGATTATATGCGCTTGATCATGACGTGCCGAAAAGAAGGCGGCCGCATGTTTATATCGGTCGAAGACGCGGCGACATTTACTCTGACTCTGCCCGTTATCGATACAGATCTCGAAAGAGTGTTCGAAGGGCTGCACCATCACCTTTTGGAATGGTTCACGGGACGCGTCGAAGAATATGACCACGGTGATTACGGATCCACCGATATTGGTTTTGATATACAGCGCGCCGAAGACTAAATTCCACTAAAATTTTTAAGGATCATCTATGGCTGATGCCGTTCATCACCTCGCAAATATGCTTCCGTTTAAAATTGCCTTGATCGGCACGCTGGGCATCGGGGCCCAATGGCTCGCGTGGCGCTTGCAGCGCCCGGCGATTGTTTTGATGTCGATTGCAGGCCTCGTGTTTGGGCCTTTGTTGGGATGGCTTTTAACCATGGGTTTTCCGCCTTTGGTGCATGATACGCTCGATATGTTCTGGCTCGACCCGGTGAATGATTTTGGTGATGTGTATCGCCCAATGATCGGAATTGCTGTGGCAATTATCCTGTTTGAAGGCGGGCTGAACCTGCGTTTTAAAGATTTAGGCGACTCCGCCCATGCGGTGGGGCGCATGGTGTTTGTCGCCGCGCCGATTGCCTGGGGTCTGGGCACCTTGGCCGGGCGCTATATTGTCGGCCTTCCGTGGGATATTGCGGCCATGGTCGGCGGCCTGTTCGTTGTCACGGGCCCGACCGTTATTATGCCGCTCTTGCGTCAAGCGCACCTAAAATCCCGCCCGGCGAATATCCTGAAATGGGAAGGAATCGTAAACGACCCGCTCGGCGCTTTGTTCGCCGTTGGCGGGTATGAATTTATCCGGTTCAGTCTCCAAGAGGCCAATATGGGGCTTGTGTTTGGTAAGCTGATTTTTGCTGCAGCTCTTGGAACCGTGGTTGGGATTATTTCAGGCTACGGTTTGGCATGGGCCTTCCGCCGTGGACATATTCCTGAATACCTCAAAGCCCCTGTAGTTTTAGCTTGGGTTTTAGCGATCTATGTGCTGGCTAACTATCTCGCCGATGAAACAGGCCTATTAGCGGTCACAGCATTGGGCATGACAATGGCCAATACAAAATTTGCGTCCATGGTGGAGATGCGGCGGTTTAAAGAAAACATCGCAATTATTCTGGTTTCTGGTGTTTTCGTTATTCTGACGGCCACATTGACGCCTGATATTCTCAAAGCGATGGTCACGGATTGGCGTATACTGGCTTTTGTTTTGGCCATGATGCTGTTTGTGCGGCCTATCGCTGTGATGCTCTCGACCTTGATGTCAGGGGTGTCTTGGCGGGAAAGCCTACTGGTCAGCCTGATCGCGCCGCGCGGCGTTGTCGCGGTGGCCGTAGCCGGACTTTTTGCCGCCGAGTTGCTTACGATAGGACGCGCGGACGGAGTCTTCCAAGGTGCGGCCGATGGTGACATGTTTGTACCGTTGGCCTTTGCGTTGGTGTTCTCGACCGTTTTGTTTGCTGGGTTTTCAATCGGACCGCTGTCCAAAGCTTTGGGATTAGCCGCTGGCGGCGGAACCGGCGTTCTCATTGTGGGGGCTAACCCGTGGTCACTTGGCCTCGCCAAAGCGCTCAAAAGCATGGATATCGACGTTTTAGTGGCTGACACAAATTGGCGCCGCCTGCGAGGCGCGAGGCTTGAAGGTCACGCCACCTTCTTTGGTGAGGTATTATCTGAAAATGCCGATTACGGTCTGGATCACTCCGCCTTTAATCATCTGATCGCCGCAACGCCAAACGATGCCTATAATGCCCTGGTTTGCGTCGAATTTGCACCCGAGCTTGGCCGACACCGCGTGTTTCAAGTCGCGGGGCAAGACAAAGATGAAAGCGACGCAGACGGGATTGCCTTTACTTCGCGCGGACGCACGCTCTCATCTCGCGGACGCAGTTTTGACGCCCTGACCCGGGATTGGTGGGGCGGTTGGCGGTTTCGCGCCACGAATATTTCAGAGGAGTATTCCCTTAATGATCTTTATCAGGACCGCGGCGAAGATATGGATTTACTGCTGATCAAGCGCGCGGACGGCTTGATTGACTTCATTCAGCCCGGCCAGCAAAACCGGATCGAAAAGGGCGCCGTTCTTAGCTTCTGCCCCGCATCAGACGCAACTGAAAACAAACGCGGCGACGGTGCAACGCCTCAAGGTCTTGCTGGGCCTGCCGCGCCGCTACCCTAGGTTCTAGTCAGGAAACCACGTAGAATTTGCGGTTATGATTCACGGCGGCTTAACCATATTCGGGCACTGTTTTAAGTCATGTCCGAAACCCGATATCACACCAAGTCTGTAAGGCATAAGACCGCCGCGGTGTCGCCCGCAAAGCGCTGGCTTAAACGCGGGTTAATCACAGGGTTCTTCCCGGTTTATTTTTTAGGAGCTGCCGGGCTATGTCTTTTGGCACATGCCGCTAGAGACCTGCCACCTGTTGATAGTTTCTGGTCCCAGAGCCGCCCCGTCAGTGTACAAATTCTGGATCGTCATGGACGCGATATCCTCGTGCGCGGCGCGCAAGAAGCTACACCAGTGAAAATTCAATCTGTCTCCATACATATGCGCCGCGCAGTATTAGCCATCGAAGACCGCCGATTTTACGGCCATATCGGCGTCGACCCTATTGGCCTGACCCGGGCCGTTACACGCAATATGAAAGCAGGCCGGGTGGTTCAAGGCGGATCGACCCTGTCGCAACAACTCGCAAAGAATGTGTTCTTGACCTCCGAGCGCACCCTGAAGCGAAAATTACAGGAAACGCTTCTGGCTATTTGGCTTGAGCGAACCTTTTCCAAAGATGAGATTTTTGAAAAATATCTGAACCGGATTTATTTTGGCGGCAATGCTTGGGGTCTCGAAGCCGCCAGTCAGCAATATTTTAGAAAACCCGCCAGCGATTTAGAGTTAGGCGAAGCGGCTATTATCGCGGCACTGCTGAAAGGGCCGAGCCGTTATAACCCGGTATCCAGTCCCCGGCGCGCCGGACAGCGTACTGCTGTTGTGCTCGCGGCTATGGAGCGCTCCGGCTATATCAGCTTTGCAGAGCGCCGCAGCGCGCTTACCTCGCCGATTAAAGTGTATCCGCCGCAATCAAATGACGGAGCCAACTATTTTACTGATTGGATATGGGATGACATGACGGGGCTAATCGGGACGCCAAGCGCAGACATTGTCGTACGTACGACGCTAGACATTGACGCGCAAAAGCTTGGCCAAACGGCTATCGAGGCGCACATAGACCCTGCGCGTAACGTCACCCAAGCCGCGCTTATAACCTTGGATGGAAGCGGCGGCGTTCGGGCCATGATTGGCGGCGTATCCTATCAAGACAGTCAATTTAACCGGGCTGTGCAAGCGTTTCGTCAGCCCGGCTCGGCGTTTAAGCCGTTTGTCTATCTTGCCGCGTTTAACGCAGGGCTCACGCCCTGGGATATACGTATGGATGCGCCGATTAAAATTGGCGATTGGGAACCTCGAAACTTTACGCAAAAATTTAAAGGCGAGATGAGCCTTGAAACCGCTTTTGCGCAATCCATTAACACCATAGCTGTCACGCTGTCAGAGGAAATAGGGCGCGAACGCGTTTTGCAAACGGCCGCTGCTATGGGCCTTGAGGGCTTGCAGCCGCTGCGTAGCTTACCGCTTGGCGCGCAGAATGTGACGCCCCTGCAGCTTACACGCGCTTACCTGCCATTCGCCAACTGGGGTGACAGCGCGGAGCCTTACGGCATTCTGTCTATATCCACAACAGAAGGGCAGACCCTTTATCACCGCCCCTCGCCCGAGCGCGTCAAGGTGGTCAATTCCCGTTCCCTCGGCCATATGAACCGTATTATGAGCCAGACCGTCGAGGCCGGCACAGGACACCGCGCGGCCTTGCCGGGCCGCGCTGCCGCCGGAAAAACAGGCACCACAAATGATTACAGGGACGCATGGTTTATCGGCTATATTCCTGATATGGTCACAAGTGTTTGGGTGGGTAATGATGATAATTCCGCGATGCGGCGCATTACGGGCGGCACCATCCCGGCCGCGATTTGGCGGGATATGATGGCGGAATATACACTAAACAGTCCCCCGTCCCGCTTGCCGCTTTCCCAGCCGCCTCTGCGCGAAAATACAGCCACATCGCTTGATCTGTTACTCACTGATATCGAAACGGCCTTGCCCTAAACGCCATAGCGTTTTAGCACAGAGAGGCTGGAGCGCACCATGACCCAAGACCTGTACCGCAAAGAAGCCCTCGATCACCGCAATAAAAGTCTCTACGGCGAGGTCATCCTGACCGGGCCGCCGCGCACATGGCTGATCACCGCTATTTTGTCTATAGTTCTTATTATTTTCGCTGCGCTTTTAATTTTTGGGCAAGTTAAAACAGACAACGGCACGGTGTCGTTACTGCGTTGGCTGCTCACGCGGAGTGGATAATGGCGCGTAAAAAGTCTCTTCCCGTAATTCTGCAAACCGAGATCGCCGAGTGCGGCCTCGCTTGCGTTGCTATGATCGCCCGTTATTGGGGACATGATGTTGATTTGAATGTTCTGCGTAAAAAGTTTCCAGTCTCTCTGAGCGGCGCATCTCTGAAATCTGTTATTAGCGTGGCCGACACATTGCAGCTCACCAGCCGTCCTTTGCGGCTGGATATGGAGCATCTCAGCCAGTTACAGCTCCCGGCGATCCTGCATTGGGATATGAACCATTTTGTCGTGCTCAAGGCCGTGCGGGGTGGTAAAGCCCATATTATCGATCCAGGCGTTGGCCTTCGCGTGATGGCGCTCTCGAAATTTGCAAAGCATTTTACCGGCGTAGCTGTTGAAATGAGCCCGGCTACAGAGTTCTCGCCGATTGAGGCCCGGCTCAAGCCGCACCTGTCTTTGCTCTGGCACCGGCTTGTGGGTTTAAAACGCGCGATTTTTCAAACGCTGACATTATCGATTATCTTGCAACTCATTGTGCTTACGGCGCCGTTTTATTTACAGCTCGTCGTCGATGGCGTTCTGCCGGACTCGGATCAAAAACTGCTCTGGGCATTGCTGCTCGGTTTTGGCGGGCTGGCCATTATACGCGCCATTGCCGAAGCCGTGCGGAGCTGGGCCATCCTGATATATGGCAGCCAAATGAGCGCGCAGATGATCGGAAACGTGTTCCGCCATTTGGTACGTCTACCTGCCGGGTTCTATGAAAAGCGCCATGTCGGAGATATTATTTCCCGTATGAGTTCGGCCACGCCCATTCAAGAGGCTTTAACGCAATCCATCGTGGCCATCCTGATTGACGGGGTGATGGCGGCGCTCATGTTGGTGATTATGTTTATTTACGCGCCTTTGCTGGGTGCGATTGTTCTAACGTCTGTTGCGTTACTGATTGTCGCCACTCTGGTGATTTACCCGCATTTGCGGCGCACACAAGAAGAAGCGATCTACACAAAAGCCATTGAAAACACGCATGTCATCGAGAGCATCCGTGCCAGTACAACCGTCAAATTATTTGGCCGCGAAGCCCAGAGAGAAGCCGCGTGGCGAAACCTTTATACCGACGTGTTAAACTCCAATGTCGTCTACGGAAAGTTTATGATTGCCCAGCAATTTGCCGAAACATTTTTTGTCGGCTTGCAGGTTGTTATTGTTGTTTTTGCTGCCGCTCATCTGATGATGCAGGATGGCAGCGCATTTACGGTCGGTATGCTTCTCGCCTTTTTGGCTTATAGGCAATATTTCACGGACAGCATGACCCAGCTCTTGCAAAAAGGGATCGAGTTCCGCTTGCTTAGCCTGCACCTTGACCGCCTTGCCGATATTGTATTTGCTCAAGCCGAAATATTTGAAGATGTATCTCAGGATAAGCAGCCTATCAAAGGACATATCCGGCTTGAAAACCTATCCTTTCGGTATAGCGATCACGATCCTTGGGTCATAGACAAGCTCACGCTTGAAATTGAAGCTGGTTCCATGACAACGCTCACTGGAAAATCTGGCGGCGGTAAAACCACATTGATGAAATTGATCCTCGGCCTGTATGAGCCAACACAGGGACAGGTTTTAGTCGACGGCGTGCCCATCGCGGCGATTGGCATTCGTAACTGGCGGCAACACATTGGCGTGGTCATGCAGGACGATAAACTTTTATCCGGGACAATCGCGGACAATATCAGCTTTTTTGATCCGGAAATGGATATGGGAAAAGTCGTGCGCGCCGCCAAAGCCGCCCGTATTGACGAAGAGATTATGTCGATTCCAATGGATTATATGGCTATGGTTGGAGATATGGGCTCTATTTTATCGGGCGGCCAAAAGCAGCGTGTGCTGCTCGCGCGGGCGCTATACCATGAACCACAGGTGTTATTTCTGGATGAAGGCACTGCCAATCTGGATATAGAGACTGAAAAGCAGATCGTGGACGTGATAGCGGATATGAATATCACGCGACTCATCGTGGCCCACAGACCCGCTTTTCTTGAAAAATCAACAATGACGTTAACCATCTAAACCCGTGTTTTTGTTGATAATTCGAGCTTATAATTGAAACTTCAATCAATATGTCGATTTTTTATTTAATTCATACGATTCCTCTTGACCCGATGCTAATTATCGCGTTGTTAACCATAACTGATAGTAATTCAGCTATCATAACACACGGAGCAAGTTATGCGTGAGCTAACCGTTGAAGAACTAGACGTCGTTTCTGGCGGCCGAAGAATTATCATAGAAACTTAGAGTTTCTTTTAGAATTATGTGTGGGACCCGCCAGTGAGGCGGGTTTTTTTTATGTAAAAATTAAGGTTATTCTGAGATATTATAAGGCGCAATGGGTGACCTATATTGGCTTTTTTATCCAAATATTTTCGACTAGCCTTCATAGGCCTATTTACTTGTGCCCTTTCCCAAGTCGTATCCGCACAAAATATTCCGGAAAACGTCCGGCTACAAGCCCTTGATCTCGCCAAGAAAATTGAAGAAGAACATCTTGTTTTAGATAAAAACTGGGCCGTTAATGAGATAAACTCAGAAACCCTTGCCCCGCAAAAACATCTGCGTTTACTACGAAACATGATCACTGAAGCCGTAGCAGAAGGTGATACCGATCTTTCATCTCAACTCAAAGAGTATCGCCGCCTCGCTTTGGGCACTGGCATACAACGTGATCAGGATATCGCTGATTTTTTTGAAGATATTTTGCGAGAGAACGAAAGTCGCGCTCCAGATTTTTTTCAACAAGCTATATATAAATATCAAACGCATGCCGACTGGTTCGTGCGTCACCGTGCCTATTATTTCAAAGGGTTGTTTTCTCCCCAAGCGTCAAGCCCAAGCGTGGCCTTACAATATGCTCAGGATACTTTTGCTCTAATTCCACAAGAAAACTCTGTCAGTGAGGAAGCTGACTATATCCTTGAAGCAAAGATACTCTCTATAACTGAACAAGCCTATTTGCATAATCTACTCGGCAATCCGGAACTCAGCATACCAACGACAATTGATGTGATACGCCTTAAGAAGAGCGTTGATGAGCCAATTAACGGCGGGTCTATTATAAATAACTTGATCTTCTCATTTAGTATGTGGAGGGATCATACTACTGTAAAGGCTCTTATCGAAACATTGTTGAGACTTGAGAAAAAAACAGGAAATGACGTTCCCGGCCTTACAGAATTAAGAGCATCCAGTGTATATATCGAGACTGGGGACTTTAAAAATAGTCTGTCATTTGCAGAACAATCACTGGAACTCGCAGAGCTGGACTCAATAAAAAAAGGAGCGGAGTTAAACCGAATTATTGCTTTAGCTGGGTTAGGAAATGTTAGCGCTGCGGAGAAAGCCTATGAGTTTTTTGAGCAAACGACACCAGTCGAAAACCGGACCACAGGAACTGCGGAACAAAAAATTCACCATATTCGCGCGCTCTTAGCCTTAGCCAAAAAAGACGATGAGGCCGTACAAAAGCATATGAATGCTCGCATGAATTCTACAATTCAGCATATCTTAACGCGCAATAATAGCGAAACAGCAAGTGTCTTGGCGTCTCTACACAACAGTAAAGAGCGTCGCTCTGAACGTGAAGCCTCTCTTGAAAGGGAAGCGGAGCTCAAACAAATCGCGCTTAATCGTCAAAAACGGGTTATTGGACTCCTGTTTGCTCTCGCAGGCATCCTTGCTCTACTTACGACAGGCACGGCTGCTTTTGCCCGGTTCCGGTCTCGCGCGGCAAAAGAAATGTCCATTGCGGCGGATATGGCCCGCGCGGGAGAGAAAGCAAAATCTGAATTCCTAGCCGTAATGAGTCACGAGCTTCGAACACCGCTCAACGGTATATTGGGCATGGCAGATGTGTTATCACGCACAGCGCCGGATGACGCCTATAAGAAGAAAAATGATATTATCCTAAAGTCCGGCCACGACCTTCTTGCACTCGTCGAAAACATTTTTGATATGACTCTCATTGAAAGCGGTGACCTGACCACCTATCCGATGCCGGTGAATATTCATGATTTAATCACGCGAAAAACCGAAGAGTGGCGAGACGTCATCGAAGACAAAAATATTATTTATACCGTCCACATTGACCCATCTGTTCCAGAGAGGCTCGAGCTTGACCGGGATCGGTTTGCACAGTGTATGAATAATCTTCTCTCTAATGCGGCTAAATTCACGGTTGCGGGCCGCATTCATGTTCACATTATGGGCGACCAAGCCTCGCTAGCCCATCAAGCTCAACTGAAAGTCATTGTCGCCGATACCGGCGTTGGGATTTCAGAAGACGCAAAAGACCGTTTATTCAAACCGTTTGTTCAGGCGGATTCGTCTATGACCCGGGAATATGGCGGCGCCGGGTTAGGCCTCGTCATTGTCAAAAGCCTGGCTCAGATGATGGGCGGCGATTTGACAGTGAATAGCCGGGAGAACCGCGGTTCTGAATTCACCTTGACACTCAGAGCAGATGTCTGTGAGCCAGAGAATGCCTTGCCCGTACCTCAAACCAGCGTACAGGCCCGCCCGGTCGTCACAACAGACGTCAAAATAGGCGCAGTCCCTTTCGGGCATATTGCCCGCCACGGCGAGCGGTTCCTCATCGTTGATGATGACATTACCTGTCAAAATGTTGTACAAACGCTGCTCGAGCCGACCGGCGCGCATATGACCTGTGTTAGTAGCGGGCAAGAGGCCCTAAGCGCGCTCTCCCTTGATACTTATGATGTCGTCATTATGGATATTCGCATGCCCGGCATGGACGGCGTCACAGCCATTCGCCGCATTCGCCAAAGCCGGCAGGACCATAGTGATATTCCGATTATCGCCTTAACTGCTGACGTTACAGCAGAAACAAATGCGCGGTGCATGGTAGCAGGTGTTGATATATTCTTAACAAAACCCGTTCGAGCAGATGATTTTTACAACGCGATTGAGTTTGTCAAACAAAAGACCCAGCAGTCTGAGCGCGGCGCAGCCTAACCCAGTAAGGCTCAATATGAAGACCTCCGGAGACAACCGAAGGCCTTCAATTCAAAACTTACTGAAGTTCACAATTTATTAGTCGAGTGTCCGGTCAATCATCTCAACCGTGAAACACTCAATCTGATCGCCTTTGCGCATATCTTCATATTTTTCAAACGCCATACCGCATTCCATCCCTGCTTGCACTTTTGCGACTTCATCTTTGAAGCGTTTGAGCGTTGAGAGCATGCCTTCATGAATGACGACATTATCACGTAACAGGCGCACACCTGATCCGCGCTCGACGCGGCCTTCAGTGACCTTACAGCCTGCAATCTTACCCACTTTGGAAATATCGAAGATCTCGAGAATTTCCGCATAACCAATGAATGTTTCTCTGCGCTCCGGTTTAAGCATGCCTTCAAGCACGCCTTTAATATCATCAATCAGAGAATAGATGATCGAATAATACCGAATTTCAACGCCTTCCCGTTCGGCCAAATCTTTGGCTTGGCGGTTCGGGCGTACATTAAACGCTAAAATTGGCGCATCCGTAGATTTTGCGAGCATCACATCAGATTCGCTAATCGCGCCTACGGCGCCGTGAATGACGCGGGCTTTCACTTCATCATTGCCAGCGCTTTCAACGGCAGACTTAATCGCCTCAACAGAGCCCTGAACGTCGCCTTTGATAACAACGGCCATTTCGTCGACTGTCTTGTCTTTGAGCTTGGCCATCATCTGTTCCATCGAGGCCATTGCGGTTGGTGCCGTGGTCAGATCAGATTTGGCTTTACGTTGACGATATTCCGTAATCTCGCGGGCGCGGGATTCGCTATCGACAACAGCGAAAGGCTCTCCCGGTGCGGGTGCACCGTCAAAGCCCATAACAGCTACCGGCGTAGACGGGCCGGCCGATTTTAGGCGGGCATTGCGCTCATCCATCATGGCTTTCACTTTACCCCAATATTGACCGGCAACGACGATATCCCCGCGTTTGATCGTCCCGCGCTGAACCAGCAAGGTCGCCACAGGGCCGCGGCCCTTTTCAATCTTGGATTCGATTACAAGTCCGTCACCTGAACGGCCTGGATTCGCCTTCAGATCCATCAATTCCGCTTGCATGCTGATCGCTTCGGCTAGATCTTCAAGACCTGTCTTCTTGAGTGCAGAGACATGAACGGATTGCACATCGCCCGACATAGATTCGGTGACAATATTATGCTGCAAAAGCTCTGTTTCGACCTTCAAGGCATCCGCCTCGTAAGTATCCATTTTATTGACAGCCACAATAATCGGCGCACCCGCTGCATGGGCGTGAGAGATCGATTCGATCGTCTGTGGCTTTACGCCGTCGTCGGCCGCCACAACCAAGACCACAATATCGACGGCTTCCGCGCCGCGAGTCCGCATTGCGGAAAACGCCGCATGACCCGGTGTGTCAAGAACAGTGATCATTTCACCGGATTTTAGCTTAAGCTTATAAGCCCCGATATGCTGGGTAATACCGCCGGCTTCGCCGCTGGCCACATCCGCCGAGCGCAACGCGTCAAGCAGCGATGTTTTCCCATGGTCAACATGGCCCATAATCGCGACGACAGGCGCGCGGGGAACTTGCTTGCTCTCATCTTCGGGCTGGTCTTCCAGAATGAAGTCATCTTCAACGTCAGCATCAGAGACACGTTTGACAATATGTCCAAAATCTTCGGCAATCAGCTGCGCGGTATCGGCGTCCAAGATGTCATTCATGGTGGCCATCGTGCCTTGCTTCATCAAATATTTTATAACATCAGCAGCGCGCTCTGCCATACGGTTGGATAAATCCGAGATTGTAATGGCTTCAGGAATTGTCACTTCTCGTGAAACCTTGCCCGAACCGCCGTCTTGTTGACGTTCTTTTTCGCGCTCGCGCGCGCGCCGCATGGACGCTAAAGAGCGTTGACGGTCATCGTCCCCGGCCAGCGCGCTAACAATTGTCAGCTTGCCCTTACGGCGGCGCGGCTCATTTTTGCTCGCGCGAGCTGGTTTGGCGGGTGTCCGCTGCTTCTTAATGCGGCCGCCGGCTTTTTCGAGGGCCGTGAGCGCATCATCCGTTTTGTCTTCATTGAGAATTTTTTGCGCGGGCGTCGGTGCGCGGCGCGCGGCATCGGCTTCCTGGCGCTTGCGTTCCTCTTCTTCGTCCTGAATACGGCGCATTTCAGCGTCATCCTCAGCCTTGCGCTTGGCTTCGAGGGCGGCCTTTTCTTCGTCCATGCGGCGGCGGCGCTCCGCCTCCTCGGCGCGGCGTATTTCTTCTTTTTCGTTTTGAACTGCGGCCGCAGATGACAAAGCTTTTTGGCGTTTCACATATTCAGCTTTGGACAGGCCAAGCTTACGGGCGGCCTCTGCCACCTCGTCAACAGGTGCAACCGGCTTGGGTGCGGCAGGAGTCGATGCACCGCCGGGCGCGCCGGGCCCGCCGATAATGCGCCGTTTTTTCTTTTCAACCACAACAGACTTTGAGCGTCCGCCAGAGAAATTTTGGCGCACAGTCCCCGACCCTGATTTTTTCAGGGTTAGCGGGCGGCGGGCGCCGCTTTTGTTTTTATCGTTCGTATCACTCATATTTTCTCACTAACGACCGGGTCATAACGCCGATCTTATAACGCAAATTCAAGTTTCGCGCCAATCGCGCGTAACCTAACGGCCTTTGCCGCATATTCAACTCTAATCAGGACGGTCGGCCTGACTATTTACTTTTCGTTTCGTTCGTATCTCGTGCTTAGCATCCGGCCAGTTCTCGGGAATAAGCGCGCGAAAACCGGACAATCGCGTTGCGGCCCGTGACAGGCTCGCGCCGAGCTTGCCCGTCTTGATTGCCGCATGCACCAAACTCTCACGCCCAAACGCCTCGCCAAGTTCAGCCGCAGAAAAACAGCCAATCACGCCCGGCACTGGAAGTTCGAGCTCGCGGCTGACCGCACTGGCTAAAACACGAATTTTGCTACGCCCATCCGCCGAACCATCGCTGGCTTCTATACGCCACGCAAAAGCTTCACTACGCGCCGCGCTTTTGACTTGATCAAAACCAATCGCAATAGTGCCAGATTTGAGCGCCATGCTGATTAACCCTAAAACACGTTGCGCCAGAAGTGTTTCGACCATATCAGCCAAACCCTCTGGCGCTTGAGCTTTGATTTTAAAGCCTCTCGCAAACGCTTTTGTTTTTACGGCTTTGTCCACAGACGCTCTGTTGGCTGAAACCCACACGCCTCTACCGGGAAGCTTTTCAGCAACGTCTGGCACAATAATACCGCCGGGCGCGCAAACAAAGCGTACAAGTACGGATTTATCCAAAGTTTCGCCCGTAGCAGCGCAGCGCCGCTGCGGGCCTTTGTGTCCGCGCTTATCTTCCAGATCAGATATGGGTATGTCTGCGGTCTCTATCAAGTGTTAAGCCTCGACCGTTTCCGCTTCGATGGGGTTACCCTCTTCGTCAAGTTCCAGCTCTGAGTCAGGTTCTAAATCGGACGGGTCAATCCAGCCGGCTTTAACGCGGGCTTGCATGATCATATCCGTGGCTTGTTCATTTGAAAGTTTCATGGCTTCAAGAATGCCCTCTTCATGGACTTTCTCGCCGTCTTTCATTTCCGTGTAACCGCGAATATCGTCCGGCACCAACCCGGCAACATCCTCGACTGTTTTAATATCGTTTTCACCAAAGGCGACAGCCATCGGCAAAGTGACGCCCGGAATTTCTAGAACATCATCCTCGACGCCGGCCTCTTTCCGGGCTGCATCTTGCTCAACGGCTTGACGCTCTAGGAATTCACGGGCGCGGGTTTGAAGCTCGGTCGCTGTTTCCTCATCGAATCCTTCAATAGAGCTCAGCTCTTCTGCGGCCACATAACCCACTTCTTCTAGGGTTTCGAATCCTTCGGAGACCAAAAGCTGCGCGATCATTTCATCCACATCCAGCGCGTTCAAAAACAGCTCGGAACGGACTTGGAATTCTTTCTGGCGGCGTTCGGATTCCTGTGCTTCTGTCAAGATATCAATAGTCCAGCCAGAGAGCTGCGACGCGAGGCGAACATTTTGGCCCCGGCGGCCAATAGCCAACGAGAGCTGCTCTTCGGGCACGACAACCTCAATCCGGTTATCATTTTCATCCATAACGACTTTAGACACCTCAGCGGGTTGCAGCGCGTTGACGATAAATGTCGCCGCATCGTCAGTCCAAGGAATAATATCAATACGCTCGCCTTGTAGCTCGTTGACAACGGCTTGAACGCGGGAGCCGCGCATACCGACACAAGCGCCGACGGGGTCAATTGATCCGTCATTAGAATAAACGGCAATTTTTGCCCGGCTACCCGGATCACGCGCCACAGAGACGATTTGGATAATACCTTCGTAAACTTCAGGTACTTCTTGAGAGAAAAGCTGTGCCATAAATTGGTTGTGAGCGCGCGAGAGGAAAATTTGTGATCCGCGCGGCTCTTGGCGCACGTCATGAATATAGGCGCGGATACGATCACCGCTTTTAACATTCTCGCGCGGCAAGGCTTGCTCGCGGCGGATCACGCCTTCGGCGCGGCCAAGGTCGACTATGATGTGGCCATATTCCACGCGTTTGACGATACCGTTGATAATTTCGCCGACGCGGTCTTTATACTCTTCGAACTGACGGGCGCGCTCAGCATCGCGAACTTTTTGCATGATGACCTGCTTGGCCATCTGGCTTTGAACACGGCCAAATTCTATGGGCGGCAATGTTGTTGTGATCTCATATCCAATTTCGGCCTCTGGGTGATCCATCTTGGCGGACGTCAGATCAATTTCTATGGCTTCGTTCTCAACCTCTTCAGCGACAGTAATGACGCGCTTGAGGTCCATTTCGCCGGTCACAGGGTCTAGGCGGGCCCGAATATCAAGTTCGCTACCATAACGCAGACGCGCCGCTTTTTGGATGGCTTCTTCGATGGCTTCGAGCACGATGGCTTTATCGATTGATTTTTCCTGCGCAACAGCGCTTGCAATCTGTAGAAGCTCAAGGCGGTTAGCACTAATTCCAGCTGTTGACATTTCAGGTCTCCTTATCCGGTGTATGGGGGTCAGCTATATCTGTTTTATTTGGCTTTATTTCATTTTGAGACGCTTCGAACGCTTTTCGCCCGGCTTCGATCAAATCATCCGTGATCAGCAGCTTCGCTTCGCTAATCCAATCAAAAGGGATTTGAGCTGTCTCATCATCGCCGTCCAGGTCGATATCAATATTCGCGCCGTCAACTCCGGCCAAAATACCGCGAAAACGCTTACGGCCCTCGACCAAGCGGTCAAGCTCAAGGCGGGCGAGATGACCCTCATAGGTTTCAAAGTCCGCAAGGCTTGTTAGCGGGCGGTCAAGTCCCGGGGATGAGACCTCTAAGATGTAAGCATCGCGAAGCGGATCATCGACTTCCAGCGCAGATGACAGAGCTCGCGAAAGTTCCGCGCAATCGCCCACACCCATAAGGCCGTCGGATGTGCGTTCCGCCATAATCTGAACGGTGGAGCGCTTGCTGCTCATGACGCGAATGCGCACGATATGATATCCCATATCCTCAGCCACGGGCTCCGCCACAGCTAAAATACGCGCATCCATATCCGTTTTTGTTTTCATTTCTACTCCAGCCGCCTTGTTTCAGATACAAAAAAAACGGCCCCTTTCGGGGCCGCCGATCAGCATCCGTGTGCTTTAGGCGATGTATATGAGAGGGATATAGGCCGAATAATATGAAATGTCACTAGGGCAATGACATTTTATTTTACGTTTCTGTTTTAGGCATATTGCGCAATACCCACAAGAAGAACCGTCAAGCCCATGGCTGTGATAAGGCACCCAGTCAAAACTGCCGCGCCCCACTCAAACCCGGCAATGCGCGCCGCAAGCCGGATATCAATCGCGAGCGTTAAAAGATAAATGCCCATCACCGTGTAAACGGCGGGCAGGAATGTTAGCGCGCCCACAAGAGTGGCTCCCATAATCAGAGCCGATAAAAACGCTGCGAAAAAAATCGACCAGTGGCGCACTATAACCCAAGGACGAAAGCTCTCCATTTTATCAAAAACAAGGCTCAACATGTAGGCACTGACTACGAAAGTCAGCGCATAAAGGATCAAAATAATAGAGAAGGCTGCTGTCGGCAAAGCCGTCTGCGCGCCGCCTGCCTCAATGGCCTGATGATTTTGTACGGCTGCCGCGCACACATAGTAAAACGGCAGGCTGAGAAACAGCGCCACAAAAGACTGCTGGAAACCTGACTTGGAAAAGTCAAAATGACCTTCCCACTTTGGCGAGCGGCCCAAGGCTTTCACGCATCCATTTAGTAACCGCGGTAAATTCATGGAAAATATTGCCGCAACAAGGTCATATATATCCGGGTCAGAGTCTCAATATCGACCACGTCAACCCGCTCATTGACTTGGTGCATCGTGGCTCCAACAAGACCAAATTCAACAACCGGCGCATAATGCGTAATATAGCGTGCATCAGACGTTCCCCCGGATGTCGAAAGAGCCGGGCGGCGTCCCGTCACCTGCTCAACAGCATCCTGCAGGCTCTGTGTAAAACGACACGGCTCAGTTAGAAATGCCTCGCCCGTACAGCGCAAATCAGCATCAATCTGTCCGTCAAAATCTGCCGCAACCTCATCGACAAGGCTTTGAATCCAGACTTTGAGGTCATCCCCGCAATGCTCGGTATTGAACCGGATATTAAACTTGGCATGGGCCGTCTCTGGAATGACGTTATGGGCCAGATTGTCAACATCGATGGACGTGACTTCCAAATTGGATGGTTGAAAAAAAGCATTCCCGTCATCAAGACGGCGCGCGAGTAATTTTGACAAAAGCGTGATTAAAACCGGAACCGGGTTTGAGGCCCGGTGCGGGTAGGCCACGTGGCCTTGCTGGCCAGTAACGGTCAGCTTGGCATTGAGCGAACCGCGTCGTCCGTTTTTGATCATATCGCCTAACGCGTCGGGGTTTGTCGGCTCGCCCACCAGACAGTGATCAATGATTTCACCTTTGGCCGTGATCGCCTTAAGTAATTTTTCAGTGCCGTTTACTGCCGGGCCTTCTTCGTCGCCTGTAATCAGAAAGCTGATAGAGCCTTGCGGTGCCCAGCCCTGCTCCAGCAGAGTTTCAAGCGCGCTGACAAAGGCCGCAATCGCGCCTTTCATATCCGCTGCGCCGCGTCCCCAAAGCTGCCCGTCTTTCACCTCTCCGGCGAACGGCGCATGGCTCCATTTCTGCGCGTCGCCTGTAGGCACCACATCCGTATGTCCGGCAAAACAGAAGTTCGGAGCCAAACTGCCGAGGCGCGCATAAAGATTATCGACGCGCTCGACGCCCTCGCCAAACAGATAGCGCGTACAGGCAAACCCCATGACCTCCAGCCGGGATTGCAGAACATCCATCGCGCCCGCATCAACCGGCGTAACAGAGGGGCGGCGGATAAGCTCTTGAGCCAGCGCGAGCGCGCCTGAAGGTTCATTTAATGTCATGAGCGCTTTAAAGCGGGCCAGTGCGCATTATGCAAGACCGTAAACGCCTATGGCATAAAATTTGCAGACTCACTTTCATTCACAGAACGGCGCAATGATGATTATTAACCTGACAGGCGGAGATAATACCCAATACGGGAAGTCCATTCAAAAGATGGATCATAATATTGCGGACACGGGATTGTTCTCCGACGGCAACCTGATCCGCGCTCTTGATATGCACCCACCGGAGAATTTGGACATTTGTCTGAAAGGGTCATTTGAATCCTGCGAGCGGAGCGGAGCCAGTAGTTTTGAATTATTAGAAGCAGTAAAACGCGGCCAATTATGGCTAAACTTGCGTAACATTCACGATCAACCCACACCTCACGGCCGCCTCGTCATGCATATGCACAAAGCCTTTGAGCGCCATATGGGCATCTCTGCACGTAGCCGCATTGGTGGACTTCTAATTTCATCACCGCGCGCCAGCGTAGGGTATCATATTGACCTGACCGACGTTACGCTCTGGCATTTGCGGGGCCGTAAGCGTCTTTTTGTTTATCCCAACCATGCCCCGTATATTCATTCGCTGGATATTCAAAAAACCGCGCTGCAAGCGGGCATAGAAAAAATACCGTACCGTCAGAATTTTGAAGATCAGGTGATAAAAATTGATCTCGAACCGGGTGAGCTTATTTGCTGGCCGCATCTGTCGCCGCACCGCGTTGATAATCTTGAAGGCTTGAATGTCTCTCTTAGCCTTGAGAGCCTCACGCTCGCCTCGCGGTTACGTGTCGGTGCGCATTATTTTGACGGCATGATCAATCACACATTTGGCACAAAGATTGAAAACGGTGCGCCGCATCCAGCTTTGGGGTTTTCTAAAGCCGCTATTGCTGCTGTTGCCAAAAAAGCAGGTTTTACACGCCGTCACAGCCAGCCGCTCAAACCTGCGTTCAAAATTAATTTACGTAAACCAGGCTGCGTCGAAGCCCTCTAACAACCAGCCGTTTACTCAGCCGCTTTGGCGGGCGCTTCCTCATCCGGTTCATATTCCAGAATATCTGCAGGCTGACAGCCTAGCTCCCGGCAGAGTGCATCCAGCGTTGAAAACCGCACAGCGCGGGCTTTCCCGGTTTTCAGGATAGACAGGTTCGCGAGCGTAATGCCAACCTTATCGGCCAGCTCCGTCAGCGACATGCGGCGGTCGAGCAAAACCCGGTCTAAGTTTACACGAATGGCCATTAGACTGTTAGTTCCTGATCACGGCGCAATTCCAACCCGATTCGGAAAACTTCGGCCATGGCCGCGATCACAAAGACAAGGAACCACGCCGACAGACGGGTATCCAAAGAAAAACTGGTCAGGGCTGACCCGGCATGATCCGGCGCGCCAGGTAGTACGCCCATGATCACCATACGGAAAATTTCTACAAGTGCGATCACGATCCAGGTTTTACGCAAGCGGGAAATATTGGCCTCGACAAAAGGATCGCCGTTTAGGGTTGTCTTGACAATTTGTTTAACGACCAAAGCCACATACAGATAAGCCCCCGCCATGACCGCCGCAATCAACGGATTTAACGCAAGGCTATGGGGGCTTGGCATTTCGCCGCCAGTCGCTTCGAGTTTCGCCATAAAGACGTCGCGCCATTCACTGGAGAATTGCATAACCAAAGCCGTTCCAAGCATGAATATCATGCCAAGTAACAGCCCCGCAATGATGATCCATAAAAGGATGTTCATGATCCGGGCAATAAGAGGGGGGGATGCTGTCAAGGTGGGTCTCTTCACTCTGTTATAAGTTATCGATAATCAATAATGCCTACAAATGCAAGCCCACAAAACATCTCGCGCTTTACCTGCGGAGCTAAGGCGCGTAGATCGTTCGCACAAAGTAACTTTTAGCCAAGGAGTACGGTGATGCCCCGCCTGACCAAAATTGTTGTGGCCTCTCACAATGAAGGAAAGGTACGCGA
This sequence comes from uncultured Caulobacterales bacterium, assembly GCA_964352785.1. Classification (GTDB taxonomy): domain Bacteria; phylum Pseudomonadota; class Alphaproteobacteria; order Caulobacterales; family Maricaulaceae; genus JACOMS01. The sequence goes on from CAYGTI010000016.1 coordinate 26,260, forward strand.
AATTCGCGATCTTCTGCACCCCTTTGGCGTGACAACACATAGCGCAAGCGAGCTTGATCTGCCAGAGCCCTATGAAACGGAAACAACATTTGCGGGGAACGCGCGTCTTAAGGCTGTGGCCGCCGCTAACGCCAGCGGATTAGCGGCCCTTTCAGATGATAGCGGCTTGGCCGTTGATGCGCTGAACGGCGATCCGGGGATTTACGCCGCGCGCTGGGCGCAACTTCCAAATATTGAGGGCGGTGGGCGCGATTTTGATATGGCGATGTGGCGCGTTCACACACAGATGCAAGCCGCAGGAGGTGCGCCAACCGCGCGGTTTATCTGCGCATTATGCTTGGCCTTTCCAAGCGGTAAAACCTTTGTTTACGAGGGCTCTGTTGAAGGCGAAATGGTGTGGCCACCGCGCGGCGATAAAGGGTTTGGTTATGACCCCATATTCCAGGCGCTGGGTGATAAACTAACCTTTGCCGAAATTGACCCCGCACAGAAACACGCAAAAAGCCACCGGGCTGCGGCTTTTACAAAGTTCCTTGCGGATCAGTTTCCAAATGGCTGAAGGGGTAGACAGCCTCGCAGTCTATATCCACTGGCCTTATTGCGCCCGTATCTGCCCCTATTGTGATTTCAACGTTTATAAAGCCCGGCAGGACGATCACCTGATCGGTGCGATACTCAAAGATTTGTCATATTGGCGAAACTGGAGCGGGCCAAGAGCCATTACTTCAGTGCATTTTGGCGGCGGTACTCCGTCTTTACTACCCTCCGCCAGCCTTGCAAAAATCACAGCGCATGTTGATGAGCTTTGGGGCGTCTCCACGGCGACCGAAATTGCTATTGAAGCCAACCCCAATGATTGTGACGACGCACAGTGGCGGAAGATGGCCAACGCAGGGGTAACCCGGGTCTCCCTTGGCGTACAAACTTTCATTGATGACACTCTAAATTTTCTAGGTCGGGATCACAGTGCGGCAGCAGCTCAGACAGCTCTTGCAGCGGCTATCAATATTTTTCCGTCTGTCTCACTTGATCTTATTTTTGGATGGGCCGAACAAACAGCCAAGCAGTGGAATTATGATTTAGAACGTGCTGTTGCGAGCGGCGCGGATCATGTCTCGGCCTATCAATTGACTATAGAGCCCGGGACGGCTTTTGCCCAAATGGAGGCGCGGGGACAATCCAAGAGCGTTGACGAGATGCAAAGTGCTGACTTTTATGAGGCGGCATCTAAGGCCCTCCTCGCGGCGGGGTTCGAGCATTATGAAGTGTCTAACTTTGCGAGGCCGGGGCACCACTCACGTCATAATCTATCTTACTGGCAAGGCGAGGATTATGTGGGAGTCGGGCCAGGCGCGCATGGCCGCCTGACTCGAAACGGGCAGCGCACGGCGACCATCGCGGCCCTGCGCCCAAAAGAATATCAGGAACGCGTGAACCAGACGGGCTCAGGGATTGCAGAAAAAGAGGCTTTATCTGCTACGGCTTGGGCAGAAGAGTATATTTTGATGGGCCTGAGGATCAGCGCTGGACTTTGCCTGCAAAAATATGCGGATATTTCAGGCAGTCCTTTAAGTCCGGCGCGGTTGCGTCCATTTATAGAGGATGGCTACCTTATTCAAAAAGAGGGCCGCCTTTTCGCGGCGCCCAAAGGCCGCCTTGTACTCAACCATATTACTGAGAAACTTCTGGTCGGGTAGTGAGCCTAACTGTCACTTCGCTCCCCAAACAAGGCGCTGCCCACGCGGACATGGGTTGCGCCCATTTTGATCGCCGTTTCATAGTCACCACTCATCCCCATTGATAGACATGGCAAGCCGTGGTCAGCGGCCATATTTGCCAAAAGCCAAAAATGCGGCGAGGCCGCTTCGCCTTGCGGCGGGATACACATTAAACCTTCGGGTGAAAGGCTGTAATCTTGGCGCAACGTTTTTAGAAAGTTTGGCACATCCGAAGGAGTCACGCCTGCTTTTTGGGGCTCTTCGCCTGTATTGACCTGAACCAAAAGCCGCGGCATCTGCCCTATTTTATCCGCCGCCTTGACCAGTGCTTTTGCGAGTTTTTCCCGGTCAAGGGTTTCAATCACATCAAATAAGCGCACCGCATCTTCGGCTTTGTTAGTTTGCAGCGGCCCGATCAAGCGTAGCTCAAGGCTCTCTCTCGCGCTTGCGAATGTTGCCCCCCACCGCGCTTGGGCTTCTTGAACGCGGTTCTCACCAAAAACGCGCTGACCTGCCGCGAGCATATCTGCAACCCGCATATCCGGCTGAACTTTAGAAACGGCCACCAAACTAATGTCCTTAGGGCTACGGCCCGCGCTCTTGGCGGCGGCGAAAATCCGGCCTAGGGTATCAGTGCGGCGCTCAGAAATTTGGGCTGAATGTGTAGAAAGATCATGCGGCATGACTCCTCATTACAAGGATTGGCAGTTTAAAGGAAGAGACAGCCTCGCACGGGCAGCGACAAAACTGTATAAAGCGCGAACGCGTCTGTGCCGGCTCTCCCCCCTAGTTTTTATGACTGATCCCGAGCGTGTGCCAAATACGGTCGCCGCCGTCCAAAACCTGCCTGAAGGCGTGGCAGTTATTTATCGGCATTTTGGCAAGAGCGATAAATTGGAAGAGGCGGAGGTTTTGCGGCGGCTGACGTTTGAACGCGGCCAACAATTTCTTATCGCTGAGGACCCGGAGCTTGTCATAAAAACGGGCGCTGACGGGGTTCATTTTCGCCGTAATAGCCTTGCCACATTGCCTGCTCTTTGGCGGGAGCGCTGCCCGGCTTGGATTATTACAATGGCCGGGCAAAAATCGGGTGGTGTTTATGATCAAGCGGTCTCAATGCTGGATGCTGTATTTGTCTCGAGCATTTTTGAAAGCCAAAGCCCGTCTGGGGGAGCGCCAATAGGTACCCAAAAACTCAAAGATATTTGCAATCGACTGGACGTTCCTGTCATTGCGCTCGGCGGGTTGACTACAACAAATGCCGCTCAACTTGTTGGTACAGGCGCGGCAGGCCTTGCGGGAGTCAGTGGGCTCGCGTGCATGAAACGCTCAGCTATATAACGCGTTTTTGCGGTTCCTCTGTGCTGTCCGGGTTATATGAAGTTGTTGGGCTTAGACTGTGTGACGCCGTTCTTACATGATAGCGTGGTGACAAACTTTGTTTACTTAGTGCATTTCTTGATTAATCGTACTCGGGAAAGCCTCAGAAATTAGGCAAATAAGGCCTAATTTCTGATACTGATTTTACAGGAATTGCACTCGTTGCAGCTCTCGCGGTACGTTGACCTTAGTGTGGGTGTTTGGTGGACGTTGACTCCCGTAGCTGGCCTTAGAAATAATCAGCAGTAACCACAATCAGAGCTATACAAACACCGGCGGTTATCGCGAAAGCTCTAAGTATCCGAACTGATTTTATACGTGCGGGATGTGCCATTTATTGATCCGACCATTGTGTTTGGTAGAGGTCGAAACGCCTGTCGCGAAGGTTTCGAACCGTTCCTTTTGCCCTTGCCCACGACAAGTCTGTAAGGTCTAAGTCAGCAATGGCGACTGTCTCAACGTTTTCTGAACATTCTGCTGCAATGCCGTCTCTCGCGAATGGAAAATCGCATGGTGTGAGAATACAGCTCTCGGCGTAGTTCACGTCCATGTTTTCTACGCCTGGCAAGTTGCCGACATTGCCTGACATAACAACGTAGCATTGGTTCTCGATGGCGCGGGCCTGCGAACAATAACGAACGCGCAAATAGCCTTGGCGGTTATCCGTACAGAACGGCACAAATAATATTCGCGCCCCTTCATCAGCCATACGCCGTGCGAGTTCCGGAAATTCACTGTCATAACAGATAAGGATGCCGATAGGGCCGCAATCCGTATCTATGGTGCTGACCTCGTCGCCGCCTTTGATATTCCAATAATGGCGTTCATTTGGGGTGGGGTGGATTTTCTCTTGCGCGTGCACAGAGCCGTCTCGCAAAAAGACGTAAGCAATATTTTGAATATCGCCATCCTCAGCGCGCGTGGGGTGGGAGCCGCCAATGATATTGATGTTATAACTTACGGCGAGTTTGCGCATCGACTCGATGAACATAGGCGTATATTCTGTTAACTTCTCGATCGCCTCTGACGGCGCCAGTCGATGTTCTGCAAGCGCGAGCAAGGGCAACGTGAAAAGCTCGGGAAAAACGGCAAAGTCGGATTTATAAGCCGAGACGCTATCGATGAAATACTCCACGCTGCTCATAAAGTCTTCAAAGCTTATGACCTTGCGCATTTGAAGTTGCACAGTAGCGACGCGTATAACGTCTTTTTGCGCAGCTTCTGAGTGTACGCTGTCGCGAACCTCTACGGCATAAGGGTTTCGCCATATCATATGGGCGGCATACCCGCCTGAGTCTTTATCCTGCGGTAGATAATTTCTCAAAATTGCATGAACTTCAAAACCCTGCCTGAATTGAAAGTTGACAACCGGATCAGCAACCTTTTTAGCTTTGACGGCGTCTAAATATTTCATAGGGTCTGCGTAGATTTTTTTGCGTTTCTTCCAACCGGGAATACGGCCGCCAAAGGCAATCCCTTTTAATTCAAGGTTTTCGACCAAGGCTTTACGGGCATCATATAGCCGCTCTCCGATTCGCAAGCGGCGGCGCTCAGGGTCAACGCAAACTTCCATACCGTAAAGCCAGTCGCCGTTTGGGTTATGAGACGAGCCATATCCGCCGCCCGTAATGGCGGCCCAATTATGCGGCGCTAGGGCGACGTCTTCGCGTAAAACGATGCTAGCTGCATAGCCAACAATTTCGCCTTCATACTCAACAACAAACTGCCCCTCGGGGAAATTTGAAATTTGGCCCCTCAACGTCGATACGGCATAAGTGGACATATTAGGATAAGCGCGGTCAACGAGCGCAGCTATGCCTGCGACGTCTTTAACGAGTGCTGTGCGTATTGTTAATTGCGCGCCCGCACGTGTTTTCGCCATGATATTTACTTAATGATATGGCCGCAGCCAAAGACGTTTTAATAAGGTTAGTGCCATTCCTGCCAAATCAGAATCAAAAATTAGACCTTATTTGCCCATTTTCTGAGGCTTTCCAGAGTACGATTAAACAGGAAATGCACTAGTCGTCGTAATAGGCGCGTTTGTGACTTGCCCGTTTATCACTGCCCTTGGGTTTTTTACCTTTTGGAGCCTCATACATAGACAGGTCATAATCTGCGTGTGTCGATTCTATACCTTCTATATCACTCTCAGAGCTCAAAAACTCTTTGGATTTACGGTGACGTTTGGACATAGGAGCCTCCATGAAACGCCGCGAGCCATAGGCCCAATAAGTGCCGCATTTATACTCGGCCCAATGAATAGTTTAGTATTTTATAAGCGAGCTTGGAAGCTAAAAAATCCGGCCCATGTAATTTCTTAATCGGGGCTAATTCGTTGATGTCAGCCCCAACGATTGTGCCCAGTTCTGAGGCCCGTTTTATAATTGCTATGGCATCGGCCCAAAAAACCCCACCGGGTTCGGGTGTGCCTGTGGACGGCATCAGCGAGCTGTCAAAGCCGTCGAGATCAAAGGTCAGGTAAATTGGACGGTCTTTGAACGGCTTTACGATTTCCTCGACATCCCAGCCTTTAATATCCTTGCCCCAATGAATTGTGATACGGTGTTTATTCGCCTCATAGAAAGGGATTTCTTCCTTTGAGATATTACGAATACCGCAAGAGACAATCGGTACTGTAGGGTGATCGAGTACACGGCGAATGGCGGCGGCATGAGAATAATGTTCGCCTTCATAGCCGTCGCGTAAATCGGCATGGGCGTCAAAATGTAGGATGATGAGGTCATCATACTTTTCAAGGAAAGGACGGATTGCGCCTGGCGTAATTGAATGCTCGCCGCCAAAAACAAATGGAAACTTTCCATCCCCTAAGACGGTGCGTGTCATAGATTCCAGAACTTTAAGCGCCGCTTCTATGTCGCTATTATCGATGACTGGTTCACGCGCCGTAATGACGCCGTAAAGCTCCACAGGCTCATACCAAAGATCTTCATCAAATAGCTCAACCTCCTGGCTGGCTTTGATCATAGCCGCCGGGCCATTTTCTGTCCCGCCGCCATAGGAGACCGAGGCCTCCAATCCATAGGGAATTATGACCGCGCCAGAGTTCTCATAGTCTGTCGCCAATTCAGGCGGCAGACCGAGAAATCCATCCGCAGGCTTTAACATTGCGAAGGGCGCACTCATTTTTGAAACATTTTCGCAAATTCACGGCGCGGACGGTTTTTCCAGTCGCAGCTATGATAAGCATCAGACGCAAGTAGAGGCACAACAGAGCCCGCCTCGGCAAAGACCATTTGTTCCAACGTCGTTTGCACCTTTCCCCAACTCGCAGCTTCTTTGAGCGTCGAGCTTGAACAGGCTCCATCACGCACATCAGCCACAGTAATCTGCACAGCATATTTGTGCATCTCAGCTTCGATGCCGAGAATTTCAGCACAAACAACTGTATCTTGAACGAAGTTTTTCGGCACGCCGCCGCCAATCATCAGAAGCCCCGTTGAGCCTGCTTTAATTTTAACGTCGGTTAGTTCGCGAAAATCGGCCACGCTATCGATTGACAGATAGTTGCCCGGATTTTCGACTTGGTGTTTTACAAGGCCAAAACCAGCCGAGCAATCAGAGAAAGCCGGCACAAAAATAGGTACATTATGATCGTAACACGTTTCAATCAGGGAGTCTTTTTTGACCGCATTGGCTTTTAACCATTTACCCATTTCCCAGATAAATTCACGTGATGAATAGGGGCGACGCTCAAGGCTGTCGGTAATCTCTTTGATAACATGATCACACGCTTGCAGCTCTTCTTCGTCAATATAAGTGTCGTAAATGCGGTCAATGTAAAGCTCGCGTAATTCATTGTCATCGACGTGGCTATCCGCTTGATAGTGCTTGTAGCCAAGCGCTTCAAAGAAATCCATGTCAACGATTGATGCGCCCGTCGAGACAATCGCGTCAACCATACCGTATTTCACGAGGTCGCGGTAAACGTCCATACACCCGCCCGCCGAAGTCGACCCCGCGAGTGTAAGAATGACAGAGCAATCTTTATCTTCCACAGCTTGTTTGAAGATATCGCTCGCGCGGCCAAGATCGCGAGCCGTGAAGGACATTTTGCCCATAGCTTTGATGATAGGGCGGGCGTCAATTTTTGTGATGTCAAAATGTTCGACAACATTACTGAGTAACTGGGCTTTAGTGTTTTTAGTCATGATTAATCTTCCAAAATGGCGACAGTGTGGTCGCTGTAAAATCCGTTAAAGTGTGTGGCGAGCGTTTGGCCATAAGCGCCAAGGTTTTGTATTTCTATCCAGTCGCCTTCGCAGGTATCTGCAGGCAAATGGAAGGGGCCGTTCATCGTATCTGCGCTGTCGCAAGTCGGCCCAAAGAACCGGAAACCGGTAGTATTGGCGCAGGGCGCAGGCGGACGGTTACGGTGATGTTTGACTGGAAATTTCCATGAAAACTGTCCAGCATCAAAGAGTGAACCATAAGTCCCGTCATTTAGGTAAAGGTCTGTGCCCTTGCGCAGCTCAACGCGCACAAGCGTTGCCCCGCCTTCTGCACAAAGTGCGCGGCCGGGCTCACCATAAACCTCTAGGCCATTAAATCCATTTGCGGATAAGCTCACTGAAATCGCGTCGAAATAATCCTGCGTCGGCGCGATTGGCATATCCGGATAGGCCACCGGAAATCCGCCACCAACATCAATGGAATCGATCTTAACACCTGACGCGTCAACAACGCGGCGTGCATAAGTCAGTGCGCTATTATAATTCTCAATAATCAGGCACTGAGACCCGACATGAAAACATAGGCCAAGCTTTTGCGCAACGCCGCGCGCGGACTTTAGCAGCGCAACAGCTTCATCAAAGTCAGCCCCAAATTTTCCACCCAATGGCATAACCGCGCCAAGCTGCTTACTGACTTTTGGTAATGCTAAACGCAAATGCAGATGAAGATCCGCCGCTTCATCGGTGCAGTCCAAAATCTTTTGAAGTTCATCCGCATGGTCAAAGGACATATTGCGAACGCCACTCATATAGGCATGTGCAATAGTGCGGCGCGATTTAATCGGATGCATCAAATAGAGCGCGGCGTCAGGCAAAAGGCCTTTGACAAGATCAATCTCGCGAATGGACGCGACGTCAAAACGCTTAATGCCTTCATGTGCCAAAATCTGAAGGAGAGACGGATGAGGGTTTGATTTCACGGCGTAAAGCACGTGACCTGGGAAGCCGCCTACAAATTGCCGTGCCGCCTGTTCGATTTTCCGTGGATAAAGCGCGTAAAATTGGTCATCGCCCTGATAAGCGGCAATAGCATCTGAGACGGTATTGTAGGTCGGCAAGCCATAAGGCTTTAATTGTGTAAGGTGTTGCACCGTGGCAACGTGATTTGCATTCAACATAGGATAAATTTCCGAAGAGCCCTATCGAACAGGGTCAAATTCAAGGAAACAACAAACCTCTAGCAATAGAGGATGTCAGCGGCGGGAGGTTCGGCGAGCGTTTGGTTAAGCCCGCTCCGCACTACTAAATTCCGCAATAGCGGCCAAATAATCTTGATGTTTAGACGATAGGAACGTGTCTCCCAACTGCGCTTGCAGTGGAATTGATGTACTCATGGATTTGTAGATAAGGGCCTGGGCCATACCAACAACTCTCAATTCCCAATCGTCGCCTCTATAGAGGCAGGACAAAAACAAAACCAAGACGCTACCGGCGGCTATTAGATGAGCTTTTCGGCACACCATGGCTGACAGTTTTCCCATTCAATGCACATTTAAGGCTGTTTGTTAAGGGCTCGCTGTAGCTCGCTTTATCGTCAAATCGTGACCTATTTTAAGATTCGAATTTTGGCAAGTTATTTCTTTAAAAAGAGCAAGGCCGTGGTGATAAAACCCGTTTGTGAGTTCGCCGCCTAATCATTTGATCGGCATCGCAACCAGACGCAGCCTTACTGACGGGCTTCTTCTGTCATGAGTTCAAGCATCACTCTCACTGCCACCAAATTTTTGAAAATGTCCCGACTATGCGGCCCAGCCATCGATGTGTTCCGGCTTCATCCAGCAGGCGTGGAAGCCTGCGGGTACGCGGCACGGGAGCGTCACTCTGGCTACCGGCCCGGCGCTTAGGTCTTGCGCATTGAAAACCTGGAGCTGCTGCTCGCGGGTTTTTGTGTTCCAGACAAAGGCGATAAGATAACCGTGATCTTCGCTCTGCGGATTATCCGCCGCCGCAAACCAAGGCTCGCTGTACCAGCAGTGCTCGGCTCCGTCTGACCAGGCACCGGCGCACGCGCCAGTCTCTGTGTTAAACTTGCGAAGGCCTGTCCAGCGTAGAATATTGGGATCATGATCGACCAAATAAGCCCATTGTGAGCGCCGGCCCGTATAAGCGCTGTTACAGGACGGGAATTCGGCGTTGTAATCAGCGTTCAGGCAACGCTCTGACGTCTCGCCGGTTTTGATATTCATCCGATATTGCCACAGTCGCGCATCCATGCCGAGTTGCGCGATGCGTTTGGCCGTTCGCATCTCATCAATCTGTCCGTTATCAGCGCGCACGGGCATATAGCGGCAAGCGGTCATGACGATCTCGTCGCCCTCTTCCCAGCAATTAATCACATGATACAAAAAACAGGGTGTAAATTCGAACCACTGAATAGTCTCCGCCGCGCCGAATCTTGGGATCACCCCAAAGCGCGCCTTCATAGCTGCGTTAAAGCGGATTTTGTGACGTCCGGCTTTGAGCGCTTCCTCGTCATGATAGACAGGCAAATCATGCAAAATAGAATAATTTTCCGTAATCCCCATATCGTGGGGCAGGCGGCTGCCGGGAAGCTCAATCGGGACGTGATGCAATAGCTTCCCGTCTTTGTCGGCCACACCGTAGCGCATAAAAGGCGGTGTGTCGAAATAGTCAAAAAACATTAACTCACCCGTGATCTCGTCGACTTTTGGGTGGGCCGAGATCGACATCTTTGCGGTTTCGGTAAATTCAGCCGTGTCTATGGTTTCTAGTGTGACGGGATCGAGCAGGTAGGCTTTTCCAGCAAGATACCATGTGGCGAGCGCTTTGCCGCCGTGCCCGATAATATCCGTATTGGCGGTGTCGCTCATGGGTTTATCCGCGCGGCCTTTATGGGTCTGCATAATGCCCCAATGGGATTCTTTATTTTCGGCAGCGTTGTGCTTCCAACCCTCGGTTTGCACCCATTTGTTGCGGTAGGTGAGTTGTCCATTTTTAAAATGCGCGGCGTGGATCATGCCGTCACCGTCAAAAGGATGGTAACTGCCCTTGGGTTCATATTTGGGGTTGGGCCCATTGCGAAGATAAACACCGTTCAGATCAGCGGGGATTGCGCCCTCGACGGGGAGGTCGGTAAGAACAGTTTCTTCTAAAACGGGCGCAAAAGCCCCCGTCAACATCGGGCCGTGGTCTTTGCCAAATGGGGCCTCGGGGCCAAACGGGGCGTCAGGATTAATAAAAGGCGCGTTCACGGTGGACTCCTCTGCCAGCGAGAGCCGCAGGCTTTCTTTATATATGTGAAAATTACTGTAATCACGGCAACAGTTCAAGAGCCTTCAAAGCGTAAGAAAACAGGGCCGCTTGTTTTGTATATTTCCTATGGTTAGGTAAGAGGATAGCAGGAGTGTAATATGGCGCATAAGATTTATATATTGGGCGGAGCTCAAACGGATTTTTCCGAAAACTGGAGCCGCGCGAACAAGTCTTTATTTGATTTGTTTTCCGAGGCTGTTCTATCGGGTCTTGAGGACGCCGCTGTCGAGCCGAAAGATATTGGCGTCGGCCATGTCGGTAACTTCGCAGCGGAGCTTTTTACGGGCCAAGGTATGCTCGGTGGCTACTTTGGCCATGTCCATCCAGACTTTTCTGGACTGCCCAGTAGTCGTCACGAAGGTGCATGTGCGTCAGGGTCTCTCGCGATATTGTCTGCTATGGCTGATATCGAAAGCGGGCGATATGAAACGGCTTGTGTGGTTGGGGTTGAATTAATGCGTAATGTGCCGGGCAAAATTGCGGCCAAACATCTGGGCGCTGCGGCATGGGCTGGACGCGAAGCGCTCGGCGCAAAATATCTGTGGCCTGCCATGTTTTCGGACTTGGCAGAGGTTTATGAGCAACGCTACGGCCTCGATTATCGACATTTGTCCGAGATATCAAAAATCAATTTTGGCAACGCCAAGAAAAACCCCAAAGCTCAAACCCGTAAGTGGGAGTTTACAGATAAAAGTTTCACGCAAGACGGCGCTGAAAACCCTGTGATTGAAGGCTGGATGCGCCGTCAGGACTGCGGGCAGGTCACGGACGGCGCGGCTGTGTTGGTTTTAGCCTCAGAAGCACGGGCTGCAGACTATGCCAAAGACCGCGGGATTAATATTGTGGACATTCCCTACATCAAGGGGTGGGGTCACACGGTAGCTCCGATGCTTATGGAAACAAAGCTCGCGGAAAGCCAAGACGGTGGATATGTGTTTCCGTGGACGCGCAAAGCTATCACCGATGCTTATAGGCGCGCCGGGCTTTCGGGGTCGGAGGATTTGGACGCAATAGAAACCCATGACTGTTTTTCGATCACGGAATATATGGCGATTGAGCATTTTGGCATCACTGAGCCGGGGCAGGCTTGGCGGGCCATCGAAGAGGGCCGAATTGCGGTGGACGGAGATATCCCGATCAACCCATCCGGCGGATTAATCGGACTCGGCCATCCCGTTGGGGCTACGGGCGTGCGCATGATGCTGGATGCTGCGCGTCAAACGACAGGCCGCGCCGAAGATATGCAAGTGGAGGGAGCAAAAACGGTGGCCACGTATAATGTTGGCGGTTCGGCGACAACGAATGTCTCTTTTATAGTTGGAACTTAAAGGTTGAACACCGCTTATATTTATGATGCGGTGCGCACGCCGCGCGGCAAAGGGCGGCCCGCATCGGCGAAAAAGCCTGGTGGATCGTTAGCCAGCATAGCGCCGCATATACTTGTTGCAGGATTAATTGACGCGCTGGAGGTCCGTAACCCCGGGATGGGTCGATCCGTAGAGCGCCTGATTCTTGGCTGCGTCGGGCAAGTGGGGCCGCAAGGCGGACATATTGCGCTGGTCAGTCGCCTTGCGTCAAACCTACCCGATCATGTCTCTGTGAAAAGCTTGAATAATTATTGCGTCTCAGGCCTGAGCGCTGTTACGGACGCCGCGCTCTGGGCGCAGTCCGGCCATGCCGGGCTACATCTTGCAGGCGGCGTTGAATGCCTGTCTCAGGTCGGTTTTTTGGCGGATAATGCAGCCTATTATAATGATCCGCAATTAATTACGCAGCTAAACTACGCGCCGCCGATTCTAGGCGCAGAATTAATGGCCAGCCTTGAGGGTTACAGCAAGGCTGATTTGGATGAGTTAACATTATTATCCCACCGCCGCGCCGCCGCCGCGTGGGCCAGCTGGCATTACGCTAACAGCGTTATCCCGGTCCGCGGCCCTGACGGCCAAATTATTCTGGATGATGATGAACTTATCCGTGCAGATTTATGTGTAGATGATCTAGCGAACATGTCTCCGGCTTTTGCCGCGCTCGGCGCGCAAGGGTATGATGCTATGATGCTGGCCCGGCACCCGAACCTGTCGGAGGTTTCTCATATTCATTCGGTTGCAAACTGCCCGGGGCTCGCAGATGGTGCGTCATTGGTTTTGATCGGAGATCGAGCTGCTGGCGAAATAGCAGGATTAAAGCCTCTTGCTAAAATAACCACTTTTGCAGAGACGGGCGGTGATCCTGTCTTGCAGTTTACGGCTGGATTTGCGTCTATGGAAAGAGCGCTTAAGCAAGCCGGGTTGAGCCTTGCCGATATGGACAGGATTGAATTTATGGAAGCCTTTGCTGCGGTGCCGCTTAAATTTCAAAGGGACTATGATGTGGATTGGGATAAGGTCAATGTTGGCGGCGGACACTTGGCCATGGGGCATCCTATGGGGGCGACGGGCGGTATTTTGGTCACGGCTCTGGTGCACGAATTGATCCGGTGCGGGGGTCAGTTTGGCCTTGTTGTGGCTCATGCGGGCGGCGGCATCGGTATGGCGATGATAATCGAGCGGGTTTAGCGCACGGAAATGTGCTGATGCTGGGGTACAAGCCGCTCGTATAGGCCAAATCCGGTGCGCGGCCATTAAGGCTCTGATCTGAACTCATAATAAAGTCCCGCGCCGGGCACTTGAAAAATGGGATCGCCGCCGACGAGCCGCCCGGCTTCGCGGTATCGCAAAGTGTCGGCCAAGATAATGTCCGCGGATAAAACCATATCCCGGCCCGAGCGCGAGGTAATTCGGCAGGTCTCCGGGATCGAGAAATGATAGACGCCGCCTTTGATCTGAAGAGGCAGGGCGCATTTTGCTCCGTAAGAGATCAGATCATCTGGCCCCAAATTCGCCAGCAGGTCATCATCACTAAAGTCTACCGGGTTTTTGAGCGAATAAAAATCCATAAAAACATCTTTATCCGCTTGGCGGAAGGCCCACAGGCGTTGGCGTGAAACATCTCCGTTTGCATCCGTGTTTCGCCATTCGAGCGCTATCACTGCGCCCGGAAGGGTTGAGTTCTCAACCCGTTTGAAAACCGCATGCTTTTGGTCAACCCAAGGCCGGATATCACCGATTTTTGGCAAGACCTTCAGCGCGGCGTCGGTGGCTTGGTATTGTGCTGCGTTAGAATAGCTGCCCGTTAACGCGGTCAGGACATCAGCGCGAACATTGGTTGGCGGGCCGGGCATCATGGACTGGCAGGACAATATAAGACAGGCCGCGCAGAGCAGCGCGATCATTTTTATATTGCCGTTCACCTTAGCATTCCACCACGTTAACGGCGAGGCCGCCTTGGCTCGTTTCTTTGTATTTAGAGCTCATATCAAGGCCGGTTTGACGCATGGTCTCGATGACTTGATCAAGGCTGACTTTCATTTGCGCGGGCGCATGAAGCGCCAGCCGCGCGGCGTTGACCGCTTTGACCGCGCCAATGGCGTTGCGCTCGATACAGGGAATTTGCACAAGCCCGCCAACGGGATCACATGTCAGGCCAAGATTATGCTCCATCCCAATCTCGGCAGCGCTCGCCACCTGTTGCGGGTTGCCGCCCCAAACCGCCGCAAGGCCGCCCGCCGCCATAGAACAGGCCACGCCGACCTCGCCTTGGCAGCCCATTTCTGCGCCGGATATCGACGCGCGTTGTTTGTAGAGCATACCGATACCGCCTGCGGTCAAAAGGAACTTGCGGATATTCGCCGCGTTGGCACGTTCGCCCGCACAATAATGTTTGAGCACAGAGGGGATGATCCCCGCCGCGCCGTTGGTCGGCGCTGTCACAACTTGCCCGCCGCCCGCATTTTCCTCATTCACGGCCATGGCGTAAACATTGAGCCAATCAAATAACTGCTCGCGTTCATTGGATAACGGCCCGCCGTGCAGTTTCTGCCAAATCCCGGGCGCGCGGCGTTTAACCTTCAGCCCGCCCGGCAAAACGCCTTCGGTGTTTAGGCCGCGCTCGATACAGGCTTGCATGACATCCGATATACGGTCAAGCGCGGCGTTGGTTTCCGCGCGCGGGCGCATGGCGTCTTCATTGGCGAAAATAACATCATGAATATTGATATCGCCAGCCTCGCAAAAACCCAGCAATTCCGCCGCCGAGGTGAACGGGTACGGCACGCTCGCGCCGACATTGATGATATCGTCTTTAAGCGGTGTTGAGAGCTGATCATGGGAGGCTATAAACCCGCCCCCTGTCGAGTAATAAATCTGCGCGAGCAGATCTTGGCCCTTTGCGTCAAACGCGGCGAGTTTCATCTCATTCGGGTGCAGGTCCGTCGGCGTTTCATAATCGAACAGCAAATCTTTATCAGGGTCAAAGGCAATATCTCGCCCGCCGCCTAGGGGCAGGAGTTTATTCGCGTAGGCCCGCGCCACTTGCGCGTCCGCCATATTCGGATCAAGCGTTTCAGGCTCCAGCCCCAACAGCCCCAAAACAACGGCTTTGGGGGTTGCATGGCCTGTGCCCGTAAAGGCGAGCGAGCCGCGCAACCAAACCACAACTCGCACCGTATCATCATAAACCCCGTCCGAGATAAGGCTATCAACAAACCGCTTAGCAATCCGGATCGGCCCAACAGTATGAGAACTGGACGGGCCAATACCAATACGAAAAAGATCGAGAACTGAAAGCATGATTAGCCGTTACGCAATGTGCGGGTCTTTGGCAAGACGGTGTGTGGGCTTTGTCACCTTAATACCGGCTTTCAGACAATTCGCTAAAGTATAGCGATGCAAACCTTAATTTACAACCGTCACGGCTTCCAGCCCGATGTAATCAAACGTGCCGTTTGGATGTATTTTCGTTTCAATCTAAGTTTTCGTGATGTCGAAGAGCTGATGATCGAACGCGGTATCGATGTGTCTTACGAAACCATCCGACGTTGGGTGATAAGTTCGGAACGGCATATGCAAAACGGGTAAAGTCTCGATCCGAACACCCCGCTCCTGTTTGGCATTTGGACGCAGTCTAAACGAAAATTAACGGTCGAATGGTTTATCTCTGGCGGGCCGTTGATGACGAAGGAACCGTTCTTGATGTCGTTATTCAGCAACACCGCAATACTAAGGCGGCCACACGGTTACTGCGTAAACTCCTCAGAACCTAGAGCATCAAGCCCACTCGTATAGTTACGGACCGGCTTGCTTCTTACAGAGCGGCTCTCAAGTGTTTAGGCCTAAAACACTTGCAAGATGTCGGCGTTAGAAAGAACAATCGCGCCGAATGCGCCCACGTTCCGATACAAAGGCGAGAACGAAAAGCCCAAAAATTCAGATCTGTGAGAACCGCTCAAAAAACTGCTTACAGCCCACGGCCAAATATACAATCTCTTCAATCACCGACGTCACTTAATCTCAAGAAACACGCTTCGAAAAATTCGTATCATCCCTCAATCCGAATGGAATACGCTGACGTCTCCTGTCATGTGATAAGATCGATGCAAAAAATTAAACACGGCGAGGCAATTTACCTAACAACACCCTTTCGCATAAAAAACCCGCCTCGGACTGAACCGGGCGGGCCTTTCACAAAGTTGTGCTGGTATTACTTGCGGATAGGCAAGTAATCTGTGGCTGTATAACCCGTGGAGCTACCATAACCGGATGACATGCAAGAGCCATTGCTTTGAATAACCGTACCTGTGCTACAGGTTGTTGGCTCGATATAGGTTGTTGCTGGCTCAACATATGTCGTTGTTGTTGAGTGACTGCTGTAGGACGAACCGCCGGATTGCATACATGTATTATCTGATTGCAAGCTTGTGCCCGCCGGACATTCAACACTACCCGAAGAGTAAGAGGTGGTCGTTGACGGCGTATAAGACGATGTTGTTGTGCTACTGTAGGAATTGCCGGAATATGATCCGCCTTGCAGACAGGTATTATCTGATTGCAGAGTTGTTCCAGCCGGGCATTCAACTGTTGCGCCTGTTGTGTATGTGGATGTACCCCCAGTGTAAGTGGATGTACCGCCAGTATAGGTAGAGCCATATTCAATTGGACCCGTTAAACCACCGCCATACCCGGTCGTTGTTGTCGTAATCGGAGCGCTGTGACCTGTAGGGTAGCCGCAGTTTGTACCGCAATCCGTATAAACAACAGGCGGAAGCACGGGCTCCGCCGGAACGGCTACGGGCGCAGGACCGTAACATTCACTGCCATAACGCGTTGAAACCGGTGCAGGTACGTGCGTATCGACAACGCCGCAATTACTTGGCCCGCTTTCATAAGCATAAATTTCACCCGGATAGCTCGCGCCATGATGACTCGCACACGCTGAAAGCATTAAACCGGAAATTCCCATCGCGGCGATAACGCCATTTCGCATTACTAAACTCGTGCTCATATTGAGCCTCCCATATTGATACACTGGACACTGCCTTGCAACTATTAGACCAAAAAATAATGAAGGCATGGTTTACGTGCGCATTATTCTTCTTTTTTGAATAAAACTGCAAAAAACCCGTCGCAGCCACCTTTTTCTCCAAACAGGTGAGGCAGCATCCTGAGATACCCGTTTTCATCAACACACTCAGCCTGAAGGCCTAATCCCGTATTATAAAAAGGCACCGCCTTCATTTCTGAAAATGTCGCGCGGGTATACTGCGCCTGAGCCTCACCCTCTTCGGTCTGAAGCGAACAACTGCAATATAAAAGGCGGCCTCCAGGCCTTACGCACTTTATGGCCGAGGCGATTAACTTTTTTTGCAACCGCGCGAGCGCGCCCACATCTTTGGGTGTGCGGTTATAGAGCACATCGGGGTGACGCCTATAAGTCCCTGTCGCGCTACACGGCGCGTCTAATAGGACAAGGTCAAAGGTACGGTTTGTCTGCGCAATCCAAGATACAGCGTCCGCCTCAATTATATCGGCTTGTAGCCGAGTGCGGCTCAAGTTTTCCTCAACGCGCTCCAGTCTCTCGGCTGATTTATCAAGCGCTGTCACGTGCGCCCCTTTTGCTGCAAGCTGCATCGTCTTCCCGCCCGGCGCGGCGCACATGTCCAAGACAGTTTGTCCCGAAATATCCCCCAGCGCCATAACTGGCAAGCTTGCGGCAATGTCTTGAATCCACCACTCACCGTCCGCGAAACTTTCAAGTTCGGGCACGCGGCCCCCCCGGCTCAGCCGTACCGTCCAATCACTTAGCGCATCACCGCCAAGTTTCTCTGCCCATGCATCCGCCCCGTCTTTGACATGAATGTCCAGCGGCGGCTCCTTTAACAGCTCGGCGGCCATCCGGCGCATGACAGGCTTTCCGTAAGCTTTCTCCCACGAGGCGCGAATCCAGCCTGGAATGTTTGCACTTGGCGGCGTCGCGGCCACAAGAGTCGCCCCTTGGTCTGAAACTTTCCTGAGCACAGCATTGACCATACCGCTATAGGCGCGGGTTTTCGAAGAGGTTTTAAGCAGCGCAACAGACTCGCCCACGGCCGCATGTACAGGCGTTTTCAAAAATAAGAGCTGCGCCGCACCTGTCCTGAGCACCGCATGGGGAAAAGAGGCTGGTTGGCGTTTTAAAAAGGGGGATAGTGCGGCATCAATCTGGCCCATACGCCGAAAAACCGTTGCTGTGATTAACCGCGCAAACGCCCGGTCGCGGGCTGATAAAGCCTCATAATCAGCTTGGCGGAGCAGCGCCGTTTCGAGCTGTGCCTGATCACGCAAAACATGCTGGACGGCCCTGGCGGCGCACAACCGCGCAGACGGCGCGTGCGACCGGGCTGCGCGCATTGAAGGCGTATCAGGTTTTGTCATGAGAAGCGCTTAACAGACTGTATACGAACGCTTAGTTTAAACTAAGCGGCTCGTGCGGACTATCCAAAAGAAATGTTGGAATATCGACGCAGAATCGGTCGCCCGTAGGTGTTTCCATATAATAATTGCCCAGCATCATACCGGACGGGGCCGTCAAAGGCGCTCCGGACGTATAGCGAAACACCTCGCCGGGTTTTAGCACAGGCTGCTCGCCCACAACACCCGCGCCCCGCACCTCTTGCACTTGGCCGCGGCTGTCAGCGATTTTCCAAAACCGTTCAACGACCTGCAAATCCGTTTCTGTCTGGTTTTCAATTTCTACTGTATAGGCCCAGATAAAGCGGTGATCTGCGGGCGATGACTGATCGTGCAAATAATCCGGCTCTACGCGAACGATCACGTCTTTTGTTTTTTGTTCATACATTGCGGTACGCCTTATCTCTCTCGCAAGAGTGCCCCTTTGATCGCGCAACATCTAACGTTTCCATCCTTAGCGCAAGCGTCTTATCCAGCTAAGCGGATAAATTTACAGGACATTCTTGCCACAGGCGAAGGCTGTGATAGGTCTGGCTCATGCAAAACGGGATTTTACCAGAACAAGATATCCATACGCTTGCCACGGCAGGAGGCGTCAAAGCCAGTGTCAGCTTAGCCAGCGGGCAAATACAGCCCGCAAGTCTTGATCTGCGGCTTGGTCATACGGCCTATCGTCTACGGGCTAGTTTTTTACCCGGAGAGGGGCGCAGCGTCTCAGAATGCTTGGGTGATGTGGTCATGCATAAAATTGACCTAACAGACGGCGCGGTTTTAGAAACGGGCTGTGTCTATTTGGTACCTCTCGCCGAAAGCCTTGCCCTGCCGAGCGGGCTCAGCGCCGCAGCAAATCCCAAAAGCTCAACCGGCCGGCTGGATGTGTTTACCCGCGTGATCTGCGACGGCGCGACCCGGTTTGACGGTATTCCAGAGAGCTATGAAGGGCCGCTTTATGTCGAGATCGCGCCGCGCACTTTTTCTGTTTTGGCAAGGCCGGGCGATAGGCTGGTGCAAATCAGGTTCCGGCGCGGAGTGACGCAAAGGTTAGGCACACAAACGGTCAGCATTGATCTGAAAGGTATGGACAGCACCGGGATTATTGGATGGCGCGCGCGCCGCCATGCAGGCCTTGTCGATATAGGCAAAATCGGCGCGCACGCTGCAAGAGATTACTGGGAGCCCTTGCTTGCGCCCGACGGAACACTTGTGCTCGACCCGGATGAGTTTTACATTCTAGCCTCTAAGGAAGCCGTCATTATTCCCGATAACCGCGCCGCAGAAATGGCTCCAATTGCGCCAGAAATCGGCGAGTTTCGAGCGCATTATGCGGGGTTTTTCGATCCGGGGTTTGGCGTCAAAGAAGCCGGAGGCGCGGGCTCCCGCGCTGTGCTCGAAGTCAGAGGCCGAGACGTTCCATTTTTGTTGCGCCACGGACAACCCGTCGCCAAACTTGTGTTCGAGCCCATGAGCGCGGTCCCGCAAACCCTCTACGGCAAAGACGGCTCACACTACCAAGCCCAAGGCCTCAGGTTATCCAAGCACTTTACCCTTTAAAGTTCTTAAGCGCTCGTCTATTCTCGAACTAATATGGATAGGGATCTAACACGCATGCGGATTATTATATCATTTTTGGCTTTATGTTTAGCGTACATTAACTTTGCCCATGCAGCCCCGCCCCCCGAGGCATTTGGAGAACTACCCGGCGTTTATGATGCCGCGATTTCTCCTGATGCAACGCAAATAGGTCTTTTCGTAAATATCGAGGGGACTTACGGTATTCGAATTTTGAGCATCAACAAAAAAGATACAAAACCACGAGCGATTTTACTTGGCGAAGGCGTGAAGCCGAAATGGATAAAATGGGTCAATAATGACCGTGTTCTTGTTGCCCTTTGGCAAAGCGGAAAACTTCGCGGGATACCTTTTACATCAAGCTTTATATACACGCTGGACGTAAAAAAAATGAAAGGTAAATTTTTAATAAAACCTCCAGAGCTTTTTCGGCAGTTTAATGATGTGGTCGTTGATTTTTTAGAAGATGATCCTGACCACATTTTAATGAGTTTTTCCGATGATAATACCAACGCCCCCGACATTCAGAAAGTTGATGTGGTTAGTGGTCGATATTCTCGTCAAAAAAGAGGCAGCGAAAACATCCAGTATTGGCATACGGATTTGCGCGGAGAGCCCCGGATAGGACAAGGACGAAGCGATAACAGTTCTACAGAAAAATGGACGTTGAGAATTAGGGATGCTGAACAGGACCGCTGGCGCGATTATGACAACTATCCTGGCCTCGAACCCGATGTTGATATCTTTGGGTTCACTGGAAACCCCAACGAATTGATTATCGGAGACTATGCCGGAAAAGAGACACAGGGTCTTTATATTTATGACTTAGAAGCAAAAAAGCAAACTCGTAAATTGTTCCACCATGACACTTATGACGTACGAAACGTTATCTTAAGCTCGGATGGTTCAGAGGTCATGGGAGCAAGTTTTGTCGCCGATGAAAGAGAGACAGAGCTGTTTGGGGACTACGATACTGTCCTCGAACGTATGCGCCAAAGGTTTGCGAACGGAACTGTTGACTATATTGATCAATCGCAGAACGGAAAAATTGTACTGTTCGGCGTTAGTAATTCTTACGATCCAGGGTCGCTGTTGATGGTTAATAGCGAAACCGATAAGGTCACGTTCATTTCATCATATCGCAAAAATTTACCTGCAAAAGACATGGGCGAGGCTATTTCCGTTAAATATACGGCGCGAGATGGTTTCAAAATCCCCGCTTATGTCACATTGCCGCCATCTGTCACAGATACATCCCAAATAAAAAACCTGCCCTTCATTATACTACCCCATGGCGGTCCCTATGCGCGCACCTCCAAACATTTTGATTACTTCGCACAGTTTTTTGCAACCCGTGGATTTGGTGTTTTACAGATGAATTTTCGTGGATCAGCTGGCTATGGAAAAGCATTTAAAAATGCAGGTCGTGAAAACTGGGTGTTAATGAAGGAAGATGTCGAAGATGGTACAAGATGGCTAATCGAGAAGGGTTATGCTGACCCAAGTCGAATTTGTATCGCGGGTTGGTCATATGGGGGTTATGCGGCGCTAATGGGCGCGATCAAAAACCCAGAGCTGTATGCCTGCTCTATTTCAATGGCAGGGGTTACCGATCTTCAAGACATGATTAACGATATTAAAAAGTACCGGTTTGGCCGCGTATCTGCACAAAATTTTGTTCTGCGTGGATTTGAAGATAGAGACGCTATTAAAGAAAACTCTCCGGTCAAGCGCGCCGATGAATATTCAGTCCCCTTGTTTCTTGCCCATGGAAAGGACGATCAACGCGTTCATTTTGATCAGTACACCCGGATGAAACGAGCGCTTCGCAAAAGCCCAGCCAAGACAACATTTATGGAATTTGATGATGAGGATCATTTCCTCTCAAACCAGAAAAATCGCCAAAAGTTTTTTGTTGGCCTTGATAAATTCCTCCGGGAAACCGTTGGGGAGAGCGAATTCAAGCAGTAACCGCGAGGGTCTAAACGGCTAAAATACTCAACGCAAATAGAGCTTGCGCTCCAAAATAGAGCGGACTTATCACAAGGGCATTGCGGGGGTTTGGCCTCACAAAACGATCACGGGCCACAAACATATCCGAGACCGCGAACATAATCGCTGGGACAATAATCATCATGTTTTGCGTACCTATGGCTGTCGTCACCATGGCTGTAATGATAAGCATATAAAGGCTAATGGTCACCAGCATATCCGGCGAGGTGTGCGGGCTCAAGTAGCGCCGCATTAAAAGCCCCACAACGATCATCGCGGCAAACGTACACATTGCCCAAACGGGATCAATGCCCAACGTCCAAAAGGCATAGGCATAAACAAGATGACCCAAGGCGAACGCGGCCATACCCAGCTTGAATAAAAGTTCATTGCCGCGTGAGAGCAGGGCCACATCGCCTAGCGCGCAGAGCATAAGCGCCCCGAGAACAAGGTGTCCGTAAAAACTCGACAGAGCCCCGGCCCAAATCGCGAGTACGCAAAACCCCAACGCCGCCAAAGGTTTGAAAACACGCTGCCAAAAACGGGCTTCGCGCAGTTCAGCCCAAAGAAGGCACGCCACAACTAATGTATAAGCCGCAACAAGAATAGCGCTACCCCATCGAGAGGCGGTAGCCGCCGGGTTCAGTCAAAAGCAGCGTCGCATTGCCTTTTTCAGGCTCTATTTTTTGGCGCAACCGATAGACATGGGTCTCGAGCGTATGTGTTGTCACGCCGGAATTATAACCCCACACCTCATGCAGCAGCTCGTCCCGGCCCACAGGCTTTCCTCCTGCGCGGTACAGATATTTCAGAATATTCGTTTCTTTTTCCGTTAACCGAATATCACGCGGCTGGGTGCCGCTTTCGTCCTCAGGCGGGGTCAGGCGTTTAAAGGCGGGCTTAAATTCATAAGGCCCGATCTGAAAGCTCGCTTCTTCGCTTTGTTCAAAACTGCGCAGGTGCGCGCGAAGACGCGCCAAAAGAACAGCAAAGCGAAATGGCTTGGTGACATAATCGTTTGCGCCGGAGTTTAGGCCCAAAATTTCATGCATTTCACCGTCATTCCCGGTCAGCATAACAATCGGAGCCGCAACGCCCGCCTTGCGCATAAGCTCACATGCCTCCGTCCCCAGCATGTCCGGCAAATCCACATCAAGCAGAATGAGGTCAAAAGTAGAGCCTTTGGCGGCTTCGATTCCGGCCGTTGCTGTGGCCACATCCGTGGTTTCAAATTCGCCGTAAAGCGCAAACTGCTCGACAAGCTCAGACCTGAGATCATCATCATCATCAACTAATAATAGGCGTTTTTTAACGGCCATAATTTTTTCCTCTCGCAAACCCTGCGCTCTTTAGGCTTGTTTTTTACCCAAGACTAATGCCAGTTTGCTCCCGATGCATCACAAAAAAGAGAACAGACTATGAGCATTACGGTTCATTGCAGTAAAAAAATCATCCGTTTTAACGGCGAAACACACCCTTGCCGGATTGGACGCAAAGGATGTATCCCCGGACCTGAGGGCCGCGAGGGCGATGAAAAAACACCGCTGGGAACCTATCACCTCCGCTTTGGGCTTTACCGCAACGACCGCTTGCCTTCGCCAAGGTCATTGCTGACGTTTCGCCAGTTACGCCAAGATGATGGGTGGTGCGACGCCCCACAAGACCCCGCTTATAACAGCTTTATTCGCCTGCCTTATCCGGCAAGTCATGAAAAGTTATGGCGCGAGGACTGCGCTTATGATGTGATCTTGGTGATGGATCATAATGACAGCCCGCCCGAAACAGACAGCACAGGTGCAGGTCTTGGCAGCGCGGTCTTTATTCATATTGCGCAGCCTGACGAACGGCAAACCCTCGGCTGCGTCGCGCTCGCGCCAGAGATCATGGTGCGCCTTTTCAGATACATTAAACCGCACAGCGACATTCAAATCTGCTTATGAGGGCGCCAAGGTACTGCGGCGACTCAAACTTAAGCGGTGAAAGACATAGCCGCCCACACCGCCCGCCAGCATTTGCAAACCAAGGCCAAGGTCGTCGCGCGCGCCCGCAACGATCGGAACGCCGAAAAAGACTTTCTGCATTAAGATTAACATCACGAGCATAGCCGCCGCGCCGGCCACAATATAAACGATGGGGCGGCCAAACTTTGCAATGCGAAAAACAAGACCGCCTGCCAGAAACGCCGCGATAAAAGCCAAACAAATAAACGCACCGTAAAGTGTCCCAAAGTGAATCAGATCATAAAGCGTCATGGACAGACGTTGGCTTAGACTTACAGATGCGCCTATCTCAGTCAAACTACCAATGACGCGCTGCGTAGAAATGGCGGAGCCAACAATCACACAGAGAACAACACTGCATAACCACGCCGAAATATATCTAAGCGCTGATTTCAAGGCTAGGAGATTTTCTTACCGTAAAGTTCGAGTCGGTGATCAACAAGTTCATAACCGAGTTTTTTGGCAATACGTTCTTGAAGCACTTCAATCTCATCATCGACAAACTCGACAACTTCGCCTGTCACGACATCAATCAAATGATCATGGTGATCATCGTCTGCCGTTTCATAGCGCGCGCGGCCATCTCGAAAATCATGGGTTTCAATAATATTGGCGTCAGCAAAAAGACGTACAGTCCGGTAAACTGTCGCGAGAGAAATCTTGGGGTCGATATCTGCGGCGCGGCGGTAAAGTTCCTCTGCATCGGGATGATCATCCGCATCCGAGAGAACCTTGGCGATCACGCGGCGCTGCTCGGTCATACGCAGTCCGCGTTCCGCGCATTTTCGTGCTATCCAACTACCCATAAAACCTCACTTAATATATGTGCTTCTAACCCGCACCGCCAAGAGCGTCCAGCCTTTTACGAAACGTCAATGCCGCTATCCGCCCTTGCGGACGCCGGTAATAGGCGGGGCGACGGCCAAAAGCCTGATATCCCGCTTTACGGTACAGCGCGATGGCCGCGCCATTATCTTCGGCGACCTCAAGGAAGATGATGTCCACTCCTTGATCCGCGGCCTTTTCTTCTCCCGCGGCGAGTAACTTTCGGCCAAGCCCACAGCCCCGCACCGCTTTAGCCACAGCGATTGTGATAATTTCTGCCTGGTCTGCCGCTGTACGTATAATAAGAAAGCCACTTATGGGATTTCCATATCCTAGCACGATATCCGAACCTGTGTGCTCGGCCATGTCGGCCTCAGACCAGCCTCGGTTAAAACTCTCGCGGTGTAGCGAGGCCATCAAAGGTGCATCATCCCGGCTCAGTTGCCGAATAGACCCGTCCATCACTTAGTTGAAACAATAGGTTTTGGCGTGATGCCTCCCGGCAGTTTTGCGTCAGGCCCGCGCGAGTAGAGCGGGACAGGCGGATAATCACGGGGCCGCTTTTCCTGCGCCAACCGGGCAAGAACCTCGCCCGATATAATCATCGGAGGGCTTGAATATCCAAGCCTCTCCGCGCCGTCGCCAATAATTTGGCGGCATTCCAAAACCTTTATCGCTTGCTTCGCCGTTTCGTAATCTTGCGTAATCGGCGTTTGTGTTTGGATCCCCCTGTTAAAGGTTGCCCAGCAAACTTGGCCTCGGCGAACATCTATGACCACAGCTATGCTTTGGGTTTGGTCTTCATCAGCTTGTGCGGCCAAAACCTCTAATCCTGAAAGACCGATAACAGGTACGCGGCGCGGCAACGCAAAACCCTTGGCAAAGGCCAACGCGACGCGCAGCCCGGTAAAACTCCCCGGGCCCGTGCAGACGCCAAGACGCTCAATATCCGCCGGGCGCACAATGGCCTCTTGCAAAACCTCGTCAACCATCGGCGCGAGCCGCTCGGCATGTCCTCGCCCTATATTTACAGATTTATACGCCAGCAGCCTATGACCATCCAACAAAGCTGCCGTGCAATAAGCTCCGGTCGTATCCAGCCCTAATGTGAGCAATCAGACCGCCTGAACGACATTTGTCACTTCGGGCACATAGTGCCGCAAAAGGTTCTCTATGCCGGATTTAAGAGTCATTGTCGAAGATGGGCATCCCGCGCAAGCCCCGCGCATTTCTAAAAACACCGTGCCGTCACCTTCTTCGAAATGCTTAAACACGATATCGCCCCCGTCTTGAGCGACGGCGGGACGAACGCGCAGGTCGATCAACTCTTTGATTTGTTCGACAATCTCCGCCGTCTCGCCTTCATAGACGCGCTCTTCTTCGGCTTCCTTGGCAATTTGCTCCGTGAGCGGCTCTCCGCCTGCGACAAAGAAATCCATAATCGCGCCAAGCACGGCGGGCTTAAGGTGCTTCCATTGTGCGTCCTCGGATTTGGTCACCGAGACAAAATCAGAGCCGAAAAACACGCCAGAAACGTCAGGTATCATAAATAGCATTTCCGCCAGAGGCGCGCCGGAGACATCTGCGCCGCGCTTGAAATCCAGCGCAGGTCGTCCTGATCCGGCCACATCGCGGCCCGGTAAAAATTTAAGGGTCGCGGGATTGGGCGTGTCTTCCGTTTGAATGAACATATCTGTCTCCTTGTCAGGCTCTAAATGGAGGTTTTACGCCATTCCTGCAAGGGGCACAGGCTTCAGAATTTCGTGATGTATTTTCGATTCTGTTATTCATCCACATCTGCTAGGCTTTCTCCATGACGAAGTTGAGCCAAGATCAAATTGATGCCGCCCTAGAAGCCGGGATCATCACTGCCGCGCAAGCCAAGTCCATGCGCAGTGGGCCTTCAAACCCAATACCGGAACATCTGCCCAAAAACGTCAATGCCTCTGTGATTGGAAACGAAGACGATATGCGCTTTGTTCGCAGCTTCTCTGATGTCTTCATTGCCATTGGTATCGGCCTGTTTGCTTTAGGTTTATCGGCTATGGCCGCGCTTTTGGGCGGCGGAGTTTCGTTTTTAGGCGCGGCGGCTATAATGGCTGTGCTGGCAGAATATTTCGGCAAGCGCAAACGCCAACACCTGCCGACTCTCATCACAGCCCTCGCGTTTTTGCTGTTTACCCAACGCGGGCTTGGTGTCGTCTTGGATGATATTGGATTCGGCGGGCCAATAACCACCGCACTCATCACCCTGCTCGCCATGTGCGTCTTTTATCTACGGGTGAGATTGCCTTTTTGTATGGCTCTGATTGCCATTGCAATTCTCTATTTGTTTTTTGCGGTTTTGAATGGTTTTGCGCCAGACATCATGCGGGCACACACGGGATGGGCTTTGCTGGCTGGCGGGCTCGCCACGTTGTTGGCCGCACTTAGATATGATATGAAAGACAAACACCGCACCACGCGCTTTGCAGATAATGCGTTTTGGCTGCACTTTACTGCTGCGCCGCTGATTATTCACGGGCTGGCGCTGGAGATGGTTCGGGTTAATACGGAAACGCTTTTTAATGTTGTGCCGGTCCCAACCTTGGATAAAGGAGACGCCTTGCTGTTGATGGTCATGGTTATTATCGTAGCTCTATTTGGGCTGGCCATTAACCGCCGCGCGCTGCTGGTGTCATCATTAGGATATGCCGGGTTCGCGATTGGCTTTTTGATGTCAGACACAGGTCTCGGTTTTGGCAATGTCGCCGCTCTAACATTACTGTTGCTCGGGGCGTCTATCATCTTTTTAGGCGCGGGGTGGCACACGGCGCGGGGCGGTCTTTTAAAAGTTCTACCGAGCCTGCCAATTTTTCCGCCGCGTTATGACCCTGATTTCAAACCTTGAAGACCGCCTGATCGTACTTATCTAAGCGAGGTATAAAAGGATAAGACATGACTGATTTTTCTCCGCGCGAGATTGTTTCCGAACTGGATCGCCATATTGTCGCCCAAAGCGACGCCAAGCGCGCGGTTGCCATTGCGCTGCGTAACCGCTGGCGCCGCCGCCGCGTCCCCGAAGAGCTTCGCGGTGAAATCACGCCAAAAAACATTCTGATGATCGGCCCAACGGGGGTTGGTAAAACTGAGATCTCCCGCCGCCTTGCCAAGCTTGCTCAAGCGCCGTTCATCAAAATCGAAGCCACAAAGTTTACCGAAGTCGGCTATGTCGGCCGCGACGTTGAACAGATCATTCGCGACCTCATCGAAGCTTCGATCTCTATGCTGCGCGACATCAAGCGCGATCAAGTTCGCGCCCAGGCCGAAATGGCCGCCGAAAAGCGTCTCTTGGATGCTCTGGTCGGCGAAAATTCAGGCGAGGCCACACGCCGCAAGTTCAGAGAGCGCTTGCTGAGCGGAGATTTGGACGATGAAGAGGTGGAGCTTGAACTGGCGGATAGTAGCTCGCCGTTTCAAGGGCTTGATATCCCCGGGCAACCGGGCGGCAGTATGGGTATGCTCGATCTATCATCCATGTT
Organism: uncultured Caulobacterales bacterium; assembly: GCA_964352785.1. Classification (GTDB taxonomy): domain Bacteria; phylum Pseudomonadota; class Alphaproteobacteria; order Caulobacterales; family Maricaulaceae; genus JACOMS01. The sequence continues at coordinate 54,614 of CAYGTI010000016.1, forward strand.
TGGTAAAATGGGCCGCACTAAAAAGGTGAAAATGAGAATCGGCGATGCCCATGGGCCTTTATTATCCGAAGAGGCCGATAAATTAATCGATGATGATTCCATTACCCGCGAAGCCATAGAGCGCGCAGAAAATGACGGCATCGTGTTTCTGGATGAAATTGATAAAATTACGGCACGCTCCAATGCGCGCGGCGCGGATGTGTCCCGCGAGGGCGTACAGCGCGACCTACTGCCTCTGATAGAAGGCACGACGGTGGCGACTAAATACGGCCCCGTAAAAACCGACCATATTTTATTCATCGCGTCCGGCGCGTTTCATGTGGCAAAACCGTCCGATATGCTGCCTGAACTGCAAGGCCGCCTACCGATCCGGGTCGAGCTGCGGGCGCTCACCGAAGATGATTTCGTGCGGATATTGACCGAGCCTGAAGCCAGTCTGATTAAACAATATAAGGCGCTCATGCTGACCGAGGATGTGAGCTTGGACTTTACCGAAGACGGCATTGCGGCAATTGCGAAAATTTCCGCCGATGTGAACGCCTCTATTGAGAATATCGGCGCGCGCAGGCTTCACACGGTCATGGAACGTCTGCTGGATGATATCAGCTTTGCGGCCACAGATAAAAGCGGCGAAAGCCTAACGATTGATGCGAATTACGTTCAAAAGCATGTCGGCAAGCTGGCGGCCGATCAGGATCTGTCGAAATTTATTTTATAGATTTACGATCTCGGCGCGGCGCCAAATGACGGAACGCCCTGGGGCAGATCGCCCCCGCGACCTGTTAAATGTGCTTCTATGATCTCATTATGACGCTTGAGCAGACGGGGGCAACTTTGCCCTTGATAAGAAAAAGTCGCGCCGGGTGTTTGGACGGTTGCTAAGATGTAATCGCGCTCAGCCGGATAAAGAGCTGGGCCCGTAGCTTTAATTAAAACATGATCGACACAGCGCTGATAGAGCGAGCTTTCACTGTCTAAATACCGCACGCCCGATAGGACGCCGATAAAGAATAAAAACAAACCCAGAGTAAATCGCCAACGTTTCATAACAGGCGCTGTGCAATTTTACTGCCAAAACCTCTTTGCGTAGATAAATATTTTGTTAACCATCTACGCTGAGCCAGACATAACGGTATAAGGATTGCATACCAGTACTCTTCGCGTTGAAATGCACTGAGACAGGTGCCCTTTTTTAAGGTATATTGGAAAACCATGTTAAAACACGTTCACTTGCAACACGTTTTTGCGGCAACTACGTCAGCGGTGGTTATCGCTATGATGGTTGCGGTTAGCGCCCATGCGCAAACATCCGGCGCTCCAATCACGACCGTTTCCGCGCAAAAGTTTATCCCGGCAAATTACATGCAAAGCGCCCATCATCGCGTCCTGCCAAACGCGACATCCAACGGCTTCTCACTGATTTACCGGATTGAAACTCCGGCCGGCATGCATGTCATTGAAGGGACAGACCGTGCCATATCCCGCATAGACGAAATACACGCCACTGAAGTGCTCAGAGGCCGCTCGACCATCGGCGTTGTCGCTAATTCGGCAAAAAACCGCACATTAAATTTGGTGCAAACACCCGTGCGTCTTTTGGGGGCGGTCGGGCACGAAGTGGGCGAGATCAGTTCCGCTGAAGACGCGATTTTGTTCGTTCCCGTGCAAACAGGAAACCTTGTCGGTAAAGTCGCCCACGGCGTCGGTGAATTAGGCGTAACGGGCGTTCGCATCGCCAAAGGCGCAGCCGGGACGCGGTGTAGCGGCTTTGAATGTTTAGAGAGGGCCGGGAAAGATATCCTCTCTGGCGCAAATTCTTTAACGGGAAAACATGATGTCTCGCGCCGGCTACATGCCGAGTTCGGGACAAATTCCGAAACGGATAATGAAGCTTACCGCAAGGAAATTGACCGGATTTCTTATGCCGATGCCTATACGGGCACGGCCTATAAATTCGGCCTCGGCACAGGCGGCGCGGATATCAACTATTTCAGTAACGTTGTGACCGGAACCGGCTATGCCAATAATGGTGAGTTTTTGATCTCTTATAAGGATGCTTACAGGACTCGAAACCAGGATAAGGCGTCACTTGCGGCGTGGGGTGTTCCCGCCAAAACGATTGACGCATTCACAAATAATCCCGCCTATACGCAAACGATGAGAACCCGTCTGGTCGCGGCGCTCCGCCTGATGAATAATCTCGCTCAGCAAGCCCGACTTGCCGTTGATGCCGCCGCCGCACGGACACAATACGATGCCGACAGCTATCTTGCAGCCTACGAATATATTGCCAAATTGGCGGCCCAAGGGGAGCTTCGCGGTTTGACGCAAACCACGCCCGTTGCCGCAGCCGTAAAAACCAACGAACGCCTGATCATGCCGTACCGTGCGGATTACTTACAGTGGACGGAGAAAAGCCAGCGGCCTGTGCAAATACTGGCCAACGCGGCGCGGCAAGACGCGACCCGCACGCTCCCGGAAATACACATTATCGGGACCGCCTCAGACGAGTTCCGCATCAATGCCAAACGCATGGGCGTCAACGTCGTCAACGCGGCCATTAAAAATTAGAACCCTTCACTTAAAAACGCCCTATAAAAAACCGGCCTTGCGCAAAGCAAAGCCGGTTGTTTAACTCAAAATATCTTAAAATAGCCGGGCTTCGGTTCAGCCTATTCTCCTGCTCTATCTCTGACCACAGCATCCATAAAGCGCACGCCCCACCCTGCATGGCCTTTCGGCGTTGTGGGAGTCGACTTATCCAGCCAATCTACCCCGGCAATATCCAAATGAACCCAAGGCTGGTCTTCGTCAATAAAGGTTCCGATAACAGCGCCGCCAATGCTCGCGCCGGGACTTCCGGCTGTACTTTTAATATCGGCAATGTCCGATTTAATCGCTTTGAAGTGATTTTCATTTAGCGGTAGGGGCCACACATCTTCGCCGGCTTCGCGGCCAATATCCATCATCTCAACGGAGAGGTCCCAATCACGGGTAATCACGACGCCGTAATCATCGCCCATGGCGCGGGCCGCAGAGCCTGTAAGCGTCGCAATATCGATCAACAGGCTCGGGTTATGCTGCTTTTGCGCATACGTTACGGCGTCGGACAGAACAAGACGCCCTTCGGCGTCTGTAGACATAACCTCGATTGTTTTCCCGCTGCTGGTTTCCAGAACATCACCCGGGCGGATCGCGTCGCCCGACGGCATATTCTCCGCCATCGCCATATATCCGACGAGGTTAACCTTGGCGCCGCGCTGCGCAGCCGCGTAAACGGCCCCGGCCACAGCAGCGGCCCCAGACAAATCTGACTTCATGAGCCATTGTCCCGTATTTGGCTTGATGCTAATCCCGCCCGTATCAAATGTAATGCCTTTGCCAACCAGCGCGATCGGATCTTCATTACTATCCGCGCCCGTGTAAGACACCATGACAAGGCGCGGCCCACGCGACGAGCCTTGTCCCACGCCAATCAGCGCGCCCATATTGTTGCGGCGCAGTTCGGGGACATCCATAACACGGACGCGGGTATTGCCAACGCCGCGAAAGAGCGTTTTTACACGCTCGCCAAACTCTTCAGGGTACATATTCAGGCCTGGCTCTGTGCCTATATCGCGAGCAAAATTTACGCCTTTGACCATATGACTCAAATCGGCCGCATAAAGCGCCTTAGACGCGGCGGCGTCTTTGGACAGGAACGTGACCGTGCGGTCAACATTTTTCTTGTCCGTTTTATAACGGTCAAATGTGTATGAGCTAAGCGCGTAACCCATGGCAAGTTGCGCGCCTGTATCTTGGGAGTCTGTCTCCAGCCCATCGATAAATACTTTCAGAGACTGTTTATTATCACTCGCCTGAGCGACATAGCCGCCAAGATCACGCAGTTGGCGCGTCGACAGTGCCTCATCGCCCATACCGATCACGGTCACGGTTTTAAATCCTCCAAGGCTGTAAAGGTGGAGCTTGTTGCCAAACTTACCTTCAAAGTCAGCATCCTTCAAAGCTGTGACCAAACGGCCATCCGTCATGGCGTCAATGGCTTTGGCGCTGGGAGATAACGCGCCATCTGTGCCAACAAAGACTGTGACGCGGTCAGATGCCACAACATTCAAGTCGGTAAATTCAAAAGTTGTCTTCGCGTTGGCTATTTGAGGGGTCAAAATAGAGAGGGCAAAGCCAAGCACGGCAAGTGATGTCATTCGCATGAGGTAGTCCTTTGGTTGATTAAGTTAAGTTATAATAAGTAAAAGCGGCGCGTCTGCAATTGCTTGATAATGCTAGACCCAAAATAACAAAAGAGGCACCAAGTGCCTCTGCTAAATTTAATTTTGAACCTTATCAATTCAAGCCTAATACCACGCTGACCGTATAGCCGCTTTAGCCAAACCAAATCTTGAGCGGCGGCGGCGTCGAGATGTTTGATTACCTGCTTTTAGCACAGTCATCGTGCGTGAAAGCGTCTGTGGGTTTTTATTGTTTTGTGCGTACATTGTCTTTCCTTTCGTTGTTGAGAGGTAAGTAGCGCACGCCAGCATATAGGTATAATATATGTTATTTATATTTTGCATAATTTTAAATTATGCAAGGGCATTTTTAACCTAAGTTTGTTTCAAAAAGACATACCAAGCACCGCTTCCGCCGTGGCGAACATGGGCCTGAGCATAGCTGGCCACCATGGGGCGAATATCCGGCGCATTGATCCACTCGGGGAAAGCCCGGCGCAACACGCCGTCCAGCCGCGCGCCTTTGCCTGTTACAACAAGAACGCATTTCTGCCCCCGCCCCCCCCGCGCGCTGGAGTGACAGCCGTAACAGAGGGTAGGCTTCGGCCTGTGTTTTATCATGTAGGTCGAGTTTTCGATCAATGGTTACCCGCCCGCGACGTATCTTGCGGTCTTGATTTAAAGCCGGAGCACCAATTGCAGCCTTAGGACGGTGATCTGGGACGTGTGGCGGCACCCGCATCATACCCGCAAATTCTTCGTGCGTGGGCTCCGGGCGTGCGGAGCCCCGGCGGCGCGGACTGACCGTGCGCGCCACCTTGTGCCAAATTTGACGCTCATCAGGAGTTAGGCGGCGGTCTGTCATAGTGCCAAGGGGTTACGCCAACAGATCACGAAATAAGTCCATCCGGTATCAAGCTGATCGGGAGCAACACCGTCCACGTGCCCGGATGCTTCATGACGCCCGCGCGCGCGCCCGCATCATCACCTGAGCCAAAATAAAGATCGCCCCGCAAAAGCCCCCTTATGGCGCTGCCTGTATCTTGGGCCACAACTAAAAGCCCGGTATCAATACCCCGATAATCTCCAGCTTCCTTTGGCAACTTGACGTTCAGCCAAACAGGGACGCCGTAAGGATGAAAGGACGGATCAACCGCCAAAGAGCCCATAGCCGTGAGTGGCACGGTCATCGCGCCTTTGGGCCCCTCACCATCGACAAGGTTTTCCGGCGCAAAATAGATATAGCGCTTGTTCTCATTCATCAACATGCGCGCGGCTTGGGGACCGGATTTAACCATCCACTCTTCTATGGCTTGTTTGGAGGCTTGCTCCGTATTCATATAACCCGCGCGGACAAGAACTCCGCCGATGGACGTGTAAGGAAGGCCGTTATTGGCCGCGTAAGCGGCGCGGACGCGGTGGCCATCTTTGAAAATAAGAACGCCCGAGCCTTGTATATGCATAAAAAAGACCTCGAGCGGGCGGCCATAAGCAATAATATCAGACGCGCCGCCTGTGACTTTGGCGCGGGGGAGCCGCCGCGCAGCTTCTGTTTTAGGGCGCGTTAAGATAGGCTCTGAAAACTCTGCTGTGGCGCGGCGGCGAACGGCAATCTCCGGCTGAAAATACCCAGTAATTAATCCGGTTGACGCCTCGTTGGAGCGGATAGTTTGTGGATAAAAATAGGTTTCAAAAAAGCGGCGGGCGGTTTTTGCTGTTTTTGCCGATGATGTGGCCGCGCCGCAACCGGCTTGCCAGTCTGCAATCCGGCCCAAGTCAGGGCGGGCGACCTTGAGATAGCTCCCGGCGTTTTTCTTGGCCCACACTTCACAATTACGTGCAAACGCTCTCACGGCAGGCCGCACATCCGCGCGGCTCCAGCCTGGCAAACGGGAAAAGGCTTCCGCTCCGGAAGGCACCGTTGACGGGGAAGGTATCTCAGGAAAAGGACGCGAGCCCGGGTTTTGCGGTAAGGGTTGCGGCGCGGTAGGATCCGGCGGGCCGGGAAAGGCGGGACGCTCGTCGGGGGTAGGGCCTTGCGGCGGCAATGTTGGCGGCGCCGTCACGCAAGCGCTCATAAGAACACAAAGACACGCCGTCCACCACCCCCGCATCACGCGCGGCTAAGCCTTTGTCTCAGCGTCTGGTTTTTTCGTATCCGGCGTCGGATCGGCCTCAAAGTCATCTCCATCAGAGGGCGCAACATCAGACAGCAGCCAGTTCGGGTCTTTGGACTTGAAACTGCGCTCAAAAGTCCAAATTTCCGATACGCTAGAGAGCAAATCAGGGTCACCGTGAACGGCGGCCCCGTCTGCATCCACAAGCGCAGAGGACAGCTCGGCCTCATAGCGCACAGACACACGAGCGAGGCCGCCATCTTTCTGGGCGTTGACAATTTCCGCGCCTTTAATGCGCGCCAAATCCGTGACCTGCGTGAGGCTTTGCTCCTCACGCTCCGTAATCGCTTCATCGTAAACTTTGTACACATTATCGGTCAACAGCTCACCGAGCAGCTCGCGGTTGCCTTCGGCGAAGGCCTCGAGGATCATACTATAAGCGCCTTGCGCGCCGTCCAAAAAGCCGGACGGGGAAAAATCGCGGTCAGCAGCCATGATCTCTGACAGGCCCGGAATGCCTTGGTCGGATTCAACCGGCGCGACGAACCCGGTTTCAGGTTGATCGTTTTCCATAAACTTTAGCGGATCAACGCCGGACTCCGGGCCTTGGCCAACGGATTTGCCGAGCACCGAGTAGAGCATAACGCATACGAGCGTCGCAATCGCGGCATATAAAAGAACTTCATTCATGGATCGAGGCTTTCATCAATAGCAATGTGTCGTCGTAACATAGGAAGTGCGGCGGCAAATCGCAATTGCCCTGTTGCTCCTTATCACCGCCTATGTTAGCTGACCGCGCGCTCGGCGCAATCTATTCTTGATGAAAACTCGGCTCACAGGAGACGCTCCATGGCGAAAGACCCAAAAACAGACACACCAGAACCGGAGACAACAGCCCCGGATGACGCAGCCGCCCCGACTGAATCGGCGACCCCGACTGACGCTGCAGCAACAGGCCCTATGCTACAGGTACTGGCACAGTATATTAAAGACGCCAGCTTTGAAAACCCGAACGCACCTGAGAGCCTGCGTACAGGCCTCGAAGCTCCTGCGATTAATATCAATATTGAAATCGGACGCCAAATGATGGCCGACGATACAGTTGAAGTCGTCTTAATGCTAAAGTGTGAAGCCCGACGCGCCGATCAGGTCGCGTTCATCGCTGAAGTTGAATATGCTGGATTGTTTGCTTTCCAAGGAATCGGCGTTGAAGAAATTCAGCCCATGATCATGATCGAATGTCCGCGCATCCTGTTCCCGTTTGCGCGTCAGATTATGGCCGAAATGACGCAAAATGGCGGCTATCCGCCGATCATGCTCGACCCGCCGGACTTCACAGCCATGTTCCGCGACGAAATGATGCGCCGTGCGGCTGAGCAAGGCCTTAACTAAAGACCAAAACCTATGTGCGGTAGCCGCTTAGGCTGCCGCAATAAAATCCCGCAACGACTGGTGAACGTCGGGTGATAATTTCTCGAGGTTACGCAGAAGCGCCCGTTCGTTCGCGTTTAACACACCGTCCCGCGCAATCCGGCGCGTCAGCCAAAGCGATTCTTCTGCGTCAATACGCTCTTCATGACGCGTCATTTGTTTTTCGATCAAGGAGCGCTTTTGCTGCTCTTTGTGATCTTTTCCTGAAAAGCTGTCCCAAACATCCTGCGGCGTGACCTGGTGAATTAAACCACCAATGTTCAGATCACCGCGGCTTTGAATCCATTTTTCCTGCCGCAAGGCTTCTTCGCGAGACGGGTTTTTAAAGACCGCGTAAAACATCACACAATTTGTCACAGCGTTGACAAATATATCCTGCCACAGCTCCGCCGCGTCATCTTCAGCTTCACAAACGTCGTTGAGATCAAACAAGATTTCGGCCTCTTTGACTGTTACTTTAACGTTATTATCGCCGCCGCTCGCATATAAAACCCTTTCAATCATCACCACATCATCGCGGCTAATTTTCTTAGCCGTAGAGTTACGTGTGCTGCCCATATAACCTTCCGAATAAAGAATAGCGGCTCTGACCTCTGACAAAGCAAACTCGGCCAGTGTATCCGTAGCGTTTTTAGCAATATCCAAAACAGACAAAAGCGAACGCAATTCTGTCTCTGTTTGAATATGACCATCATGAGAAATACGTTTGATGAACCATTTGGCCGTGTCCTCATCCACATAACCGTGCGGGCGGGTTTGGCGCACAAGCAATGTGGTTATGGTAGCAACAAAGAAGTCAGCCCAGCACTCAGATTTCGGGATATCTAAATCGTTTAAATCAAATAGGCGGTTGGCTTCGTTGGTCGCCACAAAACTGTCAGCAAAAACGTAACGGCGCAGATCAATAACATCCTTGGCCGTTACTGCGCCCTTGGTTTTAATGTTTGCAAATACCTCTTCTAAATGCGCAATCATTATCAATCTCCAAATATCGTTTGGAGAAATGTTAAATCAGAATGTTTATTAGGACGCTAACAGAAGGCGGGTTTTTAAATTCATAGCGATAGGCAAACTGTTTTAACGGCAAGATTTTGCGGCTTGAGCTAAGACATCGCTCACGCGCTGCGCGGCAATGCTATCTTCGACAGGTTTGCGCAACGTCGTTGATTTCCACCTCATCTGCCACATCTGGGCCTCTGAATTCCATTCGGCCTGCAGCGCCACATCATCATCGCCCGCCGTTAAAACCATGCGAATGAGGCGTTCATTTTTCGAGCCCAAAGCCCTGGCGGTCGCGTAAGATTTGTTATCCGCGGCTAAAGCGGCCGGCAGCACACTCTCGCCAACCCGGATATCAAGTTTACAAACCCGGTCTTCATGCCCGCCAAAATTTGACGCGCGGTAAAGGCGCTCTTTCATACCCTCCGGTGGAACCTGCGCCATGGTCGTCAAACTTTCAAACGCCGCTTCGGACAGAGTGTTCAGGCGGGCTTGGTTATCCGCCGGAATAAGCAGACGGTTTAAAACCTCGCTGCTATTTTCAATGACTTTCTCGCTGCCTGACTTAACCGCGCCCGACATGCCCTCGACCGCATTGCCAACCGCTTTAGCCGGAACGGTGATTACTTTATAAATCGTATATCCACCAAACAGCAAAGCGAGCGTGACAATAGCGATACATATCCATTTAACCGCGCTAAACAGCCCGCTTGTTTTTTCGGCGACAATTGCGGCCTTGTCGACAAATTCGGCCGCTTTTTTGCCTTTATCCACAGCCATAGAGCCAATATCTTTGGCGGTTTGATGCGCCCCTTTAGGATCATCTGTTTGTGGTTCATCATTCATGTTTCGCTCTCATGTCTGTCCGAAGCTTATATGAGTGTATTATAAGTGCTTACCTAAAGCGAGGGGCAGATCACAACCTCCCGACATAAAAACGATCCTTACAGACAGTAATACCGCAGCCTGTTGTTAAAATTACGAATGGCCAGAATCTCGTCTTGAAGTGCGCGGTGGCATTGCAATTCTGTTATGAAATCCTTGATACGCAAGGTTCACGACGCGCTGCCATAATAGAGGGTCGGATATTCTTTCCTGAGCATTTTTCCGTCCGACGCCTGCGCCGGGCTGATCCAGAAAAATACAGATACTCGGCACCCGCTGTTACCAAAAGATTTTTCTTTATCAAACAGAGCATAAAGCTTAGCTATGCCGCGAATCCGGCAAAAATAGAGCGAAAACATTTAAATCCGGGCCATAGTTAAACCCCTCTTATCTCGAACCGCTTTCACAAGACCATCCCTTAAGTCCAGCCGAAAGCGCACTAAAAATAATCACAATGCCCGTTTATGCGGTGAATGTTTGGTCGCCCCAGCGCAGCCCCCTGTCCTATGATGAATTTTCCAACGCAGCCGCCTTGTTTTCTGACAAATATGCATCGCCAAATATACGTCCCCAAAAATATGAAGGCATCACAACAAAGCCATCAAAGAGGAACAAGATGTCACATTTACTCACGCGCACAGCCGGACTTGCCGGAGCAGCCTTCTCTCTGTTTTTGTGCGCGCCAGGCGCGCTAGCACAAACAGAATTGGCACAAAGCGCGGGTCCTGCCCAGATAAATTCCGGTGACACAGCGTGGATATTAACCGCAACGGCGCTCGTTTTGTTTATGTCCCTTCCGGGCTTGGCTCTGTTTTATGGCGGTTTGGTTCGCTCGAAAAACTTTTTATCTGTCCTCATGAAAGTCTACGCCATCGCCGCGCTGGCCTCAATTATCTGGGTCATTGCTGGATATTCTATCGCCTTTGGTGATGGCGGGCCATTTTGGGGCGGTTTGGACAATCTGTTTCTCAAAAACCTGACGCGCGGCGCGGTCAGCGGCACGATACCTGAAAGCGTCTTTTTAGCGTTTCAAATGACGTTTGCCATTATTACGCCCGGCTTGATTGTTGGCGCATTCGTCGAGCGGGTGAAGTTTCTCCCCGTTATGATTTTCACAGCGCTTTGGCTTTTAATCGTCTACGCTCCGGTGACCCATTGGATATGGGGCGGCGGCTGGCTTGCAGAGCGCGGCGTGATTGATTTCGCGGGTGGGCTTGTCGTTCACGCCACGGCGGGTATTTCCGCACTTGTTTATGTTGTCATGCTAGGCAAGCGCAAAGGCTTCCCGCACGAGATTACCCCGCCGCACCGCCCCGGAATCGTTATGATCGGTGCGTCTATGTTGTGGGTCGGGTGGTTCGGATTTAATGGCGGGTCTCAGCTCGCCGCAGACGGCGGCGCGGGGATGGCTTTGTTGGTCACCCACATTGCTGCGGCGGTCGGCACCATGAGCTGGATTGCGCTCGAAGCGATTAACAACAAGAAAGCCACTTTGGTTGGCGCAGCCACTGGTACGATTGCTGGGCTGGCCACGGTGACGCCCGCCGCTGGCGTACTCGGGCCCGGCGGCGCCCTGCTGATTGGTCTTGCGGGCGGCACCGTCTGTTATTTTGCGGTCAATCTTATCCGCGTTAAACTTCAAATTGATGACAGTCTGGACGTGTTTGCCGTTCACGGTGTTGGCGGTATTCTCGGCATTCTACTCCTACCATTTCTCTCCAACGCCGTACTTGGCGGAACAGGTGATGGCGACTTTATGATACAGCTAACCGGGACGGCGGCTGTCGTATTATGGTCAGCGATAGCTAGCGCCATCATCCTGTTAGTCCTCAAAGCCGTATTTGGCTTGCGGGTCGATGAACAAGCTGAAATCGAAGGTCTTGATTACGCGCTTCACGGGGAAAGTGCCTATAATTAGTGCATTTCTTGTTTAATCGTACTCAGGAAAGCCTCAGAAAATAGGCAAATAAGGCCTAATGTCTGATTCTGATTTAACAGGAATTGCTCTAGGCACTTATTTTCACAAAAAAATATTACATTAATCGGCAAGAAGCCCTCTAATTTCTTTGCCGATTAACTCAATTTTATCTGATGATACACCTGCTTTGACTAATGTGCGCGCGCCAAAATAGGCGGCTAAAATCAGCGGAGCTTTAGGGCCGTCTTGCGGGGGCAACGCGGCCGCTATCGCAGCTTCAAGCCGGGCCATGCTGGCTTTGACCGCATCTTCGGCGCTTTGGTCTATAGGCGCTTGATCTGTGGCCGCATTGCACAAAAGACACCCCCATCGCCCTTTGCGCGTTCCGGCTGAGCTTGCCACACCTTCAAACAAGGCGGCTATTTTATCGCGCCCGCTTTGATCGTGGCCGCGCAGCATAGCCACGCCCGCGCTCACCTCGCGCTCATCATACCTGGCCAGTGCTTTGTCATACAGTGCGCGTTTATCGCCAAAGGCAGCATAAAGACTACCTTTTTTCAGGCCTGTCGCTTTCATAATCTGTGCATAGGATGCGCCCTCATATCCGTGCTCCCAAAACACATCACGCAGAGCATCCAGTACGGCTTCATCGTCAAATTCGCGGGGGCGGGCCATGTAAACTCCTCTTCACGGACATGTGATAAATCACATATTGACTGCTTGGTCAAGAATGTTATCTAGGCCTCACCGCTGACAGCAAGCGGCTCAAAATTTACACAATTATTGACCGCTTGGCTAAATATTAACAGCACATAAGGATAAAAACATGACACGGAAAACTCTTCTAAGCTCAGCCCTGATAACTCTAGCCGTATTCGGACTTGGCTTTGCTGCAGCAGCGCAATTTAGCACGGCAAAAACTAACACCAACGCCCCGGCCGCTACCCTTACGGTCGTCGCCCCGTTTGCCGCCGGTACATTCTCGGGCCTATCTGACCATGAAACGCGCGGACAGGTTCACCTTGTTGAAACAGCGCAAGGGTACGCCCTTGTCTTGGGCGCCGACTTTTTCCTCGACGGCGCACCTGATCCGTCGGTGGGGTTTGGCAAAGACGGGACATATATCCCGGCCACTCATGTCGCAGATTTGCAATCAAAACGCGGCGAGCAGACATATCAGCTCCCGACAAATTTCACGCCTGCGGACTATAACGAAGTTTATATTTGGTGCGATAAATTCTCCGTCCCCCTCGGCGTCGCGGTTTTATCTGCGGCTTAAGATTCGGATTGTGAAACATACAGAAAAAGAGGGCACCATGGAAGACAGTCACACATTCTCACATATGTTAACATTTATTATTCTGGGCGGTATCTTATATATGACGGTTTGCCTTGCTATCGGAGGAATTTAGTACATTTGGCATTGAGAAATTTCCATTAGAATTGTACTAAATGCTTGACTTTTTAGGAATATTTGCCTATACTTACCTTTATGTTTACGCATCAGGACATTTGGACGGCACTGGATCGTCTCGCGGCTGCGTTCTCAACCTCCCCTTCGGGGCTTGCGAAACAAGCCGGACTTGATCCGACAACATTTAATAAATCCAAACGGCAATCCCCTGGCGGGAAAAACCGCTGGCCGTCGACTGAGAGCCTCTCCAAAGTGCTTGCAGTTGTCGGGATGAACTTCGAAGATTTCGCCGCGCTCGCGGGCGACACTCAAGGGCGCGGTCCTGCCATTCCGGTGATTGGCCTTGCCGAGGCGGGCAATGACGGATTTTTCGACGATGCCGGCTTTCCTGTCGGCAGCGGCTGGGATGAAGTACGTGTCCCCGGGACACAAAACGACAATGTCTACGCGCTGGAAATTTCAGGAGATTCGATGCTCCCGGTTTTTCGAAATGGTGACCGCGTTTTAGTCGCACCCCACGAAACTGTTCGGCGCGGCGACCGCGTGGTCGTCAAAACCTTAGAGGGGGAGATCATGGCCAAGGAACTTTTTCGGATGACGGCATCAAAAATAGAGCTAAAATCCGTCAATCCAGACTATGAAGACCGGATATTTATAAGAAAGGACATACAATGGATTGCCCGCATCGTTTGGGCCTCACAATAAATTATCCGCAAGTCATTCATCAGCGGTCGTCCCGTCAAGAAGCTCAAGAACAGTAGCCTGTAGAGCTTTTTTATCATCCGAATTGACTAAGAGCCCGCGTATCCGCTTTTGAATTTCAGCGTCTACAGCATTCCTTGCGGGCAAAGACATAATATGCGTAAGCGCGTCTTCCGCCCGCTCAAAATATTTATCGGCATCAAGCGCTAAAATCGTCACCGCGTAATTACTGCCGATGACAATATCATCCGGCGCAGATTTTAACGCCGCTTCATATCCTGCAACACCCGCCTCTTCGCTGGCATCATACCATTTTCGACCGTTTTTCGCGCCGGCCTTTCGGATAATTCCCAAATGCCATGCCCCTAAAAGCGCAGGCCCGCGCGCATCATCGGGGTAGAGGCGAACAATTTCTTCTATGGCTTCAAGTGTTTTATCCGGTAAATTTTTCCGCCATGCGCGAAACGGGCTGCTGCTACGGGTTTCAAATCCGTAAGCTAGCGCATATTGCACTCGCGCTTCTTGGGATTCCGGGGCCGCGTCCAAGGCTTGCTGAGCCCATTTTCGGGCTTGCTTGGCGCTATCTTTGGCATCGTCCACATATCCGAGCATGACTTTAGCGGAGAGCGTTTCCGCCGCGAGGATCAAGCCCTCGGGCGAGCCGTCTTCCTTGGCCATCTCAATCGCTATATCGTACTCGCCGTTCTTAAACATCTGCCGCGCCTCAAACAGAGAGCTTGCAAAAGCGGTCTTGGCTGAAAAGAACAGACACATCAAAAATAAAGCGCGAACGATCATTTTCCAATCATAACCGAAAACACCGCGCACGTCTGCCCTCTCGCGCACACCTTTACGTAAACGCGCCTGACAGAGCTTGCTCAATCAACGCTGCTGTCTCTTCGGGGCCATAAATTGCCACAAAAGACCCGAAGCGTGGGCCTTGGGACTGACCCAAACACACCTCATAAATCGCTTTGAACCAATTGCGCAGGTTCTCAAATCCGTGATCTTTGCCCACGGAGAAAATCAGCGTTTGCAGCGCTTCACCGTCGGTCATGTCTGCCGCTGACACGTCCCGTAGCCGCCCCGTCAAATCCGTAAGCGCAGCGCGCTCTTGATCGCTCGGTGCCCTGTAAACCTTGGTCGGCTTCACAAAATCCTCGAAATAGCGCACCGCATAGCCCGCCAGATTATCCAGCGCCGGATAATCCTCGGCTGTTGCCCCCGGCACGTAGCGCTCAATAAAGCCCCACAGGATATCTTTGTCCGACGCGTTGGCGGCTGAAACCAAATTAAGCAGCAGCGCAAAGCTGATCGGGCTGGTGTCCTGTGGCGGGGTACCGTGGTGAATATACCAGACTGGGTTGGCGATTTGTTTGTCGAGCTCTTGCCCCTGATAAGCGGCTAAATGCGCGAAATACTCATCCACTGCCTTGGGGATCACATCAAAATAGAGACGCTTGGCCGTGCGCGGTTTGGTGTACATGTAGAGAGAGAGGCTCTCCGGCGTCGCGTAAGACAGCCAATCTTCGACAGCAATCCCGTTGCCTTTGGATTTGGAAATTTTCTCGCCTTTGTCATCGAGGAACAACTCATAAACATATTGCACAGGCGGCTCAGCCCCGAGTATCTTACAAATCCGCGAATAGACAATCGAATTGGCCTGATGGTCTTTGCCAAACATTTCAAAATCAACGCCCAGCGCCGCCCAGCGCATACCAAAATCCGGCTTCCACTGTAGCTTACACGTCCCGCCCGTGACCGGCAGGGTAACGTGCGTTCCGTCTTCGTCCTCAAAAGTGATCGTGCCGTTTTCTGCGTCCGTCGATATCATCGGTACATAAAGCACGCGGCCAGACGTCGGCGAAATGGGCAGAAACGGCGAGTAAGTCGCGCGGCGTTCTTCGCCCAGCGTCGGCAGCATCACATTCATGATCTTGTCAAAATTCGCGAGCGCCTTTAACAGCATCGCGTCATATGCGCCCGCCTGATAAAGCTCGGTCGCGGATTTAAATTCATAGTCAAATCCGAACCCATCAAGAAAGTCCCGCAGCATGGCATTATTATGCCCGGCGAAGCTATCGTGGCAGCCAAACGGGTCCGGCACATCGGTGAGCGGTCTGCCCAGATGCTCGGTTAAAAGCTCTTGATTAGGCACGTTGCCCGGCACCTTACGCATCCCGTCCAAATCATCGGATACACAGATCATTTTGAAGGGTATTTTACCGTCTGTCAGCGCAGCAAACGCATCCATAACCATGGTTGTGCGCACAACCTCGCCAAATGTGCCAATGTGCGGCAAGCCCGACGGGCCATAGCCGGTTTCAAACACGACGGGGCGATCCCCGCGGTCAATGCCGCGCTTTTTCTCGATGTCCAAACGCCGCAAGATCAGCCGCGCTTGCTCGAACGGCCACGCCTTGGATGTCATGTAAATTTCAGAATTATCAGTCATAGGCTGCTCTTATCGAAAAGGGCGCACGGGTCAACCATGAGGTTGGCATCATGGCGGCGCGCGCAGATCCTCTCGCACAAATGCATCAAGACATTTAGCCTGAACGTCCGACAATCCTGCAAGGAAATTTTCCGCGCCTTGCCGCCCATACATGGCTTTGGCCCAGAGGTATTGAGAGGCCAGAGTGTTTGCCAAAGGCGTCATCCCAGAAAACCGTAGGTTTATCAGGGGGCCCGAGAGCGAATGTGCTGTCTGTTTCAATCTCTCGGGGCCCCGGATCAAGTCCGGGGTGACAGGTTTAAGGGTTTCTAAGTTGGAGCCTTCTGCCTTGAGGGGGATGTCTAAAACTGGCGTCAGAAATACGGGCGGCCAAACCATCAACAGATCATCGGCGGGGCTATAATCTTTTGGCGCAGGCGGGCCGTAAACTTGCGCGCGCTCAGCCCTGAGCGGTTTGCGGTGTTTCGCCGCAAGAACATCCGTATCCATTGGTCCCGACAGCGCGGCGCGGGTTCGGGCGCGTAGGCGGTAAACCCGGCGCAATATATGCGACGGTGAGGTCGCCCGCACATCAAAGCCATAAGCGGTATCTTTGGCGGCCCAGTCCTTGGCCGTCGGCGGCGGCGTTCGCCAGATCGTGCGGCGATAACCTTTTGCGCCCACTCGCCGGGCTTTACCGTGAAAAACATAACCGTCCATCAGAGGTTTTTCCCACACCGCCAAAGCCCGCTTGACCGAAAGATAAGCCGAGAGCGCGTTTATAAACCGCTGCGTATAACCCAGCATGCGCCGCGCCGCGCCAACCCTGATATTGCCGTTCTCCAAAGCCGTTTGATCTATCGCTGCCTCAACAAGGTCACGCGCCCGCATCCCGCCATAATTACGCACTTCAAACGTATCAAACTTGGAGGTCGGACGGAGCGGCGCATCCATGCCGCGAGGGCTCTGTACGTTCGGGCCCCGTAAAAACGATCCCGCCCGGCGCAAAACCGCGTCATAAATATGTGAAGGCCAGTTGTCATAAGTCATGAGCGTAGACTAGGCGCGAATGTGAAGGCGAGGAGAGAGTTTGGGGATTAATTTTTAAGGCTATGAAAAGACTGCGGTTTCCAAAACCAAAAGCCGCATAAACCAGAATTAATTGCGGAATATTCCTCGCGCCCCTCCCGCACTGTCATCCCGGCCCCCCGAGCCGGGACCTCGAGAGGCTTGGAGAAATATCTAGCGTGATAACGGCGAAAGATGCCCTCTCTCCTGCCCCCGTCATTGCCGGACTCGTTCCGGCAATCTACCACTCGCAATAGGGAACAATTTCGCTGCCGCAATCTGGTAGATTACCTGGACACGCCCGGTAATGACGGATGCATAAGTATTGTATTGTCTATAGGGGGCATAGAAGATGTTAAAACAATATCATTGATATTTACTCATAATTGTCACAAATAAGTATACACCCTAAGGTTATACAGAATTGTTGGCGTGAAAATATGAAGACTGCATTAGAGTTTTTTGAATATGATTTTCTGAGCACGTTGTTTCCAATGGAAACGTGTCGTTTTTTGATTACAGAGGGCGAATCTGAAATCAAATCACATATAACTCGGTGTTTAAGTAAAAAAGAAGATGACAAGCCTTATCAGTTTCTTGCTCAAAGTCGCGTCTATGCATCCAAGCCACGAAACCACTTAAGAAGAACCGTCAAACTTGATCCCGTTTCGGAGTATTTTCTGTATGAATTAATATACCGCAATAGAATGAAGTTTAGAGCTCCTTACGATGATAATAAAAAACATTTTGGCTACAGGTTCTTAAAAGGAACTCCAATTCCTGCCACAGATTCATATTCTGGTTTTAAAAAAGCGCAGGCTGCATATAATGCTAAATATGAAAATTCCCTCAGCTTTGACATAGCATCGTACTTTAACGGTATTTACCATCATGACATTGTTGCATGGTTTGCAAACGTTGGTGCTTCTGAAAAGGATACGGCTTCACTAGGCACTTATTTGCGCCAAAGTAATTCGGGCCGTAGCATAGATTGTTGGCCACAAGGTCTATATCCAGCGAAAATGGTTGGAAACGATTTCATTAGAATTATAGAACAACATCATAGCTTGAAATCATCAGCTATTATTAGGTTCATGGATGATATCGTTTTGTTTTCAAACGAAGAATTTGTTCTATACGAAGATTTTTACACGATACAAAAGTTATTGGGTCAAAAAGGCTTATCGGTAAATCCTAGTAAAACAATTTTAGGGATATCCCACGGTGTTAAAGTCGAACAAGAACTTGATGATGTAAAAACGGATTTGCTGTCAAAAAGAAGAAAAGTTGCAAACTTAATATACTTGGAAAATTTTGAGGAAGCATTTAAAGAAATTGAACTGACCAAAGAGGAGGCAGAATACCTTCAAAATCTATTAAAGTCGCCACATTTAGCAGAAGAGGATGCTGAACTCATATTGAGTTTGTATAGGGACAGTCCTGAAGTTGTAAAACCTCACCTTGGGCAGTTTGCTATTTCTTATCCACATTTGGCGAAAAATATCTGGTCATTTTGTCGATACTTAGACGATGAAAATTTCATCGGTGAATTCATATTGAACGCTGCCAAGCAAGAGAACTTGCAGGAGTATCAACTCTTTTGGTTTGCATGGATTTTACAAGATTATGCCATAAATACTAAATTTGCATCAGCAATAATCGCTAGCTTGTATGAGCATAAAAATTCGACAATCATCTCCCGAGCAAAAATACTAGAAATTTCAGACACACGATACGGACTGACTGAACTCAGAGATGAACATTTAGTAGCAGGTAGGTCTGACTGGTTATCATGGGCTAGTGCAGTCGGGCATAGACAATTAGCACCAGTATCAAGGAACCATAAACTAGAATACTTTGGAAATTCTTCGATAATTAATCATCTAATTAAAACGATTGTAACAGCAGCAAAATAATTCGTTCGAGGCTTGTGTTTTATTTTGGGAAATAAGTTATAGTAATTTTAAGTACCCTATGAGGACCATTGCTACCTCAACCTAACACTTAAACTACCCCCTCAAACCGCCTCCGCTTCATAAACCGTCATCTCTGGCGGCTCGCTCAAACACGCCGTCAAATCTTTGACGAAATTCTGTGAGGCCTTAACGCCAAAGTGCGTTTTGAGCGCGGCCATGTCTTGCCAATGCTCGACCAACGTCAGCTTCATCTCATCTTCGCAATCGATGCTAACGCGGTGATCGATACACCCGGGTTCGGCGCGGGAGCGGGCGACGTGTTCAAGGCTGAGCGCAAGCGCGCGGGCCCGGCCCTCAGGCGTGGTTTTAATATTGCCGATCACAATAATCATATGTTCTCTCCTTGGGGCGGTGTCTGCGGTTTGGGAAATTTCGATACGCAAAACATGCGGCGGGCCCGTTCATATCCGTCCCGGTTGGGCGCGATTTATCTATTTTCACGGGAGCCTTATTTGGTCTGTCCGATGCCGCCATTAATATCGAGCTTAGGCTGTAGGTAAAGCGCAGTTTTTAGCGGTTTCGTGCCTTTTAAATAAAATCATAATGCGCTGAGAGCGCCGCACCGCCGAATAAGCCTTTCAACCCCCTTTTCAGGGCGCGCAAATTAGCTTAACCCACGCCTGAAGACTTTAGGGAGTGAGTTATGGCGGACCTTTTGACGCTGGAGAGTTTGTTTACATTGCTCATGCTTGTGCTGCTGCAGGCTGTGCTGGGGTTTGATAATCTGCTTTATATTGCGATTGAAAGTAACAAGGTCGGTGACCCGGTCGCCGCCAAAAAGGTACGCACGTGGGGCATTGCGCTGGCTGTTCTCCTTCGCATCGTGCTTCTGGTGATTATTGTTATGATGTTTGGCGCTATGGCCGAGCCGTTATTTGGCATTCACCTGACCAATATAATAGAGGGCGAATTTACCCTCCAAGCATTGGTCACATTGTTTGGCGGGGCGTTCATCATCTATACGGCGATAAAAGAGATTAATCACATGCTCGCCGTTGAGCATATCGAACATAGTGAAGGCAGTGGCCGCCGCTCGGTGATGAAGGCCATCGCGCTTATCGTTATGATGAACCTCGTATTCTCATTCGACTCGATCCTGTCCGCCATGGCGATTGCCAGTATTCCGGCGGCCAATATTGTTGACGCGGCGGGAGCCGTGCTCGGACAGTTCGAAGGCGCGGTTGTCGATTGCAAAGCGGCACTCATTGCCAATCCCGTAGCGGGCGCAGTGGGCTGCGAGCCGACCAAAACTTACCAAGTTCCGCTCATGGCGATTGCGATTATCCTGTCGGGTATTGCGATGATATTGCTGGCGGATGTGGTCACGGATTTCATCAAGAAAAACCGCATGTACCAGATCATGGGCCTGTTTATTCTTTTGCTGGTCGGCGTATTGCTGGTATCCGAAGGCGCGCATCTGGCGCATCTCAAGCTCTTTGGCTTCGCCATCGACGCCATGTCCAAACCGACATTCTATTTGGTCGTCGGCGTCCTCATCGTCACGGATGTGATTTCAAGCAAATACCAAAGACGCTTATGGGCGCAAAAAGAAGCCGAAATTCGCGGCGATCACCCGGAAACCGACGGCTTACACGCGGTCGACAAAGCCATGGGGCATTAGGACTTAAAACTCTGTCATCCCGGAATTTTCAAAGAAAATATCCGTGACCCCGAGGGGGTGAGAACCCAGGCCAGTTTGGAGACCACCTTTCGAGATCCCGCGTTAAACGCGGGATGACAGAGATGTGTGTTTAAGGGGCGGCTTTACGTGCCGGTAATTGTCCACAGACCCTAAGGCTTGATGTAAATAGTGTGTAGGCGAGATAAGCTGTGAGAATGTGAAAATTATTCTGTGAGTTCAACGGGTCGCCGCAACACATTGGCCGAACCGCTCGGCCGGTGTTTC
>CAYGTI010000017.1:0-71266 GCA_964352785.1 uncultured Caulobacterales bacterium
AGTGATCCGGTGGTCCCGAGTGGAAGGGCCATCGCTCAACGGATAAAAGGTACGCTGGGGATAACAGGCTGATGACGCCCAAGAGTCCATATCGACGGCGTTGTTTGGCACCTCGATGTCGGCTCATCGCATCCTGGGGCTGGAGAAGGTCCCAAGGGTATGGCTGTTCGCCATTTAAAGCGGTACGTGAGCTGGGTTTAGAACGTCGTGAGACAGTTCGGTCCCTATCTGCCGTGGGAGTAGGAGTTTTGAGAGGATCTGCCCTTAGTACGAGAGGACCGGGGTGGACATTCCTCTGGTGGACCTGTTGTTGCGCCAGCAGCATTGCAGGGTAGCTATGAATGGACAGGATAACCGCTGAAAGCATCTAAGCGGGAAACCCCCCTCAATACGAGAACTCCCTTGAGAGTCGTGGAAGACCACCACGTTGATAGGCTGGGTGTGGAAGCATGGTGACATGTGAAGCTTACCAGTACTAATAACTCGATTGGCTTGATTCATTTAGATTATTTTGGCGCTCGTGCGCGTTGATTAACACACTTGTTAGTCACGCAAGCGGCCAGACAGACGATTTCTTTACTATAGAACAATTCTTGTAATAACCGGGTGGTTATAGCGAGAGGTCCCCACCCGATCCCATTCCGAACTCGGTCGTTAAGCCTCTTTGCGCCGATGGTACTTTGTCTTAAGGCACGGGAGAGTAGGTCGTCGCCCGGTTTTTACAGAAATTGTCTATAGGTCTATATATTAACCTCCATTATCAAAAAATATTGAAACCCCGCTTAGTGAAAACTGGCGGGGTTTTTTATTGTCTAAATTTTGAAGTATGATTTGCTTGATATAGTTAGATCGTGTGAGGAAGCGGTTGTTAAAATGCTATTATTATGTTGCGTTGATACGCAAAACTTCGCCCGATAGGTATAAAGAACCGCAAATAAGAATCCTTGGAGGTTGATCATGCACATCTTTGATTTGCGCTTGACCCAGTTTTAAAGCGGTCTTTACGGCATCTTCAACCGTGTCCGCAGTTTGCCCCTTCAGGCCCCGTACTTCAGCGAGTTCGAGTAATGTTTCGGGTGCTAAGGCGGCGTGGTTGGGAATATCAATTGCAATAATGCCGCTAGCTAAGCCTTCAAAGCTATCCAGGTAAGCTCCGACATCCTTGCTCGCGAGAATCCCCATAATCATAATTAAGGGCCGCGGGGCTTTGGCTTCGAGCGCGCTCATAGTGTTTGCCAATGCGCGCCCGGCCTGTGCATTGTGACCGCCGTCAAGCCAAAGCTCCCCGCCGGCGGCGCTCACGACATCAGCGAGCCGGCCACTCGTTAGGGCCTGCATCCGCGCGGGCCAGCTCACAGTCTCCAAGCCTTTGGCAATGGCGACAGAATCAATTGTCATGTGCAAGGCGAGGGCAATAGCTAAGCCGGCGTTGAGTATCTGGTGTGCGCCTGTAAGGTTTGGCGGGGGTAAATCCATAACCTGTGTTTCGTTTTCAAAAACTAATCTGCCGCGCTCTGTATAAGCCCTGAAATCCTGCCCCAAAAACTTTGGAGTCAGCCGTAGTTTATTAGCTTCAGCGTCAAGCACTGCATTTACCAAAGGTGACTGCGAGCCGACAAAAATGGGCGTATGCCATTTCATAATGCCCGCCTTTTCTCTCGCAATGCCGGCGAGGTCACGACCTAGGAATTCAGCGTGGTCATAATCAATTGGTGTGATACCGGTTGCAGCCGGAGCTTCGATGACATTTGTGGCATCATAGCGCCCGCCCAGCCCGACTTCGATAATACAAATGTCGGCAGGATTTTCTGAAAATGCGAGGAAGGCGGCAGCGGTTGTAGCCTCAAAGAAAGAGAGCGGCTTGCCGTCATTCGCGGCCCGAACGCGCGTGAGTACATCAATCAACGATGCGTCTGATATGTTTTGCGACCTAACAACAATACGCTCGCGAAAATGAATGAGGTGGGGGGAGGTATACACATGGGCCGTCAGGCCTTGGGCTTCGGCCATGGCGCGTAGAAAAGCGACCGTCGAGCCTTTACCGTTTGTTCCGGCAATATGAACAGTTGGCGGTAGCTTGAGGTGAGGATTGCCGAGCGTTTTGAGCACTCGCTCAATCCGCTCTAACCCAAGATCAATTTTTTTTGGGTGTAGCGCAGACAACGCAGCAAGTGCGGTGTCAAGCTTGGCTGCTGAATTAGGCATTTTCAAGAGACAACGTGTGTAGTCCTATGGCCTCAGTCTTCAGCAACACAGATAAGATTTTCCCCAGCGCCTGCCGTAAATCTTTCCGGGCAACGACCTGATCAACCATGCCTTTTTCCTGAAGATATTCAGCGCGTTGAAAGCCTTCTGGTAATTTTTCACGGATAGTATCTTCAATAACGCGCGGCCCGGCAAAACAAATCAGAGCGCCGGGTTCAGCGAGGTGAATATCACCGAGCATCGCATAGCTCGCTGTCACGCCGCCTGTTGTTGGGTCGCAAAGAACAACAATATAAGGCAGATTGGCTTCCCGGAGTTCCTGCACAGCAATGGTCGTGCGCGGCATTTGCATGAGTGATAAAGCGCCTTCTTGCATACGCGCGCCGCCTGCAGCGGTAAACGCGATCAGCGGCAAACCTCGGTCAACGGCGACTTCGGCGGCTTGAATAAATCCCTCTCCTGCAGCCATCCCAAGAGATCCACCCATGAAAGCAAAATTTTGCACAAGAACTACAGTGTCTATGCCATGAATACGACCAATACCGATGGACATAGCATCATTGTCTCCCGTCTTGGCGCGCGCGGCTTTGAGGCGTTCCGAGTATTTTTTGTCATCCTTGAATTTCAGAGGATCCTTGGCAACTTCGGGTATCGGGACTGTCTCATATTCGCCGTCATCAAATGTGTAATTCATGCGCTCTTTTGGTCCTATTCGCATGTGATGCCCTGAAGGTGTAACATGTAACAAACCGGGTAAATCGGCGGCGAAGACCATCTCACCGGACTTTGGGCATTTAATCCAAAGGTTATCCGGGCTGTCCTTTTTGGAGAATATGTTTTTTACGCCCGGAGGGGCTATCTTTTTAATCCAGCTCATACTTTAATCCTGCCTGAAAACTGGGTTTCTATCAATTTAAAACTGATCTTTTGCCGCGCGCCGCTGGCCAAGTTCAACGCTGCTGCTTGCGCGCATGAAGGGGTTCGTGCGTTTCTCCATGCCAATAGTTGACGGAACAGTTGGAAGGTTTTTTTTACGCAAATTGTGTGCCAATCCAACATAATCTACTAGGTCTTGATTATCTGGCTCTACGGTGACGGCAAAGGATGCGTTTGATAATGTATATTCATGGGCGCAATAGACTTTAGTCTCATCGGGCAGCTTTGCGAGTTTTTGCAAGCTGTCGTGCATTTGCGCAGGTGTGCCCTCGAACAGTCGGCCGCACCCTAAAACAAATAATGTGTCTCCGACAAAAGCCGCGCTTGCGGAAGGGACGTAGTAGACAATATGGCTGGTGGTGTGACCGGGTGTATTTATGACCTGAACGTCATGGTCGCCAAACGTGAAGGTATCACCGCCCTGGACGCCGTGCGTCAGTCCCGGCATACGTTTTTTGTCATGACCGGGGCCTAGAATTTGTACACCAAACGTCTCTGCCAGTTCAAGATTTCCGCCCACATGATCAAAATGATGATGCGTATTCCAGATGTGTGTCAGCTTCCAGCCTTTCGCCTCGCAAGCTGCTATGATCTTGGAGGCGTCCGGCGTATCAATCGCTGCTGTCTCATTTGTGTCAGGACTGTGGATGAGGAAGCCGTAATTATCCATCAGGCAAGGAAACATTTCGATTTCAAGCGGCGCGGCCATTATAAAACCTCGCCGTCAATTTGTATTTTCAGAGTTTCAACGCGCGCTTTGATCGCAGGATGTTCCGGATAAATCGCTAAAGCTTCGACATAGGTTTCATAGGCTTGCGCGCTACGCCCCAACTTTTCCAGAACATTGCCCATTGTCCAAAGCGCGTAAAATTCGCGGGGTTCAAAGATGAGGGCTTTTGCACTTTCAGCTAGGGCGCGATCATAGTCTTCTTCTTCCATGGCAAGGCGCGCCGAGCGGGCCCAGCCTTCGGCATAATCGGGCAAGAGAGTTGTGACGTGGTCGTACATGCGGCGTGCGGCTTCTGTCTCGCCGCGCTTTTCATAAGCTGTTCCTCGCAATAAAATCATGTCGACAGTCGAAGAGCCGGAGTCGAGCCAAAGGGCCCAAACTTCTTCGGCGATCAGGTTGGCTGCATCCGCTTCGGTTTCATTTTTGAGTCGTTCAAAAAGGACATCTAGGCGGATGTTGCGCTCGGTTTTTTTTGTGACTTGCGAATAATCTGGCTTGTTATTAAGAACACCTTGTAACTCTGTATCAACGGACCGAGGAAGCGTCGTCTCATTATCAGCGTTAGTATGAGGAGGTCTAGGGCTTGGCGTCAAAGACGGCACATCCTTATTGAGCGGCGGTACGACGTCATCAAGCTTTTCGTCTTGAGAACCGACCGGAGGCCCGTTTTGAGCATAGGCAATGCCGTCTATGTAAAATAAAGGCAGGGCTGCGAGAGCTGTGATGAACAGGCGAGTATATCTCATAACGCCAGATACAATGACGCCCCTAACCAGATATGGCAAGAGGCGTAGACAGTCTTTGCGGAGCATAGGCCCCAACGCGTACTAACCTTGACGGGCTTTAAACCGTGGGTCAGTTTTGTTTATGACATAAAGGCGACCTTTGCGGCGCACAACTTGACAATCGCGGTGACGGTTCTTGAGTGATTTTAAAGAGCTACGGACTTTCATGGTCTTGGCTTTCATATATTCAAAATTCAATGGCGCTCATTAGAGGGCTGAAAAGCCCGAGTCAATGGGTTTTTGGGGCTTTGTATGGCATCTAAGAGCCAAAAATGCAGACTACGCTTTTTGTTCGTCCACACTCAATTCGTATTTGGAAATTGACCTTTTGCGTAATTCTGACACGATATCTCAAAAGACGAAATGAGGGATTTATGTTGAACCGTATTTGGATGCCTGTAATTGTGGGGATGAGTCTGGTCGGGCTTTGTTATGCCAAAGAGCCTGCTGGTGAATTGCCCGGTGCCAATGCTGTGATGAGCTTTGACTCTCGCTTCCATCCCGTGATTGCACTGAACGGTATGGTCGCGGCGCAAGACCGGATCGCGGCAGAAGTTGGCCGGGACATTCTTGTGCGCGGCGGCAATGCCATTGATGCCGCTGTTGCGACGGGCTTTGCTCTTGCTGTGACCCACCCTCAGGCGGGTAATTTAGGCGGAGGCGGGTTTATGATGGTCTCGCTACCAGGGCAAGATGAGGTTATCGCGATTGATTTTCGCGAAATGGCACCCGCCAAAGCAGCCCGGGATATGTATCTAGGGCCTGACGGCGAGGTTGATAACCAGCTTGCGCAGTATTCTCACCTGTCCGCGGGCGTGCCGGGGACTGTCATGGGGTTGCTTGAGGCTCTAGAGACTTATGGTACCATGTCCCGTAGGCAAGTCATTAGTCCCGCCATAAAGTTAGCCTATCAGGGGTTTCCGGTTAGCTATGGCCTTTCAGCGTCGCTATCCGCCAATAAGGCCGTAATGTCCACTGACCCGTCCACGCTGGATTATTTTTTCCCTATTGATCACAAGGCGCCCGTTCCGGGAGATATACTTGTACAAAAAGACTTGGCGCAAACTTTGCGCCGGATTGTCAAGGACGGCACTGATGGATTTTACAAAGGCAAAACTGCAAAACTGCTGTTGGCGGAGATAGAAGCCGGCGGGGGTATCATGACACAAGCCGATCTTGATAATTATAAAACAGTGATACGTTCGGCGGTCACCGGAAATTATAATGGATATGAAATAGCCTCTATGCCGCCGCCCTCGTCTGGTGGTGTTCACATTGTGCAAATGCTCAATATTCTCTCCGGCTACGATCTCCAAGCGGATGGGCATAACAGCGCCAATTATTTGCACAAACTCACCGAGGCCATGCGGCGGGCTTATGCGGATCGGTCTAAATATCTGGGCGATCCGGATTTCTTCGATGTTCCAGTGGATGAGTTGATAGATCAGACTTACGCAGACTATTTGCGCACAACAATTGATCTGGAACGTGCAAGTTTATCGTCCGACATCGGCCCGGCCCAATCTCTCCCGTATGAAAGCAATGAAACAACCCATTACTCCGTCATGGACAAGTACGGGAATGCCGTCTCAGTGACGTATACGCTGAACTTTTCTTATGGCAGTGGATTTACAGTCGATGGGGCGGGGTTCCTGCTGAACAATGAAATGGATGATTTTTCGGCAAAGCCTGGATCACCCAACGGATATGGCCTGATTGGCGGCATTGCTAACCAAATTGAACCCGGAAAGCGGCCTCTTTCGTCCATGACGCCGTTAATCATGAAAAAAGACGGCCGCGCTGTGCTGGCAACGGGCAGTCCGGGCGGTAGTACGATTATCACGGCCGTATTGCAGATGGTACTAAATGTGGCCGAATTTGATATGAATGTGGCTCAGGCGACAGCCGCCGCGCGTATGCATCACCAATGGCTACCAGATATTGTCATCACCGAGCCGGGGGTTAGTCAAGATACTCTCAATATTTTAGCTTCGCGCGGGTTTATTATACCGCGTACAGATAATGGCGATTATGCCCGTACGGTTTTGGGGCGGGTTAATTCCGTCGCGTACAAAGACGGTGTATTCCAAGGGGCTGCAGATTCGCGCGGGCCCAAGTCTGCAGCAGCGGGTTATTAAAAGCTAAATTTTAGTCTGTATGAACGTTATGAAAATATGCGATAAAAGCCTTAAGCCTGACGCGGTATTGAGTAAGGTTATCAGGACTTAGAATCAGCAAGAGACAGACATGCCGCATACTGCCAGTCCGGAAATAGAACGCCTCATTAGTCTGTTGTCAAAATTACCGGGTCTCGGCCCGCGGTCTGCGCGGCGGGCGGCGCTGGATCTCATCCGAAAACGGGACGTCGTCATGCGCCCTTTAGCCGAGGCCATGGCTCTCGCGGCGGAACGCATTAAAACTTGCGGGGTATGCGGTAATATAGATGTGAACGACCCTTGCGCTATTTGTGCTGCGCCGGGCCGTGACAAGAGCGTTATATGCGTCGTGCAAGATGTGGGCGATCTGTGGGCGCTTGAGCGCGCTGGAGCCTATCGCGGGCAGTATCATGTGCTCGGCGGAACATTATCGGCGATTGATGGTGTGCGGCCAGAGGATTTGCGTATATCAGGCCTGATCTCGCGCGTGGAAAGCGGCGATATTTCCGAGGTGATCTTGGCGATGAACGCAACTGTGGACGGGCAAACTACGGCGCATTACATAACAGATCACTTGGAAAAAAATGATGTGAATATCTCCCGCTTGGCGCACGGTGTGCCTGTGGGCGGGGAGCTTGATTATCTTGATGACGGTACAATAACTGCTGCGCTCAAGAGCCGAAGACCTTTTTAATGCAGGCACTACGCAATAATATCAAAGCGACACCGGCTCTGATTTTTTTGCTGCTCGTCAATCTAATCCCGGTTCTGGGTGTCTGGCTGCTCTCGTGGGATATTGCAACCATCATCGTACTCTATTGGCTCGAAACAGTGATTATTGGTCTGGTCAACATTCCTAAAATGTGGGCTTGCGAAGGCGGGGTTGGCACAAAAGTCTTCATCACTCTATTTTTCCTTTTTCACTTCGGTATGTTTTCTTGGGGACACTTGACCTTTCTTATCCAAATGTTTGATGCGGGCCGGATTATAGGCGGTCTTAGAGACGGTGGACCTGTGGTGTGGACCGCCGCATCACTGTTAATCAGTCATTTATTTTCTATGATTGTGAATTTCTTTGGACAGAAAGAATATAAGGGCCGCGCCGTAAATACGCAGATGTTCTTCCCGTACGGTCGCATCGTGGTGATGCATATTGTCATAATATTTGGCGGCGTACTGGTGATGTCATTCGGAGCGCCTGTTTTGGCGCTGCTGCTTTTAATCGGTTTAAAGATTATCATGGATATGACAGCACATAGTTTGGAGCACAGCGGGAAGCCTATGCACATGATGAAATAACCGGGATTATATTTCTTCGATGACCGACGTGCCTTTCGCGTGTGTTCCGCAGGTCCATTGCCAACGCTCGTGCAACCTTATTTTACCATTTGGCAGAATTTCCGGTCGGGATTTGCAGCGCCCCGTCATCAAGAACCCGTCAAGATTGACGTGGTGATAGCGCATATTGATATGACCCTTTTCGTCAACCAAGCCAATTAAGTGCCCATAGTCGATCTCCCCGCCGGAATAGTCTGCGGTCAAAAGGTCGCCTTTTTGTGTATAGCGGAAAATGGTTTCTCCGCTGGTCTCGCTGCCTTTACTGGCCTGCACTGGGCGAAAGAGCCGTCCATCATAATAAATCATATGCCGTTTTTCATGCGCCTGTTTGCCGGAAATCTGTCACATTTGGCGTAGCGGGCGCGTCTTCCATATCTAAAGCCTCAATTTTATCGGCGCGTTTAGTGATTTTTTCCGTTGAAATACGGATTTTACGAATGTCTTCGCTGGATTGATTAAAGTGCTGTTGAAGCTTGCTAACCCGGTCATCAAGAAGTGTAACGTCCTTGGCCATCATGCCGACTTCTTTCTGGATGATATGGGCCTGTTCTCTCATCTGCGCGTCTTTCATCACAGCGCGCATGGTGTGAAGCGTCGCCATAAAGGTCGTTGGGGATACAATCATGACCTTTTGAGAAAACCCCTCTTCTATGATGTGGGGGAAATGGGCATAAAGCTCCGCGTAGACCGCTTCGCTCGGCAGAAACAAAAGCGCCACATCATGTGTTTCGCCAAAAATCAAATACTTGCTTGCAACGGCTTTGAGATGGAGACGCACGTCGCGGGCAAAGTCGCGCTGAGCGGACGTTTCGTCTGTATCTGATGTGGGATCCGAGAGCCGCCTCCAAGATTCAAGGGGAAACTTGCTATCAACGGCCACGTCGCCTTGATCACCTGGCAAGTGTATCAGAGCGTCAACGCGTTTGCCGTTAGATAACGTTGCTTGAAATGTATAAGATGAGGACGGGAGGTAATCCTCGATCAAGTCCTGCATTTGCTTTTCGCCAAATGCGCCGCGCGCTTGTTTGTTTGAGAGCAGGTTTTGCAGACCTGAGACCTCGCCTGATAATGTTTCAATGTTTTTTTGCGCGCGGTCAATCAAGGCGAGACGTTCGTGGAGTTGTTTGAGGTTGGCCGAATTGCGCTCCTGCGTTTCGGTGATAGATCGCCCGACCCGCTCCGAGACTTGCGACAAGCGGCTATCGAGTGATTCGCGAAACAAGGTGTCGCGCTGCGCTGTGTCTTCAGCAAATTGCGATAGGCGGCCTTGCAGCGCGTTTTGCCTGTCTGTCATGTCCGAAAGATGCACTTTAAGATCACGCGCGCCGCGCCGCGTTATCACCAACGTCAGCATTGCGCCAATTAACATCAATGTTAGGCCGAGAATAAGTTCGACGAGACTAATTTCTAGGCCCTGATATGATATGATGGAGTCCATACGCATCAGTCCCACACTTTGACGTTATGCGCAATTCACTGGAGTGTTGAATTTTGAGCTATGTATAACTTAGGGCGGAAATAAGGCAGGTATTGTCAAAACACGGCCATAATCGATTGTTAATCATGTTTTCGTAAGACCACTATAACCGCTTTTGATGTGGGCGTAGTCGTCAGATTCACGTTAAAGGCTGGGGAGATAATGATGGCCAAAATTTATCTTGTTGATGATGATGAGAATATTCTCACATCTGTTTCGATGTTCCTTGAGAGCGAAGGTTATGAGGTGCGCAAATTTTTCGACGGCGCAGCGGCGCTGGATATCTTGCGCAGCGATCCGCCTGACTTGGCAGTTTTCGATATCAAAATGCCGCGAATGGATGGTCTGGAACTTCTGCGGCGTTTGCGCCAGACGTCCAATTTGCCTGTGATTTTTCTGACATCCAAAGATGATGAATTCGACGAAGCCATCGGCCTTAATATGGGTGCTGATGATTATATCAAAAAGCCTTTTTCGCAGCGCTTGTTAGGAGAGCGCATCAAAGCTGTTCTGCGGCGCGCTTCATTGACAAATATTGAACTCCCAGAGCCAAATGTGGATGATGCCAAAGTTATGACGCGCGGAAAGCTTGTTTTGGACCCAAACCGTCACGCGTGTAGCTGGGAGGGCCAAGCGGTACGCTTGACCGTGACGGAGTTTCTGATTTTAGAAGCCTTGGCCCGGCGTCCGGGGTTTGTGAAATCGCGCGACCAATTGATGGACGCCGCCTATGATGACCAGATTTACGTGGATGACCGCACAATTGATAGCCACATCAAACGCCTGCGTAAGAAATTTCGCAAGCATGATAAAACATTTGATGGTATCGAAACGCTCTACGGCGTTGGCTACAAATATAAAGAAGCATAGGATACTCTCTGGCTCGCTCTCCCAAAACTAAGGATAAAAGCGCGGAGCGTTCTATCGTTTTCTCCCGTCTCGCGCGGGTCATTTTCCTATCCAACCTTATTGGACTGGCAATTCTCATTGTCGGGTCTTTGGCCCTTAATCAATACACGGCGGAACTCATTAAGGCGCGGGTTGAGAACTTACGCTCACAAGCGAGCTTGATCAGTTCTGTCATCGGCGAGACAGCGTCAGGTTTTGAAGGCAATGCCGCGCTTGATGTTCCTCGCGCGCGTGACTTTATTGAACGTATTGAACTACCAAAGGGATGGCGCATTCGATTGCATGATAATAACGGGATACTGCAACTCGATAGAGACAGTTTTGATGATGAAATTTCTATTACGCCGCTGGGCCCCATCGAGCCCGCTGCTGGACGAGGTATAAACCTTACAGAATTATGGGCGGCCATGCGCGCCCGTACAGGCGCGATGATGCATAACTTGCCATGGCGGGTTTACCGCCGGGAGTTTTTACAACGAGACTTGCGTGGAGATATCAGGCGCGCGCTCGCAGGCGAAACAATTGGCGGTGAAAGGTATGATGAAAATGACGATCTGATCGTGACCGTGAGCCTGCCCGTCACGCGTGTTCAAAATATTCTTGGCGCTGTGACGCTCGAATCCTCTGATGTGCAAGATATTATCGCGAGTGAACGGCGGGCTTTAACACCGTTCATTGGCCTTGCTATTGTCGCGGCGCTTCTGTCTTCGATTGCGTTGACAATTTCGATTGTTCAGCCTCTTCGTCAGCTATCCCGCGCCGCAGAAATTGTGGGTAAGTCGAGCACTAAACGCGGAGATATTCCTGATTTTTCCAGCCGGGGCGATGAGATCGGTGATTTGTCTGTTGTTATACGAAACATGACCCTTGGCCTTTATTCACGGATTGACGATATCGCAAATTTTGCAGCGGATGTGGCACATGAAATTAAAAACCCGCTGACCTCTTTGCGTTCGGCCTCTGATACGCTCAGGCATGTCAAGACAGACGAGCAAAGAGAAAAACTCATCGCAATTATTCAAGAGGATGTTGGGCGCATGGATCGCTTGATCAGCGATATCTCGCGGGCGTCCAAAGTGGATGCTAATTTGGCACGCGACACGGCGCAAAGCATAAATATTTATGATATTTTGACAAACATTACAGAGTTTTATCAACAAACTCGTTCCGGCGAAAATGCGTCTGTCGTTCATATATCTACAGACCGTGCGCACGACATGGATCCGGTTATGATACGCGCTTTTGAAACACCTTTTGCGCAGGTCTTGCGTAACCTTATTGATAATGCGTTGACATTTTCACCGCCTGACGGACTCGTTCGCTTGTCTGCTAAGCCTAGTGTCGAAGGGCAAAAGGGCAAAGTCATTATAAGTGTGGAAGATGATGGGCCAGGCATCCCGCCCGACAATTTGGAAACGATTTTTGATCGCTTTTATACTGAACGCCCGAAAGGCGCGCAATTTGGATCCCATTCTGGATTAGGTCTTGCAATTTGCCGTCAAATCGTAAGAGCACACAAAGGTAAAATTTGGGCTGAAAACAGGCAAGGCGAGGCTCACGTATCAGGTGCGCGCTTTATGATCGAGCTGCCCCGGGATTTCCCGGCGAATTAACTGGCCCTCAAGTCCTGAAAATCTACCTTTTTCAATAAAAAGTCTTTTCAATGTCAAATATTCCTGTTTATTGAACTTTAGACTTTTTTCAGGACTTTGAATGATTGGACTTGTTATTGTTACGCATGGCCGACTCGCTATTGAGCTTCGGCATGCCATGGAACATGTGGTCGGTGAGCAAGAGCACATGGTTACGGTGTGTATTGGGCCCGATGATGATATGGAGCGCCGCCGCGAAGATATTCGTATGGCGATTGAAACCGTCAATAACGGGAAGGGCGTTCTGGTTTTGACCGATATGTTTGGCGGAACACCTTCAAATTTAGCTATATCTTTACTCGATGAGGGCCGGGTCGAAGTTATTGCCGGAGCAAATCTTCCAATGCTGATTAAAGTGGCTGAGGCTCGATACGATGTTGACTTGCCGACAGCTGCGATAAAAGGTAAAGAAGCGGGGCAGCGATATATTGCGATTGCCTCAGAAATTTTAGCTGGCGATACTTAGGCTATATGGCGACTCCCGTTAGTATCAGGGTGACACTCGTAAATGAGCGCGGGCTGCATGCAAGAGCCTCTAATAAATTTGTGTCCTGCGCCATGCAATATGATGCCGAGGTTCACGTTATAAGCCACAATGATGTGTGCGCGGAAACGGTTATTGCCGATTCAGTGATGGAGCTTTTGCTTTTGGGTTCCGCTTATGGCGAGGACATTACGATCACGGCCACAGGCGTTCAGGCAAAAGAGGCTGTTGAAGCCTTAGCAGCACTAGTGTCCTCGCGGTTTGGAGAAGCTCAATGAAAGCGCCTCTTTATATTTTTCTTGGGCTTACTTTATTGACTTTGATAGCGTGCGCCACGAAAGACACATTCGTACCGCAAAGCGAGTACCCGCCCGACCCTTGGGTTAAAGGTTATTCTAACCCGGATGACTGCTTGGGCGGAGAAAGGCTGGCTGCACGGGTTCTTGATTTGCCTGAATACCCTAGGCGGGCTTTTAA
The DNA here is from genome assembly GCA_964352785.1 of uncultured Caulobacterales bacterium. GTDB lineage: Bacteria > Pseudomonadota > Alphaproteobacteria > Caulobacterales > Maricaulaceae > JACOMS01. The sequence continues at coordinate 13,150 of CAYGTI010000017.1, forward strand.
TTCGGGTCGCCAAGGTTGGGTGATAATTCGGTTGGATGTTAACGAGGCAGGGTCCGCCGAGAATGTAAATATAGAGAGAGTGTTACCTGATGGCTTATTCGGAGCTAATGCGCGAAATGCCGTCAAGAAATGGCGGTTCGAGCCGCCAAAAGGTGGAGCCCTTCGAAATTGCCGTGTTTTAATCCGCTACAGGTTTGGAACAGTCAGCCTTGGCGGATAGCTAGGCGACATTGCCTCTTTTCTATTTTTTAAGTTCACTGTAAGTCTGTAAATAATTAATTTTATAGGTTATTCGGAATTTACACTTATGTTTTCAGAAATACCTGAAATGTTTGACTTCCTTATCGTCGCTATCTCTCTGGCTGTCGCTCTTTTGGCTGGCCTTTTCGCGCTTCGGTCGGTTATGCAGCGTTCCTCAACTGAGTCCGGCACCTCCAACGGTTTGAGTGAAAAATATACCGAGCTCGAGCAAAAACTCTCACGAATGGATTCTATATTTGGAGCCTATCCCGGATTGATTATGATATGGGAAGAAAAAATCCCAGATCCTGAATCTGATTGGGGGCAACCAAAAATTTATGGCTCACCTGCGGCTATGGCCTCAATGCAAAGGTTCGCGGAGCCCGGAAAATCACGCGATGTGGCCCGGAGTATTTTAGGCGGCTTGGGGGATATGGATACGATCAGCAATGATGATGAAATGTTGACCCTGCGAACCCATCTTGGGCTATTGCGCCGAAAAGGGGAACCCTTTTCGATCTCGATCGTGCTGCCCGGGGGTAATGTCATAGAAGCAGATGGCCGGGTCGCTGGACGCCAAGTCGTTCTTTGGCTCGAAGACGCCTCTATCCGGGGTGAAGATGAGCGTACTGCAATCAGCCGTTTTGAGAGTCAAAAGGATCTTGCGGCTCAAGACCCGGTTGGGTTTATAGATATGCTGACTCGTGCGCCTTTTCCCGTTTGGAGGACCTCCGGCGCTGGCCGAGTTGTTTGGGTTAATCCCGCCTATGTGGATGCCGTCGGGGCCGAGTCTGATGCGGAAGTTCTAGGGCAACAAATTCAGCTCGACAGTCATGCGGCTGAAGATGCGCGGGGTGTGCTATCCAGTTATAAGCCAATCGAGACCATTAGAAACGTCATTATTGACGGGCGCCGAAAGCCTGCAATGATTACAATGTTTCCCATTTCTGGCGGCGTTGTTGGGATGGCCATGGACGCGACGGAAACAGCGGCTCTTAAAGAGACGCTGACGCGTCATATCCGCGCTCATGACGAAATGCTAAATAATATGGATGAAGCCATTGTAATTTTTGGCGGTGACCAGCGTATGGGCTTTCATAATACGGCCTTTGCAAATCTTTTCAAACTTGACGAGGGGTGGTTTAAGAACCGGCATAGCCACTCTGAATGGCTGGATCACTTGCGTGAGAAAAGCCGTTTGCCACAAGAGCCGGATTATAGTGACTGGAAGCAACGCGAACTAAGCTATTATACGGATTGGCCTGATGAGGTGCCAGACGAAATTTGGACGCTGGCCGACGGAACCAATTTGCGTCTGGCGCGCATGCGCGATCCACAAGGTGGAATTTCGCTTCTGTTCAGCGATATCACTAATTCTGTGACGCTTCAAAGTCAGTTTAATACGTTAATCAATGTGCAAACAGCAACGCTCGACAAGTTGAGTGAGGGAATCGCTGTCTTTGGTCCGGATGGCCGCCTTAAACTCTCAAATACAGCGTTTGCCAAGCTGTGGAATTTGTCAGACGAAGATACCAAAGATAACCCGCCTTTTGCCAGGTTGATTGAAAAATGCTTGCCGCTTTATCACGACCGTATGTTCTGGTCGGAACTTAAAGCCCGGACGACAGATCCGAATCCCGAGGTGCGCTTACATGTGGACGGAGAGATTAACCGCTCTGATGACTCAATGCTAACATGGCTCTCGCGGCCTTTGCCTGACGGGGCCACCTTGGTGGCCTGGGACGATGTGACAAGCGCGCGGCGCACAGAGGCGGCTTTGATCGAACGTGCTGAGGCTCTGGCAACAGCCGATCGGCTTAAATCAGAATTTGTAGGCCATGTGAGCTATCAGCTGCGCACACCGCTCACGACGATTTCAGGCTATGCAGACTTTTTGCAAAACCAAGGCGCGGGGGAGCTTAACGATAAGCAAAGCGAATATATTTTTGCTATTCAAAGCGCTTCAGATGAGCTTGCGAAAACCATTGCGGATATACTCGACATAGCTGCGATTGATGCAAATGTCTTAGATTTGGATTTAGGAGATGTAGATGTTCGTGCATTGCTCGAGCAATCCCTCGATTATGTGGCGACCAAAGCTGAAGATACGAAGAAGTCTCTGGTGCTAGATTGCCCCGAAGACGTCGGCATTATCCGTGCGGATGAACAACGGCTCAAACAGGTTGTTTATAACCTTCTCTCAAATGCTGTGCGCTTTACCAAGCCTGGAGATGTGATTGAGCTCGGCGCTCGGCGCGGCAAAAATGGCGGCGTGACAATTTGGGTCAAGGACGACGGTGTTGGCATTCCATCAGACAAACAACCTCAAGTCTTTGAGAGTTTCAAGTCAACCCGTGGTGGGGCTGGCTTGGGTCTATCGCTAGTGCAAAAATTTGTTGAGCAGCACGGCGGTTGGGTCGATCTCGAATCTGAAGAGGGCGAAGGCACACATGTTACGATTTATCTGCCCAAGGAAGCCGCGACAACGCAGGCGCATCCGGAATTTGACTTTGCCGCGAGTTAGACGCTAGGTCTAATCTCTATTGGCTTTCAGGCGTCGAAACTGTAATGCCGTCAAGATCATCAGACATAAGTATTTGACAAGACAGACGGGAGTTGTCCTTCACGTCTTCGGCGAAGTCCAGCATGCTGTCTTCCATGTCGTCTTTGTCTTTTAACTTGCCGAGCCAAGTTTCGCCGACATAGACGTGGCATGTTGCGCAAGCGCAAGCTCCGCCGCAATCTGCGTCAATACCAGGAATCATATTTTGAACGGCAGCTTCCATAATGGAGGTTCCGTTTTTGGCCTCGACGTCGCGGGACGTCCCGTCATGGTCGATATATATGATTTTTGGCATGATCACTCCTAAGTTTTATCCAATCCGTATGTAAGGCGTTGCATTCATTTTGCAAGTGCGTATCACGGCGTATGCAATCCCTTTATTTGGCAGACGAAACCGCGACATTGGCCCTCGGGGCCCGGCTTGCACAGACGTTAAGTGCCGGTCATGTGGTGGCTTTGAACGGTGATCTTGGCGCAGGGAAAACAACGCTCGCGCGAGGGGTGATAAAAACGCTCTGTGATGTAGATGAAATTCCGTCGCCAACTTACACGCTTGTGCAGATATATGACGGCCCCGATGCGGAGCTTTGGCATTGTGACATGTACCGTCTTGAGCGCCCCGAGGATGCCTTTGAGCTTGGTCTCATTGAAGCCTTTGATGAGGCTATTTGTTTAATTGAGTGGCCGGATAAGCTCGGCGATGTATTGCCCGTGGAGGCCTTTCGCGTGAATATAGCCTTTGAAGGTAAAGGCCGCCGGGCGGACTTAACTGGCTGGGAGGACGGCGCCTTTGACACGTAAAGCATATATTCAGTCTTTCCTAGAGGCCGCAGACTGGGGGCATGCGGAGCGTAACCCCGTGCCGGGCGATGCATCGACAAGGCGATATGAGCGCCTGAGTTTGGACGGCGATAGAGCTGTATTGATGGACGCGCCTAGGGGCGTAGAAGCCCCGTGCGAACCAGAAGGAGCAACTGTGTCTGAGCGCCGGGCGCTCGGCTACAACGCAGTTGCAAGGCTTGCGGGCCCAAACCTCGAGAGTTTTTCAGCGATAGCGCGAGAGTTAAGCCGCCGGGGGTTTTCAGCGCCAAGAATCATCGCCGCCGATCACCAAAAAGGTTTAATGCTTCTTGAAGATTTGGGCGATGATTTGTTTGCCAGAGTGATTGCGAGAAACCCGGCGCAAGAACGAGACCTTTATGTGGCTGCAGTTGACACGCTGGCAGCCATTTATCGATCAAGCTTTCCAGACATATTTGATGAATATGGCGAACCGTGGCGTGTTCGCAGCTATGATAACGCGGCCTTGCAAGCAGAGGCTGATTTGTTCCTAGACTGGTTTGTACCGGATGTCGGGGGCAACCTATCCAAAGAGGCCCTTAACGAATGGCACATAATATGGGCCAGGCTTTTCTCAATCTTAAGCGCTCACGCTCCGGGACTTGCGCTGCGCGACTTTCACGCCGAGAATTTGTTTTGGCTTCCGGCGCGGCAGGGCGTGGCCCGCGTGGGTTTGATAGACTTTCAGGATGGTCTGTTTGCCCATCCGGCTTATGATCTTGTGTCTCTGCTCGAAGATGCGCGCCGGGACGTATCGCAAAACCTACATAAGGAAATGATTGCACGTTTTTGCGCAAAAGCCGGCCTTGATTATGATGAGACCTTCAAAGCCGCATACGCTGTCATGGGTGCGCAAAGAAATGCTAAAATTTTAGGCATTTTCGTTCGCTTGGCAAAGCGCGATGGTAAGCCTCATTACCGTGATTTAATGCCGCGCGTTGCTAAACTTTTTGTATCTGACCTTGCGCACCCTGCCTTGTCAGACTTGCGGCAATGGGTTGAAAAATATGTCCCGCAAGTTTTGAAAGCGCCGCCCAAAATCACAACCGCTATGGTGCTCGCAGCAGGGCATGGGACGCGCATGCGCCCGCTCACGGATGACCGCTCCAAAGCGATGGTTATGGTTGATGGCAAACCTTTGATTGATCATATGCTGGACCGTTTGGCGCAGGTTGGTGTCACGCGTGCGGTCGTTAATATCCATGCCCACGCAGATCATCTTGAAGCGCACTTGAACGCGCGCACGGGATATCCTGAAATCATCATATCGGATGAGCGTGCGGCGCTGCTGGAGACTGGGGGAGGGGTTGTTAAAGCCTTACCCTTGCTTGGTCATGATCCGGTCTTTATTTGTAATATCGATGCAATTTGGCAGGAAAACCTGCCCGCGTTAAGCTCATTAATCGAGATGTGGGACCCTAACCATATGGATGACCTACTGCTTTTGGCGAGCCGGGATCAAACGTTAGGGTATCCGGGAGCGGGCGATTTTGATGTATCAGCCATTGGCCGAATTTCCCGGCGCGAGAACGAAACGTCAAACTTTGTTTATGCGGGCGTACAAATTGCCAGCTTAGCGCCGCTCAGAAATTTCGCCCCTGAGCCGTTTTCAAGAAACAAAGTTTGGGACATATCTCTTAACGCTGGCCGTGCGTTTGGCTGCGTCTTAAATGGATTTTGGATGCATGTTGGCGACCCTAGCGCCCGGGATGAGGCCGAGGTTCGGCTAAAACGTGATAATATTGATGGGTAAGCCCAGTATTTATACCATGCCTTCTGGGGTGCCTTTTTTACCTGCGCTAGCGGCAGGTTTGCGGGAGAGGTTGGGGGCAGAATTTTCTCAAGCTTTAATCTTGCTGCCAACACGCCGGGCGGTTCGCCAGCTTGGAGAGGCGTTTGTCGGCGAGCAAAGCGCGAGTCTTTTGCCGCGTATGCGGACGCTGGCTGATATTGATCCCGAGGAACCCCCGTTTGAACCGGGATATTTGACGGGCCTTGTGCGTCCCGCCATGCCGCCCGCGCAAAGGCGGTTTGCGCTGGCGCGTATTGTCGCCCGTTATCACAGCTCTATTACTGACCTTCCCATTGACCCGGCGGGGATGCTCGCGCTGACAGATCCTCTGATAGCCATTTTAGACGACGCCGCCTTGGAAGAGGTCAACCTGTCTGATGTCAGTCAACTTAAAGAGATTGAAGATTTTGCGGCGCGGCATTTCCAAAACGCGGCGACGCTTTACAAAATCATTCAGGAGTTTTGGCCGGCTTATGTGTCAGAGCAAGGCTTGATGGAGCCGATGGCAAGGCGAGTCGCTTTGCTCAACGCGCTTACGGCGCTTTGGACGGACACGCCGCCCGATCATCCGGTGATCATTGCCGGGTCGACGGGAACCCTAGGGGCGTCAGCGCGCCTAATGCGCTGCGTTGCGAATATGCCCGGCGGGCTTATTGTCTTGCCGGGATTGGATACATCACTACCTGAAAGCTCATGGGATCAAGTGGGTGCTGAACATCCCCAGAACTCATTGAAAAACCTACTCAAGATTATTGGTGTTAACCGAGGCGCCGTTGATGAGTGGACTCATGCGCCTGAGCCGCAAGGACTGAGGGCGCGTAGGCGCGTGATCTCTGAAAGCCTCGTTCCGGTGGACGCTACAGCAGACTGGCCGGGCCGCATTGCGCGGCTAAGGGATTATGACAGTTCGGGCGATATCTTTGGTGCCGCGCTCAAAGGTCTATGCGTTGTTGAAGCCAATACAGATGATGAAGAAGCTTTGGCCATCGCGCTGATGATGCGCGAGGCCCTTGAGACGGAAGATGCTACGGCGGCTTTGGTCACGCCCGACCCGGCTTTGGCGCGGCGGGTCAAAGCGCGTTTGCGCCGCTGGGATATTGAGGTCGATTACTCTCAAGGTGAACCGCTTGAGGAAACTTCACTTGGGAGTTTTCTGTCAGTAATTTTACGGCTTGCGCAAGACCCGCAAAACCCTGTGGACTTGGCCGCAATGTGTAAGCACCCGCTTTGCAGTATCGGACGAAAGCCCGGAGATTTAAGGCGTGACTGGGCCTTAGACGAAATAAAGTATTTTCGTGGTGCGCGTCCAAAAAATAATTTTGAGTGTAATGTTCTAGAACACGTTCATGAAAGACTTCAGTTCTTGTGCGACAAGGCTGAGGCGCAATCGGCTTCAGAATGGGCTCGGACGCTCGCAATTACATTAGAGAGTGTTGCTGCCACTGATAAGCTCTCCGGCGCGGCTGTTTTATGGGCTGGGGACGCAGGTGAAAGTGCCGCGTCTATGCTGGAAGAGCTTATCGGTTTTGGGGGTGATTTAGGCGTTATGACTTTAGGCGATTTCGCGCGTCTCGTCGGGACGCTGATGCGCGGGCGTGTTGTTAGAGCCCGTTTTGGGATGCATCCGCGATTGCAAATATTAGGACCACTTGAGGCCCGTATGCTGAGTGCTGACCGGATTATTCTCGGCGGCTTGAACGAAGGTGTTTGGCCAGCGGGGCTTCCCGCCCAGCCGTTTCTGTCTCGGGGTATGCGCTCTGCACTTGGGCTTTCACTGCCGGAACGCCGTTATGGTTTGGCCGCGCACGATTTTGCTGAGCTTGCTGCTCACCGCGACGTTTTTCTAACGCGGTCAAAACGCGCAGATGATGGCCCACGCGTGGCCTCGCGCTGGCTTTGGCGGTTGCAGACACTTGTTCGCGGCGCGATGGGAGTAAACGGCAATCACCTTGAAGCGAAACACCCCTATCTGGAATGGGCAAGGGCTTTGGATCATGTACCCGCTGATAAGGTACGCCCGGCAGTTCGCCCTGCGCCGATGCCCCCTGTAGAGGAGCGCTGGCCGAGCGGGCGTAAACTCTCCGTGACTCAAATTCGAACATGGGTGCGCGACCCCTATGCGATTTACGCCAAAAAGATTTTAGGTCTTGAGCCTCTGCGCGAACTTGATGAGGTGGTCGGGCCGAGAGAATATGGCAGCGCTGTTCATAAAGGCCTAGAGGTTTTTACCAAGGCCTTTCCAGCGGATTTACCGCAAGACGCGCCCCGACAACTCGCCCGCGCCTTCGAAGATGCACTCATAGCGGCGGGCTTTTCAGAGCATCACCTCGCCAAAGAGCGCGTACGGCTCGCGCGCGCTGCCCAAGATATGACAATATTTATGAAAGAGAGGCGAGCGCAGGGGTGGGCATTTTTTAAAGCTGAAAGTTATGGGCGTCTTGATCTATCCGAAGTCGATTTTACGGTGTCAAGTCTGGCGGATTTAATCGAGAAAAGCGCTGAAGGTTATGCGGTTCTGGATTATAAAACCGGCGCGCCTTCTACTGAAAAAGTGATCCAAGCTGGCTTTGATCCGCAGCTACCTTTAACGGCGTTGATGTTATCGCGTGGTGCCTTTGACAATGTGCCGGCGGGTTATACGGCGGAGTTATTATATGTCCGCGTCAAAGGTGCTGGCGGCGGCACGGCCCCAAAAGTTATTGCGTCAAACGAAGATTCAAAAGGTTGGAGCGCGCAGGATTATCAAGACGAAGCGCTGGCGGACTTAAAGCAGCTTGTGCGCGCGTTTGATAAAAAAGAGACCGCCTATGTGTCTCAGCCGCGGCTGCAATATACAAATGATTATGGCGACTATGACGATTTAGCTCGGCGCGGTGAGTGGGCGCAGCTCGGCGATGATGGGCAAGGAGCGTGACAGACATACGCCTGGATATTGAGGAAGCCAGCCACTATCAACGCATGGCGGCGGATCCACGTGCTACGCGCCTAGCCTCTGCAAATGCGGGGTCTGGGAAGACTAAGGTTTTGGTCGAGCGGGTTTCGCGGCTTTTGCTCGGCGGCGCTGACCCGGATAAAATTCTTTGTTTGACCTATACGAAAGCCGCCGCGAGTGAAATGCAAACGCGACTGTTTGATACTTTGGGCCTTTGGTCAGTTATGGATGACCGTGATTTGAATGCGGCCTTGGATCAATTACTGGGAGAGAACACAAAGCGGGCAGATGACAGGTTGGGGCAGGCACGGCAATTATTCGCTCGCGCACTGGAGACGCCTGACGGCTTAAAAGTTCAAACAATTCATGCGTTTTGCGAGCGCGTGTTATCACGGTTCCCTATTGAAGCGGGGATTATGCCGGGTTTTGAGCCCATGGAGGACGCAGACAGTGCCTTACTTCGTGCGCAAACCGAGGAGGATATTTATGCGGCGGCGTATGTTGATAGCGATAGCGATCTGGCGGTGGCTCTGCGCCTTTTGGCGCGTGAGAAAGCCGACATGTCACTGGATGTCCTGTTTCGCTGGATGGCAAGCAGCGGAGATGCCATCAAAAACTGGGAGAAAGGCGGGGGAATTAGCGGCCTTGCAGGCTTACTTGGCATTGATATGTCTACAAGCCTTGAGCATTTGTATATAAATACATGGAACCATGAAATAAGAGATATAATAAAATCTGCAGCAACGTCACTACGGCAGAGCGCAAACGCGAATGATCAAACAAAAGCAAACTTAATTTTAGGGGCTATAACCGAGCCTGATTTGGCCGGCGCCTTCGAGACTTATTCAAATATCTTTTTAACGCAGAAAGGTACATTAAGAAAATCCGTTGTCACTTTAAGTGCGCCTGACGACGCGCAAACATTTTTTGGAACAAGTAAGCTCGCTGCTACGCCCGAGGCGCAGCGCGTTTTGAAAGTTTGCGAGGACTTACTGTCTATCACATGCCTCGACATGACCCGAGCGGTTTACATCCTGGCCCAAGATTATGCACGAAGGTATGAGCAAGCTAAGCGAGCGCGGCGTTGGCTAGATTTCAATGATCAAGTTTTACTTGTGCGGAATTTACTTATGCGCAGCGAAGTTGCCGAATGGGTGCGTTACAAGCTGGATGGCGGTATCGGGCATATTTTAGTTGACGAGGCACAAGATACGGCCCCGGATCAGTGGCAAATTATTGACGCGTTAAAAGACGGGTTCACTGCGCCGGATCCGGATTGGCCGCATGATCAGGTTAAGACATTTTTTGCCGTCGGCGATGAAAAACAATCCATTTATTCTTTTCAAGGTGCGCGGCCTGAAAAGTTCATCGAAAAAATTCGCATGTATGTATCCGAAGATAAGGCTGCGTCTATCCGCATGCGCATGTCATTTCGCTCGGCTCCTGATGTTCTGCGTGTCGTTGACGGGGTGTTTAATGATCAGCGCGGCATGACCCGTATGTTTGATCCAGAGACTGTAGATATAGCGTCTGACAGTGTGACGCACAGTGCATTTCGTTGTGACAGAGGGCTTGTTGAGTTATGGCCGCTTGCGCCAAGGCCTGATGCACCGCCCCAAGAAAAAGCGTGGGATACAAGGCCTGTGGACGCGCCGTCGCAATCGAGCCCGCGCGAACGTCTTGCTGTTGAAATTGCTCAGCAAATTAAAACTTGGCTTGATCAGGGTGAACCCATTTTTGATCGAAACCTTAAAGTAACGCGCGCCATGCAGCCTGAGGATATTTTAATTCTTGTGCGCCGCCGTAACGATTTTTTTGATGCCGTTATTCGCAATATGAAAATGATAGGCGTGCCTGTTGCAGGCGCTGACCGTCTTGTGCTCAAGGAGTCTGTGGCGGTAAAAGATATGCTGGCTTTAACCCGCTTCGTTTTACTCCCGCAGGATGATTTATCATTAGCCGAGGTCTTGAAAAGTCCCATCATTGGATTTGATGAGGATATGCTTTTCGACGTCGCAAAGCGTAGGGAAGGTCAGTCTTTGTGGGCGGCGCTCCAGTCTAGTGAGCTTGGGCAAGCCCGGTGCGCGGCTGAAAACCTGTCGATAATCTGCAAATACGCCCGCCAATATGCACCCTATGAGTTTTATGCGCGTGTTTTGGACATGCGCTTTGGCTTAGAGGCGAGCGTGTTAAAGAAAATGTACACCCGCCTCGGCATTGAAGCCAAAGATGCACTTGAGGCCTTCTTGGCGCGGGCGCTCTCTCACCAGAGGCGCGGGGCTCCGTCTTTGCAGCTCTTCTTGCAATCCTTTATAGGAGATTCTCAAGACATAAAACGCGAGATGGATTCTGGGAGCGGCGACGTGCGCGTTATGACCGTTCACGGCGCAAAAGGTCTTGAAGCGCCCGTCGTGTTTTTACCCGATACGACGCAAACACCAACAAGCCGCAGCGGCTCCGGGATTGTGTCCGTTGAGAATGGTTTTGCTTATATACCGTCCAAGGACGCAACCCCGACAGCTCTCATCCCTATGAGGGATGCGGTCTTTGCGCGAGAAAAAGAAGAATATATGCGGCTACTTTACGTGGCGATGACCCGGGCAGAATCGCGGCTGATTGTGTGCGGATTTGAAAGCGGGCATCCTAATGGCAAAGGCTATAGCGACGGCTCTTGGTATCAGGAGGTTCATACTGCGATGATCGGGCTTGGGGCGGTTGAGGGCGAACCTCGGTTTGATGTAGGGCCAATGCTGCGCTACGGCATTGATCCGCAAAACCCCGATAAAGGGGTTCAATGTGAGGCAGGTAAGACGGTAAGAGTTCCAGACTGGGCGCATGATGCGGCCCCTCGCCAAAGCCTCCGGCGCAGACAGGTGACGCCCTCTCATCTCTTAGTGCCGCTGCCCGGGGCCGGTGCGCCCGTTCGCTCGCCCATAAGCGGGGGGCCTGACCGTTTTCGGCGGGGCAATATTATTCACAAATTGCTTGAAACTCTGCCCAGCTTAGAGCCCAAAATACGCAAAAGCGCGGCGGGAGCTTTTTTGGAGAGCTACCAACATGTGTCCCAAGATGATCGCGACCAAATTATAAAAGAAGTTTTTGCTGTTATCGATCACCCAGACTATGCGGCTATTTTTGGTCCAGGCAGTCAGGCCGAAGTTTCTTTGGCGGGCCGCGGCGGGCGTTTACCTAAAGGTCTTTATCTGAACGCACAAATTGACCGGCTGGCCATGACGGATGACAAGGTTTTCATTGTCGATTACAAATCCAACAGACCGCCGCCGCAAACACAAGAGGCCGTTGCGGACCTATACTGGGGACAAATGGCCGCTTACCGGGAGCTCGCACGGGAGATTTATCCGGGCAGAGAGGTTATATGCGGTCTACTGTGGACGGATGTGCCGCGCATGATGATTCTTGATGCAAAACGGCTCGACCATGCCTTGACGCTGATTGCAGGGCTTCCTACTTAATATTGAAATGACATACAGGAGAAGAATATGGCCAGCGTTAAAGTCACAGATGATAGCTTTAAAGACGATGTTATTGGTTCCGATACACCGGTATTAGTAGATTTTTGGGCGGGGTATTGCGCGCCATGTAAACAGATTGCGCCCGCACTCGAAGAGATTTCCGAAGAGTTTACAGGCAAGATGAAAGTTGCGAAGATCAATATTGAAGAAGACCCTGAAACAGCGGCGAAATTCCATGTCCGCGGCATTCCGACTATGATGATCTTCAAAGACGGACAAGTCGTCGCGACCAAGGTCGGCGCGATGACCAAACGAAAGCTAGCCGAGTGGGTTGGCGAACACGCTTAAGCTACGAAGGCTGTAATAACGATTTATTGTCACGAACGGCTCGTACTTTGACAAATCCGTAAAAGAGCGTCATTTTGCGGTGATGGATTATTCAACATCACCTTTTCATAGATTTACGAGCTGGAAAATTCTGGCGCTCTTGGCAGTAACACTTGCCTACTCTCTCTGGTTTACTACATCTGGGCCTTACTCAGCCCTATCCGACCTCGCGCCCGGGATGCCGCTTGAGGAGCAAGGGTTTTACACGGGCAACTACGCTGTAGAGACGCTTGAGCAGCTAAATTCTGATGGCCGCCGCGCTAAGTTTATTTCTCTCATATTTGACATTCCTTACATGATTTTATGGGCGCTTGTATTTGAGGCCCTGATAGGATTTGGTGTGCGGCGGCTTGCTTTTATCAGGCCTGTCTGGACATTGTTATTTGTTTTGCCCATCGCGTTTCTCCTCACCGACTTTGCCGAGGATAGCTTTCTGGCTTTAACGCTTGTCACGGGCTCAGAATTAATGGGCGCCTTTGCGGGCGTAATGACATTTTTGAAATTTTTAACGTTCACCGCCGCCGGGCTGATCGGGTTTGGTCTTAGTGTGGCTGGTCTTGTCGTTTGGTCCTTAAAAGACCGTTCTAAGGCCTAGAGTTATGAATAAGATCGCGTTTGATGCGCGTGAGCGTGAAGCCTAGATTTACCCGGCGTAAATCTCTTGGTAGTTTTGCGAGCCGGGCTTCGTAGGTTTTTCCGTATGTTTTACGCAAATCGAAATGCATCGAGCGGATCATAATGAGATGACCTCCCCGTATAAGGACAAAGTAAACGGTGAAAAAAGTAAAAACAACACTCGTCTCTGTTTGGTAAGTGTTATCTTTAAGAATTATGGGCAGACTTAAAAGTAGTCCAATGAGGGTTAGCACCGACGGCAACACGCAACGTTGCACCCAATGACGTAAAGACAGCCAGCCTGTTTCAAGTTCAGCAGAGGTCATACTGAGTGCTGCAATCTATTCTGAGTCATTACGATAAAATGTCTTCCAAACGGCCTTTTAAGAACAGTTTCTCATTCTTATTGGTAGATAAGTCAATTGCGTGCAAAAAATTCGCTTTCGCTGGATCAATACGGCCTACCCTCAGCAGCAGATCAGCTTTTGCGGCAAAATATGGCTGATACTTTGAGAGTGCTGCGACAGGTATTTGGTCGAGAACTTTCAATCCAGCTTGAGGTGATTGTGCATAGGATGTTGCAACGGCTTGGTTGAGCTTAATGACAGGCGTTGGCCTCATTTGATAAAGTAAATTATACAAAGCTAGTATTTGCGGCCAATCTGTGTCTTCCCATGAATGGGCTTCGACATGGAGCGCGCTAATTGCTGACTGCACTTGATATGGACCGACACGTTGTTTTTCTAAGGCTGACTTAAGTATCTGTCGGCCTTCTTCGATCTTGTATTTATTCCATAATTTGCGGTTCTGCAGCTCCAAAGAAATAATGTTCCCGAGAGGATCCAAACGAGCCTCTCGGCGAGCCTCATGCAATAACATCAGTGCTAGAAGTCCTGAAACTTCGGTTTCATCAGGCATAAGGCCGCTCAGAATTCGCGCTAATCTGATGGCTTCATCAATCAAGCTTATGCGCTGCTGGGAATCACTGGATGAGGCTGAATAACCCTCGTTAAAAATTAAATACACGACGGCAAGTATTCCGACTAGGCGCTCCGGTAAATCGTCATAGTGTGGTACTTGGTAAGGAATTCCTGCAAGCCTAATTTTTGTCTTTGCGCGTGCCAGCCTTTGGGCCATGGTTGCGGGTTTATCTAAAAAGGCCGCTGCGATGTCCTCTGTGGTTAACCCGCCAAGCGTTCGCAGCGTAAGAGCTATTCTTGTTTTTTCGGGCAATGCAGGGTGGCAACATGTGAACATCATTTCCAGGCGTTTATCTGGAATAACCCCAATCAGCATGTTTTCTTGTTGGCACGGCGTGTCCCATGCAGCTTGAATATCATTTTGTTTCTGAAGAAATGTTTTCTGTCGCCTGAGGCTATCTACCGCTTTGTTGCACGCGACCGTCACAAGCCATGCGGCGGGGGAGGCGGGTATCCCGGTTTCAGGCCAGCGCTTTAAAGCCCTTTCAACGGCGTCTTGAAGACTGTCCTCGGCAAGCTGAAAGTCTCCAAAACGCTGTGTCAAATAAGCAAGTATGCGCCCCCAATCTTCTTGAATAACGGCTTTAATAGCGGTGTTAATATTAATTGGGGGCTGCATGAAGCGGCTTAATCAAATGTCATAACGGGCCGAATTTCGATTCGGCCATGGGCGGCTGTGGGTATCATAGCTGCGTAGCGCGCGGCTTCATCGAGATCTTTGCAGTCAAGCAGATAGTACCCGCCAAGTTGCTCCTTCGTTTCTGCAAAGGGTCCGTCCATAATGTCCACTTTACCGGTTTCCATGCTAACTGTTGTCGCAGTGGTTGTCGGCTGGAGTGCATCGCCAGCGATAAAAATACCGTCATTTTGAACCGTTTCAGTGAAATGATTATAAGCTTGCATGTAATCGCTAAACTCGGGTGTTCCGGGCTGCGGGCCTTGATGCTCGTTAGAGTAAATGAGACAGATATATTGCATGTTTTTTCCTTCTCTAGGTGCAGACCTCATGGTCTGTACTTATATGACGAATGTAATTTATCAAAATCGACATGCGTTATGGAAAAATATTGTACAATTGGATTAGTGACACACATTAACCCTTGAGGCAAATAGAGCTATGCCTGCACCTGTACCTTTAACGGCTTGTGACCCGCCCCGCCTTGATTGGTCTCGTCCCGGCATGCCTGTGGCGCTGGATTTTGATGATATTTATTTTAGCGCGGATGGCGGCCTTGCTGAAACCGAGGCGGTTTACCTTGCGGCGTGTGGCCTACCCGACAGATGGCAGGGCCGTCAAAATTTTGTGATTGGTGAGCTTGGGTTTGGTTCTGGCTTAAATTTTTTGGCGGCGTGGCGGTTGTGGAGTAAAACTAAACCCCTAAACGGACATTTGCATTTTATTTCGATCGAGAAATACCCTTTCTCCGGGCAGGATTTAGAAAGAGCACTTGGCGCGTGGCCGGAATTATCGGACTTTACCGAGCGGCTAATTGAAATTTGGCCCGGGCGGGTTAAGGGGGCGCACATATTACAGATCAACTCCAATGTTACTTTAACGCTGTTGCATGATGATGTTCTCGTGGGTCTTAAAGCTCTGCAAGGGCAAGTGGATGCGTGGTTTTTAGATGGTTTTTCGCCCGCAAAAAACCCGGATATGTGGTCAGAAGATGTTATCGGCGAACTTGGGCGCCTGTCTGCGCCGGATGCCCGGATTGGGACATTCACCGTGGCCGGGAGCGTGCGCGAAGCGCTAAGTCGGGCGGGCTTTGAGGTCACTAAAAAGGACGGTTTTGGACGCAAGCGCCATAGGCTTGAGGCTGTATTTCCTGAGGGGCCTGCCGCGCTGGTGTCAAACATTGACCCAGTGATTGTTGGCGCCGGCATTGCGGGCGCGTCTCTTGCGCGCGCTTTTATGCGGCGCGGCATTGTGCCGACGTTAATTGATCCGCATGACGGCACAGCGGCAAGCGGAAATAAAGCCGCCATTGTTAAACCTCGGCTGGACTTACAGGACCGCCAGGAAAGCCGTTTCTTCTTGGAAAGTTATTTATATGCTCTGCGCGCATACGCCGAAGATGGTGCCGTATTATCCAAAGGTGTTTTTCACGCCGCTAAATCCGATAAAGACATAGAGCGGTTTAAGAGGTTAGGTATTTATCAGTCTTTACCGCCTGAGCAGATGTGCTTTGCGATAGGGCCAAAGGGACTTCCGGGATTAAATTTTCCTGAAGCATTGGTGATCGACCCTATTAAAACATGTCAGTTATTTAGATCTGGCGCAAAATTCATCTTAGGCAAGGCCGTAAACGTAGAGCAGCACTCAGGAAAGACTTTTGTGAAAGACGCCGATGGGCACACCCTCGGCTCAGGAAGCCATGTGTTCGTCGCTGCCGGCGCGGGGATCTCTTCGCTCGGGTTAGAGGCGAATTTCCCGCTACGTTACAGCCGGGGGCAAGTCACGACAACTGCGAGAGTCGATGTTGACGGTGTGTTGACTTACGGCGGATATGCCATCCCTTTGGGGGATTACGCGCTGTTGGGCGCAAGCCATGCACGTCTTACAGATATCGACCCTTATGCTGTAACCAAAAGTGATGATGTTGAAAATATCGAAAAATTCAAGGCAGTCACAGGTGTGATAGCAGAGCCACTTGCTGGCGGGTCTCGCGCCTCTGTTCGGGTCACGCAATCCAGCACGTTGCCGCTGCTGCGAAAAAACAAAAATATCTTCACGTTGACAGCTTTAGGGTCACGCGGTTTTGTCTTTGCACCGCTTTTAGCAGAGCATATCGTATCTGAGGTCTGCGGTGAGCCGCGAACTTGTCTACCGCCGGGGATATTTGTATCGAAAACCTACTAATTGCCATGAAATCGTTACATAAATGATACAAAGCGGGTGTTGTTCCGTGTGATAATAAGATTTAACATTATAACTAGGTCAAAACCTAGCCAGTTTGAAAGAAGAGCGTGAATGGGAAAATCAGCCGAGACATATGGCTCAAGCCGGCTGATCCTAGCGGCAGAGTTGGCGCTCGTGCTCCTGATTGCTTATTTGTGTGTACGCACAGTGATTGTCTTTGTTGCGCCGCAAAGCCTGTGGACGGAGCCGAGTTCGACTGTCGTGGCTGCGAAACAAACGCAAATTCGCAAAACGGCTTTCAACCCGGGGTTTGATCCGTTCAACCGTAGCAAAGAAGTTGAACCTGTAGATATGGGACTAGACGCCCCAGAAACGAGCCTCAACCTCAAATTAACGGGACTACGCTCTGGCGATAACGGTTCCGCTGTTTTGCAAACGCCGGACAATTTGCAAAAAGCTTACAGTATTGGTGACGAGATTATTTCAGGCGTGACGCTACATTCTGTAACTCCCCATTATATTGTTTTGTCTCTTGGGGGACGCCTTGAGCGGCTCACGTTTGAACGGGCCCAGAAAAACACTTTGCTAGCAAGGCCTGAAGGTTCGTCGCCAAACTCAATTATGGGCGGTAGCGCCGCGCCAAAAGTAATGATGGCACCTGAAAACCTTTTATCCGCAGTCCGATTAGAACCTGTGATAACCGACGGGCAGATGAAGGGGTTTCGCATAGCAGCTAGAAACGGGTCTATAAATTTGACAACTTATGGTCTTCGTGATGGCGATATTTTAACCCGAATTGATCGTGTCGATTTAACTACAGGCCGCCCTGATATTCAGAAGGTTATGACGTTGCTGGACGATACATCCGGGGTGGATGTTTCGGTTCTCCGCGGCGGGCGTTCCATCACCGTGAAAGTAGGTTCGCAATGAATAAATTTCTCAAAACAAGTCTGACCGCTGCCGTGCTTTTAATGGCGACCACAGCCCCGGCTTACGCAGCAGGTGATCATTTGATTACCATGCAGCAAGCAGATATTCGCGCGTTCATTGATGACGTCTCCATGGTCACAGGAAAAACTTTTCTAGTGGATCCCCGGGTTCAAGGAAAAGTCACAATCTCGTCCGAGCAGTCTCTGAGCCCCGGAGAGGTTTTTGAGGTCTTCAAAGACGTCATGCGGGTGCATGGCTACACGCTGGTGCGCACGGCAACGGGCGAATATCGGATTACGCTGATACAAGGCGCGGCGCAGGATGCACCATTTGTAAAAAATTCCGGGTACAATGGTCAGTTTGCTACAACGGTCATTAAACTCGTCCATGCCGACGCTGCCGAAGTGGCCAAGCTGATAAAGCCCGTACTGCACAGCCAAGGTGTCTTAACGGCTAATCCGGGCGGAGATGTTATTGTTGTCACAGATTTTCCTGAAAACTTGCGCAAAGCCCGTGAAATTATTGCCGCGATGGATACAGATGGCCGTGTTATGGACACGGTACAGCTGATGAATATTACAGCGCTGGATGCTGAAGAGGTTATGAAAACCCTTGGAGGCGTGCGGCCATCCTTTAAGGCTATCGCTATGCCGGGTAGTAACAGCCTTTTGCTTGAGGGTGAGCCCGCAGAACTGGTCCGTCTCAAAGCGGTTTTAGAGCAAATGGACAGCGGCGGCGGGTCACCTCGCGGCGCGGTCAGTGTCGTACCGTTGCGGTTTGCTGATGGTGAGCCTTTAGTTGAAATGATCAACACATTACTGCCAGCCTACACCCGCGAAGGGCAACCTCAGCCGACGGTTGCGCTTGAGAGCGGCAGCAACACAATTGTTATCAGTGCGTCTGGCGAAACGCAGCAGGCGCTTGAAAGCCTCATTCGGCGGCTTGACGTGCGCCGGCCACAGGTTCTTGTCGAGGCTATTATCGTCGAAATTTCGGATGATATTGCTAAAGAACTTGGTGTTCAATTCGCTCTTGGCGGAGTAGATGGCAGCACTATTCCGTTTTTAGGGACAAATTACTCCCAAGAAGCTGCCAGTGTCTTGTCGTTAACAGGGGCTTTGGCGGCAGATGATTTGGGCCTGAGCACGACAACGCAAAGCAGCCTGGAAACAGCCGCCATTAATTCTTTGCTAGGCCTTGAGGGGGCAGTGATTGGCGGCGCGGGGCGCAGCGGGGACACATTATTTTCTGCCATCCTTCGCGCCGTAGAAACGGATGATAATTCTAATGTGCTCTCGACACCGTTTGTCACCACGCTTGATAATATTCCGGCGACATTTTTGGTTGGCCAAGAAATTCCTGTGACAACAGGTGAAAGCATTGGCAGTGATTTGGCGAATCCGTTTCGAACCTTTTCACGGCAAGAGGTAGGCATAAAACTTGAAGTGCTACCGCAAATTAGCGAGGGCGATGTAATCCGGCTTGAGATCAAGCAAGAAGTCTCATCTATTTCCGGCGCGCTCACCAGCCTCTCGTCCGACTTTGTCACCAATAAGCGCGAGATCGGCACGACAGTCTTGGCCAATGACGGCGAAATTATTGTGCTCGGCGGTCTTATTCAAGATAGCGAGGAGGTGAATGCTGACAAAGTGCCTGTGCTGGGCGATATGCCTGTGCTGGGTAACCTTTTCCGCTCTAAGGCGACGACCCGTACAAAGACAAATTTGATGGTCTTTTTGAAACCGACGATTATTCGCACCAAAGCCGACGCGCAGCCTTTGACGCAGCAACGCCTTGACTATATGCGGCAACAAGACAGGCTTCAATCTGGCCGCGAAATATCCAAACTGGATGACGTTTTAAAAAGTGAGTGAGCAGGCTGACATATCTTTGACGCGCTTGTCTTATGGGTTTGCCAAGCAGCACGGCGTCATAGCTGTTATACAGAACGGGGCTGCGCTCCTCATCCGAAGGCAAGACACGACCTTGGCGGCTATGCTAGAGGCCCGCCGGGCGGCCGATATGCCTTTGCCAATTAAGAATGTTAGTGCGGCTGATTTTGAGGCTCTGCTGGCGAAAACCTACGCCCATGGTGATCTGACCGAAACGGCAGCCACAGCCATGGGCACTCCCGAAGATTTAAATGCACTGGCTGATAATTTACCGCGCACATCTGATTTGCTCGATAGCGAAGATGATGCGCCCGTCATTCGGTTGATCAACGGTATTCTCCAAGAAGCTATTCGTACGCGCGCCTCAGATATTCATATTGAGCCTTATGAAAATCGATTGGCCGTGCGCTTTCGTATTGATGGCGCGTTGCGCGATATGCTCAATCTTTCCTCGAAGTTGTCATCTGTTTTAGTCAGCCGGGTCAAGGTCATGGCGCAACTCGATATTGCCAAAAAACGTGTCCCGCAGGATGGGCGGTTCTCGCTGAACTTGGGCGAGCGCGCTGTTGACGTGCGGGTCTCTACGCTACCCTCACAATATGGCGAGCGGGTTGTGATGCGGATATTGGAAAAAACGAGCTCGCTGATGAACCTCTCTGACTTGGGGTTGCCAGCGTCTGAACTTGCGGCACTAGAGGCGGCGCTGCAAAAACCTAACGGAATTTTGCTTGTGTCCGGTCCTACGGGCGCGGGTAAAACCACAACACTTTATGCGGCGCTGAACAAACTTAATGATGGCTCACGCAATATTTTAACTGTCGAAGACCCGGTCGAATATGCGCTTGACGGGATTGGCCAGACGCAAGTCAATAACCGCGTAGGGATGAGTTTTGCGGCTGGACTGCGGGCTATCCTGCGCCAAGACCCGGATGTCGTTATGGTAGGCGAAATTCGCGATCCTGAAACCGCAGAAATTGCGGTTCAGGCCTCTTTGACGGGGCACCTTGTGCTCTCGACGGTTCACACCAACTCAGCCGTCGCGGCGATTACGCGGTTGCGGGATATGGGAATTGAGCCCTTTTTATTGGCATCCACTGTCACGGCGATTGCGGCGCAAAGGCTTGTTCGACGCCTCTGCGAGAGCTGTAAAGTGCCGTACACACCGACAGCGCGAGAGCGCCAAGATTTAGGGCTATCGGCCCGAGGCGAGGATATATTTTTTAAAGCGTCCGGTTGCGAGACCTGTCATAATATTGGTTATGTTGGCCGTATCGGGCTTTATGAAATTGTGATTATGGATGATCACTTGCGGGCTATGATTCATGACGGCGCGCGCGAGGTGGACATGGCGTCCTATGCGTTTAAAAATCGCAAAACGCTGCTTGAGAGCGGCGCGGGTCATATTTTATCCGGCATCACCAGCGCTGAGGATGTGCTGCGGGTGTGCCGCTCCAAAACATCCGAGAGCGGCTTAGGGGATCTCTGATGGAGACCTTTGACTATGCAGCCATTGATGCGGCAGGTAAGCGCCTCACCGGGTCTGTTTCAGCGTCTACGGCCCGAGAGGCTCGCGATATTTTAAGAGCGCAGACGCTGACGCCCATTGACCTTAAAGCGGCCAAAATAAAGACCGTGTCGGGCTTGTCGTTTGACCGAAAAGTCAGCCACAAAGATGTCACTCAAGCGACGCGGCAAATCGCTATTTTGATTGATGCGGCCACGCCGGTAGAAGAAGCCTTAAAGGTCACGGCGCTGCAATTTGAGCGCTCGCCCATGCGCCAAGTTCTACTCGATGTGCGGGCGAAAGTTTTAGAAGGCGAGCGGCTGTCAGGCGCTATGCGGTTTTACCCCAAAACATTCTCTTCGCTTTACACCGGAATGGTAGCCTCCGGCGAAACCTCAGGGCGGCTAGCGGATGTGATGGACCGCCTGGCCAGCGACATGGAAGCGGCGCAAAAATTGCGCGGTAAAATCCTTGCAGCAACAGTTTACCCGATTGTTCTAACAATTGTGGCTTTGTCCGTGGTGACTATTTTGATGGTTTTTGTGGTGCCCAAAGTTGTCGCGCAATTTGACAGTTTTGGGCAGGATTTACCCGCGTTGACCAAAGCGGTTATTGCAATATCAGCTTGGATGAAGGCGTATGGCGTTTTTGTGTTGATATTACTTTTTGTTGTAGGCTTTGCCGGATTTCAAGCGCTTAAGCGCCCTCACGTGCAAAGGCGTTGGCATAGATTTATTCTGCAGCTCCCGCTAATTGGCCGTTTATCTCGAAATCTAAATGCCGCGCGGTTTGCCCGCACTATTGCGGGCCTCATCCAAAGCGGGACGCCCGCTCTGACAGCGATGGAGACCGCGCGTCACACGCTACGGAACAGCTTGATGCGAGACGCGGTAGAAAGCGCGTCGCTTAAGATTCGCGAAGGAACGTCTATGAGCGCGGCTTTACGCGCAACCAAAGTCTTCCCGCCGCTTGTTGTGCAGATGGTGGCGGGCGGCGAGGCGGGCGGCGATGTTGGAAAGATGTTCGCCAAGTCTGCTGATTACCTTGAAGGTGAATTTGAAAATACAACAAATATATTTTTGAACCTACTGGAACCGCTCATCATTATCGTTTTGGGCGTCATCGTGCTATTAATTATAGGCGCAATAATTCTACCGATTTTACGGCTTAATACGTTGGCATTTTAAGTCTTATGGAGATGATTATGAAAAAGTTTAAGAAGAAACACACCCTCCGCGATCAGGGTTTTACACTCGTTGAGGTCATGGTTGTTATGGTGATTATCGGTTTGCTGGCCACATTCGTTGTGATCAATGTTCTGCCCAGCCAAGACAAAGCGATGGTGCAAAAGGCCAAGGCGGACATTCGTTTGCTCGAGCAAGCTCTCGAGATGTACCGTTTGGATATGCTGGACTATCCCGACCCTGATGCCGGATTGTTGGCCTTAAAGGCATTGCCAGCGGGAAGTGAAAATGTAGACCGTTACCGCGAAGGTGGCTACGTGAAATTTTTGCCGGATGATCCGTGGGGCCGTCCTTATCTTTACGTCTATCCAGGTGAAAACGGCGTTTTTGATATTATGTCATACGGATCGGACGGGCAGCCTGGCGGTGAAAAACAAGCCGCAGACATTGTAAGCTGGCAACAATAAGACGCGCGGCCCGCATATCACAGGCGGGATTCACGCTCGTCGAAGTTTTAACTGTCTTGGTTATTATCGGGCTGGTGTCCAGCGCTGTTGTTTTAACATTGCCCGGCGATAAGCCTGCAGAAGAGACCTATGCGAAACAATTAGTACGCGGGTCCAACGCCATGTCTCAATCCAGTTTACTGACAGGCATGCCTTCGGCGCTTGGCTTATCCGAGGATGGTTACGCGCTCATGGTTTTTGAAAACGGCACTTGGGTTGTGAAGTCAGAGCAAGCTCTACCCGAGGGTGTCCGTCTGACGTTTGAGAGAGAGGCACTCCCGGTGAAGCTTTCCGAAGACATAATGCCCGCTGCTATTTTTGAACCGTCCGGCCAAGCAACTGTGTTCTCCTTGGTGCTTTCGGGGCCGCAAAGACGCTATGAGCTTATTAGTCGTGGTGATGGACGTGTTGTTTTGGAGAGAGCTTCGTGATGCCGCGTAAGCCTAAAAACCAAGCAGGGTTTACTCTGATAGAAGTGCTCGCCGCGCTGCTTGTGTTCTCTATTGCTATTATTGGCCTGACCCACGCCGGCACGGAAAGTGCTCGCGCTGTTGCGGCCATCAATGATAAAACACTCGCTGGTATTGTCGCAGACAATCAGCTGATTATGGCGCGCCGCACGTTTCCGCAAACCGGAGTGACCTCCGGTGAGGTTGCTGCGATGTCGCGTGAATTTATTTATGATGTTGAGACGACACAGACAGATGCGAGTGATCTCTACCGCTTAACCGTCAAAGTTCGGGCAAAGAGCCGCGACCAAATAATTGTTGAACGCACAGCCTTTCAGGCGGGAACGCCGTGAGCGCGCCGCGCCGTGATGCTGGCTTTACACTTGTTGAAGTGCTGATCGCGATGTTTATTTTCGCGCTTATCTCCGCTGGGACCATGACTGCGCTGACTTCCACGCTACGGGGCAAGGCGCAAATGAATGAATGGCTAGATGATATTAGCCGTATTGATTCCGCGCGCGCGCTCATGCGCTCAGACTTTTCCAACCTTTGGTTGCTGCCTGTTCGGGATGCTTACGGCAGTAACGAACTCTATGTCATGTCAGGCGGGGTTGATAATTTGATAGAATTCACCCGGGCGGGACGCAGCAACCCAGGAGGACTTGATGCGCGGAGCGAATTTCAACGGGTGAGTTATGTCTTTGAAAATGGTGATCTTATCCGGCGCAGTCTTGTGCATGATAATCCTGCGCCTCAAACGCGGGCCATAGATCGTGTCCTGCTCAGCGGCCTTGAGGCCGTCTCTGTAAGATTTCATTTGCGTGTTGGCGGGACTGATCAACCCTCAAATTCGCGCCAACCTGACCTTGTGCAAGATTATATCTTGGTTGAAGCGGGGCAAACCCAAACCTTGCCTTACATTGTGAGTGTGGATGCCGCATTTAAAAATGGTGATAGATTGGTTCAACATTTTGAGCTGAGCCTATGACCCGCTCAAACAAAGAAGACGGTGCTGTCCTTCTCACGACCCTGCTCGTCATGGGCCTTATGGCAGCGTTGGCTGTGGCTCTGATCGAAGATGTACGATTTGCAGTTAAACGTACGGGACATGTTCAGGCCTACGCGCAAGCCGACTGGTATGCTCAGGGCGCAGAGGCATTCGCGCAGACTTATCTCTCAAATCAGATCAAAAATTTGGACGGATCACAACTCAACACGATTATTCTGAACGCAGATCCAATAATTTTTCCTTATGAGGGCGGCGCGATGTCGTTAAGTCTTCAGGATGGATCAGGGTGCTTTGACTTGAGGCAGCTCTCAACCGAGCCTGGGCGTAAAGTCTTTCGGCAGCTTTTAACCGTTCTTGGATGGAACCCGGCGACTGCGGCGCGCCTCACGTCAATTGCCATAGATTGGCAAGATGTGGACAGTCAGGTTTTGCCCGACGGAGCGGAAGACTACACCTATCTTGGACGACAGCCCGCTTACCGCACGCCCAATCGGGAGTTTGCTAGCATCACAGAGCTGCGCGCGCTGGAGACAATGACAGAGGCGAAATATCAAACCTTAAGGCCTTTTGTTTGCGCGCGCGGGGCAAGCGGCAACAGTACATCTGCCGGCGGCATCAATATTAATACGTTGACGCCTCGCGGCATGCCTTTGTTGGCGGCCGTTCTTGGCGGCGTTGACGGGATGCAGGTTGCGCAGCAACTGGTCACACAGCGCCCTGCCGGTGGATATGTTGACGAGGCACAGTTTCTCGCAGCGCCGGCCTTGGAGGGATTTACGATAAAACCCGAGATGGCTGTGGTGACATATGTGCCAGACTATATCCGTATTGAAGCCGACATCGTATATCTTCAAGCGCGGCGGCGAGCAGCCTATGAATTTTCGATTGAAGGCAGCGCAGCCGTCCGTATATATCGCGGGTTCGGAGACGAGGCTATGCGCCCCAGATTGGATACCCCGCCGACATGAGTGATGATCTATATATATGGCTTGCTGAGGATATGTCCGGGCCTTGGTATTGGCGCTGCGGAGACGCAGCGGGCCTAGCGGGTAATGACATGGATAAAACAAAACTTGCTGACTTCGGAGCCAAGATCGTGAGCGCCGTTGTGCCGGGGCAGTCAGTGCGGATGCTAACGCACGACTTACCTAAGATGAGCGGCGCGGAGCAACGCGCCGCGGCCAGTTTTGCCATCGAAGATCAAATTGCACTGCCTTTACCTGATCAACACATTGTCCTGGGCCCCAGCCAAGACAAACGGATCGCCTTGATCACCAAGAGTAAAATGTCTGAAATTTTATCTGCGCTGCGCTCGCAGGGTTTGCGCCCCGGGGGCGTGTACGCTGACTTTGACGTTCTGCAAAGTGATGCGCCTGTGTTGCTGCCGGATCGCCTCATTCATCCTGGGCCTTTGGGGTATGCGCTGGACCGGGATTGGGCCAATAGTGAGCAAGACGAAGAGCATCCAAACGCTGTTTTGGCCAGAATTAATACTCAAGCAGCAGTGAATTTGATGACGGATGAATTTGCGCCAAAGAGCGCCTTCAGTTTAAAGCCCGCTCAAATGATGCGCGTCGCGGCTTTGTTGTTGGCTGTAGGCATTGTGTCCTTGGTGCTTGTTGCCGGGCAAAGCCGGGCCGTGTTTAAGCAAGCAGATTATATACGGGCGCAAACCGCCGAAATGTATTCTGATTATACAGGGCAACCCGCGCCCGCAAATCCAGCCTTGTCAGTTACGCGCGCCGTAAAGAACTCTGGCGGGGAAACCTCTGACTTTCTCGCGCTCTCGAGCCTTTTGTTCAAAGCTCTTGAAACATCAGACGGAATTACCGTCGATACGCTCCAATTTGACAATGCACAAAACAGATTGACGCTACGGCTTGTCTATCCCCGGTTTGAAAGTGCGAGCGGGCTTGAACAATCCGTGCGTGCGGCGGGGGGTGAGTTTCGCTCGGGCGGCGTGCGCGAGCAGGGCGGGCGTCTTATCGGAGATGCGGTTTTGAGCGTTGGAGGCGGATCATGACCTTTTTAGCGGACAGAACACCGCGCGAGCGGATATTGGTTATGACGGCTCTCGCACTTGTGATTTTATTCGCGGGTTGGCAGTTTGGAATCAAACCTATCTTCGAGCGCAAAGCCGAGGCCGAGCAGGCGGTTGCAAACGCGCAGCGGGATATGGATATTGTGCGTTTAGGCCTTCCAAAAATTAGCACGGCTGCCACGTCTAATTTACAAGCATTCAACCGCGACGCCGCGATACAAACAGCCATACGTTTACAGCTTAACATAGCGCGTATGCAGCCATCAGGAAATAACGGGCTGCAAATTTGGTTTGAAAATACGCAAAGTTTGACCGTGTACAGATTTATGACTGAGCTTACGGCCTCACATAATGTTGCGATTCAGCGTGTGCAAATGACAGGCCGTGAGAACGGCTTTGTGAGCGCGCAAGTGACCTTGGCACCTATTTCATGAAAAAACTTGCCGTTTTAGCGGTTTTTTGCTCCGCGCTTATGGGGCTTGTTTTGCATTTTCCGTTATCATGGATTGGCGCTTTGGTCCTGCCAAAAAACATATCTCCGAAGCCTGTTTTGTCCGGCACGGTCTGGCAAGGTAGCGTCAGCGGAATACCGCAAATCGGCGTGATCCATACATACGTCTCGGTGATAAATTTATTTACAGGACAGCCGCCTTTGTCATTTGAGTCGCGCGCGCCGTACTTGCAATTTTCCGGAACTGCGGGCATCAAAGGGTCCATAGCCGTCTCTTTGCAGGGCGATGTTCTGGGTATGACGTCTATTGATCGGCGGTTTTCAGGTCTACGGGGAACCTATTCGCTCACGCTCTCAGACATGATTTCTGGTAGTGGCTGCGAGGTGGCGTCCGGTACATTCACAAGTGATATTTTGCAGCGTAACCGCGACGTGTGGAGGTGGCTGGGACCAGCCTTATCTGGGCCTGTAAGCTGTGAAGCAGGGGATGTGGTTCTTAATGTTAGCGGGCGTGATAATATGAATGATATTCAGGCAATTATTCGTATTGGGCCGTCTGGAACCTACCGGGCTGAGATTGATGTCACCACACAAGACCCAAATATTGATACGGTATTGCCAATTTTTGGATTTCAAAAAAATGGCCCATCCTACAGATTATTGGAGGCGGGACGGTGGTATTAAGATGGCTATACAGCGCGCTATCTTGCGCTATATTTGCTGCGGGGTGTACGACCTTGCCAAGTATCCCTGCGTCTGTTGTCGCAGGGCCAGAGAGTGCTCTTACCCGTCTTTCGCCGATCACGTTGGGCGCGGGTGAATGCGGGCTTTTCGTTTGGACGGCCAGCGCGCAAAAGCGGTTTGTTTTGTTCAGTCAATCGCAAGAGGGAACGGGCGTATGGGTCAGTGAAAGCGGCGAGGAAAACCTAACGATAGATCAACAAGAGGGCACGTCCGCCCATAGTCAACGGCCAAAAATAGAGTTTAGAACGCCGCGTCAAGAACGGCTGGAACTGGACTTACGTCAAAGCCAAGCCATTACTGACGGGATGCGTTATAAGTCGGGAACGTTGACATTGACGTCTTTGGAGGGGTGGGAAAAGGTAACGCCCGTCGTCGGTTTATCGGCCTGTCAGGCCTTATAATGTATTTCACGTTTAGTCGTACTTAGATCGCAATGGGGAAATGAGTGAGAAAAGCCCAATTTCCTATTCACGAGAATTGCGCTAATGTTTATGAGATTAAAGCCGCCGTCCAAACCATGAAAATACCCAGCGCAAGACATGGCCCAAAGGGAATGCGTCCTTCGTCGGCGAGTTTGCGAAACGACGGAAACATAAGCGCAGCCAGTCCCATACCGCTCGCAATTAAAACAATGAACGGCAGTCCGTACCAGCCGCACCATGCTCCGCCCGCAGCCAGCAGTTTGGCGTCGCCTCGTCCAAGGCCGTCAACGCCACGTAGCTTCTTGAATGCGATTTCAATCAGCACAAAAACGCCGTAACCAATAGCTGCGCCTAGGAGACTGGCTTTTATGTTGCCGGTGAGCACCCATGATTGCAAAATACCCATAAGAATAAGTGGCAGTGTCAGATTGTTTGGCAGACGAAAGGTCTTTAAATCAATCCATGACAAGACCGCCAAGATTCCGAAAAGCACCGCTGTAAAAATATAGATCAAATCGATTATGTCCGGGGCTTGCGGCGTGGAAAAGACCAACCAAACAAAAGCGCGCATCCACGGACAATAAAGGCACATGTTCCGCCAAGTGCCAACGCCGTGATTTCCGGCGTTCCGTAGCGCGCGGCAAGGCAATAGACGAGCCCGCCGATGAGCGCGGCGGTGGCGTAAATCTCTTTTTGCAAAATGAGCGGAATTTCGTTGCAAACAATATCCCGGATCATCCCCCCAGCAGCAGCCGTGACAATGCCCATGGCCACGCTGATCGTTATATTTTGTGTGAGTGCGTAAGTTTTTGAGGCACCCAAAACGCAAAAAAGAGCCATACCTACAGCATCTGCCCATTCCAGTACGGTGAGCCGTCTGCCGATGCGCGGCGGAAATGTAAATATAAGAATTGCGGCGCAAATGGCGAGCCAAATATAGACAGGAGCGCCGAGCCAAAAAACGGGCACATCGAGGATAAGGTCGCGCAAAGTGCCGCCGCCGATGGCTGGAAACATGGCTAGAACGATGTGCCCAAAAATATCCATATCATTGCGGTTAGCGGCCAGTGCGCCTGTCAACGCGAAGACGAAAACGCCTAAAAAGTCTAAATATGTAATGATTGAAAGACCCATCTTATTTAGAAGCGATAGCTGATTCGGTCAGCGGCCCGGCAAAATAGATCAAGTTCGTTCAGGCAAACGCGTTCCATATTCGTTACCAATTGTGGCAAACTGATATCCTGCCCGTCTTTTGTTTGAGACGCTTCTTCGATGTCCCGGACATATTGCTCGTACCGGGTTTGAGATTGTTCTTCGAGCAAGGCATTATCCATAATGGCCTCAGTCGACCCAAGAATGAAAAGCGTGACAGCCGTAAAGTCGATCCAGGCTGTATCAAGACCTGTCCAAACCGGTTCTGCGATTTTTACCCCTAAAGAGATAAAGGCGAACACTGCTGCGCCCAAATAAATCATATCCTGTGTTGAGTTGAAAATGCGCCGCCGTCCTGAAAAGGCCACAACTTCGCCAAGGGCAAAATTGCGTTGATAAGCTACCCTGAGTTCCATGTAGGCCTCGCGCGCCATTGTCGCGATCCCGGCATGAGCGGCTTTCTTAGGCAGCTTCATAGGCTCCATAACGGTGCCGGGTGAGAAGTTTTTTAAAACAGCAATTCCAGCATTCATTTCATTTTCTAATCTGGCGAGGTGTTTTTGCACGAAAGTTTGAGTCAGTGTCTCAAGGTGATCTGTATTTTTTGCAGACTGCGCTAGTTGAAACGCTTGAAATTTTAAACTCCGCAGACGCTCAGCGGCAAAACGGTTTAATATCCATTTTTGTTTTTGCTTGGTCCCAATCAAATACCACTGGAGCACAATCCCAATTCCGGCCATGGTCACAGCGGCGAACTTTAGAATGACATTATTGAGAATACCTTTGAGTATCAAAGCCTCGGCGATAGTAAAAATAGCGCTCGCGGCCACCAAGAGGATCGCGATCTGACCTAGATAATGATACCGTTTTTTTGCTGCATTTGCCTGCCGCTCATGACCTATGAAGACATCGTCAAGTATCGCTAAATGGATAAGCGGGGTGATGAGTTTGTAGTGTGACTGCGTGGTGTCAGTGGCAAACAAGTCACGGTTTGGCGTTTGCATAAGGAGCCTCTTGTCGAATTTCCCATGACTCTACGAAGCCTTGCAAGAATGAGCAAGTCAGTTACAGTTTTATCAGTGAACGGCTGGAGCATTTTATCTGATAAGCTGTTTGCTAGGGAGCGCATATGCCTTGTTTGTCTAAGAACTTTCTTATTTTAGCTGTGTTTACAATCGCTTTGATGGAGACATCTGGCGCTCAAACAAACTCAGACTTTATCCCACCGCCTGAAAAACCTTTGGTGGAGGGCAAGGACATAAAGTCAAAGGATTATTTCCCGATAGACCAAAGACTAGTTGACAAAAGGGCGGAGGATACAAGGCGTTATTGTGAGCCTATAATAGCCGCTGGTCAAAGATGTACGCCGCCAGTCTCGTCTTTTCGATCTGTACCTGTTCCGCGTTACGCCGCACCTTTTCAGGTTCAGCTTGTGACAACGGCAAAGCTTGTCACGGATAAATATTTGACAGACACCTATAAAGACCGCCCCATGTGGGAGCTGCGCCATGCCTGCGGCGGTGCTTTGATTGACCGCGAATGGGTCCTGACCGCCGCGCATTGTTTTATTGATAACGCAAAGCCGGAGCATTACGGGGTTAGGCTTGATGTAGATAATATCTCACAGTCGGCATCTGATACGTTCGAGATAAAAGATATAATCACGCCGGAAAATTTCAACCGCACAGATATAGAAAATGATATTGCTCTGGTCCGCATTGAGGCGGCGGATGCAAAGCTTATTATCCAAGACTATTCCCCCATTAGAAATGGAGCTAAGCGTGAAAACGCAGTTGTGAAAAGTTACGTCTTTAGGAATGGGCGCACGCTTGTCACGGTAGGGGCGGACCGCCAACTCAAGGCGTGGGATACAGAGAGCGGAAAGCTGCTTGCTCAAAGAGAAACTTTGAACGCCGAGATGGGCGAAGGTTTAATTGAAAGAAATGGGTCTTTATTTGGAGCTGATCAGCAGGGCATATGGAGTTTTGATCTGGCTTCCGGTCGCGCGGGCGCAAAGCTGCAAACGGATAAGGCGTATGGCTGGGCGTTATCAGAGGATGGAAAATGGCTAATGACTTACGCAGAGGGCCACGCTGCGCAGCTTTGGGACGTTAAAACGGGCACGAAGGCTGCAGCCCTCGATCATGGCAACGTTGTAGATATTATTGATTTTGTTGCTCGCGGCCGGGCCGTAACAGCCTCATATGAAGGTGATCTAAAATTATGGGATATTAATCGCCAAACCGTACTGGCATCTGTTTCAAACGTGAGAGGCGACCCAGCTTATATGAGCTTTGATAAAGGGCGTAAGCTTTTAGTGACAACAGATAGTTCAATGACAATTATTCAGATGCGCGATGGCAAGATTTTAAAAACGCTCGATGCAGAAGGTTTAAATGATGCACGCCTTCCGCCAATGATTGTAGCTGACGAACAAGCACTCGTGACATGGCAATTTAATGAACCCGTTAAAATATGGGATTTAAAGCAAGGGGATCTGCGCCGCCACATTTCTGTTGGCCAAAATATTTCATCTTTAATTTTTGACCACAAAAGCGATCGGTTATTGGGGTGGGATATGTCTGGGCATATCGAAGTCTGGGATGTCAAAACAGGAAAAATCCTCTCCAAAAAATATCTCGAAGAGGCGAACTTCAATTTAAGCGTCTCGTTTTTTGATCAGGGCCGCAAATTTATGACGAGCCTTGCGAGCGGTGTGACTCAAGTGTGGGAGGCTGAGAAGAGCGACAATCTCTATACCATTGATCATAGCCTTCCTATAGCCGGAGCGCGTCTATCGGAAAATGAGCGGTATATATTGAGCTGGAGTGAGCATGGAACGGCTGAGATATGGGACGCCAAAACCGGGCGGGCGATAAAACGTTTGTTTCACGGGGCCTCGGTTGAAGGCTTGTCTTTGTTTAATAAAGACCGCTCGCTACTCACATGGGGACGGGCAGGCAAAGCCAGGATATGGGACATTAAATCAGGCCGAGAAACTGCCCGTGTGGTGCACCCCAGGCCTGATACCGATAGCATTCAAGACCGCTCATCACACCGCGATGCCAAGCCCTCACTCGTGAGCGTTGTCGACCTTGCGCGCGGCGAAGCTGACTTGTTGGCGGATGACGTACTTTTTACTTATGGCTGGGGTAAAACGCGACCTGTCGCTGGGTTTGAACCGTCATCGACATTGAGAATGGTTGGGCTGCAACGTTTGACCAATGCCGCATGCCTTGAAACGTCTGGCTGGGGCGACGATGTTTTAGACAGCAGTGTTTTTTGTGCCCATGATGCGCGCCGTAAAACCTGTTACGGGGATAGCGGCGGGCCCGTAATAGGCAATGATAGGGTCGTTGGCGTTGTCAGTTGGGGCTCCGGTACGTGCGGCGAAGACGGAAAACCAGGGGTGTACACCCGCGTGTCAGAGCATTTGGCTTGGATATATCGAGCGGTTTGCCCGAAATATCCAGATGCGAATAATCGTCCCGCATTTTGTCCCAGCCTTAACCCTTAGGTCTAAAATCAGAGCTTTAGCAGTATTATCGCTAGATAAACCTTATCACTGATTTTCGATAGGCCCGGTAAGTCCGCCGCCCGTTGGGCATTTGGGGTATCCCGGAGTTTTAGGCGTACAGGCTTGCTTCGTGGATTCGCTTGATGGCTTGTCCACTGCCTCGTCTGTCGTCTTTGTGTTGGTGTGCGCGCAACCTGACATTATTAAAAACAATGTCGTGCCTATAATACCGTATAATTTCATAAAAACTCTCCCCTTCTAAGTATCTCTAATCCGAAAACCCGAGCGCGGCAAGCATATCTGAAAACTCTGTCTTTGACCTCAGCGGATCAAGTGCCGGGTCGACCTTTGCAAGGATAAGGCCCGAGTCGTTTAATTTAATCGCTTTTTCCATCATTTTAACCGCCAAATCGACCTCTCCCCATTGAGACAAGATTTGAACTTGTTGATAAGCCCCCGCGTCGCCAAAAGTATCTATGAGTTGTTTTTGCGCCGCTTTTGCCTGATCAGTTCTCCCCAACTTGTTGAAGGCAATCGCGAGGCAGGGTAGGCGTTCCATCTGATTTTTTTCATCTTCGCAGACGTTAGTTGCTTCTTCAAAGCGGCCGAGCGCAATCAGTGCATTGCCGATCTGAGATTTAGCATTTGTATGTTTTGGAGATAAATTCAACGCGTGCTGCGTGGCCTTGATTGACGCCTCATAGCGGCGTGAAAAGTATAAAATCGTCCCATCAGTTCTATGGATTGTTGGATTTAAAGGGTCGAGTGTTTTGGCGCGGTTAATTGAACTGATGGCTTCAGTTTGTTGTCCGGTAACCGCTTTGTAAGTCGCGTAGCGGGCCAAGATTGTTGCGCTTCCAAATCCAAGTTCCCTAGATTTTTCATAAGGGACTTTAGCGCCCTTAATATCAAGCTGGGCGAATTTGACATAGGCGAGTGAGGATTGTGCTATGGCTGAATTCGGGCTTTGCCTAACGGCCAAATTCGCCGAGTTCAGAGCTGCTGCAAAGTACGAACTTACCGTCTCTTGGTCGGAACTGGTTGCGCCAAGCCAAAGAAGTAGTCTGGCTTTTGCGGCGTGTGCTCGGCTAAAACTGGGATCAAGGTTTACGGCTCTGTCAAGATGTTCGAGGGCTACGAGATTGGAGGTGCGGCTGATGTTTGATCTAAAAAGGTCAGTGCCTTTGAGGTATTCGGTAAAGGCTGCGGGGTTTTCAGTTTCTGCAGTTTCTGCCGCGATATTTGTTTGGCTCACTTTTTGAGTCAACACGCCTGTAATTGCTTCGGCAATTAGATTGTGGATTTTCAGGGTCTCGTTTTCTGTATGCTGAAACGTTTTGCCCCAAACGTTAAAACCTGTTTTGCCATTTATAAGCTCTGCTGTGACGCGCATATCTGCGCCTTCGCGGCTTACATTCCCATCCAAAATATGAGCGACGCCCAAGCGTTTTGCGATATCTTTTGCCGTTAATGATTGACTGGCCAGAGCTTCTGAAGAGGAGCGCGAGACGACTTGAAGCGCTTGATTGCGTGCAAGGCTTATGCGCAGTTCTGATGATAGCCCGGCTGAAAGGTAATCTTGCGCGCTATCACCGCTGGCGTTACGAAAAGGGAGTACGGCGACGCCGTTCTCAAGAAGATTTGCGCCCTTTGCAAAAAGCCCGCTCGTGATGGAGAGGCCGCCGCCAATAGCTACCACAGCGCTCGCGCCCGCCATCATCACATGTCTACGCGAGAGTACCGCTTTGGGTTTTGAGTGCACGGCCCGTCGTTTTGGGACGTTTCCTCCGTGCATAACTGCCAGCATGCGTACTAACTCTTGGATGCTGGACGAGGTGTCATCGCCGTCCCATTTTTGGATGTCGATAAGTTGAACTTGCCGAAATCCCAAAGGCGCGATTGTTCCGTCCAATGTTAGAGGAATGAGCCTCTCGCGTACCCGTCCGCTCGTGGCTTCATCACGCACCCAATGAGACGATATGGAGGTCTTTGACCATAGCACGACAACGGCTTTGGCAGACTCGAGGGCCTCTTCGGTTGTTTCTAAAAAACTGGTGCCGCCTTCAAGCATGCCGTCCCACCACACGCGGTATCCGGCTGCTTCAATGGCGTCAATAATAGGAAGAGCTTGTGCTTGGTCGACTCGCGAATAGCTGAAAAAGACGGTCGTAAGTTCCGCGTCTTTATCGTCGTGTTCGTCTGATTGCGCCATGTTTCTGCCCTTGCAGGTTCTTATAACCTTTTGCGGGAAAAAAGCGAGAGGTGTTGATACAGGGCTGTTATAAACTTAGCGAGGTTTGCTGGGCTTTTTGAGATCAAGCGCAACATCAACAATCATATCCTCTTGTCCGCCGACCATTCTGCGCCGCCCCAGCTCAACCAGAATGTCACGCGTGTCCAAGCCGTAATCTTGGGCGGCTTTTTCTGCGTGGCGCAAGAAACTGGAATAGACTCCTGCATAACCAAGGCTCAAGGTCTCGCGGTCAACGCGGACGGGCCGATCTTGTAAGGGCCGAACTAAATCTTCTGCGGCGTCCATCAGTTTGAAAACATCACAACCATGGTTCCATCCCTTTTTATCAATAGCTGCAATAAAGACTTCAAGCGGGGCATTGCCTGCGCCTGCGCCCATAGCCGCCAAAGAGGCATCGATGCGCCGTGCGCCGTTTTGGACGCCAACAATAGAGTTTGCCACGCCAAGGGATAAATTATGATGCGCATGTACGCCGCGCTCGGTTTCCGGCTTCAGGATATCATTGTAAGCTTGCAGCCGCGCCGCATAGCCGTCCATATCCAGAGCACCGCCAGAATCGGTGACGTAAATACACTCTGCGCCGTAGTCCTCCATCAACTTGGCTTGCTGGGCGAGATGACCGGGCTCTGCCATATGGCTCATCATGAGAAAGCCTACCGTATCCATGCCAAGCTCTCGGGCCATTTCAATGTGCTGTCGTGAGACGTCGGCTTCGGTGCAGTGGGTGGCCACGCGCACAGAGCGTACCCCTAAATTATAGGCGCGCCGTAGCTCGTCGATAGTCGCAATCCCGGGCAAAATAAGTGTTGTGACGATGGCGGTCTCTACAACATCACAGACGGCTTCGATCCATTCCCAATCTGTATGCGCGCCAAATCCATAATTAAAAGCCCCGCCGT
Organism: uncultured Caulobacterales bacterium; assembly: GCA_964352785.1. Lineage (GTDB taxonomy): Bacteria > Pseudomonadota > Alphaproteobacteria > Caulobacterales > Maricaulaceae > JACOMS01. The sequence continues at coordinate 48,786 of CAYGTI010000017.1, forward strand.
TCAGCCCATCCCCATGAGCAATCTCAATGGCGTCCACACCGGCCTCGTCGAGCGCTTTGGCAATGGCGCGCACATGGTCAACCGAATATTGGTGCCGAATAGCATGCATGCCGTCGCGCAGTGTCACGTCTTGGATATACAGACGGTCTTTGCACGGATCGGTGATCACGCCCTTGTGTCTCTCCTGGCTCATGCCGCAGCCCCAAATTTTAGTTTTGCGATTTTCTCGGCTGTACCCAGTGCCGCCGAGGTCATAATGTCGAGATTACCTGCATAGGCTGGTAGGTAATGCCCGGCACCTTCGACTTCGAGAAAAACGGTGACTTTCATGCCCTCATAGGTCCCAAGTCCGGGGATATGTAGCTTATTATTTCCGGAAAAATTCTCAAACTGTACATCCTGTTTTAAGCGGTAACCCGGCACATAGGCCTGCACATCACTGACCATCTCCGCCACGGACTTGCGGATATTAGCCTCGTCTCCGCCCACAGATAAAGCGTAGACCGTATCTCGCATGAGCATAGGAGGTTCTGCCGGGTTTAAAATGATGATTGCTTTGCCTTTTTGTGCGCCGCCAACGCTTTCTATGCCGCGCGCCGTAGTGCGCGTAAATTCATCAATATTGGCGCGGGTGCCCGGTCCCGCCGAGCGGGACGAAACCGACGCGACGATTTCTGCGTATGGTACGCTTTGGCTCACGCGGGTGACAGCATGTACAATCGGGATCGTTGCTTGACCACCGCAAGTGACCATGTTCACATTTGGCGCATCAAGATGTTCGTCTATATTGACGACAGGCACGCAGTAAGGGCCAATAGCGGCCGGCGTTAAATCAATCATCTGCTTGCCTTGGCTCGTGCAAATATCTGAATGCAGTTTGTGGGCATAGGCAGATGTGGCATCAAAAACGATATCAACATCAGGCCAAATATCCAGCGCTTGCGCCCCGTCTATGCCTGTGTGGCTGGTAGAAAAACCGCGATTCCGGGCCATAGCCAGACCTTCCGAAGCTTCATCGATACCAATGACGCAGCCCACGTCTAAAATGTCTGACATATGCTGTATTTTCAGCATCAGATCTGTACCGATATTTCCGGAGCCGATAATAGCTGTTTTTATTTTAGCCAATGCTGGCTCCTGTTATTCTGTGTTTAGGGTCAATATTTCAGACTTGCTCAGCATCTTTGCTGAACTTCCAGCGTTATTGCTAGCATATAAAACAATCGGATAAAATGTTTCCGCGTAAGAAACCTCCAAAAAAAGTACGCAATTTTATGACTTTGAAGAAAATTATGCTCACTTTGCGTAAGAAAATGAAAGTTTGGTGACTTTTATGTATCGTTGATTTTTCAACATTTGTTGATTTTGTCGCAGGGCATTTTGTCCGCTCGCCGTGCTCACATTTTTGTGATAATCGTGTGATCGTAATAAATCAGGGGGTTTGTACGCTTATGTCACAGCAAGGTTTCGCATCGCATATTAAAGAGGATGGATCGGCTCTTCCGATCTTTGCTATATTGATCCTCGGGTTTTTCTGGGCGCTTTTCGCTTCGGCACCTACGGGTGTTCCTGCTATGGTTTATCCCACCTTGGAAATGCATGGTTATATGATGGTGGCGGGATTCCTGATCGGGATACTTGCACTTGTTTATAAAATTTCGCAGGGCAAACTAATTATTGACCAGACGGAGTATGAGGACGGCGTTATCAAGGCCGGAGTCATTGCGACAACGTTTTGGGGCATTGCGGGTATGTTGGTGGGGGTTATTATTGCGTGCCAACTCACGTGGCCAAATATCTTCTATTTTGAAAACCTGCCTTGGACGAATTTTGGACGGTTACGCCCTCTCCATACATCGGCAGTTATTTTTGCATTTGGCGGTAATGCGCTGCTTGCGACATCATTTTATGTGGTGCAACGCACCTGCCGTACCCGGCTTGCCGGCGGTATGTGGCCTTGGTTTGTTTTCTGGGGTTATCAGTTTTTCATCGTTTTGGCGGCTACGGGTTATTTGGCGGGTATTACGCAATCCAAAGAATATGCTGAGCCTGAGTGGTATGTCGACATCTGGTTGACCATTGTCTGGGTTGCGTATTTGCTCGTATTCCTTTGTACGCTCGCTAAACGTAAAGAATCGCATATCTATGTAGCGAACTGGTTCTATCTGGCCTTTATTGTCACGGTTGCAATCCTTCACTTGGTCAATAATTTGGCACTTCCGACAGGTATGTTTTCAGCGAAAAGCTACTCTGCCTTTGCGGGTGTGCAGGACGCTATGACCCAGTGGTGGTACGGACACAATGCTGTGGGCTTCTTCCTAACGGCTGGCTTCCTCGCGATTATGTATTATTTTATACCGAAGCGCGCTAACAGACCGGTCTGGTCTTATAAGCTGTCCATTGTTCACTTTTGGGCTGTTATCTTCATCTATATATGGGCTGGACCGCACCACTTGCACTTCACAGCCCTGCCGCAATGGGCACAGACGCTTGGAATGGTATTCTCTATAATGTTATGGATGCCGTCTTGGGGTGGTATGATTAATGGCTTGATGACGCTTTCCGGGGCGTGGGATAAGCTGCGCACAGACCCCGTCCTGCGTATGTTGGTTGTCTCTGTGGCATTTTACGGCATGGCGACGTTTGAAGGCCCTCTCATGTCGATCCGTACGGTTAACGCTCTGTCGCATTACACAGACTGGACAATTGGGCATGTGCACTCCGGTGCATTGGGCTGGAACGGCTTTGTCACATTCGGGGCGCTCTATTGCCTTGTGCCGTGGCTCTGGAAAAAGAAAGATCTATATTCCAACCGTCTAGTCGAGTGGCATTTCTGGCTCGCCTCTATTGGTATTCTTTTCTACATCACGTCGATGTGGGTCGCAGGTATCATGCAGGGATTAATGTGGCGGACTTACACCAGCTTTGGTTTCTTGGAATACTCTTTCATTGAAACCGTCTCTGCGATGCATATTTCTTATGCCGTACGGGCGCTGGGCGGCGGCTTGTTCCTCGCAGGTACACTGATCATGGCGTATAATATCGCGATGACAATCAAGGGACGCGGGGACGCGCTCGCGATTGATGGCGAAGCCCCGGTTGCGAATAAACCCTTCTTAAAAGACGCCGAACCTGTGTTGGCAGGAGAATAAGATGCTCAAAATTCATCAATATCTCGAAAAGAAATCCTTCGCTCTAATGCTGGGCATTATCGGTGTAGTATCCATCGGGGGTCTCGTGGAAATCGCGCCGCTTTTTTATGTTGATAACACCATCGAAGAAGTTGAGGGTATGCGCCCTTATACGCCGCTAGAGCTAGCAGGGCGCAATATCTATATTCGCGAAGGATGTTACACATGTCACTCCCAAATGATCCGGCCACTCCGCGATGAAGTTGAGCGTTACGGCCACTATTCTTTGGCGGCTGAATCTATGTACGATAGACCCTTCCAGTGGGGATCAAAACGTACGGGTCCCGATGTTGCGCGAGTTGGCGGAAAATATTCTGATGAGTGGCACAAGCTTCATTTGGAAAACCCCCGGGCGGTTGTACCCGAGTCTATCATGCCCCCCTACAAATTCCTCAGCAAACGCAAGCTTGATTACAAGAATATTGCAAGTGATTTGAAGGCAAACCAAAGGCTTGGCGTGCCCTATACGGACGAAATGGTTGAACTCGCGGTGTCGGATTTAAAGACGCAACTTGATGAATATGCCGACGATTATGACGGCTTTGTCGCGCGTTACCCGAAAGCGGTTCTGCGCGATTTCGATGGTGATGCGAGCAAAATTTCGGAAATGGATGCTATGATTGCCTATCTTCAAATGCTCGGTACCCTGGTCGATTTTGACGAGTATGAAGCTGAAAAAGATGAGAACTTGCGATGAGCTACGACACAATTTCACATATCGCGAAGCTTGGCGGCACGGTGTTCTTTACGGGCTTTTTCACGTTGACCATCATTTACGCCCTTTGGCCCAAAAACAAAGCGCGGTTTGACCGCGCAGCGCAGTTACCGCTGCTAGATACCGACCACCCAGAAGTCTGAGACGGATTATGCAAAACGAACCAAAAGTTGATGAAATTTCAGGCACTGAGACAACGGGCCATGAGTGGGACGGGATTGAGGAACTTAATACGCCTATGCCGCGTTGGTGGTTGGGTTTGTTTTATGCGTGTATTGCTTGGGCAGTAGTTTACGCAATTTTAATGCCGTCAATTCCTTTACTCAAAGGTCATTATAAAGGCGTGCTTGGATTGTCTGATCGGGCGGCCGTCGCTGATGAAATTAGGACTGAACAAGCCAAGCGCTCCGTTATGGGTACGCGCTTGATTAATGCGGATCTCCCAACGATCGCTGCGGATCCAGATTTGTTCCGTTATGCGATGGCTGCGGGTAGGTCGGCATTCGGTGATAATTGCGCGACCTGTCATGGATCTGGTGCTCAAGGTTTCAAAGGTTACCCCAACCTTAATGATGATATTTGGATATGGGGTGGCTCTTACGAGGATATTCGACAAACTTTGACCGTAGGTATTCGAGCCACTCACGATGAGACCCGCATTGGCTTGATGCAAGCCTTTGGCCGAGACGAGCTTTTGAGCTCTGATCAAATCAAAGACCTGACCCAGCATGTGCTCAGCTATTCTAGCCGAGAGACGGATGTCGAGGCAGCGGTTAGAGGCTCAGAGTTGTTTCAGCTACAATGCGCGTCATGCCACGGCGTAGAAGGTTTGGGAGACCGTACGCAGGGTGCGCCGAATTTAACCGACGCCGAATGGATTTATGGCGGTGAGGCCGACGACATTCGCACATCGCTTTACTACGGACGTCAAGGGGTTATGCCAAATTGGAACGAAAGACTCACGCCGGATACCATTGCTGCATTGGCCGTTTATGTCCACTCGCTGGGCGGCGGCGAAACACCAGTCGGTGCGCTTCCGGAATCAGAAGGTTAAATCCCTAAACCATTATGACGACTCTGATTGACAATACCGAGCCGCGCAAAACCGCTGCTCCGGGTGTAGAACAGTCACGCGCGGTTGCGACATCACCCTCTACGCCGCAAAGTCTGTATGCCAAGCGGGTAAAGCTTTATCCAAAGCTGGCACACGGGTTTTACCGGAACATTAAATGGGTCGCGCTGTTTGTATTACTCGGCATTTATTACATTACGCCATGGATCAGGTGGGATAGAGGACCGGATCAACCGTCTCAGGCTGTCTTGGTTGATTTTGAACATGCCCGTTTCTATTTCTTCTTTATCGAGATTTGGCCTCAAGAGGTTTATTATATCACGGGTTTACTGATCTTGGCGGCTCTTGGTTTATTCCTTGCGACGTCATTATTTGGGCGGGTTTGGTGCGGATATGCGTGTCCACAAACCATATGGACAGATTTGTTTATTCAGGTCGAAAAGTTTTTCGAAGGTGATCGCAATGCACGCATGAAATTGGACAAAGCGCCGTGGACCGCCAAAAAGATTTATAAAAAAACGGCCAAGCATTTTGTTTGGCTTATTATTGCGGCAGCGACCGGCGGGGCGTGGATTCTCTATTTCCATGATGCGCCCACCATTGCCCGGGACTTTCTAAGCGGTCATGCTCAGCTAACCTCATATGTCTTTATGGGTATTATGACGTTTACTACCTATACTCTTGCGGGTCACATGCGAGAGCAGGTTTGTACATATATGTGTCCATGGCCACGGATTCAGGCCGCCATGATTGATGAAGAAGCGCTAAATGTCACCTATCGATATGATCGGGGCGAGCCGCGCGGGCCACATAAGAAAGGCGCGACGTGGGACGACCGCGGGGACTGTATTGACTGCCGTCAATGCGTCGCTGTTTGCCCGGTTGGTATTGATATTCGTGATGGACTACAGCTTGAATGTATCGGCTGCTCGCTTTGCATTGATGCGTGTGATGAAATCATGGTCAAAATCGATCGCCCGAAAGGGCTGATTGCATTTGATACGGATGCGAATGTGCAGCGTAGACTAAATGATGAGAAGCCCAAGTTTAATCTCGTGCGTCCTCGAACTGTGGTCTATGCGATTTTATTTACAGCGGTCGGGTGTCTGATGCTGTTCTCCCTGCTCACCCGGACAACACTGGATTTAAACGTTTTGCGTGACCGGCAGCCTAATTTTGTACGCTTATCTGACGGGTCGATCCGCAACGGTTATACGGTAAAGGTTTTGAATAAAGCAACTCAACCACGTGATTTAGTGCTCAGCGTTGATATGCTAACGTCGCCGATTATTACGGTTGCCGGGCAGCCAGCAGAGTCGCAAACCACATTTCGTGTACCGGCTGATGAAACCATGGACTTCAAGGTCTATGTGGCAGAGGATGATGTCGCAAATCTTGAAAAGAAGACGGATATGACGTTTTTGATTACAGATCAAACAACAGGTGAAGTAGCAAAACGTCGTGCAATTTTCATTAGTGGTGAGTAGGTGAATGGCAAAGGGTAATGCGCGCAAAAAAGAGCTTACGGGGCGGCATGTTTTAGTCATGCTGTTGGCCTTCTTTGGCGTTATGTTTGCGGTTAATGGCTACTTTACGGTTGCGGCCGTGTCGTCGTTCCGAGGGGAGGATGTACCGCGCTCCTACCGTCAAGGTCTTGAGTATAACAAAACAATAGAGGCTCGAACGGTACAAACGGGTTTGGGGTGGACGGCCAGAACAAATCTGATTGAGACTGAGGGTAATCTACCGATTTTAATTTTAATGTTACAAGATGCAGATGGCCGCGGCTTGGAAGGGGTTTCCTTTGAGGCTGTCCTTCGCCATCCAACGGATACAATGAATGATACGGTGATTACATTCGAGGGCACAGGCGCTGGACGTTATGTGGCCCCCATTGATGTGGCATCCGGGAACTGGGATGTTCGTGCCACGGCGATTAAAGGCCTTGATCGATTTAAGCTACGGCAAAAAATATGGGTCAATTAACGCCAATTTCGCCAAAAAAAATAGGGTGTCCCTCCGGATTGCAAGATGTCCCTATATCTGAGACGGACCCAAATGCTGCCAAGCTCGATTTAACGTATTTTGTCAGCCATAAAGACGGCCTTTCGGCAATTGACCTTATCGTGCAAGGGGCGCATTGCGGTGGCTGTATGGCTAAAATTGAGCGCTGTATGAAGGCGATTGACGGCGTAACAACCGCCCGTATGAACCTCTCGGCGATGCGGTTGCATCTGGCTTGGAAACAGGACAAAACGGATCCGCAGCAACTCATTCAGACACTGACAGATTTAGGTTATGGCGCTGCGCCCTACGCCGCTAATGATGCCCAGGTGCAGTCTGAAAACCGCCTGAAATCATTACTCAAGGCTCTGGCTGTGGCCGGATTTGCGATGACGAATGTGATGCTTCTTTCTATCGCCGTCTGGTCAGGTCATGGGGAGATGAGCTTGTTCACCCATAATATGCTGCATTGGGTATCCGCTTTGATTGCCCTGCCGGCCATCGCTTATGCCGGGCAGCCCTTTTTCCGCTCTGCATGGTCTGCGCTAAAAAGCGGGCGCACCAATATGGATGTCCCGATCTCACTGGCTGTATTTCTAGCCTGCGCATTAAGCATTTATGAGACGGTCAAAGGTAATCCGGATACTTATTTTGATGCCGCTTTGATGCTGTTATTCCTTTTACTGATCGGGCGGTATTTGGACGCAAAGTTGAGGTTTAAAACCGGAGAAGCCGCTCAGCGTCTTGCAGCAATGCAGTCTACTTCCGCAACACGGATCAAGATTGACGGTGGTCTTGAGACAATTCCGGCTATTCAAGTCCGCGCGGGTGATCACCTCTTAATTCCGACGGGACAGCGTATTCCGGTTGATTCTCAAATTATTGAGGGCAAGTCCGAGATTGATAATCAAATCGCAACAGGCGAGAGTCTGCCCGAGTTGATGGGCCCGGGCGATATGATTTATTCGGGAACATTAAACCTAACGTCGCCTTTGACCGTTAAGGCTGCCGCCCGGCATGAAGACTCTTTTTTGTCCGAGATCACACGATTAGTCGAGGCCGGGGAGCAAAGTAAGAGCCGGTTTGTCAAGATTGCTGACCGTGCCTCCCGTGCCTATGTACCGATTGTTCACACGCTTGCTATCGCTACTTTTTTGGGCTGGCTTTTGATGGGGGCAGACCTTCGGCCCGCTGCGCTTAACGCTATTGCCGTTTTGATTATAACATGCCCCTGCGCGCTAGGGCTTGCAGTGCCTGCGGTACAAATCGTGGCAAGCGGGCGGTTGTTCAGCCAGGGTATTTTTGTACGTTCCGGCGATGTGTTAGAGCGGCTCGCTAAGGTTTCCCATGTTGTTTTTGATAAAACAGGAACTCTGACTCAGGGAAAATTTCAGCTCGTGAATGTGGCTGAGCTTTCGCCGGTCGCCATAGAGACGGCGGCGGCATTAGCGTCTCAATCACGGCACCCTATTTCAAAAAGCTTGCATGCTTATGTTGGCAGGATCAAGGCTAGTGATGTGTCTGAAGTGCCAGGGCAAGGGCTCTCGGGTCTTATTGACGGCGAGCTTGTGAGCTTCGGCGCACGTGGTGACATACCGCCGGGTGATGACGTTTTAACAGAGAGTTGGCTCCGCCGTGATGGAGATGACCCCATAAGATTTGTGTTCTCCGACACTGTGCGAACTGACGCTAAATCCACAGTCCAAGCGATGAAGGCTTTGGACCTGTCTACAGAACTGCTGTCCGGTGATAAAGCTGCGATTGCGGCTCACCTTGCGGGGCTACTTGGGATTTCGCAAGCTACGGGCGGGGTGTCGCCGCAGGACAAGCAAATCCGCTTGAAAGACTATGAGAGCCAACACAGCCTCACTTTGATGGTCGGCGACGGCATTAACGATGCCCCCGCATTGGCGGCAGCGCATGTCTCAGCGTCTTTGGCAACGGCGTCTGATATTAGCCGCGCCGCGTCCGATATGATTTTGCAAGGCGATCAACTTGCCAGCTTGCCAAAGGCGGTTGAAATTGCGCGAAAAGCGCACCGCCGAATGATTGAAAACCTTAGTCTTGCTGTAATTTATAATTTTATAGCTGTGCCGCTCGCGGTGTTTGGGTTTGTAAACCCCTTGATCGCTGCGCTTGCGATGTCGGGGTCATCTTTGATCGTTACCCTTAATGCCCTGCGGATGATGCGCGCATGACGTCTATTTTGTGGCTGATACCGCTGGCATTGTCTTTAGGCGGGCTCGGCCTGTGCGCTTTTTTTTGGGCCATAAGATCAGGCCAGTTTGAAGATACACAAGGTGACGCGCAGCGTATTTTAATGGATGATGAGGGCCCCATCGTGGACGATGAGGGCTAAGCGCTCTTTAGGCCACTGGGTGGCTGTTGTCTTCATCACTGCAGACGAGGTCTTTGGTACAGCAAATCGCGTGGCAGGCTTTCGGGTGAGGCAGAGGGCGCTCATCTTTTTGTGAATCGACCCCCAAATCTAATTTAATGAGTTTGCCTGAGCCGCAGACAGGTAGCCATAGAGCATTATCCTTAGCAAACATTGGAGCGCCCGCACTCGCAATAGGCGCGCTGCCCAAAACAAGGGCCAAGCATATGGCTAAACGTCTCATATTAACCGTATAACACAAGAATATCATTCTGTGAAAAACAAACCTATCGTAATGGGCGAAATGCCGCGTTTTCAAATGTACTAATTCTTTATCCAAGGATCATGGTTAACCCCGTCTTAACGGCTTGCATGCAGCCTGAGCCATATGATTCGTTGCTGTTTATTTCTTGGAGTCAATTATGGCGCTGACAGCCCCGCTTAGTAAAACTGCCATAGCAGCCTTGTTGCTCTGCGGTCTTGGTCTTTCCGCTTGTGCGGTGCAGCCCGGAGCATCGCGTTACGGAGGTGAGTGTGTCGACCCGTGCGGCATGTCATATGCAACCGGGCATTACGGCGGCGCTCAATACGCCGCCCTGACATATTACCAGATGCCGGATTATCTAAATTCTCTATCATCCGACCCCGCCCTTCGCGTGCCAGGTACTGAATTGTCCGGCTCACACATGAGTTCATATAGTGGACAAGCTTTTGGAAGCGCGTTGGAATGTCCTGCTGGGACAACGCTCCAAGCAAACGGAACATGTCTTCAGAGCGGATCATTTACCGCAGATCAGGTCACGCACAGCACATATAGCGCGCCTTCATCAACGCAAGTGAGCGGTGATATGCTAAGCTGCCCGGCGGGCACAAGTCTGCAAACAGATGGAACCTGTCTTCAAGGCTCGATTACGATTTTCGATCAAAGCCATACGGGCGGTTACAAACCCACACCACCAAAACAAACGCAATATTACAGACCGGCTCGTAAATAGCCTTAGGCTACAAGCAAGAGTACCAAATTATCTAAGCTAAAGACTCTCCCGAGCACGAATTGCTGCGGCTCTTTAGTTGCGTCTGGGCCGCCCTTTGCTATAAGGGAGAAAATTTTCCAAGATTGACCGAAAAGGATTTCACCTATGGCTTCACTTGACAGTTTTAAGTGCGAACGCGAGCTGATCGTGCGCGGCGGAACATATACATATTTTGATTTAAAAGTCGCCGAGGCTAATGGGCTTTCGGGTATTTCCAAACTTCCGCGCTCACTCAAGGTTTTGCTCGAAAACCTCTTGCGATTCGAAGACGGCAATACGGTCAAAAAAGAAGATATCGAAGCCATGGCCGCGTGGCTACAAACCAAAACATCCACACATGAAATTGCTTACCGCCCCGCGCGCGTTTTGATGCAGGATTTCACAGGGGTTCCTGCCGTTGTAGATTTGGCCGCGATGCGCGACGCGATGTCAAATTTGGGCGAAAGCCCTGATAAAATTAATCCGCTGAACCCGGTTCATCTTGTAATCGATCACTCCGTGATGGTGGATTATTTCGGAACCCCGCAAGCGTTTGAGAAAAATGTGCAGCGCGAATATGAGCGCAACGGTGAGCGTTACGATTTCTTGAAATGGGGCCAAAGCGCGTTTGATAACTTTGCTGTTGTGCCTCCGGGCACCGGGATTTGTCACCAAGTCAATCTTGAGCATTTGGCGCAAACGGTTTGGACCAAAACAGAAGATGGCAAAACCTACGCATTCCCTGACACACTTGTCGGCACCGACAGCCACACAACCATGATCAATGGCCTGTCTGTTTTAGGCTGGGGCGTTGGCGGTATTGAGGCCGAAGCGGCAATGCTCGGTCAGCCCATATCTATGCTCATCCCCGAAGTTGTCGGGTTTGAGCTGACCGGTAAATTACCAGAAGGCGCAACGGCAACTGATCTTGTGCTGCGCGTTGTGGAAATGCTCCGCAAGCACGGCGTTGTCGGAAAATTTGTTGAGTTTTACGGCTCAGGCTTGAATAATTTGTCCCTCGAAGATCAGGCGACAATCGCGAATATGGCGCCTGAATACGGCGCAACCTGCGGGTTCTTCCCCGTCGATGACGATACTTTGCGCTATTTGAACGCGACGGGCCGCGATACCCAGCGCATCGAATTGGTTGATGCATATTCCAAAGCCCAAGGGTTGTGGCGTGATGAAACTGTCGCGACCTATACAAGCACACTCGGGCTTGATGTCGGAACAGTGACGCCGTCTATCTCCGGCCCCAAACGCCCGCAAGACAGGTTCGATCTGAAAGGTGCGAACAAAACGTTCGCAAAAATTCTGCGTGATGAGTATAAAAAGCAGCCGATGGGCGATAGCGCCATTGACGTGAGCGGAAAAGATTTCTCAGTCGATCACGGCGACGTGTTTATTGCTGCGATTACGTCATGTACAAATACGTCCAACCCCTCCGTGATGATGGCGGCTGGCCTTGTCGCGGAAAAAGCCAACAAGCTTGGCCTGACCGTCAAACCTTGGGTCAAGACGTCCCTTGCGCCCGGCTCTCAAGTCGTGGGCGAATATCTTGAAAAGTCGAAACTGCAGGATGAGCTCAACCAGCTTGGTTTTGATGTTGTCGGCTATGGCTGTACGACCTGTATTGGTAACTCTGGTCCGCTCGCCCCTGAACTGGCCAAAGCCATCGAAGATGGTGATTTAGTGTCATGTTCCGTTCTGTCTGGTAACCGAAATTTTGAAGGCCGGATCGGCCCCGATATCAAAGCCAACTTCTTGGCGTCACCGCCGCTTGTCGTCGCTTACGCACTGGCTGGTTCGCTTCACCATGATTTTGATGCAGACCCTCTGGGAGTCGACAAGGACGGTAACGAGATTTATCTCAAAGACATTTGGCCGACGTCGCAGGAAATCGCCGCCGTTGTACGCAAAGTCATCACGCGCAAAATGTTTACTGAACGCTACGCAGATGTCTTTAAAGGTGACAAGCAATGGCAGGATATTAAAGTCGAAGGAGGTGAAACCTATAATTGGAACCCAGCCTCAACCTATGTGCGTAACCCGCCTTATTTTGACGGTATGACCATGACGCCGGATCCGGTGGAGGATGTTAAAAACGCCAATATCCTCGCGCTTTTGGGCGACTCTATCACAACCGACCACATCTCGCCTGCGGGCGCGATCAAGCATGATGGCCCAGCGGGCGTGTATCTCTCTGAGCGCCAAGTTCCAAAAGCGGAGTTCAACTCCTTTGGTTCACGGCGTGGTAATCACGAAGTCATGATGCGCGGCACGTTTGCCAATATTCGTATCAAAAACTTGATGGCACCCGGCACAGAAGGCGGCGTGACCAAATACGTCCCGACAGGCGAAGTGATGAGTATTTTCGATGCGTCGGAAAAATACCTTGCGGATGATAAAGACCTCGTTGTTTTCGCCGGATCGCTCTACGGGAACGGCTCCTCTCGTGATTGGGCCGCTAAAGGTACGATCTTACTCGGCGTAAAGGCTGTGATTGCCGAGAGTTTTGAGCGTATTCACCGCTCTAACCTCATCGGCATGGGGGTTCTTCCACTTGAATTCCAAGACGGTCAAAGCTGGGAAAGTCTTGGTATGACAGGCGATGAGACCGTCGATATCAAAGGCGTTGAAAACCTTGAGCCGCGCGGGACTCTCAATGTTGAGATTTCTTATCCAAACGGGGATAAGAAAATCGTGACGGCGAATGTCCGAATTGATACGGATAATGAGCATGAATATTACAAGCATGGTGGTATCTTGCACTATGTGCTGCGGAACCTCGCCGCGGCTTAGTCCGGCTTTCCGCCGCTCCGGCGCGTTCGGGGTGGCCGTTCAAAATTATAAATAATTCAGCGCGGGTTTCATAATATCGGAGCCCGCGTTTTTTTTGTGCGTGGCTTGAAACTGCTGGAGTTTGGGCGGCTCTCGAATTTACCCGCTGGAGCATTATTAAAATTCCACCGCTGACCTATTATGAAGGCAGGGAGGGCATTAAGGATATTGTGTTGAGTATTCTTTTTCGATTCGGCTTTGTAATTTCTTTGAAATAGAATTCGCATAATTTTTACATCCATCTATCGAATTAAGCTGTCCGTCTTTAAGACGGTCCCTCATCTTGCTTGCAGACGGATGGGGCGTCACCAAAAGCGTGCAATTGAGTTGACTTAGCTTACCCACACCAACTTTGTAGCTAGCTAGATAACTAGGATGAGCTGAAAATTTGTAGTCATCTCGACTTATCGGGGAAAGACTATCCGCGTAGACAATCCATTCACATAAATCGTCCTCACAATCCTCCCATTGCCAACTCAGAGCTCCTTGCGTATGTCCCGGTGTTTCGATCGCTCTTAGTGTTATATTACCCAGATGAATAACTTCACCATCCTGAACAGTTCGCGCTACATTTGCGGGTGGAAAAGGCTCATGCATGCCATGTTGCGGATCAGATGAAATACTTTTTCCGGTCGTCAAAACGGGTTGCGCGGCTTTCGACGCATATAGCTCTGCCCCGGTAAGACGCTGAAGTGCAGCTAGTCCTGCGACATGGTCAAAATGCTCATGACTATGAAGCAATAGTTTCACGTCAGATAGATTATAACCCAAGGACCTAATATTCTCAGAAATGATGAACGCACCACTCTCAGTCCCGCCATCGATAAGAATGTGACCTTTTTCGCCGACAATAAGAATTGATGTAATTCCACATGTGCCAACATAGTAGCTGTTAGCGTAAATTTGGAAAGGGGGGCCGGGTTTATCCCAGTCGTCCCAGTCACTACACGTATTGATCCAGAGATTTTGAGACTCGCTTCTAGTAATCACTTCTGTAGAATTGATTATAGGTGATGAGCAACCATATAGTGCTAATAAACACATTGTCATCAGAGTTACCAGTTTCATGATATTCCCTTCCCAGACTAAGTCACTATAGCTTCTAAATTGGCACTAAATAATGTCAATTTATGGGTAGCATAAGGCAGTGTCTCTTTTTCAACTTAACGCAATTTCGACATATGCCTAAAACCCGCAGGGGGGATTAATCCTTAATTACGCATCTTTTTTGCTCTTAGAACCCGTTGCAAATCAGCGGCTTAGAATTTTTAGAAACAAACGCCTCCTCGCTACCCAATCCGGCGGTAATGTGTTTTCATGACAGATGACCCAACAACGCAGATAGAAGAGATGGTATTATATTCCAGCCGTCTAGCCTCGCAAGATCGCGTCGGCCGGGCTGTGTGGTATGAGCTCATTCTGTATCGGTTTTTGTGTTTGCTCTATGCGCGCGGCGTTCTTAGCCCGGCCCGGTTTCGGCGCGCAGTTCCGCTGCGTTTCCGCGCCACTACGTATTTTTACGTGCCCCTAATAGTTCCGGGGTGTGAAAATCTCCGGCAAGCGGTGCAGCAGCACGGCGGACATATTATAGGTGACCTTGAGCTTTATGAGGACACCTGTCTTACAGAGCCACCCGCATGCACGCTGAAAGAATGGCGGGCCGTGCAGACTTTAAAGTTCACCCAAACCGCCAGAGCGGCCAATAGTCTACTGGCTTTATGGTCCGATAGTTTGGCGCTGATGAATACTATTCGCGGATCGCCCTCGCGTCCCTGTAAAGCCGTATTATCTTGTATTCTATTTAGGGTCTTGCAGTTTTCTCATGATCAGAGATTCATTGGAAAACGCTTAAAAAGCACACTCCGGATAAATGTGAAATGCTTTAGTCGTCCGGATCACAGGCCCGTTTTAAAAACTCAGAACGTTTTTCACCGTTCATAAGAGATATATGAGCATCCAAGCGCCCGGGGCTAGGCGAATAGGTAATGACTTGTGGGTAATCGTGCGCGGCGTTCACAAATTGGTATTCATTCGCTGCGCCTGTGTCCTCACGTGTAAACTCAACCACATCGCCCTTTGAGCCAGTAACGACAAGTACTTGGCCGCCTTCATGTGGTTCAATCCGCATGTGCTCAAAGAAGGTGACGCGCCCGTCCTCCTGGTGGTTTGCGGAGTAACCAAAGAGCCAAGCTGAGGAGTCTTGCGTCCACACTTCGCGCGACAGCCCGTCCTCGCTTTGCCAACATCCGGCGAAAGGGTGCTTCAGATCCGGAGCTTGAATGGTATTATTGCAAGCCATAACGGCGAGGCTTAGCAGAATAATAGAAATGTAGTTTTTCATAAGTCCAAACTATCCAAAATGTGCATAGCGGCCAATAAAAAACCCGGCCCTAAGAATTATCTCGGAACCGGGTTTCTACACACTTATTTAAGAGGCTCTATTCCTCTTCGCCTTTTGGCTTACGCCGAGAGCGGCTACGGCTGCGCTTTTTTGGCTCGCCTTTATCGTCATCGCCTTTGTCTTCACGCGGCTCACGCGGGAACTCTTCGCCGGTTTCTTGATCCACATATTTCATGTTCAAGCGAACCTTGCCGCGATCATCAAAGCCCATCAGTTTGACCCAGACTTCTTGACCTTCTGATACAACGTCGGACGGGTGATTAACGCGCTCGTTTTTCATTTGAGAAACATGCACAAGGCCGTCTTTGGGGCCGAAGAAATTCACAAAAGCCCCAAAGTCGACAACTTTGACGACTTTACCTTTATAAATCATACCGACTTCCGGATCCGCCGTCAGGCCGTGAATCCATTCACGGGCCGCGTCGATTGACTTTTGGTCGTTAGATGCGATTTTGATTGTGCCGTCATCTTCAACCGAGACGCGGGCGCCTGTGGTGTCAACGATTTCGCGGATCACTTTACCGCCGCTACCAATGACGTCGCGGATTTTATCAACCTTGATTTTCATGGTTTCAATACGCGGTGCGAACTCACCAACATCAGCGCGCGCGCCTTCGAGAGCTTTGTTCATTTCGCCAAGGATGTGCATGCGGCCGCCATGAGCTTGCTCTAGGGCTTTGGTCATGATCTCTTCGCTAATACCCGCAATTTTGATATCCATTTGAAGGGATGTAATCCCTTCGGATGTTCCGGCGACTTTAAAGTCCATATCACCAAGATGATCTTCGTCGCCAAGGATATCAGAGAGAACAGCGATATCGTCGTCGTCCTTGATAAGGCCCATCGCGATACCAGAGACAGGGCGCTTGATCGGCACGCCTGCGTCCATCATGGCAAGGGAGCAACCACAAACGGTGGCCATAGACGACGAGCCGTTTGACTCCATAATTTCTGAGACCAAACGAATTGTGTAAGGGAAGTCCTCGGGCGTTGGTAGAACAGCTTGGAGCGCGCGCCATGCGAGCTTACCATGGCCGTGTTCTCGGCGGGACGTTCCGCCCATCCGGCCGCATTCACCGACAGAGTATGGCGGGAAGTTATAGTGCAGAAGGAACTTGTTTTTGATGGTACCTGTGAGTTGATCTACGAACTGCTCATCATCGGATGTTCCGAGCGTCGCGACGCACAAAGCTTGTGTTTCGCCGCGCGTGAACAAAGCAGAGCCATGGGTACGCGGAAGCGGGCCGGCCTCAGAAACAATCGGGCGAACCTGATCAAGTTTACGGCCATCAATACGTTTGCCTGTTTTGATAACGGAGGAGCGAACTACGGAAGATTCGATAGATTTGAACACATCGCCAAAAACGCCGCCGGAAAGACCGTCCGGATTGTCTTCGGATTGACCCAGAGCTGCCCATGCCGCGTCTTTGGTTTCGCCGAGCAAGGCTTGACGTTCCATTTTGTCGGTTTTCTTATAGGCGGCTTTAATGCCTTTTTCGGCTTGTTTCGCGACAAGTTTCTTCTCGGCTGAATAATCAGGCGATGTAAACTCGCGGGCAGGTTTGCCAGCTTTTTTAGCCAGTTCAACAATCGCATCGATGACGGGTTGGCAGCTCTCATGGGCAAACATAACCGCGCCGAGCATTTGCTCTTCGGTTAGCTCTTTGGCTTCTGACTCCACCATCATGACGGCGTCAGATGTACCCGCAACAACAAGGTCAAGCTCAGAATCGACAAGCTCGGAGAGCGTCGGGTTCAGAACATATTCGCCGTCGATGAGGCCAACGCGGGATGCCGCGATGGGGCCCATGAACGGAAGACCGGAAATTGAAAGGGCAGCAGACGCGCCGATCATACCAATGATATCCGGCTCGTTTTCAAGATCGTGCTGCAGAACCGTAATAACGATCTGTACTTCGTTCTTGTAGCCTTTGGGGAAAAGCGGGCGAATCGGACGATCTGTCAGGCGGGATATCAGTGTTTCGCGCTCAGTTGGACGGCCTTCGCGTTTAAAGTAGCCACCTGGTACTTTACCGGCAGCATAGAATTTTTCCATGTAGTTGACGGTCAGAGGGAAGAAATCCATGCCCGGTCTTTGCTTGGTGGCGCCGACGACGGTCGCCAGCAATTTTGTATCGCCATAAGTGGCCAGAACGGCCCCATCAGCTTGGCGGGCCATGCCGCCTGTTTCGAGTGTGAGAAGGCGTCCGGCCCAATCAAGTTCTACTGAGTGTTTATCAAACATAGTGTACGTTTTCTTTCGTGTCATACATACATGCACATCGTGTGCATTTTGTGGTTAGCGCTTCCTTGCGCGTATGTGCATTAAATGCACTCGTGCAATTCCTGTTAAATCAGAATCAAAAATTAGGCCTTATTTGCCTATTTTCTGATGCTTTCCTGAGTGCGATTAAACAGGAAATGCACTAAAGGCCGCCCTCATGGCGACCTTTCGTTTTGAGGCTGTAAGCCGCTCTAGCGGCGCAGACCCAATTTCTGGATGAGATCCTGATAGCGGCTCTCATCTTTTTTCTTGAGATAATCCAAAAGGCGGCGGCGAAGCGTCACCATGCTGAGGAGGCCTCGGCGTGAATGGTTATCTTTTTTATTCGTTTTAAAATGCTCGGTGAGGTTCACAATGCGTTCCGTGAGGATGGCAACTTGAACTTCGGGTGAGCCTGTATCGCCGGGCTTAACGGCATAGTCTTTGATCAAAGCGGCTTTGCGCTGGGGTGTGATCGACATCGTATTTCTCCAAAATAACTACAGATTAAAAACACGTTTCGGCAGGAGTTTCCCGTCTTGCGCGTCACAAAGAGCGATGGCTTTGCCCTCCTCTTTCACCAAAACCCAGTTGGGCTGCTCTGTTATATCAGCGCGGAGAAAGTGCGAGGGCGCGGCTATTGCCCGTCCGTGTTTCAGGTCGATGGTTTCTTGCGGTGTCGCGGCCAGCACCGGGATGTCGTCCAGTGCGGTCTCAACAGGCAAAAGCCCTTCTGAAACGTCGCCCATATGGCAGAGTTTTTCCAGCGCGTCTAGGGTAAAAGAGTGGTCCAGTACAAAGCGCCCAACGCGGGTACGGCGCAAAAATGTCACGTGGCCGCACGTTCCAAGCCTCGCCGCAAGATCGCGGGCGATGGATCGCACATAGGTACCTTTGCCGCATGTTAGTCGCAAGGTTACGGTATCCGGCGTGATCTCGCTGATATCAAGACTGTGCACATAAACAGGTCTGGGTTTCAGCTCAACAATCTCTCCGGCGCGGGCCAAATCATAGGAGCGGCGGCCCTCAACTTTGATAGCCGAGAACCGCGGCGGTGTTTGCTCAATATGGCCGATAAACGTCGGAAGGGCCGCTTCGATGTCGGCGCGCGAAGGCCGCACATCTGAGGTTTGCGTTGCCGTACCTTCGGCGTCCCAGCTATCCGTGTTTTCACCCCACGTGATTGTAAAAATATAGTCCTTATCGGCGTCCATGGTAAACGGAACCGTTTTCGTCGCGTCGCCTAGCGCAATTGGCAAAATGCCGGAGGCAAGTGGGTCGAGCGTACCCGCATGTCCCGCCTTTTGTGCCTTAAACAGCCAGCGCACTTTCCCCACAGCCTGCGTGGAGGTCATGCCGAGTGGTTTATCAAACACCACCCATCCGTGAACCGGATTGCCTTTGCGTTTTCTTGCCATAATTACACTCTAGAACAGCCCAGCAAATTGCGGGATTAGCCATCTATTTATAGCTCCAATTAAAAATGAATACTTGAAAAACAAGAAAAATGACTGGTGTTACAAAGTGCTTTACTTTTAGTTGTAGTGCGCGTACCGCTACCGTCGATTGTTTGGGTGCTAAATTTTTTGGGAGTATGTCATGAAGCTATATGTGAAAATCGTCACGGTTGCGGCGGTAGCGGTTTTGTTGCCAGCTTGTTCAACAATTGTGAATGGCACGAACCAAAGCGTATCTTTTAATACTGGTGAAGTTACAGGCGCGGCCTGTGACCTGACTGGCGGAAGTGAATTCTCTGTGAATGAAAAGTTCACAACACCTGCTGTTGTTCAAGTTCCGCGTAGCAAAAAAGCGTTGCAACTGGATTGTAAAAAAGCGGGCTATCAAGATGCTTCACGTTCAGTAAACTCGAAAATTGAGGCGACAACAGGTGGAAACTTGCTGGTCGGCGGTATTGTCGGCGCAGGCGTCGACGCGGCCACAGGAGCTCTTTATAAGTACCCTGAGACCGTCATTCTTTTGATGGAAACTGAATAACTACACTTCAAAACTTTAATATGTAAGCGTCTCGGTCGAACTGGGCGTTTTTTATATTTCTTTATCACCCAAATCCCGCTTTACCTCTGGTCTTGCTAAAAGCTCTTGCATGTCTTTGGCGGTATCGAAGGTTGTGTCGGAGACAAATCTCAATGCAGGTGTCGATTTCATTTCCATTTCTTTGCCGAGCCGGCCGCGCAGGAAGCTTTTTGCGCGGTTCAGCGCGGCAATGACTTTATCAGCGTCTCCGCCGCCAAGGGGCGCGGCGAAAACAATCGCGTGTTTTAAATCAGGCGAAGCGCGGACCTCTGAAATCGTGACAGAAATGCCAGTCAGATCAGGATCGCGTAAATGCTCACGAGCTATCTATGACCTTTATTAAATCTTTTGTTATTTCAAATATTTTGAAAACAATTCGTCACTAGCCTCAAGAAGCTTCTTCCGAGATATTGGGAGTGACAAGTTATGATCATCATTCGGCAATAATAAAATATCATCGGACTGCCCAGCTTTTTTCAAGGCTTTTGCCATTACTTCAGACTGCTGAACGGGCACTGTCATATCATCAGTACCATGAACAAGAATTATTTCTGCTTTAATTTTGTCAACATTTTCAGCGGGTGACTGCTCTAATAAACGATCTTTGTCATCATAGCGATCCCCGATGATCTTACGCCAAAACTTTATAACTCCGCTATCCGGCCCTGTGCGAGCTTCTTCAAACTTTAAAATGTCACGAAGATGAGAAACACCGTTAACCGATAATGCACATTTGAACATATCAGGCTCTAACACCGGTAGGGCCAATGACTGATATCCGCCATAACTCGCCCCCGTCACACAAATTCTAACGGGGTCCGCAACTTTTGTCTCTATGAGGTACTTGACCCCATCAATCGTATCAGTAAGCATTCCTGCGCCAAATTCGCCATTACCTTTTTCTGTAAAATCAAACCCAAATCCAGTTGAACCTCGAAACTGCGGTTTAAATACGATATACCCCTTTGCCGCTAAATATTGCGCCCAAAAATCAAAGCTAGCAGTATCGCGCGCTGTCGGCCCCCCATGAGGCATGACGATCATCGGCATAGGCCCGCTGGTCAATGTTTTACCCGGCGGTAATGTTAAGTATGCAGGGATTTCCAGACCATCCCGCGCTGTAAAATCACTGCGAATAGTTTTTGCTACCTGTGTGGACTCAAGTTCAGGATACGTGCCTCCGATAGGTGAAATAGTACCTTCCTTAGGTTCAAACAAATAAAACTCGCCCGGATTTGATGGACTTTCTGCATAAAGCGTGACCATTGAATTGTCTTTGGTACGCGACAAAATTCTAACATTGTTTCCGCTCAAGGCTCTTTTTGCGTTCTCGTGCCAAGTTTTGTAAGGCTCAGCGCTGTAGACTTGCTTTGCAGTATCGTCTGTGTAGCTAATACCGACCAACTCTTCTGTGATAGGGTCAAAAATTGGCCCATATTCATAGGCATCAGGGACGTCAGCATCTAGTTTGAATGGGCTTTGTGCTTTAGTTGCGGGGTCAATCATGAACAAAGTAAGTTCACTTTGCTCTGTTTCCTGCATCAGGACTTGGCCGTTAAAAACTGTTGAAAAATATGTTGTGCGATTGAAGGACGTATCAAAATTCTTCTCGAAGATGAGTTCTTCGTCCTGCCCGTTACCATAAAAAACGCGATAATTCCCATTTCTATCGTCGTACTCTTCTCTAGCCAAGAAGTCTTCACCATCAGGTGACAGAGCGAAATTTCCCGTGCGGATTGGAAGAAGGCGCTTTAAGCGTTCATTGCCCGTATCTAAATTAACGCGGTAATGTCTTTGTTCGGGCTTGAGGCCGTATTCGGCGAGGTTCATTAAGACGTAGTCAGGGTCATTCGGCAGTGTGTGAATAAGTCCGCCCCCTGTTGTCATAGGGTAAGATTTACTTTTTATTTTATCGTCAAGTAAAATAACCGATTTTTGTGTTTCGACATTTGTTGAGACCCAGCGACTGTAAAGCGTACTGAAGCGTTTCATTTTTCCAACGCCTTTGCCTCTAATACGAGCCAACATTACGACATGTTTGTTACTTGCCCAACTTATTGCCTTCACAATAGAATTTTCAGGCGGCGTTACAATAACAATGTTCGCATCAGGTTTGTTCAAATTGTAAACAAATATAGCTTTATCACCTCTGTAAGGTGCCAGCATAGCGATGTACTTGCCATCGGGAGACACACGAACAGAAGCTGTTCTCGGTAGTTGAGCATAAATATCGATATTAGGCTCTGTTGCAGATGCTATTTGAACTGTCGTTATGGAAGTTATCATCATTGCAAACGTAACAATCAACAACATATAAAGTCGCAAGGTATTAAAAACTGACAATTTTGCCTCCTATTTTCATATGAATATATTGCCAATAAAGTTTATTTTTTCAAGGTGAAACTACAATTCAAATTTTCAATATGTTGAACATATCAATAACTCTAAGCTGCAGATGCATGATTTTTAACCAAAAGTTTGAAAATTAATTATAATATCTGACGAATACTTATAGTGATGTGCCCCTAGCTTTATAGACACCTTGTTACTTCATTTTGTTGCCATCTCAA
>CAYGTI010000018.1:0-66981 GCA_964352785.1 uncultured Caulobacterales bacterium
ATCCCGGCAATATATGCAGCGTTGTCACACCCGCTTGCAGAGCTTCATCAAAACCAGGGTCTTGCGGCCAGACGCCGTGCTCGGCGTAAACCTCAGATGTAATCGGGCTTGTGATTTCATTGCCGTCATTATGCGCATTCACCGAAGGCGAGGGATAATTGCCCAAATGAGAGTGAACATCAATAATGCCAGGCGTCACGTAACGCCCGCCAGCATCAATAGTTTGGGTCACGCCGTCCAGCGCAAGATCATCGGCTGAGATCGCAGATATCTTGCCGTCTTTGATTAAAATATTAGCTGACTCTATTTCGCCGCCCAAACCATCGATGACAAACGCATTTGTGATCAACGTGGTCTCTGATACCATCGGCACATATGTCGAGGCAAACGCCGCCGCAGGAGCTTCATCAGTTTCGCTATTTTCGGGTGTGTCCGCGCAAGCCGCTAGGATTGCCACAGACGCAGCGCCTAAAAGCGCCATCCATTTTCTGTCTCTCATACCGTCTATTAAGCACGGGATTCGCCGCGCGGCAATGCCGGAACAAATTTTTGGCTTTGGCGCACGATCTTCACAGACGCGGCTTTTATTGACCGCCCGTTTGATGTCTGCCATTGCGCGCCTATATAGAGTAAAATGAAAACGAAAGAGCTATCGCATGATTCAGAATTTTGACGTTCAGGGCGGGCCGGAATTTGGCCGCCAAAACCTGCCCAAACTTCGCGCGGCGCTTAAAACGCAAAACCTCGACGGTTTTCTGATCCCGCACGAAGACGAATATCAAAACGAATATCTACCCGATTGTAACGAGCGCCTGATGTGGGCAACAGGCTTTACTGGCTCCGCCGGGGCCGCTGTTGTTTTGCAAGGCGCAGCAGCGGTGTTTGTCGATGGCCGCTACACCCTCCAAGTCGGCGCGCAGGTCGACGACACACTCTATGCCTTTAAGCGCCTCGAGGATAAAGGCGTGACCGCATGGTTATCCGCAAACGTCAAACCCGGACAGGTGATCGGGTATGATCCGCGCCTACATTCACCGACGCACCTCAAAGCGCTCACCGCCGCCGTAGAAAAAGCCGGCGGCGCTATGAAGGCAGTGGATCAAAACCCTATTGACACCGCATGGACGGACCGACCTGCGCCTCCTGCTGCCAAAGTCTCTATCCAACCTCTAAAGTATTCCGGCGAGGACCACGACAAAAAACGGACGCGGATTGCAGATATCCTGAAAGACAAGAATGCCGACGCTGCGCTCATCACCTCGCCCGCCTCTATCGCGTGGCTGCTCAATATTCGCGGCGGGGATGTGATGTGTACGCCCCTGCCTTTATCTACCGCGGTCCTGAAATCCGACGGCCATGTGGATCTTTATATCAACCCGGCCAAAATCACCGAAGACGTACGCGCGCACCTTGGCAATCACGTCACCTTGCGCACTGAAGACGCCCTCGAAGACGGCCTGAAAGATCTGAGCTCACGCACAGTTATGGCCGATCCGGCGGTCAGTTCGGCGTGGTATTTTACAGCCCTAGAGTCGGCCGGCGCAAAAATCCTTCGCGCGTCTGACCCCGTTGCGCTGCCCAAGGCGCAAAAAAATGCCGCCGAGATTGCGGGGACAACCCAAGCCCATATTCGCGACGGCGCGGCGCTGACGGCCTATTTGCACTGGCTCGATACTTACGCGCAAAGCGGCCACTATGATGAGATTGCCGCCGCGCAAAAGCTAGAGGCCTACCGCGCCGAGACTGGCCTTTTGCGTGACCTCTCATTTGAGAGCATCTCCGGCGCGGGAGCAAACGGCGCGATTGTTCATTACCGTGTCTCCAAAGCAACCACCGCCAAGCTGGCGCGCGGCACACTGTTCCTCATCGATAGCGGCGGGCAGTATATTGACGGCACCACGGATGTCACCCGCACCGTGCCTATTGGCGATCCTACTCCCGAGATGAAACAGCGATTTACACTTGTCCTCAAAGGCCACATTGCGCTGTCCCGTGTGCGGTTCCCAACCGGGACGACGGGCAGCAACCTTGACGCGCTCGCCCGTATGGCGCTCTGGGCCAAGGGCTTGGATTATGATCACGGCACCGGGCACGGCGTCGGAGTTTTTCTCGGCGTTCACGAAGGCCCGCAGCGGATATCCAAAGCGCCCAATACTATTACGCTACGGCCCGGCATGATCGTCTCTAATGAGCCCGGTTATTACAAAACCGGCGGCTACGGCATTCGCATTGAAAATCTGCAATATGTGACAGACGCGGCAGATATTCCCGGCGGCGAGCGCCCGATGATGGGGTTTGAGACGCTTACTTACGCGCCGATCCACAAAGCCTTGATTGACACCGATTTGCTCAGCTCTGAAGAACTCGGCTGGCTCAACGGATATCACGCTGATGTTCTGACCAAAATCGGGCCGCTCGTAAACGGCGAAGTGAAAGACTGGCTCTCCGCCGCTTGCGCGCCGCTCTAAACACATAATCAAGGCGGCGCCCGACCATTTTTCAGTAGCCAGGCTTTTGAGCGCATAGCGCGCTTTGCCGCACTTTCTTGTTTTGCGCGCTTCGCCGCGCGGCGTCGAGCCTTGCGGTTACCGTGAGGTCTTTTGGGAGGCTCCGGCATAATAAGCTCTGCGTTTGCAGGTTGAGCCGTAGGTTTTTCCGTCGCAGCAACCGCTCTTACGGTAAAACCCATAGCCTTGCCGCCCGCTGAAACCTCGGAAAATGGCACCTCACATGCGCCAGGCCGCGCTTGCGGCGGCGCGGGCAGCTCAATCGGCGGCCAGATAGAGCCGTAATCCGCATCAGCGGGTTTAAAGTCCTTGAGCCGCATAGGCCTGTCATCAGCCGTGCATGTTTTAGGAATTTTTGCTATTGGCGGCCGCGTACTTGGTGGCCTGTGATGCCGTTTCCATTGCGCCCGAAGTTGCGCCGCGCGCCGCTCGATCCAATAAACGGACGTGCCGCGCGGATCATAACCGAGCGCGGCGGTTTGTTCTTTGAATTTATAAATAGATGCCGGGCTCTCGCGCCAACGGAAAGCAGGTTGTGATCTCTGCAACCCGTCATCCCGGAAAGTTTCGGGCGCAGCCCGGGACTTATCTGGGACCCCGAGAGGGAATGCGCTATCTGTTACAATCTCTCGAGGCCCCGGATCAAGTCCGGGGTGACAGATAGAGGGAGACTCCATCTCTGTCATTCCGCTCTCAGACACGTTCGAAGGGAGCAAAGCCGGAGAGCCGGAAGATCGAGCGTTCATCGAAAGTCTGTCGTCACTCTCTGGGTCTTGAGGCTTGTGCTCCTCTTGCCCGGAATGACGGGATTGAGTGATGGTCTCGTCCAATCTCTGCAGTACCAGCTTCACGCGCATATACATTTTGAGCGGGGCGAGCAGCGCCTCGGCAATGCCGCGCAGAACATACAGACAGCGGCCCTCATCCAGAGCGGTCAGGACAACCCGGCCCGCCAGCTCGGCAAGCTTTCCGCCCGGCAGGCCGCCGTAAGTGCGCGTCTCATCCTCCTCAAATTGAACGCTCGTCTTTCGCAGCGCACGCGGCAGACGGCCCAGCGTCTTTTGCGCCGTGAGCGCCGCTGCAAATCCGCCGGGGTCTTCCCGTATCCAATACAGGCCCGGGTTGCGGCGAAGCTTGGCGCGGCGGTCAATGCGCCGATATGTCTGCGTCTCCAAAAGGGTCATGCTCTTACATTACCCCCAAACCCAAAACCGAGGATTAGATTGTGTGGAAGGTAAGTTTTACAAAGGAAAACAGCATTTCAAACGTTTGAAAGATAATTTTTCATCAGCAATAAAACATAGATTTTCGCCATCACTGGACACACATTAATAACCTTCTATATTTTAAGTCGGGTGTACTAACACAGTAAACGAAGGCGGTACAATGTTACTCAGACGCATCACAAAACATGTGGAAAACGAAAACTGGTTCGCTGTAGCGCTCGATTTTGTTATTGTGGTCTCTGGTGTTTTCATCGGTCTACAGTTGGGCAACTGGAACGAAGCCAGACAAACGCATGCGGCATTTGAAGAGGCCAGCGACAGGCTCGTGGCAGAAAGCCTAGCAAACCTCGAAACGGTTGAGAAATTTCTGACGGATGTAAATTTGCGCAAAGGCTTGGCACAAGACGCCATCTCAGCTTTACGCAAATGTGACAGCGGCACAACCGCTCAGCAAAACGTACTCGCCGGCGCGAATGCGATACGCGGCACAGCAACGCTGCACCTGCGGCAGACCGCTCTGTCAGCGACAACAAGCAATGCTGCGTTTTTATCGCTGCTGGAAGGTGAAAAACGCGAACACTTGAAAGAATTTGAACGCCAACTGACGCAAGCGAGCATAACTCTAAAATGGTTGGAGGATTGGCCCTTCACAGATCATATAGAAAATACGCCCTATGTGAATTATAGCGAACTTATATCTATTCCCGCTATGGATGATGTGATGATAAGAAACATAACGATTGACGCCCCATTAGATCAGATTTGTAAAGATAAAACCTTTCTGAGGCCGTTTTATTTATGGGAGCGCACTGCAACTTTTCAAAGCTTGCGAGCCCAGCAAGTACGGGGTTGGTTGACTGGGAATATTGAAATCATGAATGGCAGTAATTAACGTCGTACTATTTGTCTTATCAGAAATGGTAATTTCGGTGCCAGTTATGCCTTTGCTTCAAAACAGCTCATTGATGCCCAGAGTGCCGAATTTTGCTTCGAACGCAGCGATCTCATCGGAGTTGAAAGTTTCGAATAAAGCCTCAAATGCACGAGTGGCTTTGCCATAGCCCTTGCGGCTAGCTTTGTCGTAAAAACGGGCGGCTTTGACCCGGTCGCGCTCACGGCCTTTGCCGTGTTCATAAGCATCGCCGAGCAAATAAAGGCTCTTCATATGGCCACGCCTCGCAGACGGCTCAAGATGAACGAAAGCCTCTGCGTAATGTCCCTCCATATACAAATCACGTCCGGGCCGATAATCTTTGTCCGCGCCGTCGCTCAAGAGACGGTAGCCCTTTCCCATTGCGTGGCGACCAAGCCACCATGCGGGAGCTGCACTTAAAATACCAAATGTTATAAGACTGCCTGTTGATAACCCATCGACAAAAAACATCTTAAATAACCCGTTTATGATCACCACCGATGGGATGGCCATGACATAGATTCGCCGAAATGTACGAGATCGCTCGGCGCAGAAAAATGCTAGGGCAATTAAAAACAGCGCAATAAGAAAAAGCTGCCAGTCTCGCGCTTTTGCCTCAAGGAGGTTTTCACTGATGATCGAAAGACTCATCACACCGAACACAAATGGGGCTATGACCAAGACGAACCATGTCACGAAGCTCCGCCGCGCGTAACGTAAGTGAATTTTTATGAACCCGGGCGTACGAAAACCCAGCGCCAACGGCAGATATTTGCGCAATCCTGCCTGAACCGTTTGCCATGACATCTCGCTCATTACTGTCCAATCCGCACTTTAATTACCAAGATATTATACAAATAATGTGGTTGCAAACCAAACGACGCTAAAGTCCGTTCATGACACTGCAAATGCGGCAAGGCCTCCGACCAAAAGTAGATTAATAACAATCATAACCACCAAAGGTGGGTTCCCAGCCGTGTTTTTTTTCACGGAGCGCACGATCATTGTCAATGGCAGCGCGCCAACAAGACCGATAATGCCGATCGCGTAACCGGCCCATATCTCACCACCTCTAAACGGAATGAGTAGCAAAATCAGCATAGCGAGACCTGTGGAGATGCCGAAATAACCGCCGCCATTAAGAAGCGCCTTGAGCATAAATTGGTATTTAGGGTCAATATCGTCCCAAGAGGTCTCAAGAGCCTGTAAATGATAGGGCATGATCGTCCGGCGCGACGCATACAGCACGCCAATCAGAAGCGTCGCTATCACGGAAAGCAGATAAAGTGTGAAAGATAGTGTCAAAGCAAATGTGTCCATAACTTCACGCCTAGAACCCAAAGGACGGATTGTCTAGCGATGTTTTAAAGCGGCATCGACAGCAGGACCATCAGGTAAATTTTACTTACAAAAAAACCCTCTGCTTTCAACAGAGGGTGTGTGAGCCAATCATCTTTCAGAAGAAAGCTTACTGGAAAGCAGCGAGGAGGCGCGGTTTGCGCCTCCTCGCATGTATAAGAGTTTAGGCCTCTGCTAAGCTTTAAAAGCTGTAACGCGCGGCAACACCATATGTACGCGGCTGGTTCGGGTAGGCATTCACAGTACCGGCCTGAACAACACCCGGGAACGCACTTGTATATGTTTCGTGGTTAAACAGGTTGTTACCCCATAAGCGCAGCGCCACACCATTATCAAAATCAAATCCAAATGATGCATTAAAAACGCTTGTGTCGCGCACAAGTCCTGGAATGTTGTCAACAATTTGAACTTCATCTTCATATTGATAGTTACCACGGATGAAGGCGGACATACCGTTTTCAAAGAAATGCGTGTAAGTCGCGGACGCTGTCAAAGCAATCTCGTTGATACCCGCTGGCTTTTGCCCTGAAATGTCGCCAACACCGTCAATGCGGCCATCAGCTTGGTCAAGAGCGCTACCAGTTTGAACTGGTGCTGTGGTGAATGAGTCATAAACGGGGTCTTGAATCACGCCGCCAAATGTCAATGTCAATGGCTCGAACGGTGTGAAGGTTGAGTCAAATTCAATACCCTGCGTGGACTGTTGACCCGCATTAGCCAAAACAAAACCAGTACCTTGGAAAATCGTCGACTGGAAGTTTTGAACGGTTTGATCAAACATAGCAATGTTAATCGCACCCATGTCGAAGCGCGCTTTGAGGCCTATTTCAAACACTTCAACAGTTTCAGGCGCCGTGAACCGGGTTCCGAAATTACGGCCTGTTGCAGGGTTATAGTTGTTGGGTAAGAGGCCCGCCGCTTGAAGCGCAGCACCGTCAGACAAGAACGGACGCGAGTCGCGCGTCAGGTTCCAAGACGAAGCTTTAAAGCCCGTTGCGTAGCTACCATAAACATTGATGTTATCATTGACTTCGTATGCCGCCTTGACGGTGTAGGTCAATTCGTCATCCTTGGTGGCCCCGTCTTCCACAGCGTTCGGGAACGCCAAGAATTGCGGTTGGAACTGAAGGCCAAAGAAGCCGGCAAGAGGGTTCACAGAGGAGTCAAGACTCGTCCGGTCGATGGCCGCAGCGCCCGCCGCAACCTGTGCTTGGAACCCGGGATAAACCACTGAACCTGGAGCCGTGTTGCCCATCGCGTCAACAATACATGTCGCGCCGAACACAGCGCCAACATTGGCTGCAGAGAACGGCAACGGTCCAAGGCCACAGCTTGTAGCAAGAGCCGGGAAGTTTGCCGCCAAACCGCTGACTGTCAAAAACTGCAAGCCAGCAGCGCCTTCGAGATCAACATTACCAAAAGCGTCCGTATTAACAGAGCTGCCGGACACATCTTTTTTGTCTTCAGTATAGTTTACACCGCCTGTTAGGGTAAGGCGATCTGTGACGTTGAAGTCAACCGTACCGAAAACGGAGAAGGCTTGGTTTTCTTGGGTGAATGTCTCATTCACGCCCTGGCCCTGTGCAAAATATGTACCCGGCGCTGTGCCAAGAATGCTCTCGAGTGCAGCCAATCCGCCGCCCGCAAGAAGTTCCAAATAGGCCCGTGTATCTGCACCGTAATCAAAGCCGGAGTCCTGTTCGATGGTTTCATCAAAGAAATAACCACCGATCATCCATTCCAGTTGATTGCCGCCATTGGACGCCAAACGCACTTCTTGGGTAAATGTATCAAGGATGTTGGTTTGATAAACGTTCGGTAGAACTTCGAGTGAATTATAATCTGAATCGTTCACATATGACGAGTCTGTCGTACGGTAAGCCGTAATAGACGTCAGGGTCGCAAAACCAAGATCATAATCGATTTGACCTGATACGCCACTATCATCAATTTTGTTGAGTGTCTCAGTATCCGTGAAGGTCACGTATGAGAACTGATCGGCAGCGGTTGGTTGGCGTCCGCCAAGTGAAGCAACGACCTGTCCAGCTGTTGCACCGGAAACGCCATTTAGAGGCCCCTCGATCGCCACACCGGTACCGCAGCAATTTTCTGAAAGTGTGCTAAGGTCACCAATCAAACGCACAGAAAGGTTGTCAGTCGGCTCCCACAAGATTTGTCCACGTAGATTAAAGCGATCAAGGTTGTTCAAATCTTCGTGTACACCGTCAATAACTTCAAAATAACCATCACGCTTTTGATAGCCTATCCCTAAGCTAACAGCTGTATTTTCAGCTACTGCACCCGTAATGTAACCTTTGACATATTTCTGACTGTAATTACCTAATCCACCTTCAAGGTAACCCTCAGTTTCAAACTGAGGCTTTTGAGTCACAACGCTTACGACACCAGCCGACGCGTTTTTACCAAAGAGTGTTGACTGTGGGCCGGAAAGAACTTCGATACGCTCTAGAGCTGGAAGATCACCAATCGCAGCCGCGGCACGCGAACGGTACACACCATCGATAAAAAGACCAACCGCAGGTTCGATCCCGTAATTATTACCGCCATTACCAAAACCACGAATTGTCAGCGTTGTGTTGGCTGAGTTTTGAAGTTGCGAGACGCGGAACGTCGGCACAACCGTTTGCAAATCTTTGATGTCCAAAATCTGCGCTTTTTCAATAACGTCAGCAGATGTCACCGTGACAGCTACTGGTGTCTCTTGCAGTGTTTGTTGACGCTTTGTCGCTGTTACGATGACTTCGTCAAGGCCTGAAGATTGAGCATAGGCCGGTGCAGCCACGCTGAGCGCAAGTGCTATAGAAGAGCTAAGTAGAATGGATTTTTTGAACATAAGTCCCCGAGTCCTTAAATAATTGATGTTTTTATCAGTGTTGCGAAATTACGGTTTCCGACCGCTTTCCACATGTTATTAATTGTGCAGCTAGCGCTTTGTTTGCACAAGCGCAAGCCACAGGATTAAAAATTTTAAACTTGTGTCTATTCTGCAACAGAATTTCCTTGCTTCGAACATGGATATCACGCGCTAAAACACGTTAAAACACATTCAAAGCGCGCTGGACGCTCTAACGGCATTCACCGGATAGATTATAGCGCCTCAAGTCCAGCGACCTACCATACAGCACAACACGCTATTTTGGGTCTCATATGTGCTGATCAAAAGATTTTGCTAAACCGGAATATCGGCAGATATTTTGAGACTCAGCACCGCCAGTACAATCAGCAAAACAATCCAGAGCCCGACATTAAGCTTGACGGAGACGGCGGCGGTTTTCCTCGCTTTCCATGTTTCCGGCCTCACGCCTTTGATCACGAATGTCAGCTTGGCCGACAACATCACGCACACCACGTTTAAGGCCAAAAGCAGGCTGGCATTTACGGCTTGCGTGATCTCTCCCGCACCCAAAAACAAGGCCGATGCTGCGGCGGGGGGAAGAAGCGCCACGGCGACCATGACGCCTACCAAAGCGGAGGACACCCCCGTTGAGAGCGAGAGCGCGGCAGCTGCGCCCGACGCCAACGCCAACACAATAATAGCCGGGCCAAGCATCGTACGGTCCAGCAGTTCGGGGCTTTGTAGATTAACAGTGATGATAAGCGACATAACCAAAGCAACAGAAAACCCGGTCAGCAAACCTATTATCGCTGTTTTGCTGGCCTTGAGCATCAACGCCAAATCACCCAGCGCGCCGCCATAACCAAAGGCTAAAATCGGGCCCAAGAGCGGCGCGATCACCATGGCGCCAATGATGACGGCGATATTGCTTTCATTCAGGCCAATGGTTGCCACAATGCTGGATAGGATAGTCAAAGCGATAAAGTCACGGTTTAGCACCGTGCCGCGCGAAATAGTCTGGTAAAGTTCTTCTTGCAGCGTCACCACATGCTTGGCGGCCTTCTCGCCCTCCGACTCGGTCTCTTCGACGCGGGGCAAGGTTGCATCCACAGGTACGACAGTAATTCGCCAATCTGCCGATGAACACAGCGTATCTTCGAGCGCCTTGATCAGCTCTTGGCCAGACCCCGTTCCGATTAAAATATCCATCGATTTTTGCTCGGGCCCATTGCCCTCGCCCAAGGTCGAGTCGATAGGTTTGTACTGGCTGACCTGCCAGACAATTTCATCAACTCTTGCGGCCGGAAAAACGACTTTTAATAGCCTCATGGGGGACTCCCTATTTATTCACATTTGACCAGACTTTATGCCTCTCAACTTTGTTAAATATTGAGGCAAAGTGCAAGGGCGGCAAACTGCTTTAAGACCGTCAACAGCGCTAACCCGTCGAGATGGCAATCCAGATAGCAATGACCACGAGGCTCAATGAAAAGAAAAGCCGCGCTGGTAGCGATGTACTCCATTGCCTCAACTCAGCTCCCAATCTCGCGCCCAGCAAAACAATCAATATATGGACGATGATCGCTATACACAGGTGAAGTCCGCCAAGTATAAGAATTTGCCCTCCGATCGGGCCAAGGTCAGGTCTGGCGAATTGTCCGACGACCGCCACATAAAAAACCAGAGCCTTTGGATTAAGCAGATTTGCAATTACCCCGCGCCGAAACCCTTTCTGTGACAGGCCCGTAGCCACAGATGCAGACCCCGTCTCAGCAAAGGCCTCCCATGCAAGCCAAAGCATGAACAAAACGCCCGCCCAGCGGACCGCATGATAGATAACCGGGAAGCTGGATATCAACGCTGAAAGCCCCATAGCGGCAGCAAAGACCTGAATAGCCAAGCCCAACGTGACACCCGCCACAGCCATCATGCCAACGCGTTTTCCATATTGCGCTGAAAGAGCCGCCAACCATCCCATATTGGGCCCGGGCGTTAACTCGATGATCACCATAGCTGCCAAAAAGGCGCGCCAGTCCAACTGGGTTAGAAGTTCTGTTATCAAAAAAACGAATCCTTCTGACGTATAGAACCCGCAGCAGCTTTAATCGCTAACCCTTTAATCATTGCAGCTCACCACCAAGCGATATCCAAAGTCTTGCGCGTCCAGTCCGAGCAAGTACGCGTATTTTTCATGCCATGCGCCTGTTTCGATATCGGTTTTAAGTTTTGCCAAACCTTGCGTAACATCCGCAATTTTAGAAAAAGAAGAAATGGCGTCTCTAACCCTCCGCTCCAAATACCTCTCCGGGCGTTGCCAGTAGGCACAAAGAAAACCATCTGAGCAATCTCGTGGGATTGGAATTTTGTGAATATTACAGGGCCCTAATGCCTGCTCATAGGCTTCCATTTTAAGCGCCCAGCCTTGATCAATGACGGCAATTTCAGGGATGTAATCCGCCAACCAAAAGGTCGGCGCATCAGGATCAAAGGTCAGAATGACTACGCATCCGGTAGACACTCTGCGCATTTCCGACAAGCCTTTAAATTTATCCGCCCAGTGATGAACGGTCAAAACCGCCATCGCAGCATCAAAACTGTCATCTGCAAACGGAATATCCTCAGCAAAGCCTTGCCGAACGAGGGCCGCCCCGTCAGGGCGCTGCTTTATCATCTCAATTGACGGCTCCAACGCCGTTACCAATCGATCTTTAGGCTCATACGAGCCCGCGCCTGCGCCTACATTTAAGACCGTTTTAGCGGGTCCGAGCGCGTCCAAAATTTGATTGTAAAGTCTTTGATCCGGTACGCGAAGCGCCGCATAATTTTTGCCAATGTGATCGTAAATATCGCTCATATACGTTAGCTTATCAGACTACGCCGTTTAAGACGTACAATATTCTAGAGTATTTGGACGCCTAGGCCGCGATCTTACGCCCCAACCTCTCGGCTTTGTTCAGCCATCTCTCAAAATTTTGGGGTTTTTGTTTTCTAATCGGCGCAAAATAATATTGCCGGATGGGTTTAAACCCGGAAAAACCCAAGACTTGGCCCTTCATTTGACGAAATATAGGCGCGCCATAAAACAGTCTTAAGTATATTTCAGGTGTGTCAGACGTGATGAACACATCCGCGCTTCGCCCTTTGAGCAAGCGGTCCCACATTGGATCATTTTCATGATATTTGAAGGCATAACCCGGCAAGAACACGCGATCAAAGAACCCTTTAAGCAAAGCAGGCTGACTGCCCCACCACATCGGAAATCCCAGCAATAAATGATCTGCCTCTTGAATGGACTTTGCTGCCGCCGCCAGTTCCGGCTCCCAGTCCTGTCTTGCCTTGTAGCCTTCATGAAGAATGGGATCAAACTTCATATCCCTGAGGGTATACCGCGTTACCTCTGCCCCCGCTTCGCTGGCCGCGTTCAAGTACCGCTCCATAAGCGCCGTGACGAACCTGTCAGTCCCCGGATGCCCGTCAATCGCTGTAATTTTCATAATGCGTCAGCCTCTTCCTGCCATGAGAGCCTTTTATAACCCATATTTTAGGCTTTCGCCAATGGCATACTGAGCAAACCGTCGTCTAACATCCCGTTAATTTTGTATCAGCGGCGATACACACTCATACAATTTAACAATTATTTTTACGCAAACCGGCCCTTAACAAGTGATGTCGATAAGAAAAGGACACATCACATGCTTACCCCTTCGAAACTGGTAAACGCCTACAGCCCCTCCCCTGGACTGATATGCGTTATGAGCGGACTATTCCTTCTCTTATCGGCTCCGTCTTTTGCGGCGGCGCAGCAACCTCCGCCCGGCGGTCGCGGCGGACCGCCGCCAGAAGCGTTTACAGCCTGCGAGAACCTCACCGCTCAGGATATGTGCACCGTGGAGGCACGCGGGCAGACCCTTTCTGGGCAGTGCCAAGCTGAGCGCGGCGGAGAACGGCAGCTCTGCGTTCCAGAGGGGCACAATGAAAACCGCGAAAACCGCGCGGGCCCGCCGCATCCGGACGGTCATGCCGGTAGCACAAGACCTCATCAAAGACCCGCACGCGAGCACAATATGACACAGTCTCCGAAGAGCGTAGCATTATATCCCGCTTTTGTAGCGCCCATAACCTCAAACCGGTATGACTCAGAGATTGCGGGCGAGTGGCGCACGCTAAAAGCCAACTCAATTTCAGTCCATAAAACGGGCGAATTTCCCAACCCAGATAATCCCAATACCATCGCTGAACAAAACTTTGATGTGCGCATACCCGCACATCCAGTTAAAACAGACACGCCCACCCGCGTGAAAATTCCCGGTTACGGTCTTAACGGTGTCAGTTTTGATCCGGGCGCCGGCGAGTTTTACAAGGGCGATCCATCGCTGGGCTGGCAATATGAAGCTCTATCGGGCGCTGTGCCGCTGGGTCTCGACGCAAATCATGCCCATGTGCAACCGTCCGGGAAATATCATTACCACGGGCTGCCCACAGGTTTGATGGACAGGCTGGGCAGTGATCCCGCCAAGCACTCGCCCCAAATCGGCTGGGCTGTTGATGGCTTTCCAATCTACGCGCTGCGCGGCTATGAAAGCCTTGATGCGCCGCTGTCTGTCACAGAACTAAAATCCAGCTACCGCCTCAAATCAGGCCCCAGGCCTACGGGAATAAACCAGCCGGGGGGAACCTATGACGGAACGTTTACGGGCGATTACGAATATATCGAAGGCCTAGGTGACTTGGACGCATGTAATGGGCGCGTTGCTATTACGCCGGACTTTCCAAACGGAACTTACGCCTATTTCCTAACGCAAACATACCCGGTCATCCCCCGCTGCGTTATGGGCACACTCAACCGACAGGCGGCCCACCATTAGGGCCTAACCCCATGTCCATCGTGGAAAATAAATTGTCCGAAACGCGGCTAGGTCAGCTCCCAGATAAGGAGATAAGCGCAAGCCACAATAAATTGCAGCTCGTTAAATTTACTGAATCAACCGCGCACTATCATCTGATCTCGGGACGAGCGGGGGTAGATCTTCGGACTCGTGGTCTGCATCGATTGTAATCACGGCACCACCTTCAAAGGCCACGCTGTAACCGATGAACGATGTCGCCGGAGCATGAGTTCCCAAACCGCTGCCGCTACCCACAATCAATTCTTGGGTCGGCAGATAAACAGTGCCGATGATATCCATAGAGGAGCCACCTTTGAGTTCGCTCTTTCCGGTGGCTTTAACCTTATCTTTTTCGTTGTCCTTCTTATCGTCATCTTTTTCAGATTTCAGTACAGCGTCTTTATCCTGCATAATGGCTAAGCCTGCGAGAGCGCCTTCGGTGGGCGCTTTGATATACACACTGGAACCGCTATCAATTTTAAACTTGGACTTTTTACCGTGCAGAACAAATGTGACGCCCCTGGCTGTTGCTTGCGCGCCTTCTGTAAATTCAATTGACGCGTCCTTCATGATATATGTCCCCGGCAGGAACGTCACATCATAACCCTCAACCTCAAGCTTTTGACAATATGTGCCGGGCGTAAGTGTCACCATATTCCCGACCACGGCCACTAATTCGTCTTTGAATAAATTACCGTATTTGCTTTCTTCCAATACTTTATCAATTTTGAATTCGAGCTTTCCATTATGTATACATAGGCCCGGCTGCGGCGGGACTACATCCATGAATGGGTCGCTAACAACGCTGCATTCTGTATTCACAAACGGGAAAAACCCGCCTTCCGCGCCGCCCGCCGTACAAAACGACTTCGCCGATGCACTTGAACCAACATCGACCATTGCGGCTTTGGGATGGATTGAATTCACCTGCACCGAACAATTGGGCGCTTTAAAATCACTCCCATCCGTGACGCTGAAAGACTCTTCGCCCTCAGGGTCAAGTGTAAGAACACAAATCACGTCTTGTTTATTAAGAACTGCAATACTGCGTTCTTTTATAGTGATACCTTCATGCCCAAAGGCCCGGCTGACGGTCACAGGTGATTGCCCAATCGCCTCAATCGAGACACGCTCTGCACTGGCTTGCGTAACCACGGCTGAAAACTCATCCGCATCTGAAAAGTTCTGCTCAAAATACGATATCGCATAGGCTTTACGCGCTTCTGGCGTCAGTGTTTGATTGCTCACTGCCGCCAATGCCGCGCTATCCAGCGCCGCCTTTAACTCGGTTCGAGACCGCTCGGCCCCATTAAGGTCCACGGCAAAGGTCACAGAAGCCAGTAAGGGCAAGGCCGAGAGACCTAACCAGATAGCAAATTGCCCGCTTTTATTGTCTCTATAAGATTTGAGTGTTCTCTTCATTTTTTGTTTCCCACATACCCGCCCCCAGCGGTGAGCGTATAAGTAACAAAAAAATATTTTTTTCACGTTAAGCAGCGTGGTTAAGGGCTTGATAACACATTAGACAAGCTTTCGGGCAGACCACTATGCAGCGCTGCAGGATTATCAAGCCGGACTAAACAGAACCCTACTCGCAGCGGATTTCCTGCACGTAGCCCTCTTGATTGAGCTCAATGGTCAGGCGGTCCTGCTGCTCTGGGCCAAGCTGCAAGCGGTCTGTGACTGTACGGATTGACGGAGCATAAAGAACCTGATCGGGTATATAGTCGCGCACCTCGATACTCGGCGGCTGGGTGTAATAATCATCTTCGGGCAGGTAACCAAACCCCTCTCTGAAGGCCGGTTTCAAAATACGCTTGCGCCCCGGCAGACCTGCAATATAGATCGCGCCTTCGTGGCGGCCAATCAGGCCTTGGTAGAGCTGCGAGCGGCAGGCATCGACGGGCGGCAAGCGCAGCGTCGGGGTCGGCGCAAGATATTCAGGCCGTACATATTGCCCCCGCCCATCAGGGATAATACCCGGACGAATATTACCCGCAGAAGCGCCGCATGCTGAAATAATCCCGCACGATAGAAGAAGAGCTAAACGAATCATAAAAATAGATTAGCAGAGAAAAAATAAAAAGGCAGGCAGCAAACAGCAGATACAAAAAAGGCAGAGGTTGGAGCCTCTGCCTTGTGTTTAAGATATGCCGCCGTTTAGAGGCGCTAATGCTCGACGTTGCGCCAAACACGCTTGTAAGACAAGAATACGAGGATCGTCAAAATAAGCAAATAAAGCATTACAGACAGACCTGTCTGCTTGCGCACTTCCATTTTCGGATCGGCTGACCATGCGAGGAACTCCGTCACGTCTTTGGACATTTGCTCGACAGTCGCGGGGGTGCCGTCCTCATAAGTCACAAGGTCATCAGAGAGCGGTGCGGCCATGGCGATTTTTCCGCCGTCCATGACGGGGTTGTAGTGGCTGCTGGACGAGACCGTGACGCCTTCTGGGATTTCGAGACCGTAAGAGGTCAGCAAATTATAAACGTAATTTGCGCCGTTATTGCGGGCTTTGACCATCACGGAGAGCTCAGGTGGGTAAGACCCCCCATTACTGGCGCGCGCGGCAGCCGCGTTGGCAAAAATCGGTGGAAATTTATCAGCCGGAATACCGGGGCGTTCAATGACGTCGCCGGTTTCAGTGTCAATGTCCTCGATAATCCAATCCGCCGCAAAAGCTTTGACATCGGGGTTATCGTTCGGGTTCGGGTAATTCTCGTCGTAATAAGGCGCGCCTTTGTCGCCTAGGTGACGGAACGAGAGGTGCTGCAGTGAGTGGCAAGACGCGCAAACTTCGCGGTAAACCTGATAGCCGCGCTGCATGGCGGCCCGGTCATAGGTGCCAAACGCGCCGTTAAAGTGCCAGTGCACTTCTTTAAGCTTGTGCGTACTGCCGCCCGCCGCGTAAGCAATACCTGTCGCGCCGGCCAGAGTGCTAAGCGCGACAATCGCCGCGCCCATCACAGTCTTTTTAAGAGACATCGCCATTAGTGTGCCCCCCCTAGAACAGATTTGGTGATCGAGTCTGGCCGTTCTTTGGGTTTTTCAACCAGCCCCAAGACGGGCAGAATGATCAGGAAGAAAGCAAAGTAATAGGTCGTTGCAATCCGCGAGAGCCACGTGAAGTTAAGCCCTTGGGCTACGCTTTCACCGTCCACCATTTTGTGACCCACGGTAAAGACCATATCGTCCGGTGTCTCCGCGCCGCACCAGCCCAAAAGGAAGCACATAACGAGGAAGATAATGAAGAACCAGCGCGCAACCGGGCGGAACCGCATGGAACGCACTTTGGATGTATCGAGCCACGGCAGGACAAACAGAACCGCAATCGCGCCGATCATCAGTAGGATACCCGCGAGCTTGTCCGGAACAGCCCGCAAAATCGCATAGAATGGCAAGAAGTACCACTCCGGCACGATATGC
Organism: uncultured Caulobacterales bacterium; assembly: GCA_964352785.1. GTDB lineage: Bacteria > Pseudomonadota > Alphaproteobacteria > Caulobacterales > Maricaulaceae > JACOMS01. The sequence goes on from CAYGTI010000018.1 coordinate 17,178, forward strand.
GGCGGCGTTTTCATCGGGTCGGCTTGGATATAGTTATCCGCATGACCCAGCGCGTCCGGCTGATAGAACAGGAAGAACGCAAAGATCAGCAGGAACACACAGACCGCAAACGCATCTTTGACCGTATAATACGGGTGGAAAGCGAGCGTATCAGAGCTTTTCTTAGGCTCGATACCAATCGGGTTGTTTTGGCCCGCATGGTGCATCGCCCAGACGTGCAGTCCGACAACAGCCGCAATCACAAATGGCAACAGGTAATGCAGCGCAAAGAACCGGTTCAGCGTCGGATTATCCACCGCGAAGCCGCCAAGCAGCCATTGCTGCGCGCTCTCGCCGACAACAGGGATCGCGCCAAAGAAGCCCGTAATCACCGTCGCGCCCCAGAAAGACATTTGACCCCATGGCAATGTGTAGCCAAGGAAACCTGTGGCCATCATGATGAGGTAAATAACGCAGCCTAAAATCCAGATCATTTCACGCGGAGCCTTATAAGATCCGTAATACAGCCCCCGGAACATGTGCGTGTAGACCGCAAAGAAGAACATTGACGCGCCAACCGCATGCATAGGCTGCAACAGCCAACCGAACGGGACATCACGGCGAATGCGCTGTACACTTTCAAATGCGTAATCCACGTGCGGAACATAATGCATCGCAAGGATAATTCCGGTAATGATTTGCGCGACAAGACAGAGCGTCAAGATACCGCCAAATGTCCACCAATAATTCAAGTTGCGCGGTGACGGGTACGTCATAAAGTCCGCGCCCATACGGATGATCGGCAGACGCTGGTCTAGCCAACGCTCCGCCGCATATTTAGGTTCATATGTAGATGGATGTCCGCTCATAACTAACCGACCTTAATGACTGTATCAGAGATATATTGATAGGGAGGAATATCGAGGTTTCGCGGCGCAGGGCCTTTGCGAATACGTCCGGACGTATCGTAGTGTGAACCGTGGCAAGGGCAGTACCACCCTCTAAAGTCACCCGCTTCGCCGACCGGGACGCAGCCAAAGTGCGTACAGACGCCAATCATGACCAAATAACGCGGATCCACTGCGCCGCTCGGAGTCGGGATCAGGCGCTCGTCATCTGTTTGCGGATCCGGACATTTGGAGATATCTGTGTTTTCAGCTTCGGCAATTTCCGCAGGCGTCCGGTGGCGCACGAAAATCGGCTTGCCGCGCCACAAAATCTTGAGCTGTTGACCTTCGGCGACGCCGGACAAGTCAATATCAATCGAACCCGCCGCCAGCGTATCAGACGCCTTGCCCATTTGCGAGACCAGCGGCCACACAAAACTAAGAGCCCCGGCGGCCGCAACGGCGCCTGTGGCTATGTAAATGAAATCGCGTTTGTCTTCGTCAACGGTTTCGGGTCTGTCTGTCTGCAGAGTGTCGGACACGATGAGCCCTTTCTAAAAATCTATATATTGCTCCGGTGCCCGTAATAGACCAAAACTGCAACACAATACCACCCCTTATTCGCGGCACAACGCCGCAATATTACGAAAAACTTTTGGGCCAGCTTTATGAAAATTATTCTCTACCAGCCCGATATTGCCCAAAATTTGGGGGCTGTGATGCGGCTTTGCGCCTGTTTTGGTACGCCGCTGGAGGTCATTGAGCCTTGCGGATTTCCTATGACCGCTAAGGGATTGCGCCGTACAGCCATGGATTACGGCGCGACAGACGCGCTTATCCGCCACAAAAGCTGGGATAATTTTTGCGATTCGCGGCAAGATGGGCGGCTGGTTTTACTGACCACCAAAGCCGCAACACCCCTGCCGGATTTTACATTTGAACCTACAGACCGCCTGATTTTTGGCCGCGAAAGCGCGGGCGCGCCCGAAGCCGTTCACTCACGGGCTGACGCGCGCATCATCATTCCTATGAGTCCTAAGGTGCGCTCTTTTAACCTCGCGACAAGCGTGTCTATCTCTCTATATGAAGGCCTCAGACAAACAGGGACATTGCCATCATGAGCGAACAAAAACAAAAAGCCGCCGCGTGGTTCAAGCAAATCCGCGACGAAATTTGCGCCGAATTCGAGGCCTTAGAACGCGAAGCCCCTGAAAGCCTTTATGGTGCCTCGCCCGGCGCGTTCGAATTCGAAGACTGGAAGCGAAAAAACAATGGGGGTTCTGAGGATTTAGGTGGCGGCACGGGCGGAATGCTCAAAGGACGTCTATTTGAAAAATGCGGCGTGCACATTTCTGTGGTTCATGGCGAGTTTGAAGGCGAAATGCGCGAAAACGTTCCCGGCGCCAAAGATGATCCACGCTTTTGGGCGGCGGGCGTCAGCCTTATCGCGCATATGACGAACCCGCACGTCCCAGCTGTACACATGAATACCCGCCACATCGTGACCACTCAGGGCTGGTTTGGCGGCGGGGCCGACCTCACCCCCACGCAGGCCAAGGACCGCACCCAAGACAACCCCGACGCGATTGCCTTTCACCAAGGCATGAAAGATGTGTGCGAGCGGCATGACTGCGCGGATTATGAGCGCTACAAACAATGGTGCGATGATTACTTTCACCTACATCACAGAGACGAACCCCGCGGCATAGGCGGTATTTTTTATGATCGCCTCAATAGCGGTGGCCCTGATAATGACTCATGGGACGTTGATTTTGCCTACACCCAAGATGTGGGCCGCACGTTCCTCTCAACCTACGCGGCGATTGTACGCGCGCGCATGCATCAACCGTGGACAGAGGCCGACCGCGACGAGCAACTCATCACGCGCGGGCGCTATGTGGAGTTTAACCTGCTTTATGACCGGGGGACAACGTTTGGCCTCAAAACCGGCGGTAACGTCAAAACTATCCTCAGCTCCATGCCGCCCGTGGTCAAATGGCCTTAAAAGCTAGGCAAATAAGAGCTAATCATCTGCTAACAGCCAACCTAAACTCTAAGTCTGTTATTCGTTAACTCGCCAAATTTACATGGATCAACGCAGAGGTAACGCGACTCAGTAATGACGGAGATGTCCACCAAGCACCTAAGCACTCATCAGTGCGAGTACGATGATGCCATAGAATACCATTCTGATTACATGTAAATCAAAAAAACGGCGGCCAAAAGGCCGCCGCATATGTGCATTTTATACAAGTCTTTTTTGGTTAGAAAGTTGCTTTAAGGCCAATACGGTAAGTGCGTCCCAAGATATCGTATGTGCTTGGGAATGTGTTACCATTGTTAAAGCTTGTTGTACCAGCGCTGTTCCCAACAATTGGAGGAGCCTTGTCAAACATGTTACGCATGCCGAATGTTAAGCGAAGCGTATCATTGATGTCATAACTACCAGTAAAGTCAAAATAATTGAATGCGTTGATGCTTTCGAAATCATCAAATGTAACATCCTTTTGACCTTCTTGGATATCAACGCCGCCGATATGACGCCACATAACAGATGCTGAATAAGGGCCTTTACTCCAAGTAGTCCTAATATTTGAGTTGAACTTAGGCGTCGGAGAACAATCATTCCCGTAAAGACCAAGACAATCAATCACATCAGACACAGGGCTAGATAAGCTTTCTTGAGTCATGAGGAATGCTGCAAAAGCAGAAACATTTAACTGACCCCAACTATCCATATCATATCCGGCACTTGCACTTACATCAACACCTTCAGTACGTAGAAACTCAAGGTTGGTTGTAAATAAGTTTACACCAGCACCAGATGTTGCCAACGAACCATTAATACGATTGATTTTTGCACATTCAGCAGCATCACCCGTGACATAACACTGGTCTAACACTTCTTGGGGACTAAAGGTTCCGATATAATCATTGATTTTGATATCATAATAATCAACCGAGACAGTTGGGCGCAGTAAAGCTGTTTCAAAGCTCGGCTGCCAAACAAATCCAGCTGTGATTGTTTCAGCAACTTCAGGTTTGGGCAATGCAGAAAGATTTGAACCTTGGAAAATACTGATCTGATTTGAAACGATGTCGTTAACGTTACCCACCTGACCAAGGCTGACACCTGTTGATACGCAAAGATCACTCAAAGCCGCACTGATTGGATCAGGATTACCATTTGAACACGGGTCAAAATCTGCATTTGAGAGGCCACTTGTTACCGGCGAACCTAACTCACCAATGTTTGGAGCTCGAGAAGCCTCTTGATACATACCACGCATGCGGAAGTCATCATTGACTTGCCAGTTTACACCAGCCTTCCAAGTGCCAACACCGCCACTGACATTGTAGTCAGAGTAACGCGCGCCAAGCTCTAAAGAAATACTTTCAGCAAATTCAGCGCCCTCAATGACAGGAATGACGGCCTCGCCGAACATTTCATAGACATCAAAGGAGGATTGGATTGGCAAAACGTTACCACCGGCACCGCCTTGGCAACTCGCCGGAGCAAGTTTGAGACACTCATCAGGAATAGTTTCACCAGCTTCGGCGCGGTATTCAAAACCAAAAGCTGAGTAGATTGGGTTTTCTGACCAAGGTGATTTTACACCCTCAATTGGTCCATTAAATACAGCTGAAAAAATATCTTGGCTGTAGCGCTTCTTGAGGATAGCGATCGCTTGAGCATATTGAGCTGCTTCAGCGGTAATCGCCCCAAATGGACCAAAAATATCAATTGGAACACAGCCTGATGTTGTAACACCGCCAGGTGTTGTACACGCCGTGTCAGACACTGTATTAACAGCAGCTCTGATATTTGTTAGATTGGTGTAACCAGCCCGAACATCTTCAACGTCGGTCTCACCATGTTGAAAGCTGACATCATAATCCCAGTCACCGCCAAGGAAATCACCTTTAATGCCCATAAGTAAGCGGAAGGAGTTTTGATCAAATTCAGTTGAACGTGTACCAAGCTCCAGTGTACGGCGACGCAGAGGAACAAGAATAGAGTCTTGATCATCAAAGACACCGTTCATGTTGTTGTCAATTCCGCCAACTTCAGAAGACGTAAACGTGATCGGTGTAAAGCCAGCGATTGCAGCGCCAGTAGTATTTGTGTCTATCACGTATTGATTGATCTGATTAACAATAGAGTCTCGAGCACTTTGTGAGAAGAACGGGTTTTGCAAGGGCGTTTCAATAGGTGTTCCAAAAATACCGGAGGGCGCTACCTGTTGACGGACTTTTACATTCGTGAAGCTCATTGTTGAGTAGGCTTTAATGCTATCATTAATGTCATAGCTACCAATTGCTGTCAGGTTATATTTTTCCTGCGGTGTTTGGTAATAGTTGAACGGGTTAAAATTAAATCGTGAACAACGCGCAGCCAATGTACGGTCATTTTGCACCTGAAGTGTTCCGCCTGGCAAATCGAGAGCCGTTGGGATAGATGTTGTCGAACCAACAAGAGTAGAGGCTAAGGTTGTGTTCGGTGCATCACAGTTCGCATCGGGCGAAGCAGGAACACCGCCAGCAGCCGGGCCGTTGCGTGTTGAGATGCCGAATAAACCAAGCTCACGTTCACCAAGCAAGAGAGGATCACGCTTGCTGTAGTTCAAGCTCATTACGGCATTGCCGCGGTCATCAGCAAAATTACTACCTAATAGAGCAGAAATGCTGTATTTACGTGCTTTACCATCTTGATCTGCACCAAACTGAGTATCCAGAGTAACGCCTTCGAAATCATCTTTCATGATAAAGTTAACAGCACCCGCCATCGCATCAGAACCATATGTCGCCGAAGCACCACCAGTTACGATATCAATGCGTTTGATGAGATTTGCCGGAATTTGTTGTGTGTCAATGCGTCCATCGACGTCAAACGGTGTAAGACGCTTACCATCCATCATCGTCAACGTTCTTTGCGTTCCCAAAGCCCGCAAGTTGATCGTCGCGATACCAGCTGTACCGTTATTTACGTTTTGACCATCACCAGGAATAGTAATTGGCAAATCACGAATCAAAGATTCGATTTCGATTGTTTGTTGAAGCTCAATTTCTGAGCTATCTACAGTCGTGATAGGACTTGATGAGACAATGCCTGGTGCCACAATCCGTGTACCTGTAACGATAATTTGATCATCACTATTAGCGGCATCCTGTGCAAATGCAGGAGTTGCGATCATAGCGCTTGTCATGAGCGTTGTTAAAAACAACCTTTTTTTGTTGATAGTTTTCACTTTAGTAAACTCCTTCGAGTTGGTTTTAAAAATTTGCACCGATTTAGGTACTGTCACGCACAGGACTAAACTTGCACGAGAGAGTCTCATTAACAGAAATTAATCTTGCTTCAAGCGGTATTAGAGTTAAATGTTAAACATAATCAATATGTCGCAGAATAAAAATGCTTTACAAACGTTAATGACAAAGAAGTTTATTTTCGTAATAACTTGTATCTGATGTATATTTATTTTTATTACCCGCAGGCGCTATGTGGAGTTTAACCTGCTTTATGACCGCGGGACAACGTTTGGACTAAAAACAGGCGGCAACGTCAAAACCATCCTCAGTTCTATGCCGCCCGTCGTGAAATGGCCTTAAGCGTTTGATGATTGAACCTAAACATATTTCCCTATCTTTTTTCCGGCAGCTCCGTATTCTGGAAGTACGAAAAAATTAAGATAAAATTTGAAATGGAGAGATCATGATAGAAGGTATTCTAGGTTTATTACACTTGGTCATCGCTATTTGGGCGATTGTAAATATTATTAATTCCCGGGTATCCACTCTCGCAAAGATCGGTTGGACACTTCTCGTCCTTGTCTTTCCGCTCATTGGCTTGATCATTTGGTACTTCGCAGGACCAAAATCTTAAGCACACTCAGTTGGCCTGAGGTCTGTGGCAATTCGTAAAATGCGAAGCAGTATAATGAACTGGCTATATGAGCCAAAATTTTGAACATAGTTGAATCTATATCCAAGAAAAAGATCCCCCTACAGGAGATAGGCCGCAATGGCTTTCTCACCTCTGGTTAGAATTAACGCATGATTCTGCTTTAAAGATAGCTTTACTCTGATTTACCCCGCGTATGGCACCGCATTTGCAGCGCCATACCAATGATACATTCCCTTTTAAATTATTTTTTAAACTCGGCTAAAAGCTCACGTACAAGCAGCGCCGTTTGACCAGAAACAGCACAATATGGTTACATTGCCGGGCTTGATGGTCTGCGCGCTATATCCGTCGCCATTGTCATCATGGCCCACTTCGGGGTCAGTCAGCTGATACCCGGTGGTTTTGGCGTCACGGTTTTCTTTTTCCTCTCTGGGTTTTTAATCACGCGATTGTTGATCGCGGAACAGACCCGCCATAATGGCGCAGTGAACCTTAAACAGTTCTTCTTACGGCGGCTTGTTCGGCTCTACCCGGCCCTGACATTTATGGTTCTCGGATCTACATTGATGTTTTATCTTTTAGATTTCGGCCTTCCAACCCGCTTGGAGTTTGGGGCCGCAATAGGCTACTTCACCAATATTTTTCAAGTCATGACGCGCACAGCGGGCGCAGACCTGCCGCTCATGTCATGGACCCACCTTTGGTCTCTCTCGGTGGAAGAGCATTTCTACCTCGTTTTTCCGCTGCTTGTTATGATGCTGCGCCGTAAAAAAGATGGGCTGCTTTGGGCGGTTATTGCTGTGATTTGCGTCGTACCTTTATGGCGTCTTTATGTGCTACATCAGCTCCCCGTCTCAGTCCCGGATTATACTTACATGATGACCGATGCCCGCATCGATAGTATCGCGTGGGGGTGCTTACTCTCTATTGTGCTCAATAAGCTCGGCTCTGTACATAAACTCAAATGGCTGATTGGTTTCATACCCGTCGGCCTTGCGGGCACAGCCATTTTGGCCTCATTTGTCATCCGAGATGACAGCTTTCGTTACTCGTGGCGTTACAGCGTTCAAGGTGCAGCGCTGCTGACACTTGTCTTGAACTTATATTATCTCAAATCCGTAAATTTTGTAGTGCACTTACTTGAATTTCCCCTCCTGACGTGGATCGGTAAAATTTCATATCCTTTGTATCTGTGGCATTTCCCGGTCTTGGACATCACGCAACGTGTCTATGGCGATTCAACGATAAGCCTTCTTATGGCTGTCGGCCTCAGCTTTTCAATTGCTGGCGTGTCTTACTATTGGATAGAGACTCCATTCTTGAAACTGCGGCATAAATTAGGTTCACAGCCTGTTACGAAGTTGGTGCAATTATGATGATTAAAACTCTTAAAACGCTTAACCTAACAGTCTTAGCGGCGGGCTGTCTTGCTCTTGGTATCAGCATCAAGACTTATGCATCACAGCTGCCCTATATGTCGACAAGCCTCTACACTGGCCCTGACGGACAAAGTCACTATCAACAGCGGATTGCAGAAATACAATTAGAGCGCCCTATCAACAGTGGGCTAATGTTTATCGGTGATAGCCTCACTGAGGGCTGTGATTGGAGCGAACTTACGGCCCGGCGTACACCCGTTCGAAACCATGGTATTGGTTGGGACACGTCAGAAGGCGTTGTCAGCCGCCTACCACTCATCCTTCAAAATGCGCCGGATCATATTTTTATAATGATCGGCACGAACGATCTGGGCTATGGACGTCCGCCCTCGGAAACCTTGCGCAACATCAGTACGGCGCTAAATGCAATCAGGGCGGCTCGGCCGCAGACCCTTATCTCAGTTCAAGCCGTACTGCCGCGTGAGCCAGCCATGTGGCCAACTATAGACAGATTTAATCTATCTTTGAGCTCGGCCATCGGCGCGCGCCGGGATCATAAAGTATCCTATCTGGATCACACGTCTCTGTTTATATCGCGAAGCCATAGCCTAAATCCCAACTTGAGCTATGATGGTGTACATCTGAACGCTTCGGGGTGTCAGTTATGGATAGATCAAATTCGCAAATCTTTATAAGGCCAAGTGTTTATAAGGCCAAGTGTTTATAAGGCGCGAAGTTTGTGACAAGAATGTGATGCACGATGATTGGAATCAACGGGAGCTGGGACTATCCCAACAATTCATTTAGCCATGAGACACCCATGTTTAAAATAACGGCCACATCACTCGCCGCTTTTTCGCTGATCGCTACCGGGACTGGTTCAGCGAAACAGATACCGAAGCTGCAATAAACGCCGCCGTGGCTACCTCTTCAGCTCCTAAACTACCGAGTTAAAAGTTTTTGCTGCTACTACCCGTTAATAAGGCTAAGCGCCATCAGGAGCCTGTCTTTGTCCGCCTCAAAACCGCTGCGTACCCACAGCGCTTTGAGTGCCTCAAGCGTTTTGCCCATTCTTGGGCCGTCCGCCACACCTGCCGCTTTTAAATCGCGGCCTTTGAGCGGAAATTCCGGCACCGTCCAGCTTTTCGCAAACTGCGCCAATGCCGTCCAGCGCGCCGCAATCAGTGCATCTTCAGTTCCCGCAGCGCGAATGATCGCCCGGTCAAAAAGCGTCTGCGATCCCGCAGTGTAGGCCGCAATTTTGCGCGCGCGCTCATCCATATCCGGCGAGATGGGCGTCCGGTCTTCGGCCCATGCTAGTAACCGGAGTTTTTCTGCCTTTGAAAGCTTCAAACGTTTCGCAAGCCCCGCGAGCGCAAATTCATCACGCGCGGACATGGCCATGAGCCGCAGCAACGGATCAACACCGATAGTCTCGCGCGACTCCAGCGCCGTGAGTAGCGCCAGCCCGTCCACATTGCTAGCTTCGGGCAGAACTTTATCAAGCACCTCATTGGTCAGCATAATCCGCACGGCGCGCACGGGATCAGGCGCGGCCAAAAGCTTTTTTGTCTCGCTCCAGACGCGTTCCGCCGAAAGCGTCTTCAGGCCTTGACGGTTCTCCCGGCAGGCTTTGAGCGCAGACGCGTCGATTTTCGCGGTGCCGCCATACCAGGCAATAAACCGGAACAGGCGCAAGATTCGCAGATAATCCTCACGCACACGCATGTCAGCGTCACCAACAAACCGGAAACGCCGCGCAGCAATGTCGTTAAGCCCCTGCCCGCATGGATCGTAAATCGTGCCGTTTTGATCGGCATAAAGCGCATTAACCGTCAAATCGCGTCGCTGGGCATCCTCAGCCCAGTCTTGGGTGAACGCAACAACGGCGCGGCGGCCATCGGTTTCAACATCTTTGCGCAAAGAGGTAATCTCAAACGGCGTCCCGTCCAAAATGGCTGTCACGGTGCCGTGATCGATCCCTGTTGGCACAGTTTTGATATTGTCGGCTTTGAGCGCCGTAACCACATCTTTGGGCTCAAGCGTCACCGCGATATCAATATCGCCCACAGACTCACCCCAAAGAGCATCGCGCACGCACCCGCCGACAAACCGCGCACTGCCGCCCGGCAAAGCGGCCAGTAAGCGCAAAACTTTAGGGTCAGAGAGCCAAGGCTGTTTGGCCGGATCGAGCACTATTTGTGTCATGTTTCAAACCCTCGTTGATAAAGACGGTAGAGCATCATCGCGGTCATGCCCCAAATATTGCGGTAAACTCCGTCGGGGCCCGTATAAGGCATATCCCAAAGCCGGTGCTCGCGTCCGTCAAAATGCACATCTCGCACGACGTGATTATCAGGGTTCATCAAAAATGCGAGCGGGACTTCGAACACATCAGCCACCTCGCGCGCATCCGGAATAATTTGCGCGTCGGGGTCAATGATCGCCGCATAGGGCGTGACGCGAAAATCCGACACCGCGTCAAAGGACGGCAAGCGCCCGAGCAAGGTCGCGGTTTCAGGGGCCAAGCCAATCTCTTCTTCCATTTCGCGCAGCGCCGCGAAACGCGCGGTTTCGCCGAACTCAACCTTGCCGCCGGGAAACGCGATCTGGCCGGGATGCTGCGGCATGGTCTCCGGGCGCTGAGTGAGAATAATTAGCCACTCTGCACGCCAGACAAGCGGCATCACGACGGCTGCGCGGCGCTGCCCTTCGCGGCGCACTTTGTCCGAGCCGTCAGAAATATCAAGCGGCAACAGGCCAGACAAGACCTGAGCAATGACGGGATCGTCTTGATAGCTCACGGCGCGCGCTAAATCTCTTGAATGCCGGGCGGGCCCAGCGGGAAAAACTCGCCGCCGCTCATCACGCCGAGAACCTTACCTTCCGGCGTATCGTGCTCGATCGCGTAATTCACAAGCTCATAAAAAACGGGGCGCGCCAGCGAGGCTTCCAAGCGCCCGCGCACAGCGACAAATGGCGACGGCTCCAATGTCACGGGGTGGGTATCTACACGCACAGGCCGATCCGGGCCCGCCTCGACAACCTCATCCATATTGGTGGTAAAGAAGAGGCGTTGCGCCGCGCCGCTACCTTCAATATCAACGCGAACAGCGACAAAATGAGCGCGCTCAACGGTGATGCGGATTTTTTCGCCCGGCGTGACGAGGTATGTCTCCCCGTCCGCATCTTTGCGCAGGATTGTCGAGAAGAGCTTAATCAGCGGAGCGCGCGTAATCCGGCTACCCTCATGCCACCAAGACCCGTCTGCCTTAATGACCATATCCATTTGCCCGCAATCTTCCGGGTGCCATTTTTCAACGGGAGGGAGGCCCTCCCCTGCGCCTTGGGCCCGCGCGGACTTAATCAGCGCAGATAAATCAAATGAGGGCTTACGGGGTTTTAATGAATCGGGCATAGACTTTCTTTTACGCGTAACACATGTTTTATCTAGGCACGCGAGCCAAAATTGCTAGAGTTGATCCTTATTAAACGATTGAAATTGAGACTTTTATGAACATGCATGTCCCGCAAACCCTACCCGCAGGTTTGGAATCTTCAGCCGCTAAGGCCAGCGAAAAACTACAGATCGCAAAAACTACAATCGGGCAGGTCATTTTAGGTCAAGACAAGGTTGTCGAGCTCTCCATGGCGGCGATTTTATCAGGGGGGCACGCGCTTTTGGTCGGCGTTCCCGGCCTTGCGAAAACGCTTTTGGTAGAAACCCTTGGGACGGTCATGGGACTGGACAGCAAACGCGTACAATTTACGCCCGATTTGATGCCGTCCGACATTGTGGGATCTGAGGTTCTTGAGGAAACCGCCAAAGGACAGCGCTCTTTTCGGTTTATTCCCGGCCCCGTGTTTTGTCAGCTTTTGATGGCAGACGAGATTAACCGCGCCAGCCCGCGCACACAATCTGCGCTGCTACAAGCCATGCAGGAACGGTTCGTCACAGTCGCCGGTGAGCATCACAAACTGCCCAAACCGTTTCACGTTTTGGCAACACAAAACCCGATTGAGCAAGAGGGAACCTACCCACTACCCGAAGCGCAACTTGACCGCTTTCTGTTTCAGATCAACGTTGAATTCCCAACGCTTGAGACCGAAAAACAAATCCTGATATCCACCACGGGCGCTGACGAAGCCGCTGCAAAAAAAGCGATGACGCCAAAACAGCTCACAGACATCCAAAAACTTGTCCGCCAACTGCCTATTGGTGAAAGCGTTGTTGATGCCATCCTAACCCTTGTGCGAAATGCCCGGCCTGACCAAAGCGCTTTGCCTGAGATCAAAGACCATGTCGCATGGGGGCCCGGACCACGCGCCGGACAGGCCTTGATGCTGGCGACCCGCGCCAAAGCCTTAATGGATGGACGTCTCTCGCCCTCTATTGACGATGTTCTTGATCTCGCGGGCCCTGTCTTGCAGCACCGCATGGCACTGACCTTTGCGGCGCGCGCCGATGGCCGCAGTATTGATCAAACCATCGCCCGGTTAAAGGAAAGCATTTCCTAGAACCCATGGCCGCCGCTGCCCCGACAGATAGACTAGCTTTACGGCGTGACGCCGAGCGTCTCGCAGCAACCTATCCTGCGCTTATGGCAGAGGCCGAGCATGTCGCCGCCGTGGTTGCGCAGGGCGTACATGGCCGTCGCCGCCCGGGACAAGGCGAGACGTTTTGGCAGTTTCGAAACTATCATAGTTCTGATGCGGCCACCCAAATTGACTGGCGGCGCTCTGCGCGCGGCGATCAAATCTATGTGCGGGAAAATGAATGGGAAGCCGCTAATACCGTTTATTTCTGGCGTGACGGCGCGCCCGGTATGGACTGGCACTCATCCAGCAAACTCCCAACCAAAAAAGACCGTGCCTCTGTTTTATGTATGGCGCTTGCCAGCCTTTTGATGCGCGCAGGCGAGCGCTGCGCCGTGATTAACGAGACCGAACGTCCACGCTCTGGCCGTATTGGCCTGGAACGTATAACCCAGCGGCTTGTAATGACGGACGGGGACGCGCAAAACCTTAGCGGAGACATCCCCGCTCATGCGCGGATTGTTATTGCTTCTGATTTTTTAGAAGGCGAAGGTGTCTGGCGCGAACGCCTCGCCCGCCTCTCAGCGCGTCCGGCGCGAGGCGCGCTGATCCATATTATTGATCCAGCAGAGCGCACCTTCCCGTACAAAGGCCGCATGCAGATGCGCCTACCGGGAAATGTGTCCTTGCCACCCTTATTGGTGGGCCGCGCCGAGCGGGCGCAAGCCGAATACCAAGCCAAGTTTACGGCGCACGTCGAAGCCATTGCGCAAATTGCGCGGCGGCTGGATTGGCCGCTGATCACGCATCAAACAGATCAATCTGCAAACGTCGCGATGACGGCGCTTTATATGGCGATTGCCGGAGCCCACGCCTGATGCCCGCCGGATTAGCGCTTGGCCCCGTGACATTTCTCGCGCCGCTGGCTCTACTGGGTTTGCTCGCCTTACCGCTGATCTGGTGGTTGTTACAGGTCACGCCGCCCTCACCGAAAAAACAGGTTTTTCCGCCGCTGCGTATTTTGCAAGACGTGATGACCGACGAAGAAACTCCGGACAGCACACCGCTCTGGCTTTTGCTGTTTCGTCTTTTACTAATTGCCATCATTGCCGTAGCCCTCGCCCGCCCGATCCTTTTTCAAGCCGAAGCTGCGGCGGATAAACCCATCGCTATTATCATAGACGATGGTTGGGACGGCGCGGCCAATTGGACAGCGATTGTCCGAGAGGCCGAAGCACTGATTTCTGATGCAAGGCGTAAAAACTTAGAGGTGCTTTTGGCTGCGGCAAACGCGCCGGACACAGCGCTTGCCTTTGGCCCGGCGTCCGATGCGATGCGCCGCATCAAAACACTCCGGCCTAGCCCCTTGCCTTCGGCACACGGCGCACTGGCGGCAAAACTTGGTAATATTGATCTGTCCGACAGCGAAGCCGTTTGGCTCTCTGGCGGGATTGATTTTGGCAGCGCAGCCGACTTAGCCGCAACACTGAGCACCGCTGCCCTTGCCAAACGCCTTGCGCCCAATAGCGAAACCATACCGCTTTTGCCCGGCGCGGCGGAGGAAACTGCCAGCGGATTTCGTGCCGTTTGGCACCGAGCTGATACGCGTAGCCTCAGATCAAATGAAGTAACCGCGCACGCCAGTGACGGTGTGGTGATTGCCCGCGCGGATATAAGTTTTGCGCCCGGCGCAGAAACCGCTGAAGCCAATTTTGAACTTCCGTCCGAGCTTCGCAGCCGCGTCGCCGTTTTGCGAGCAAGCGGGATTAACAGCGCCGGATCGGTTAAACTACTTGACGACAGTTGGGGCCGCCCGCTGATCGGCATCTTGACCCCCAAAGCAGAGTCCAGCAGCCCGCTTTTATCGGAACCTTTTTACGCACAAACGGCGCTCACGCCCTACGCTGATATCTTTACGGGATCACTTGGCGATATACTGCCGCTGGCTCCAAGCATTATCATTATGCCAGACGCGGCGCGTACAACAGATGACGCCCTGAAAGACTTTGTAGAAGCAGGCGGCCTGTTGATCCGCTTTGCGGGGCCCCGGCTAGCCAAACGCCCTGATAGCCTCCTGCCCGTTCTGCTGCGCAGCGGCGGACGCGAACTTGGCGGCGCGCTGACATGGGAAGACCCGCAAAAGCTGGCCCCCTTCCCCGAGGGCAGTCCCTTTTTCGGTCTTAAAATACAAGATGACATTGTCGTCAAACGCCAAGTAATGGCGCAGCCCGGCGCGCAAACTGACAGCCGGACATGGGCGCGCCTCAAAGACGGCTCTCCAATTGTGACCTCCGCGCAGCAGGGATTTGGCCGAATTGTTTTGTTTCACGTCACCGCTGGGCCGGAATGGTCAAACCTGCCTGTTGGCGGACTTTATGTGGACATGCTGCGGCGGCTTTTATCGTCGGGCAGAGCGGCGCCCGGTAAGGTTCAAACAGGATCCGGCGATTGGGCCGCGGAGCGTGTCCTAAACGGCTTTGGACGCCTTGGAACGCCGCCTATCAATGTTCTGCCGATCAAAGACGCAGACTTTGCAGACACCCGCATTAGCCGGGAGCATCCGCCGGGCCTTTACCGCCAAGGCGCGCGGCGGCAAGCGCTCAACACTGTGTCAAACCCAGCAGCACTCAGCACATTAGGCCCGTATGAAAACATTCAAACGCTGCCTTACGGGGAGCAAAAACCGCTCACACTTGGCGGAATGCTGCTGGGTCTGGCGTTGTTTATGCTCGCGCTGGATGCGGTGTTTGGATTAATCGTCTCGGGCCGACTATCAAACCTAAAGCCCCGCCGTATTATGGGCACGTCCGCAGCTCTGATAATCGCCGCGCTTTTCATTGTCCCCATGGACGCCCGCGCGCAAAATACCGAGACGCTAACATCAGACGCGCTGGAGCTTTACCTCGCCTACGTCAAAACCGGTGATAGCCGCCAAGACCGCATGAGCGAGGCCGCCATGACGGGCCTCATGACAGAGCTCGGCAACCGTACCACGATTGAACCTATGGGCGTGCGCGGCGTAAACCCGGAAACCGATCCGCTATTGTTTTATCCCTTTTTGTACTGGCCCGTTGACCGTGATGCTGAAAGCTTATCGCCCAAAGCCAGCGCCGCGCTGAACGGTTTTATGGCTGGCGGCGGCACGATTGTGTTTGATACGAGGGACGCAGGTGATCAAGCCGTCTTAGGCAGCCGCGCGCACCCCGGTCTTGCGCGGATCACGGCCAGTCTTGACGTGCCGCGCCTCACGGCTGTGCCGGAAGATCATGTTTTGACGAAATCATTTTACCTCCTGCAAGTCTTCCCAGGGCGCTGGGCGAACGGCACTGTCTGGGTTGACCGGGACATTAACGGCGCGGCCCGCGACGGCGTCAGCAGCGTGATTATTGGCAGTAATGACTGGGCCGCAGGCTGGGCCGTCGACGGCGCGGGTGCGCCCATGCAGACGCTGGAGCGTGACATCCCAAAACAACGCGAAATGGCACAGCGCTTTGGCGTGAATTTGGCCATGTACGCACTCGCCGGAAATTATAAATCTGATCAAGTCCACGCTGCGGCTTTGATTGACCGATTAGGGCAAGGCGACAGAGACCCCGAAAACTTAGGTCCCTCCATTTTACTTGATGATGAGGGTAATCCGTAATGGAGATACTTCAAAATATTGCCTTTGATCCTCTGCTACCCCTGCCGTGGATCATAATTTTGGCAGGATTAGCTGGCCTTGCTGCCCTGCTCGCAGGCCTAGGCCGTATGAAAAGCTTGATCTTGCGGCTTCTCGCAGCCTTAGCCGTCATAGCGGCGCTGTTAAACCCGCAAACCGTTGAGGAAGAACGCGAGCCGCTCAAAGACGAAGTTCTGATTGTAAAGGATGTCTCAGACAGCGTAAAACTCGGTACCCGCGAAGCGCAGGTCGACGCCGCCTATACCGATCTGCTTAGAACACTTGAAGCCGATCCATCGCTGGACATTACCACCGCGTCCTTACCCACAGATGCTAACGGCACGCGCATGACGGCAGCGCTGATTGAGAGCCTTGGCAATATTCCGCAATCACGCCTCGCGGGGGTCATTGCGATCACAGATGGTCAAATCCATGACGTGCCGGAAAACCCGGAAAGTCTGCTGCCCGATGGTGTTCCCTTCCATAGCCTGATTATTGGCGACCCTGAAGCGCGTGATCGCCGCATAAAAGCCATCCTTGCCCCGCGCTTTGGTCTTGTCGGCGAACAAGCGCAATTTGTTGTGTGGGTCGATGATCCGGGGTTTGAAGACGAACGCGCCCTGATCGAGATTAAACTGAACGGCGACGTCAAAGCGCGCTTTCCTGCGATCATTGGCGACCGGGTCTCTTTACCGCTCAAGATCGAGCGGCGCGGCACCAATACGGTCGAGTTGACCGTGCAGTCAGCCGAAAACGAGCTGACTCTGAAAAACAATCTTTTTGTGGCTGAAATTTCCGGTATCCGTGACCGTATGCGGGTCTTACTCGTCACCGGGCAGCCCCATATTGGCGGGCGGTCTTGGCGCAACCTGTTGAAAAGTGACCCGGCGGTTGATTTGGTGCAATTTACGATTTTAACGAACCCCGGCGAGAAACAAACCAACGCACTACAAAATGAGCTATCCTTGATTGCGTTCCCCCAGCGGCAATTGTTTGAGGAAAAACTCGATGAGTTTGACCTGATCATTTTTGATCAGTTCACCCGGCGTAGAACACCCGGGCGCTCGGGCCGTGCAACGCCCATCCTGCGGCCTTATTATATCCAAAATATCGCGGAATATGTCGAAGATGGCGGCGCGTTACTGGTCGCGACAGGGCCAGCCTTTGCCACAGAAGACAGTCTTTACCGCTCCCCCTTATCAGCGGTGCTGCCCACAGTCCCGACAGGGAAAACCGCTGAATATGCCTTCAAGCCAAAACTGAGCGACAAAGGCCGCCGTCACCCGGTCACTGCGCCGTTCTTTGGTAAGGATGATCAAAGCTGGGGGTCATGGTTTCGCGTGATCGAGAGCCGCGTGGTCAGCGGAGATATATTGATGAACGGGCCCGCAGACGAGCCTTTACTCGTGATCGAGAAAGTCGGAGATGGCCGCGTTGCGATGCTGATGTCAGATCAAGCATGGCTCTGGTCGCGGGGCTATGAAGGCGGCGGGCCGTACAATGAAATGTTCCGGCGCTTGGCGCATTGGTTGCTCGGAGAGCCTGATCTGGATTCTGAACGCCTGTCCGCGCAGTCAAGTGGCGAGTCTTTGATGATTGAGCGCAGAACGCTCTCGGACGCCGCACAAAGTGTAATTGTGCAAAAACCAGACGGCACAGCTGAAAACGTCGCCTTGCCCCAAATCGAAGAAGGCCTTTACCGCGGCACCGTCAAAGCCGCCGGACAAGGGGCATATCGCCTACGAAGCGGCGATATTAGCACCATTACAGCCATTGGGGCCCTTAACCCCAAAGAGTTTGCCAATTTAACGCCAACGCTAGACATCCTCGCGCCTTTCACGGACGGAACAGGCGGTGCGGGCTTTATGCTCGGCACCAACTCAACGCTGCCAAATATCCGGCGGACAAACCCGGGGGACGCTCAGAAAGGCGAAGGCTGGATCGGATTGACCGCCTATGACGACTATGTGACACGAAGTTCTCGCCGCGCGCCGCTCGCGCCGGGACTTTTATTCTTTGCCCTCGCACTCCTGCTCATTGCCTTTGCATGGCGGCGGGAGAGCCGATAGTTAAGTTAGTCGCTGCGGTCTGTTTAGGTGATTTTAAACCTATGCCGCTATCGCTACATTTCGAAACTGAAAGTTTATCATGGCGTACGGTATTAAAAAACTCATTCTTCTCTCCAGCGCAGCGGTGCTATTATCAGGATGCCTGGTCGCAAAAACCACCGGTAAGGTTGCCGCGCTGCCGTTTAAGGCCGTTGGGAAAACCACTGAGCTTGCAGGTAAATCTGTCTACCATACCGGCCGCTTGGCGGGCACAGGAGTTTACGAAACAGGGAAATTTGCAGGAAAATCTGTCTATAATACAGGCAAAGGCGTTTATTATGTCGGGCGCATCCCCGTTCAGATCACAGATCAGGCTCTCGACACCTCAACCAAAGTTTTGACCGTTACAACACAGGTCGTGGATTTATCCGGTAAAGTCATGACCCTATCCAAACAAATCAATGCAGCGGAGCTTAATGCTGAACTTGCCGGGCTGCGCCGTAGCGCAAATGTGGTCCGCGTTCTCGTGGACGCCGCTCGCTAGTCTCTTTAGGCGCAGCAGCGTATCTTAGTGAAATACACATATACAATTAGCGTTGAAATCCAAGAGATGACCAATTTGTGAATGCAGCGTAAATTGCTTAAAGCTCCAAAATATGATATCTTTAGTGTGAAGGAGACGGAAAATGCGTAAATTATTGACCACAACCCTCTTAAGTTTAGGACTTGCCGTAGCGGCTCCAGCCTTTGCCAAAAGCTCTCAGAAATTTGAATCAACACTGAGCGCTCCGATATCCAGCACCGTCAAAGTAGAGGTTATCATTGGGGAAGATTTGGCTTACAGAGCCGACAACTTGCCAAAAAAACTCAAAGATCGCGGATCCTCCCGCCTACGCTCTGGTTTTGGTAATAATGGCTTTTACGGCGAGCGCGACTTAAGCGAGCTTGCTGAGCGGCTACAGAAGAAATTTGAAAAACGCCTCGTCAAAGAGGGTCTGAGCGTTGACGCGGACGCGGATACGATTATGCGCCTTGTTATTACAGACGCAAAGCCGAACCGTCCAACCTTTAAGCAACTCTCGAAAGAGCCAGGACTGTCATTCCAAAGCTATGGGACTGGCGGTGCCTCTTTCGAAGGCGAAGTTTTAACCGCGGGCGGAGAATCGCTCGGTGAGCTCTCTTATGCGTGGTATGAATGGAACATTGAAGACGCCTATTTTGGCGGAACATGGTCTGATGCGCACCGCGCCATGGACCGTTTTGCCCGGCAGGTCGTCAAGACACTTAACTAGCGAGTTTATTCTACGGGACGCCAATCCATTTATGGGTTTGCACACTCAACCTCCACTTTGGATGCGCCATACAATAATCAAAGGCGGCCTGCATATGGGTCGCCTTTTTTTGTTGAGTTAGGTCTACGTCTCCCAAATAGGTGTCATCACGCGGCTGCAAAGAAAAATTTTTAAACTCCAAATGCTCAAAATCCTGCGGCGTGTTTTCATCTTGCGGGTAGACCAGTTTTAACTCATCTCCACGCGTTTGCACAATTGGGGCATTTGCCTTCGGGCTCACGCACAGCCAGTCTATGCCGTCCGGTGCCAGAACGGTTCCGTTACTCTCGACGGCAACTTTAAAACCAGCCGTATGAAACGCCTGAACCAACGCGGCGTCGAGCTGTAATAAAGGCTCTCCGCCCGTACAGACCACCCATGGCTGCCCGCCGCCTGGCCAGTAAGATAAAACATTATCCGCAAGGTCTTTGGCAGACGAAAAACGCCCGCCGCCCGGCCCGTCTAGGCCCACAAAGTCTGTATCGCAAAATCTGCAGACAGCGTCCTTGCGGTCACGCTCTAGCCCTGACCACAAATTACATCCGGCAAAGCGCAGGAAAACCGCCGGGAGGCCCGTTTGAACACCTTCCCCTTGGACGGTCAGATATATTTCTTTAACGGCGTAACTCATGCGTCCACAAACTCTCGCCAGCCATTGGCTCTTAGCTCGCACGCCGGACACGCTGCGCATCCATAACCCCACTCATAGCGCTTACCGCGCACGCCCCTATAGCATGTGTGCGTTTCCTCGCGGATTAGATCAACTAAAACGTCCCCGCCAAGACCCCGCGCCATGGCCCACGCGCCCGCTTTGCTGATGTGCATTAACGGTGTTTCAAGCTTATAATCCCGGCCCATCCCCAATGAAATTGACTGCGTCGTGGCATCGAGTGTTTCGCGGCGGCAGTCCGGATAGCCTGAGAAATCTGCCTCGCACATACCCCCCACCAGCGTGCTGATATTTCGGCGGTACCCAATGGCTGCTGCAAAATTTAGAAATATCAAATTGCGCCCCGGTACAAATGTATTGGGCAGTCCCTCTGCACTCATCGTAATTTCCGTCTCGCGCGTCAGTGATGTTTCGCTGATCGCGCCCAGCGCGGAGAGATCAATCACATGATCCTCACCGATCTTACCCTCCCATTGTGGGAAGGCGTTTATAAACGCTCGGCGAACATTCAGACGGCACGTCATTTCAATATCATGACGCTGCTCGTAGGCGAAACCCACGGTCTCAACATGATCAAAATGAGTACAGGCCCATGCGAGGCAAGTTGCAGAGTCCTGTCCACCGGAGAAAAGTATCAAGGCTTTACTGTGTATTGTCATGGGGGCTTTTAACCACATTTGTAAGTGCTGACCAGATTTAAGAGGGCACATAACCCGAATGGCACTGTTCTTGAAGCGTAATATGCATCTGTATTGATGTGGCACGACAAAAGGGCAGCAAAATGAAAAAACGTAATATCGTTTTCGGTTTAATTGCCCTGGAAATCATCAGTATTCCTGTCTCTGCTAAAATGATTGACAAGGCGCTGCATGCGATCCCGCAAGACGTCATTGCCACAGAACTGCCCCGTCAGCCCGGCCTGACAAAGCTCGTCATCAACAGCAATACACCGTTTGTCATCGCCGCGAGCGACGTCACAGGCGAACTTGATGTCAAGGTCAACCAAACTGGCGCCATCTATACCACGCCCTACGGCGAAGAGGCACAAATGCCCGGCCCGTCCGAGAGCTGCTCTGCGCCTACCAGTATTGACGAAAAAGTTATCTACGAAGCCCAGCGCCGCACGGCGAATAACCGAGGTAAAATCCTGAGCCAATCCGTGGTTGTTGAACTGCGCTATGACGCTGATACAGACCCCGTCTTTAATGTGATGACAAAAAAGGCTGCAAAAGGCCTCAAAACAGCTCCGGATTGTAGCGAACCCCGCCTTGCTGCGCGCGTTATTCCTAGCTAAACACAAGCCCCAAACCGGAGGCTTTCATGACAGGTTTATATTTCGGCGACTTTGAAGTCGGGCACATCTTTAAGCATGCGCTGCGCCGCACGGTCACAGAGAGCGATAATATGCTGTTCTCGAACATGACGCTCAACCCGCAACCTCTGCACATCGATTTCGATTTTGCCTCAAAAACAGAATTTGGCCAACCTCTGGTCAATAGTCTATTCACGCTCGGCTTAATGATAGGTATCTCTGTGAGCGATACTACCCTTGGCACAACGGTGGGTAATTTGGGGATGAGCGATACTAAATTCCCGGCCCCCGTTTTTCACGGCGATACTATTCGCGTCGAAACCGAGGTCAAAGCCCTAAGAGCCAGTAAGTCCAGGCCGGGCCAAGGGATCGTCACATTTGTGCACCGTGCCTATAAACAGGATGATACGCTTGTCGCAATTTGCGAAAGAGCGGCCTTGATGAAAGGGCGTTAGCCTAATGAAGCTTTGATGGTTTTACTACTAAGCCGAAGGGCGGCGGAAGGCTTCTTCAAGGCGGCTGATTTGATCCGCAACCGTGTTGCCGGATTGCGCCGCAATCGAGCCGTAAAGGCTGCGGTCAAGGCGGACAATACGTTCATAGAGCTGTTCTGACCGGGCCATCAAGTCCACCAGCATCGCAGGCAGCGACGGCGCGGCTTTGGCCAGTTCCGTAAAGGTTAAACCTGTCTCGGATTTCTTCTCTGTGACAAGCCGGTATTTATCCTGACGGGCCTCAGCCGTCGTCAGTTCCTCTTCTTTCAGCGCGCGCTGTACAAGGAGCCAACTTGCAACCTGCATGAGGCGTGTTGTCAGACGCATAGAATTGGACGCATACACCAAGGCATCGCCGCGAGAGAGCTTTTTACTGTCGTCACGTCCCGTACCATCGAGATAAGCTGCGGTTTCTTCAACCATATCCATGCCCTCACGAAATGTTTTAATAAACAACTCGGAGCGGGTGAATTCTAGCAAACGGGCTTCAGCCTGAGGTGTCAATGTATCCGGATCCATCATTTTTTTTACCGCATCTACATGTGTCATGTCATTCTCCTGCGCCTGAGACGCGAACTGTGTCAATTAAGACCTTCCCCGGTGTGTGTTATTAAAAATGCAAGCGACGGGCCAGTTGACGTTCTTAGGAGAATAATTGTTGCGCAGCGTTCAGTTCCTGTTTCTTCTTGGTTAACTCCGCCTCAATACGAATGATTTCAGTCGTGAGTAAGCCGATTCGGTATTCGAGTTCAGCAACAGACACACCGTAAAGATCGCCGCCGATGGAAAAATCGTCTGGTTTTTGACGTGGTTCATCCATGAGGCTCCCCTTTTACTTCGTAGCGTCTTGTCAACAGCCTTCGAATTGGTTACATAGCGTGTGAATTCGGCGTTGACTATACAGGAAATGACGAAATCAAGCCCGGCGGAGCCGGGTTTTTTAATGTCTAAATTTTGTACGCGGAAAGTGTACGCTCAGGAGGTCGAAATGACTCAAATATTGATGCCAAAAGCCACAGCAGTCTGGATGATCGACAACACCGCGCTGACATTTGAACAAATTTCTATTTTTTGCGGCCTTCATATCTTGGAAGTCGAGGGGATCGCTGACGGCGACGTTGCAACCGGTATTCGCGGCGCTGACCCGATCTCTAACGGACAATTGGCGCGCGAAGAAATCGAAAAAGGCGAAAACAACCCCGCATATCACATGAAGGCCTCCGTGTTTGCCAATGAAACTGTGGTCACTGGAAAAGGCCGTAAAAAAGGTCCGCGTTACACGCCCTTGTCGCGCCGCCAAGATCGTCCCGATGCGATTGCTTGGATGGTTAGGAATCACCCTGAAATTACGGACACACAGATTTCAAAATTGATCGGCACGACAAAGCCCACAATTTCAGCGATTCGGGAGCGTACCCACTGGAAAATGAACACGATCAACCCCACAGATCCTGTCTCGCTGGGCCTATGCTCACAAATTGATCTGGACGAGGTCGTCAAGACGGCGGCCGAGCGCAAAGCCAAACAAGATGCCAAACTGGCAAAAGAAGCGGCAGATCGCGGCGAAGTCCTACAGCCCGTTGAAGACGCGCCCAAGCCTGTCAACGAACCTGTCGCACCAAAAGTCGAGCATACACTTGAGAGCCTGTTTAAACCCTCAACAAACGACTAGGTTTTTGACTCTATTCAATCGCCGAGAGCGGCATTGTATAATTGAGCGCAAGCCGCCCGCCGTCCGGGTAAATACATTGCCCGGTCACATAGCTGGCATCCTCTGATGCCAGAAAAGCGGCTACGCCCGCCACTTCGTCCGGCATGCCTACTCGCCCCATAGGCGTTCGCGCCAGTATTTTACGGGTCGCAACATCGTCTCCGGCCACACCCGCCAGCATATTTGTCCGAATGCTGCCTGGTCCGATCGCGTTGACACGAATGCCATATGGGGCAAGTTCAAGCGCCATGGCTTTGGTCATTTGCTTAAGGCCGCCTTTGGAGACCACATAAGCCAGATAGTCCGGGATCGCGACTTGATCATTGATGGATGACATATTGATAATAGCATAAGGCCTATCCGTAAGGCGCGAACGATCTTCCCGGTTTTCAATCTCGTCCACCATATATTCGACAACATGTTTTGAAACTAAAAACGCACCGCGTAAATTAACAGCCAAAACGCGATCAAAATCATCCTCCGAGAGGTCGAGCGCGCCGCCTTTGAGCGCGATACCGGCATTATTGATGAGGACATCAATGCGCCCAAACTGGCTAAGCGTTTCGGCAATTAGATTATGTACCTGTAATTTATCCGAGACATCGCAATGCATGAAGACAACTTTACCATCGTGCATTTCCAAATCGACAAGCGCTCGCTGCCCGGCGGTTTCGTTTGCGTCAGCAATAACGGCGCGGTAACCATCCTCTAAAAACCGCCTGACGCAGGCAAAGCCGATACCGGCAGCACCGCCGGTTACAATAACAACTTGATCAGACACTGTCATATCCTCCATCAAAGAAGCCTCTCTGATAGGCAGACACGGCTTTCGTCAAGCGCTTTTTAGAAGATAGAAGCGGCTTAGCCCAGTTGGTAAGCTTGGATTTGTTCTTTTAAATGGAGCTTTTGCTTTTTGAGAGTGGCGAGCCGGATCGTATCAGGGTGTGGGTGTTTAAGTTCCTGTTTGATTTTGCCATCAAGATGAGCGTGTTTATTCTCAAGTTCTTTCAGATGAGCGGCAGCGGCCATTCATACCTCCATTTTTGTGTTAGCTTTTAAACTATATCATATGATAGGAGATGTGTCACTCAATTAGGCCTTTTACAGTTAAGCCTTATAGCAGCAGCGTTAAACAGATCCCGGATGACTAAAGTTTATGCATAATGATGACGCAGAACTAGCGGAAATGCAGGCACTTCTGGCAAAATTCAAGGAAGAGCACCGCCGTATTGACAAAGAGATCAAGGCCTTAATTGAAACCGGCGTGGCGGACATGCTCAAAGTCAAACGGATGAAAAAAGTCAAACTTTCGATCAAAGACCAGATCGTTTATTTGGAAAATCAACTCACGCCGGACATTATCGCCTAAGTCAGTATAAGGCGGCCTATGCCTTGGCCTTCTCGCGTTTCACGGCGTACATATTCTGATCCGCGCATGCGAGTATGTGCTCGACAGGTTTGCCTTTGGCGCATGTAGAGACGCCCCAGGCAGCTGTTGTCTTGACCGTGCCGTTGAGTGTTCCCACTTCAATCTCTGATATCCGGCAAGCCAGCGCTGCGGCTTTGGCTTCGGCGATTTTGGGATGAGTTTTAAAGAGCAAAACACCAAATTCATCCCCGCCAAGGCGGGCCACCATATCGCACTCACGCACGCCTGATTGCAAAATCTCGCCCACTTTTCTTAAAAGCTCATCCCCGACACAATGGCCATATTGATCATTCACGGCTTTGAACCGATCTAAATCCAGATAGATGACGCATGACGGAATGTCGTAACGATCAAGAACGGATTGCGCACGCGATAGCTCGCGCATAAAAGCGCGCCGATTATAAACGGGCATCAGCGGGTCTTGGTCGACGGCTTGCTCAAGCTCGCCAACATAACGCCGCAAATCGCGCAGCCGTTTTTTTAAGTGCTGATTCTCCACCTCTAACCGGTCAGCATATGTGCCAACGTGCGGTAGATGTGGAACATCAATATGCGGTTCTAATGCCGATATTTGAAAATCCATGTACTCTCACCTATCTTGTTTATGAGGCCTTTATAGGTGAGAGGTCTCTAAAAACGGCTAAAACTTACCCTTAACAGTTCGCCCAATAGTAATATTAATATTGTCTCAACGCAGATTAGATTTGACCTGCAATGCGGCTTGGCTAAGATGCTTTGCTTTCTAGTGATGCACGTCACGATCAATCAAAGTAGAAAGCCATGAGTGACATGTCCTCATCAACCAAGACCTCCAAAGTCATAAACCCCGTTGCCATAATCATGGGCTCAACATCTGATTGGCCAACCATGCAGCACGCCGCTGATGTTTTAGATGAACTCGGCGTGTCTTATGATGCCTTGGTTATCTCTGCGCACCGCACACCTGACCGACTTTATGATTTCGCGACAAACGCCGCGTCAAACGGTTATCAAATTATCATTGCGGGCGCAGGCGGGGCGGCTCACCTCCCCGGTATGGCAGCAGCCATGACACGGCTACCTGTATTAGGCATTCCCGTAGAAAGCAAAGCTCTCTCGGGGATGGATAGCCTATTATCCATTGCGCAAATGCCCGGCGGCATTCCGGTCGGTACCCTCGCGATTGGTAAATCCGGCGCGAAAAATGCCGGGCTCATGGCCGCCGCGATTTTGGCGTTGGCGGACACAGGCATTGCCGCAAGACTTGAGGCGTGGCGGGCAGAGCAAACCGATGCTGTTGCCCTTACGCCGAAAGGCTAACCCGCATATGTCGTCCCCTCTCGCACCCGGCGCAATTATCGGCATTCTAGGCGGAGGTCAGCTCGGCCAAATGCTGGCGCTCGCGGCCTCTCGCCTCGGGTTTATGTGCCACGTTTACACGGACAGGCCCGGATCTCCGGCCTCGCACGTCGCCGCGCATGTTGAGGTCGGTGACTATGACGATCAAGACAAGGTTAAAGCCTTTGCGCGCGGCGTAGATGTTTTGACCTATGAATTTGAAAATGTCCCAGCGCTTACTGCAAAATCAGCGGAAAATCTGACGCGCTTACGGCCCGGGGCTTTTGCTCTGGATGTCGCGCAAGACAGACTAACAGAAAAAACATTTATATCCGAAACCGCCAAGGTACCTGTCACGCCGTTTCACCCTGTCGATACTTTGGGTGATTTACGCCAAGCCGCGGAAATAATGGGATTGCCGCTGGTCCTTAAAACCCGCCGTTTCGGGTATGACGGCAAAGGGCAAATTATCATCCGCTCCGAGGCCGAGTTTGGCGGGGGTTTGGATAAGCTGGGCGGATCATCCCTCATAGCAGAAGCCTTCATTGCGTTTCGCCGCGAAGTCTCAGTCATTGCAGCACGGGGTGCCAATAGACAGACCGCCGCTTACCCGTTGATTGAAAATGTCCACAAAAACCATATCCTGCACACGAGCACCGCCCCGGCCCCGAACGACACGGGAGAGGCACAAAAGCAGGCCATCAAAATTATGACCGCTCTGGACTATGTCGGGGTTATGGCGACGGAATTTTTTGAACGTGAAGACGGCAGCCTCTTGGTCAACGAGATTGCGCCGCGCGTTCATAACTCAGGGCATTGGACGCAAAATGCAGGGTGCATCGACCAGTTTGAGCTTCATATACGCGCTATTGCCGGGTGGCCGCTTGGCGATACTACGCCCAAACACAGCGTTGAAATGCGTAATTTGATTGGAGACGAAATCAACGACTGGGAAATATGGGCCGCCCGTCCCTATACGCATTTACATTTATACGGAAAAAAAGAAGCGCGCCCGGGCCGTAAAATGGCGCACATTAATCGCATTATTGGCTAATAAGGCAGATAAAGTTCGCAAAATACGCGAGTTCCGGCCTCTTAAAACACCCAATGACAGTGGCAGGCTTGCTCAAGGCCATGAATTCGCGCTAATTTGCAGCAGATATTAGGTACCCTTGTTTATGGGCATGTTTTTAAAAACGGTTTTTGCAGGACTCGTGGCCGCCGTTGTTGCGGGCGGGGTTGTTTACTTTGCCGTACCGGCGCAGCAAGCCCGTGGTCACATTTCGCTGCAGGAAACAGCGGGCGCAAACATGCCCCAAGATGGCAACATCATTGACCGGGCTATTAAACCTATCAATGATTTTGTTAAATCCCGCAGCGCTAAAAGCAGCTCAACAACGCCCTCCCCGCGCTCTGTTGTGCAACCCGGTACCGAGGGTATCAAATATTTCCGCCTTGAAAACGGAGAGTTTACCGAAGTTGAAGCGCTCCCGCGTTCCGTTGGCATGGTTGACCAAGTCAACCCAGATGCCAGTCTCAAAATTTTGGCTGTCATGGAACAGGCCGAGCGCATCACGCAGCCAGATATGCGCGACCGGGCCTATTTGGATGTTGTCGATTACGCCGTCGAGGCCGGATTACACACACCCGCAAAGGCCGCCATGGAAATGATCGCCCAAGCCGAGCTTCGCGACACAGCCCGCAGCCGCATGGCAACGCGGCTTGCAGAGGCGGGCGACTCAGACGCAGCCTTTAAGCTGATTGATGAAGTTGAAGTGGATGAACTGCGTGATATTTTACGCTTGCAGGTCATAGAGGCTTTAATAAGGCCCGAGCCGCCCGTTAATTCTGGCAGATAAGCCGATTTACCATTCATATTTTTGCTATTTGCGCTATACATCTTCCTCTTCGTTTTGAAAAGGATCCGTTATGGCTGACACCGCGTTTGATGTTATTGTTGTTGGTTCTGGACCCGGAGGGTATGTGACGGCCATTCGCGCCTCGCAGCTCGGCTTTAAAACTGCCATTGTCGAAAAAGACGCTCTTGGCGGCGTGTGTCTAAACTGGGGCTGTATCCCGACGAAAGCTCTGCTGCGCTCTGCCGAAGTTTACCACCAAATGCAACACGCATCTGATTACGGACTGTCGGCGACGGCGGACTTTGACCTTGGCGCAATCGTTAAACGCTCACGCAAAATCGCGGGGCAGCTTTCTGGCGGCATTAAACACTTGATGAAGAAACATAAAATCACGGTGATCACCGGGTTTGCCACGCTCAAGGCTGGAAAACCCGCGCCCATCGTCACCGTCGATAAACAGGATTACACAGCCAAGCACGTCATTCTTGGCACGGGCGCGCGGGCGCGCACGATCCCGCCCGCAGGTTTGGAGCCGGACGGAAAGTTTATCTGGACAGCCAAGGAAGCCATGGTGCCGGACGCTATGCCCGGAAAACTTCTGGTGATTGGTTCCGGCGCGATTGGTATGGAATTTGCCAGCTTTTACGATGCCTTCGGAGCAGACGTGACCGTGGTTGAGATGGTAGACCGTATTCTGCCCGCTGAAGACGCAGAGATTTCAGCCATGGCCCGTAAGAGTTTTGAAAAGCGCGGCTTGACTATCAAAACCGAGACACAAGTGAAATCTGTGACAAAAAATTCTTCCAACGTCACGGCGATACTCTCAAGCGGCGGCAAGGACGAAACTCTAACCTTTGACCGCGTGATCTTGGCCATCGGTATTGTCGGCAACGTTGAAGATATGGGGCTTGAGGCGCTCGGGGTCAAAGTTGACCGGACACACATTGTTGTGGACGAGTTTTCCCGCACAGGTATCCCCGGTCTTTACGCGATTGGCGATGTTACGACGCCCCCGTGGCTCGCGCATAAAGCCTCGCATGAAGGCATCATCTGTATTGAAAAAATTGCAGGTGAAAACCCTCATCCACTGGATGCGAACTCCATCCCGGGCTGTACTTATTGCCACCCACAGGTGGCAAGCGTCGGGATGACCGAAGCACAAGCGCTTGATGCCGGACACAAGATCAAAGTCGGGCGGTTTCCCTTTATTGGCAACGGTAAAGCGATTGCGCTGGGCGAGCCTGAAGGTCTGATCAAGACGATATTTGATGAGGCCACGGGCGAGCTTTTGGGCGCGCACATGATCGGAGCCGAAGTCACAGAACTGATCCAAGGTTATACGGTTGCGCGGAAACTCGAGACCACAGAAGCTGAACTGATGGAAACTGTATTCCCGCACCCTACGCTCTCAGAAATGATGCATGAAAGCGTTTTAGAAGCCTATGGCCGCGCAGTGCATATATAAGCACGCCATAGCCTCGGCTTTTATTTAGCAGGAATTTTTTGCCCTCTTCGGCCCAAACCGCCGAAAAGACTTTTTAGGAGTTTCGTGAAACCGGCTTTGCGCCTTAGCATCGGTTTTTCTATGCAATGCCAGGATATCAGCGAGACGGCAATCGTCGCTACTAATGTCAAGCTCAGAAGCCCCGAAAGGCTCAGCTCCGGCATGGCATAGAATATCCACTGCAAAAGACACCAATGATAAATGTAGATGCCGTATGAAATATCGCTTAGTTTCTTGAGGGGATTTAGTACTGGGATTTGCACATAGGCGGCCCAAAAAACAATATAGGCCAGCCATAGATCAACGAGAATTTCGAAAACCGCCGTTCCGTGAAACAAGGCAGCGACTAACCCCAGCACTGGAATGCCGATAATATTAAACGACAGCTTATCGCTATAAGCATAAATCGCCGCGCCGAGACCGTAACAAATCCCAAAACGCAAAATAGATTGAACCGTAGCAGGCACATGCTCGAACAGGCCGGTTGTTTGAAAGACAACCCACAGCAAGGCAAAGCCAAAGAACTGCGCGGCAATCATCCATTTATGTTTTAGCAGTCCCAGCGAAAACGCTGCCACAGTCCCTATATACGCTAAAACCTCATAGCGGAGCGTCCACAGCGCACCGGACGCAATTTGCTCGTCATTAGTGCTGAGTGCACCCGGCATTACCATATTTGTCTGGTAAAATGAGAGAACTTGCAAAGGCTGCGTTAAAAACTGTGGATCCGTGAAGAAGGCAAAGAGCGGTATATCCGTCACAAATGGCCCCATGATGAACATCACAAATAGAACATGCGCAATTAAGGCCGGATAAATTCGAAGGGAGCGTGCCGACGTGTAATCAGCCACATCTTTGCGGTAGAGCATGCTTTTGGTGACGAGAAAGCCAGACGCCACGAAAAACAGATTCACCGCGAGATAGCTAGGCTTGTAATGAAAAAACAGAAACGGTTCTGCACTCGGGTCGCGCAAGGCTA
Source organism: uncultured Caulobacterales bacterium (assembly GCA_964352785.1). Classification (GTDB taxonomy): domain Bacteria; phylum Pseudomonadota; class Alphaproteobacteria; order Caulobacterales; family Maricaulaceae; genus JACOMS01. The sequence continues at coordinate 48,179 of CAYGTI010000018.1, forward strand.
CAATATAGCTGTGACCCACCACAACCATGAGCGCAAAGAAGAGTCTGAGCGGTGTGAAAAAATTATCATGACCGCCGCGAATTTTGACATTATTTAGCATTGAGCTAACCCACCGTTTTCGCACACCTATCATTTGAAGGTTAAACAAAGCAAAAAATGCGCCAAATAGTGCCATTCACTTTAACATTGAATCGAAAATTGAGCTTTTTTACCCATTTTCCGATTGCCTTGTGGGTAAGACTAAACGTGAAATGTGTTAAGTTGTCTGGTTATGCATAAAACCTATTGTATTTTCAGGCCTTAACGACCATTTTGCCGCCATGGCAATACTCATAGACAAATCGACGCCGCGCGTTCGCCACCCTGAAAAAGCAAGCCGTCCAGACACAACTGTAATGCGCAAACCAAGCTGGATACGGGTCAAAGCGCCAACCTCAAAAGGTTATGCCGAGACGCGTAAAATCGTGAAAGATAAAGGCCTCGTGACCGTCTGCGAAGAAGCCGCTTGCCCAAATATTGGTGAGTGCTGGGAAAAATCCCACGCCACATTTATGATTTTGGGTGAAATCTGCACACGTGCCTGTGCGTTTTGCAATGTCAGCACGGGTTTGCCACAAGATGTCGATGCTCATGAGCCGCGAAAAATCGCCGAGGCCGTGCGCGAAATGAATCTGATGCATGTGGTGATCACCTCGGTAGACAGAGATGATTTGCCCGACGGCGGTGCGCAGCATTTTGTTGATGTCATCCACGCCATTAGAGAGCACTCTCCCAAAACAACCATTGAAATTCTAACGCCAGACTTTTTACGCAAAGACGGGGCCATTGAAACGGTGATAGATGCGCGGCCTGATGTGTTTAACCACAACCTTGAGACGGTTCCACGTCTTTACCTGAAAATCCGGCCCGGCGCGCGTTACTATCATTCGCTAAGGCTCTTGGAACGCGTCAAAGAACGTGATCCGTCGCAATTTACAAAATCTGGCCTGATGGTGGGCCTGGGCGAGACCAAAGAAGAAATCATGCAAGTTATGGACGATATGCGCTCTGCGGGTATCGATTTTCTAACCATTGGGCAATATTTACAGCCGACCCGTAAACATGCCGCCGTCGACCGCTTTGTCACCCCGGATGAATTCAAAGGCTATGAGACGATTGCCAAGGCCAAGGGCTTTCTTGTTGTCTCCGCAAGCCCTCTCACGCGGTCGAGCTATCACGCCGATGCCGATTTTGCGCGTCTCCAAGCCGCCCGTAAAAACAACTAGTTTAGGACTTTCCTTATGGCCAATACCCGTCTCACTCGGCGCATTATGAACAGTCCGAAAGATCTCATCGCACTTGTCTCGAATGTTGAAGCCTACCCGGAATTCATCAATTTGATTTCGGCGTTACGCGTATCCAACCGCACTAACATCACTGAGAACCATGAGCGATTTGAAGCCGAGGCCACCGTGGCTTATAAATTCATCCGGGAAAGCTTTCGCTCTGTTATTGATGTCTACCACAATGAAAACAGAATTGTCGTCTCAAAGGCTGACAAATCAGGCGCCGTGAAAGCTCTCCAAAATGATTGGCATTTTCATGAACTCTCAGACGGCTCAACACTTGTCGATTTTATGATTGATGTAAAACTCAAAGCGTTTCCGCTTGAACTACTGCTCCGTGACAAATTTGATAGAGCCGGAGAGCATCTGATGACTCTTTTCGAGACCAAAGCCTCTCAGGTCTGTCCGGCCGTAGGGGATCAGACCCTAGCCGTTGCAGCGGAATGCAAACGCCTAGGCTTGGAGTATCCGGGCACGTAACATTTCAAGCGCCGTATGGATTGTTTCAGTTCGGATAGCCTCACGCCCTATATCGCCGTAGCGAATTTCTTGAACCTCGGTGGGTCTATCTTTTTCGGAAAGCCCCAAATAAACCAGCCCTACGGGTTTTTCAGATGTGCCCCCGCCCGGGCCCGCTATGCCTGTGGCTGATATCGCCAAATCCGCATCCAAAAGACTCCTTACATTTTCTGCCATAAGGCGCGCCGTAAGTTCACTTACTGCGCCGTGCGTGATCAACACCTGTTGAGGGACATTCAATTGATGTTCTTTCACACTGTTCGCATAAGAGATAATGCCGCCTAAAAACACGCCGGACGCCCCCGGCGCGGATGTTAAGCTTTGCCCGATACCGCCGCCCGTACAGCTCTCGGCTGTCACGATTGTCAATTTTCGCTCAACCGCCAATTTAATAACAGCGGCCGACAAACCAGACAGATCAAGCGCGGAGTTAGACATGAGGTAGGGCTGCAGTGGCCGCAGCCTGCGCTGCAATCCCCTCGCCCCGTCCTGTAAAGCCGAGCTTTTCCGTTGTTGTCGCTTTTACGCTGACGCGAGAGATCGGCATATCAAGTATCTGGGCTATGCGGGCCCGCATGGCTTCTCTATGTGGTTTCACTTTGGGTTTTTCGCATATCAGCGTCACATCAACATGAGACAAATGTCCGCCGCGGGCTATGACTTTGTCGGCAGCAAATTTTAAGAATTGATCCGACGAGGCCCCCGCCCATTGCGGATCGCTTGGCGGAAAATGATCACCAATATCGCCGTCCGCGAGCGCGCCTAATATGGCATCTGTGAGCGCATGCAGACCGACATCAGCGTCGCTGTGACCCTTCAGAGATATCCCAGCCGGGATTTCGACGCCGCAAAGCCACATGGTTTCGCCGGGGCCAAACCTGTGAACATCAAAACCGCTACCGGTCGCGATATAATAATCTTGGCTGTTTTGATCTTTCAAAATTTGCTCCGCTTTCTGAAGGTCATTCGGATATGTGACTTTAAAATTTTTCTCGTCCCCCTCCACCGTTTGGATCGAAAACCCGGCTTTGTGAGCCACGGCTATGTCGTCTGAATATCCGGCCTTGTCATCAACGCCCTGATAGACAGACCAAATATCCTTAAACCGAAACCCTTGGGGCGTTTGTACCCGGCGTATGGTCCGGCGATCAACATCAACGTTGAGGCCTTTTTCATCAATACGTTTTATCGCGTCAACAACAGGTAACACGGGTACAGCCGCTTGCGACCGCTCAAGTGCCTCTACGACGGCTTTGATGATCGCCCCTGAGACGAATGGACGGGCCGCATCATGTACCAAAACGATATCCGGAGGATCGCTCGCCAGCGCCGCAAGCCCGTTCTTGACCGATTGTGTCCGGCTCGCACCGCCTGCCACAATCATTGGGACAGGTATTATGTTTTTTACCGCCTGATCAATAAATTCATCTCTAGGAGCCACAACAATCACGCTTTGCACAACATCGATGCCCGACTCAGCAAACGCCCTTAAGGTGTGCCGGATCAAAGGTTCACCGGCGAGCGATTGATATTGCTTGGGAATATCGCCCCCTAAACGTGCACCCTTGCCCGCAGCGACTAATATTTGTGCAATTCTGGTCAAAAGCGTGGCCTGTTGTACGATGAATTATTGTGCAAATAGAAATTTCATTCTACCAGCCCATAATGAACCCTGATCTGTACATCGGCAAGCATAGATTGTGCTCACGCGTTTTAGCCGCGCCGATGTCAGGCGTGACCGATTTACCGTTTCGCCGCGTCTTACAACGCTTCGGCCCTGGTCTTGTGGTCTCCGAAATGGTCGCAAGCGAGACGCTCCTAAAAGGTGATCCCGCAACAACGGCGCGCGCGGCCGGCGGCGGCGACATTGACCCCTTGGTTATACAGCTTGTCGGACGTGAACCCGATTGGATGTATGAAGGCGCGAGGCGCGCCCAGCTCGCGGGCGCGCACATAATCGATATCAATATGGGCTGCCCGTCCCGCAAAGTTACCACCGGACTATCAGGCTCCGCGCTCATGCGCGATCTTGATCATGCTATGCGTATCATCGATGCAACGCTGGAAGGCTGCACCGTTCCCGTGACCCTTAAAATGCGGTTGGGCTGGGATGATGATCTGCTGAACGCGCCAGAGCTGGCGCAACGCGCAGAGGCTGCCGGCATTCAAATGTTAGTTGTCCACGGGCGGACACGCTGCCAGTTTTACAAAGGAAGCGCAGATTGGGCCGCCGTTAAAGCCACCAAAGAGGCGGTCAGCATTCCCGTATTCGTTAATGGCGACATCGAAACGCCTGCGCAAGCTCTGGAAGCCATGAAGCTATCCGGATGCGACGGCGTGATGGTTGGGCGCGGATTAGTCGGCGCGCCGTGGAAACTATACGATATTCGGCACGCGGTAGACGGCGTTACATCGGAGGCTCTAACACCCGGACAAAAACTCAGCGTCGCGCTTGAACATTACAGAGATATATTGGATTTTTATCCCCCGCAAAAAGGTGTGAGGGTCGCGCGTAAACATTTGGCCGGATATGTAGATCATGCACCAGTCGCATATGGCGGTGAAGACCGAACTGCTCTCAAATCATCGATTTGCCGGTCAGCAGACCCGGCCCACGTCGAAGCTCTTTTGACACGCGTTTATGGCGCGCAACCTGAAAAGCTCGCCGCATGAGCCCGGATGCTCTCATCGCTGACGATCTGCCCCTGCCCTTGCTCGTGATATCGGCCGACGCGAATACTATTATTTGGGCCAACCAGTCCGCGCAGGAGTGGCTTGGTCTTTCGCTCAGCCGCCTGACCAAAAAGAGCCTTGATACGATCTTCGTCAATGCAGATGCCATCAAGCAAGCCGGAGCACGGTGCCGCCAAGATCTTGCCCCCGTGAGCCTCAATAACTTTGATCTACAGCTCTCTGAAATGCCCAATGACAAGGGACATGTCACCTTGTTTCCATCCGGTGAGAACATCGGGTTTTCATTCCAAACCATGGGTGCAAAACCCAATCCAAGCCGAACAGGCGACTTTGCCGTCTCTGCTATGGGACGCATGCTGGCCCACGAGATTAAAAACCCACTCGCAGGAATTGACGGGGCTGCGCAGTTACTCGCGCTCGACATCGAAGGCGAAGAAAGCCATGCACTGATTAATCTGATTAGATCGGAGATCAATCGGATCAGGCGGCTGGCTGACAGAATGGAGTCTTTAGGCGATAGCGATCCTACGAAATCAGGCCCTATTGATGTTCATGACATTCTTGGCCGCGCGCGTCTCGTAATTGAGAACGCAGCCCCAGAAAATATTACAATTGTTGAAAAGTATGACCCATCCCTACCGCCAGCAATTGGTGATGAAGATACGCTCATGCAAGCACTTTTAAACCTCATCAAGAACGCGGCCGAAGCGATTGAAGCCGCTGGACGTCCAGGAAGAATATGTCTTGAAACCTCATTTCGCAGCGGCGTGACCCGTCGCAATGAGGAAAATGGCGATCACAGACAGCTCCCGATAGAAATTCGTATTATTGACGACGGACCCGGCGTGCCTGACACGATGCGTAACCGACTATTTCAGCCCTTCATTACCAATAAACCTGCCGGCCAGGGACTGGGTCTCGCGCTTGTATCTAAGGTTGCCAGCGCCCATGGCGGCCTAATTGAGCTTGAGTCCCGCCCCGGACGTACAGTGTTTTCAATTCTTCTTCCCGTTACATCAAGAACAATGCCGCCAGAGGATATCCTATGAAATACGAAGTTTTGCTTGCTGATGATGATGATAGTGTCCGCCTCGTTTTATCCAAAGCGCTCGCGCGCGCGGGCCATAATGTCAAAGCCACTGATAATGCCGATACGCTCATTAAATGGGCAGAAGCAGGACAAGGCGACATTGTTCTCACAGACGTGATGATGGGCGGGCATGAGGTCTTTGAACGCTTGCCGGAATTATCAGCGAAACGTCCGAACATGCCGATAATTATTATTAGCGCGAATAACACCGTCAATACGGCGCTGAAAGCAGGCGAACACAAAGTCTTCGAATATGTTCCCAAACCCTTCGATCTGGCCGATGTCACGCAAGCCGTTGCGCGCGCCGGACAAAGCGTAAATCCGCGCAAAACCCGCATAAACACAGAACTCTCCAAGCTCCCCATGATTGGACGAAGCGCCGCCATGCAGCCTGTCTACCGGGCTGTCTCGCGCTTTGCTTCTGGTGATCTACCGGTTCTGATTGAAGGCGCCGTGGGCACGGGCAAAGACCTCGTCGCACGCTTGCTGCATGATGGCGGGCACCGTAAATCACGGCCTTTCCTGCGCCTCTCGGACTTTACGCAAACGTCCTTAACCCTGCAAAAGGTCAATGGCGGTGATATCTATATCGACGAAGTCTCGTCTCTCCCGCCTCATCAACAAGAAGCTCTATTGGCTTTGATGACGGAAATTGAAATGATCCCGACCCACTCAAGGCCGCGTATTTTATCCGCCACGCGCAAAGATTTACGCCGCCTCGCGCAGGATGGAATATTTAGGGATGATCTTTTATTTCGCCTCAATGTAGCCGAAATTCGCATTCCCTCTTTATCGGAACGCGGCCGCGACACGTATGAACTGGCGAGTAATTTTCTCTCAAATATTTCGCAAAATAAAAATAGACGTTTTGAAACCGAAGCGCTGGATATCCTGCACAGGCATAATTGGGGCGGGAATGTGCGCGAGCTTGAAAACCTCGTGCGGCGATTGGCGCTACTTTACTCCGATGATGTCATCAGCGCAGACATGGTGCTACAGGAATTCTCACGCGGCCTCGAAGCAGGCCAAGCGCCGGAAGACAGCCAGACCCTCGACACACTGCTAGAGGAAGCCTGTAGTCACCTGATGCGCCAGGAGGTTGAGGATGGAGACGATACGCTCTACCAAACAGCTCTGTCATGGGTTGAAAAACCGCTTATCGTCGAGGCCATGCGCATCACGGGCGGAAACCGCGCGAAGGCCGCAGAAAAGCTCGGCATTCACCGCAATACGCTACGCACGCGGCTCAAAACCCTCGATATTAGCTAGGTTCTAGCCGAGAGTTAAAGCATCATCGTAATAGGCTGTTCCACATAGCGCTTGAAATGCTGGAGCCATTTCGCGCCGAGCGCACCGTCAACAACACGGTGATCACAAGTCAGCGTGACGGTCATCACAGTCGCGGCAACGATTTCGCCCTCTTTGACAACCGGACGCGGCGCGCCAGCGCCTACGGACAAGATCATGCCGTGGGGTTCGTTTACGATGGAACCGAACTCGCGAATACCCATCATGCCCAGATTTGAAATGCTGAACGTGCCGCCCTGATATTCCTGCGGTTTGAGTTTACGTTCTTTGGCGCGGCCCGCCAAATCTTTCATCTCGGCCGAAATTGTCGACAAGCCTTTGTTTTCGGCTCCGCGCACAATCGGCGTAATTAACCCGCTATCTATGGCCACAGCTACGGCCACATCCGCGTGTTTGTGCAAAGCGATACCGTCCGGTGTGAAGCTCGCATTTGCGTCCGGCACATGTTTGAGCGCCAAGGCGGAAGCGCGGATCAGCATGTCATTGACAGAGATTTTAATACCTTCAGGAGCCTGTGCGTTCAGCTCTTTGCGCATTTTAAGGAGCTCATCCAGTTCGCAATCAATGGTCAGAGGGAAATCTGGCACGTTGGAATTAGACGCGGATAAGCGCTTGGCCACGACCTTTTGAATGCCGTTGAGCGGGATTAAATCATAAGTTCCAGCTTCGACACCAAGCTTCGTAAGATATTCCGCTCCCCCGCCAAGCGGCATGCCAACTTCGGTAGACGTAACCTCAGGCTTTGCAGTTGGTGCGGTAGGTTGTGCGGTTTGCGTTTTTTGCGGATTCGCTTTCGCGGCTTCAATATCGGCTTTGATGATACGTCCGTGAGGGCCGGAGCCGGCAATGGCCGCAAGGTCAAGCCCTGCGTCTTTCGCCAAACGTTTGGCCAGCGGGGAGGCTTTTAGTCTACGCCCATCATTCCCGCCACTGCGGGAACCCATCTCTCCATCGCCTGATTGCGGGTTTGCGGTAGAAGAGGATGATGAACTTGCAGCTTGATCTTTATTCGCGCCCTCATCGCCTGACTTACTTTCAGGTGATGTATCCCCGCTTTCGCGGGGAGGAGAGTTAGTTGGAGTGGACCCGCCCGGACTATACCCGTCCATGGCGCTTTCATCTTCGTCCTCTTCAAGTAACACAGCAATCGGGGCGTTGACCTTCACGCCTTCAGTACCGCCGGGCACCAAAATTTTGACGATCTTACCTTCTTCAACCGCTTCCACTTCCATGGTTGCCTTGTCGGTTTCAATTTCAGCCAGTACGTCACCAGAGGAGACAGTATCTCCTTCTTTGACCATCCAAGCGGCAAGCGTGCCTTCTTCCATAGTCGGCGACAAAGCGGGCATGAGGATTTCAATGGGCATATCTTAATCCTTGTAGCAAACTTTTTTTACGGCTTCCACGACATCATTCGTATTGGGCAGGCTTAGCTTTTCCAAATTCGCGGCATAAGGCAACGGGACGTCTTTTTGATGCACGCGCGTCGGCGGGGCGTCGAGATAATCAAACGCCTCACTTATGACAACAGCCGCGATTTCGGCGCCGACGCCGTGTTGGCCCCAGCCTTCTTCGGCGCAAACGATACGGTTGGTCTTTTTGACCGATGCAATCACTGTATCTGTGTCCAGCGGACGAAGCGTGCGCAGATCAATCACCTCGCAATCAATACCTTCGGCTGCGAGGGTTTCTGCGGCCTCGAGTGAGTATTTCACCATGCGGGAGTGGCAAACAATGGTCACATCCGCGCCTTCGCGGCGAACCTTGGCCTTGCCGATGGGAATAAGGAAATCATCCATATCCGGCACGTCGCCCTCGTCCCCGTAAAGCAGTTCATGCTCTAGGAATACAACCGGGTTTGGATCACGAATAGCCGCCTTGAGCAAACCTTTCGCGTCCGCCGCATCATAGGGCGCGATAACTTTGAGGCCCGGCACATGGGCGTACCAGCTTGAATAATCCTGCGAGTGCTGCGCGCCAACGCGGGACGCCGCGCCGTTAGGGCCGCGAAATACAATCGGGCAGCGCATCTGGCCGCCGGACATATAAAGCGTCTTGGCCGCCGAATTGATGATATGGTCAATCGCCTGCATGGCAAAGTTGAACGTCATAAATTCAACAATAGGTTTCAACCCGCCCATGGCCGCGCCTACGCCAATACCTGCAAAACCGTGCTCGGTAATCGGCGTGTCGACCACGCGTTTTTCGCCAAATTCTTGGAGTAGCTCACGCGTGACTTTGTACGCGCCTTGATATTCGGCCACTTCTTCGCCCATGACGAAGACAGTCCCGTCGCGGCGCATTTCCTCGGCCATCGCGTCGCGAAGCGCGTCGCGGACGGTGGTCGATACCATTTTGATATTGGTCGGAATATCGGGGTCTTGTTGTATGGTCTGTGATTTTGGTAATGGCTCGGCTTTGGCTTCACGCGCAGTTGACGCCGATTTTGGCGCTTCTTCTTTTGACGCGTCCATTTTTGGGGTCTCAGTTGGCGCGGACAACGCGCTAGCATCCTCGCCGTCCTCCAAAAGCTGCATGATCACAACGCCGACTTTAACGTTTTCGCTACCTTCGGCGATGAGGATTTTCCCTACCGTGCCTTCGTCAATCGACTCGACTTCCATGGTGGCTTTATCCGTTTCAATCTCGGCCAAAATATCACCAGAGGCAACAGTATCGCCCTCTTTGACCATCCACTTGGCGAGTGTACCCTCTTCCATAGTCGGAGAAAGCGCCGGCATCTGAATATCAATCGCCATTCTTAAGCCTCCAACAACACATCAGTATATAGCTCGGATGGATCCGGCTCGGGCGACGTTTGCGCAAAATCTGCGGCCTCTGCGACAATCGCTTTTATCTCTTTGTCGATAGCCTTCAGCGCGTCATTATCAGCCCAGCCTTCATCAACAAGCCGCGTCTTTACGGCGTCAATAGGGTCATGATCATCACGCATGTCTTTGACCTCGTCGCGGGTCCGGTATTTCGCCGGATCAGACATAGAGTGCCCACGGTAACGATAGGTCTTCATTTCGAGTATCATAGGGCCGTTGCCAGAGCGCGCATGTTCTAGCGCCATCGTACTCGCGTCGCGAACAGCCAAGACATCCATCCCGTCCACTTGGACGCCTTCGATACCGAAGCTGATGCCGCGCTTATAAAGCTCGGTCTCGGACGATGAACGCGCCACAGACGTCCCCATCGCATACTGGTTGTTCTCGATGACGAAAATAACCGGCAAGTCCCACAGTTCGGCCATGTTGAATGTCTCGTATATTTGCCCTTGGTTGGACGCACCATCGCCAAAAAACGCCACACTTACTGCGCCGTTTTCCAAATATTTATTCGCAAAACCAAGACCCGCGCCAATAGGCACCTGCGCGCCAACAATCCCGTGGCCGCCGTAAAACTTTTTATCGGTTGAGAACATATGCATTGAGCCACCCTTGCCGCGAGAATACCCGCCGGAGCGGCCCGTCAGTTCAGCCATCACGCCTTTGGGGTCCATATCACAGGCCAGCATATGCCCGTGGTCGCGGTAACTGGTGATCATTTGATCGCCGTCCTTCATCCCGGCCCGCACACCAGTCACGACGGCTTCTTGCCCAATATAGAGGTGGCAGAACCCGGCGATCTGACCCATGCCGTAAAGCTGACCTGCTTTTTCCTCAAATCGGCGGATGAGAAGCATGTCACGATAATAACCGAGCATCTCATCCTTGGTCGCGTTTAAGACTTTGGGCTTGGTTGATGGTTTTGTCTTTGCGGCAGGTTTTTTAGCAGCCATTTCGTCTCCTCGTCGCGCAAAAATGTCCAGCGCTGTCATTGACATTACAAGTTACAATAATGGGATTATTTGGAATGTCTATGGGGTATGGGTCAGCCAAATCGTGACTTCTTGGGGGTGAGCGAGAAAGGCTTGCTCCCTCGCCTTAATATCCAGCGCATCCAGATCAAGTTTTGACGCTCGAAGCGCATCCGTGCGTACCTCTAATGCCAGCCGTTCTTTCTGCGTGGCTTCGAGGAGAGCCTTGTTTTTGGCGATGTCGTTTTCATAGTCAACCCAGCTCACAAGACCTTGATTCCCGCTCAAGGCATGAAACGCTAGATAGATATAGAAAACGCCGAGCGCCGCGATTGGCCAGCCTTTGCGTATTTGATGAAACCATCCCATGCGCTCACTTGCCCCGCTTAGGGTTAGTATCTGGTTAAACTTATTCGAAAATCGAAAGTTTATGCGGCTTTGGCAGCCTGAGACTGGGTCTCTATCGCCTGACCTGCAATCTGCCGCAAATCCGCGCCGCGAACGGGTTTTGTCAAAAACCAACCGACACCCAGTTTCCCCATGCGTATTTCAAGATCGCGCTTATCAACAGAAGACAACATTATCATCGGGATGTCTTTAAATTCGCCGTCTGCCACAACCTGCTCGGCAAAAAGTTCGCCGGACATCTCTGGCATTTGATAATCGACAATCATACCATCAAGCTTGACGTTCTTATCTTTTGCGCGGCCCAACACAGCTAGCCCTTTAGCCGCAGAATCCACCAAGAGGCTCTTTGCGCCCCACGCCGCGATCTGCTCTTTTAATATTTGTAAATTGACGTGATTGTCATCGATGACGAGGAATAATTTACCTGTCAGATCATATGGAGCCACAGGCTTTACCGCCATGTCGTCTGAAACCGGTAAAGACATGGACACCGTAAAGTTTGTTCCGCGACCCACCTCGCTTGTCACTTTAATCTGTCCGCCCATAATCTCGGTCAGACTTGAGACAATGCTTAGGCCAAGGCCCGTCCCGCCATACTTACGGGTTGTACTGGAATCAGCTTGCGTAAACTTGTCAAAAACATGACGAAGCTGATCACTCGGTATGCCAATACCTGTGTCTTTTACATTGATCTGCAAGTGCACGTCATCGCCGGATTGACGTCCCTTCACATTAACAAGCACATGCCCCTCTGACGTAAACTTGATCGCGTTGCCTACCAGATTGATAAAAATTTGACGAAACCGTCCCACATCGCCCAGATATGTTTTCGGCAAATCCGGTTGAACCCGCACGAGCAATTCAATATCTTTGTTTGCTGCAGAACTGGCAAGCAACGCAGTGACATCCTGTATCGCATCATGCAAAACAAACGGGCTTTGCTCTAATGTAAGCTTCCCGGCAGCAATTTTAGAAAAGTCGAGCACGTCATTGATGATCGTCAGAAGTGACGCCCCGGAACGCTGAATAATTGCTACATAATCACTATCGCGCGCATCAAGATTAGACTCAGCCAAAAGCTCCGTTATGCCCAATATACCGTTAAGCGGCGTGCGGATTTCATGGCTCATATTGGCAAGAAATTCTGCTTTCGACCGCTCGGCCGCTTGAGCCTGTTCTTGGGCTATTTTAATGTCTGTAACATCAGTGATGGTAATGACTTCACCGCCCCCGGGAATGGGCCGGCTGCGGCGCAAGTAGTATCTTCCGTCAGGCGTACTGATATTTTCGCCTTCATTTTGGTTCAGGTCTTTTTTTTCGTTAATTTGCTGGGAGATCAATTCTTCCCGGCTATAAACATCCTTATCCCATTTTTGGGTATCAATGAAAGCCCCGATAAGATCGTGGCGTGACATCCCTATCCGCGTTTTTACACCAAAGGCTAACGTGAAGTCCTTAAAAGCCTGATTTGCGTGAATAATAGTATTATTAGCGTTATAAACCATAACGCCATCAGTTAGGGCATCGAAGGCTTGAATTAAAAAACCTTCGCTAGCACTAATCGGTATTTGAATGGGTTTTTCCATACTTAGACATACCGCCGCGAGGATAACGCAACGTTAAGCGGCTTAGTAAACAATCTCCAAAGTTACCTAGGTCTAACTTTGTTTCACGGTACGATAAGAACAGCATTAGCATTAGCATTGCGAGAAGACTGGCACCGCGTTGCAACAAGATATGATTGATGTGCTAACACGTTCTCCCCAAGCATACGCATAATGACTATCATCATTTATTGAATTTAATGAACTTTTGGCCTAGATTTCGAGCAACAACGTACCGCCAAGGGCAAATAATAACAGCGCAAATGTTAATAAAACAAGCAACACCAACGCGCGTTTATCGATTTTCAAAACCGCTCTTATCGGAGTAGAAAGTCCAATGGCTGTCATCGCCAACAACAAACAAACCTTGGATGTTATAGCAAAATAACACGTAATGTGTTCCGGTATTAAATCGGCACTTGCAAATCCCATGAGTGCTAAAAAGTAAATCAAAAAAAGGGGCGGCATGGTAAAACGCTTGACGGGTTTGCCACTCTTAGCCGTCTGCTGAAAAAGAACCGCAACAACCATTACAAGCGGAGCAAGAAATGTGACGCGTGTCATTTTTGCTATCGCTGCCGCTTCTCCCGACTCAGGTGATATGGACAACCCAGATGCAATAGCTTGCGCTACATTATGTAGTGATCCCCCCACAACAAATCCGGCCGAAACATCGCTCAATCCCAAGACATGCGTTATAAGCGGGTAAAACAGCATACCTACAGACGACAACACACTGACGCTAATGATGACCGTTGCCAGATCACGATCGCCGGTCTTGGCATGCGGTAGCACGCAAGATAGAGCCAAGGCGGCCGAGGAACCGCATACGGCAACAGCCCCTGCCGCCAACACACTAAAACGCTTGGATAAGCCTAACCTTTTTCCAATCAAAACCCCCAAACCAAGCGTTGTTAAAACACCAAAAAAAATGACCGCAAACCCTGTTAATCCAAGTGATGCCAGCAAGCCTATATTCACTCCCGCGCCCAAACAGATAACGCCGATTTTCATCAGGGGCTCGGCACAAAATCTAATGCCAGGGCCGAGTGAAAGTTTTGCTGAAACGAAACCACTGAACATTATGCCTAACAGTAAAGCCGCGACGACGACGGATAGCCCAAACCAAACAGAAAAAATCCACGCTAATACGGTCAATAGGCTGACAAAAACACATCCCAAAAAAACTGCGCTTAACCTACTCCAAAACATGAACAGCGGTTTTGTCGTCTGCTCATTCATGAATGGGGTCGCGTATTTTATACATTAAAATTCTACAACGCATTTAGTCTTGGCCGCCTCTTGCGCCGCCAACCCCATAGCCACGGCACGACGACCATCCTCAAGCGTGACCTCAACTTTGGCCTTGCCGTTCACAACTTTCAAAAATCGTTCGTGTTGGAAATAAGTAGAGCCATGATGATCGCCTGCCATTAATAATTTCTCATCAATATGAATGTCTTGCGTCACCGGGGCTTTATGACGGCGGGGCGCAACCGTAATTTGGGGCAAAGGAACTGCGTCCAAACTACCCGGCCAAAACCGGTGCGGGCCCGGCAAGCGGCACTCTATTTTACCAGCTGGCCCGACCGCGCTGATTTCCTCATTCCACAAACTACCATCAGCGAACATACATAGCTCCAGCATGGCCCGTATCCCGTTTTCAAAATCAAAAAGAACATAGCCCGCATCCCAAATATCAGGCGTCTGGTCATTATAGCGTTCCTCTAAATGATTCACCATTTGGCCTGCGCTTGCACTCACTCTGATGGGTTCAGACCTGGTAATAAGGCGCATAAGATCGAAAAAGTGACAGCATTTCTCAACCAGAGTGCCACCCGTATTTTTGGAAAAACGATTCCAATCTCCAATTTTTGGCAAAAAAGGCATGCGGTGTTCGCGAATACTCAGCATTTTCACACCGCCGGTTATGGCCTCACACTCCGTGATAAGCCTAGCAATAGGCGGCATATAACGGTATTCCATGGCCACCCAGACGGGGGATTTGTAATGGCTGATAAAACTATCCAAACGTTTTAACTCTGAAGAGTTAGTATAAAGGGGTTTTTCGCACAGAATGGGTAGACTGGCGTGACGGGCTATAAATTCAAGTTGCTCGACGTGGCGAAAATTGGGGCTAACGATAACCACAGCGTCAAGCGCGGAGTCTTTGATCATATCCTGGATCGAGGCCTTTATAATGGCGCCGCCCGCTTTAATAGACGCCAGTTTAGCCAGTTCAGGAACTGGATCGAAAACACTATGAACACACGCCCCGTTCAAAAGGTTGATATTCTGGATATGCTCGACCCCCATCATACCACACCCGATGATACCGTATTTTTTCATGCAAAAGTTCCTCCTCTTTCGCGCTATGGCTATGCGTCGCTGCGGTTAATATAGCGGGCGCGATTTGAATCGAACCATGTTTGCGAAAATTCTGCGGCTTGACCAGACTGATCGCGCGCGTAGCGTTCTATAAAACCAGCTACCGAATTTGGTTTCAAATCCGGCGAAGGCGACCAATCAGGCATTTGAGAAATACCGACGCTATCCTCAATGCGGGAAATTATTAAACCCAGATGTTCTTGATAAAACGTATAGAGCGATTCACTGATCGCATGGGTCTGTAAACTTAAATCATAAGTCCCATTAAGCCATATGCGTTCAAGGGCAACCGGAGACCCGTTGAGCGAACGCAGCCTGTCGATACGAAAAGCTATGTCTGTGAATCCAAACGCTCTTGCTGCGGGCGGCGGCGCTGATGTGTCTAAGGTTAAAATTTTTGCCGTCGGCAGCCCACCGCCGCCAATAAGTTCCAGGTGGAAGTGAGAGTAGATACTACTCACTTTGCCTTTGCGGCGAATATAATTACCAGAGCCTTGTACACGCTCCAAAAGGCCCTTTCCCTCCAGCACAGACAGAGCTTTGCGCAAAGTCCCAACAGCCACACCATAATCCTCCGCCATTTGCCGCTCTGATGGCAAGCGCGCTCCGTCCGGTAAAAGGCCGGACGTAATTTCACGAATAAGCCGTTCGCTAATTTGAATGTTACGGGGCAAAGACCTTGATTGAGACACCGAAAATCCTAAAATTGATATAGTATTGATATAGTTCAAAATGACTGTTATGCAACGTGTAAATTCTATTCAATAAGGATCGAATATGAGTGTCGTCCCCATCACGTCTCCCGATTTAAAGCATCCAGAAATTTCATGGTTTTCAGCCCTTTGCTCGGATGATTACCAGCAGTTGGGCGTCCCCGATGATAACTTAAAATCCAACTGGACTCATTGTCGTGACATCGTGATTGAGGCAGAAAATCAAGGGTTTAGAAACATTCTTTGCCCGTCATCTTATCAGGTTGGGCAAGATACACTGTCATTTGTCGCGGGATGCGCGCCCTTAACGCAAAGCATAAACATGCTGGCGGCTGTGAGGTGCGGGGAAATGCAGCCCATTATGCTGGCGCGAACCCTCGCAACGCTTGATCACATGCTGGAAGGGCGATTAACAGTTAACATCATTAGTTCTGATTTCCCGGGTGAGCGCGAGGAGAGCGCGCTGCGCTATCAACGCTCCCGCGAAGTTGTCTCCATTTTAAAACAAGCTTGGACACAAGATGAGATTAATTTTGAAGGCGAAATTTATAATTTCTCGAATGTATCCACAGATCCGGCGAAACCCTATCAGCAAAACGGTGGGCCTCTTCTCTATTTTGGTGGTTATTCTCCGTCTGCGCTCGATTTATGCGGTGAACATTGTGATGTCTATTTGATGTGGCCAGAGACGAAAGATCAACTCGCGCTACGTATGCGCGCCGTTCATGCCGTGGCTGAACAATATAACCGTACACTTGATTACGGATTGCGGGCGCATGTTATTGTGCGCGACACGGAAGCCGAGGCCCGTGAATATGCCGAGTATTTGGTGGCGCAATTAGACGATGAATACGGAAAGTTAATCCGCGACCGCGCGCACGACTCGATAAGCCTTGGCGTGTCCCATCAAGCGCGCGCGCGCGAACTTGCCGATCAATACGGCTATGTTGAACCCCATTTATGGACAGGCATAGGCCGTGCAAGATCCGGCTGCGGGGCGGCGATAGTCGGCTCCACTGACCAAGTTATGAGCGAGATTGAGAGTTATATGAAAATGGGAATTCGCGCTTTCATATTCTCGGGTTATCCGCATATTGATGAAAGCCGTCATTTCGGATCTCGAATTTTAAGTCAAATGAAGACATCATCAATGCCGCATAATTATGGCCGTGTCCCAAACTCCACACCTAAAACACCCCTTGGCATAGGAGCCCGCCAATAATGATCCGCACATCTTTATCCCCTGACTTTGACGTATCTCGCATGGCATATGGTATGTGGCGATTGCTTGACGATCCTGATCATTCGGTTGCGCACGTACAGGCCAAGATCGAGACCTGTCTTGACGTCGGTATAACCACGTTTGATCAAGCAGATATATACGGCGGATACGCAGCGGAAGAGGCCTTAGGCGAAGCCTTGCGCGCTGCGCCGCAATTGCGCGGGCGCATGGAAATCATCACGAAATGCGGGATTGTTGCGCCCGTGGGCCGCTACAAAGATCACCATGTAAAACATTATAACACATCAGCAGATCATATCACGCAATCCGTTGAAACGTCTCTAAAGTTAATGGCCATTGACCGCATTGATCTACTGTTAATCCACCGCCCTGATCCGTTCATGGATCACATGGAAACTGGCCAAACCTTGGATAATTTAATTCGCGCGGGCAAAGTCCGCGCGGTTGGTGTATCCAATTTCAAACCCCGCGACATCGATTTGCTATCGTCTGCGATGGATAAGCCCCTCCTAACTAATCAAATCGAGATCAGCCTTACAAAAACCGACCCCTTTACAAATGGCGACCTCGCCTACCTCCAGCAACACCGTATGGCCCCTATGGCTTGGTCACCTTTGGGCGGAGGACAGCTATTCCAATCCGGCAAACCGGACCTCCTAAGCCGAATGAAGGCTTTAGCCAACGACCAAAATGCTGACGTTGCGGCAATAGCCATTGCATGGTTGCTCGCCCATCCAGCCGGTATAATTCCAGTCCTGGGAACGAATTCAATTCCGCGTATTAAAGCTATGGCACAAGCCGCCGATCTAATCCTTGAGCGTGATACATGGTTTGAGCTTTATAGTTTAGCTAATGGTCATGAAGTGCCATAAACTAAAGGTATGACCGCGGGCTCGCTAATCTTTGCTCTAACGACTTGTGCATTTTTTATGCTCGGCGTTGCCTATATTTCATACCGGGCCTCGCGCACTGAGACCAAAACAGAGGACGGATACTTTCTGGCGGGGCGGAATTTGAGCGGGATTTTCATTGCCGGCTCATTGCTCCTGACGAACCTTTCAGCAGAACAACTCATCGGACTGAACGGTTCGGCCTATGGCCACAATATGTCCAGTATGGCGTGGGAAGTGACGGCGGCCGTATCGACCATTGCGATGGCTATGATTTTTTTACCGCGATATTTAAAAGGCGCATTTACAACGCTGCCTGAATTTTTAAACGATAGGTACGACCCTGAAGTACGGCAGTTTTCTGTTGTCTTATTCATGCTCGGATACGGGCTCGTGACAATACCGTCCGTTCTATATTCGGGGTCAATCGCCGTTATAAAAATCTTTGATGTTCCGGCATTATTGGGATTATCAGAATTTGGAGGTTTGGTCGCAACAGTTCTTATCATCGGCTTTATCGGGTCATTATACGCAATTTTTGGTGGTCTAAAGGCCGTTGCCGTATCGGATACCATAAACGGACTTGGGCTGCTAATCGTGGGTATCATCGTTTTGACGCTAGGCCTATCCGCCCTTGGTAATGGAAATATGAGCCACGGTCTTGACCGCCTTCTGACAGATCATCCTGAAAAACTTAACGCCATCGGTAGCAAAACAGACCCCACCCCCTTTGGCACAATTTTCACAGGTATGATTATTGCGAACTGTCCGTCGTCATATAAAATGGCACAGATTTCGGCCCGGGCTAAGAGAGACTTT
>CAYGTI010000019.1:0-63517 GCA_964352785.1 uncultured Caulobacterales bacterium
AAGGGCGATTAGCTCAGCGGGAGAGCACTACATTGACATTGTAGGGGTCACTGGTTCAATCCCAGTATCGCCCACCATCCACTCATTTTGACTGTTGCCTCTCTTTTCCTGCCCGCTAAGTCCTTGTAATAGCTGAAAAGGTAAGCTGACATTGGCGGTTCTATAACCCTGACGCAGACATGATCCGGGAACCCGGAGATGCTTCTGCATTTAAAAATTGGGAGGCGTTATGACCAAAAAACTCTGGCGCTTAGTATATGTGAACGCGGCAATTTTACCGCAAACGACACATGACGGTTTCGCCCCGTATATGTTCATGACTTGCTTCGGGTATAACAGTTCAAACATGATCAAGAGAGCCGGTGTTAAGTCGCCCCATACTTTGCTAAAGGCCTGAGATAACCGGATGAGATTTACCTTCTGTTGACCATCCTGCCAAAGTTAATCTTAAATATTCTTCGCTATAACTGTGCCAAATAATGAGATGGGGCACATAATGTCTTACGCGAAGAATACTTTAAAGTGGCTGTTGGGAGCAACAGCACTTACAGCGATATCCACCGGTACAGCTTTGGCTGGCGGGACGGATGCGGGCACGAATGTGCAAAACACGTTTACGCTTGACTACAAAGTTACGGGTGTTGATCAGCCGACAGTTGATAATACCGGTGCGCCGACAGAGTTTACTGTTGACCGCTTGATCGACTTGACCGTTGCTAGCAGCGGAACCACCAGTGTTGCGCCCGGCGCGCAGGATCAGGAGTTGATTTTTTCATTGACCAATGACGGTAATGATACACAGGCTTATGCTTTGTCATTTGTGAATGAAAGCGGAGATCAGTTTAGCTCGACCAATAACGTCTTGTTTTATTATATCGACGATGGCGACAATGTATTCGAGCCTGATGCTGGCGACGGCTCTGCTGTGGCTTATAATAACAGCGAAACGCCTGATTTGGCGAAAGACCGCGTTCTGTGGGTTATTCTTCAAAGTGATATTCCAACAGGTCTGAACGACGCCGACGAAGATGATTTAACGCTCGTTGCTGACACGCTAGAGCCTAGCACAGCCGGAGCTTCGGCAGGTGACCCGGTTGTCGCCGATCCGGATTCGATAAACTCTCTGACCGGCGCGGCCGAGAATGTTTTGGCTGACGGTAGCGGTACATCCAATGAAAACGCAGGCGAGGGCGATCATTCCGCAACGTCAACTTATATCGTTGCCTCCGCAGATATTGCCGCCTCCAAGGCCGTCACAATATTTTCAGAGGATGGCAGTAACTGCGCAGATATTCCGGGAACACCGGCAAGCGGAGAGCAATATTCTATACCAGGAGCCTGCGTTGAATATAAAATCACGGTCACTAATACAGGCGGCACGAGTGCCTCTGACTTGACGGTCAACGACGTATTGCCGGATGAAATTGAATTTATCGGCGCAGATACGTCCGGATTTACAGGTGGAAGCTTTACGTCTCCGGTTCTCCCGTCGATAAATACGGATTGTGATAGCGGAGCCTGCGTTATCAACTTTACAGGCGCAACACTGGCATCCGGGTCTGTTGGAGTGCCAACCAATGGAGTTGTGACCATCAGAGCGCTCATAAAATAAATCAATTTAGCCGGAGTGCACAGGGCAGTGCGCTTTAAAGCACCAGTCCCAAAGCGCGTGGGATGGGGTGTTTTCGGCTGGCGGGAATAGTGAAACAGCCAAACGCACATATGACGAGGAACCTCCTCCTATCGACGGCCGTCATCGCGTTAAGCGCCGATTTCGCATACGCAGGTAACTTTGGTCTTGAAGTTATCGGCGACGCCGTTGTGTCTTACCGCAGCAATGGCAACTTGATCGTACAGCCTACAAATGAAGTCACGTTTACGATCTTGCCGCCACGGGTGACGCCGACTATAGAGTTTTTTCGCCATTCGCCAAATGCTGTCTCGGCTGTAAACGTGAAAATGAACGGGGCAATGTATAGCCCGTCAGGCGATTTGAACGGGCCATTTCTATCCATAGATATACCCCAAACCCTTCCACAGCCTATCGACCTATCTGCGCCAATACCTCTCGCGCCCGCGGATGCTTTCCTGTCCGGCGAGTTGATGTTCTTAAAAACCGAGTTTTTGACAGCAAACATCAACTCGTTACAGATTGATAAAACGTCTGTGGTTGTGGAGTCTGCCACTGGCGATTTAATGACGGTTCAGATGTTTGAGTCTGGTCCTGATACGGGGGAGTTCTGGGCGTATATGCCCTCATCAACTCAAGCTCCGATTATAAATGATTCTACACTGAGTACGGCGTCTAATTCGCAGATAACTGCGCGCATTTCAGCCAATAATATACAGGCTGAGATTATCACTGATACGGTCTTTGTGAACCCCCTCAACATGGTCTTTGACTCTGTGACGGGAGGGGCCGTCAGCGGCGCTGTCATTGAACTTATTGACCTCGACACAGGTGAACTCGCGAGCGTTTTCGGTGTTGATGGAGTTTCCGGGTTTCCGGCCATAGTAGAAAGCGGCAGTGTCGTTCAGGATCAAAGCGGACTGGTCTATGAAAATGAAAACGGAATTTTCTGTTTTCCTTACCTTCAGCCGGGAAATTATGCCGTTCGCGTCACGCCGCCTGAAGGCTATTCGTTTGCATCAATTTTACCGCCCGAACAAATTGACGCCATGACAGGGGCCGGGTTTTTTCTCACCGATGCGTCATACGGTAAAACCTACAGTCTGGAAGAAGCAGGGCCTCTGAGATTTGATATTCCGCTGGATCCAAACTCGAATATTAGCCTGACGAAAACCGCTGATTCAAGCAGCGCCGATGTCGGAGATTATGTCAACTACACAGTCACGATTGAGAACAAAGGCAATGCAAGCATTCCGGTCAACCTGTATGATGTTTTACCGCTGGGGTTTCGGTATGTCCCCGGAACAGCGCTTATCGCAGACAGCCTGACGGCTGACCCAACGGTTTCGCAAACAGGCACGGAGCTGACGTTCCCGATGGGCATCATTAGCCCTAACACGTCCATTAACCTCGACTACATGCTCGAAGTGGGCCCGGGCGGGTTCGCAAGCGGCGACGCGGTTAATCAGGCGGTTGTTCTGGACGGCGGCGGGGCTCCGATATCCAATGTCGCGCGGGCCAGTATAAAGTTTCGGGAAGACTTGCTGCGAAGCCGATCAACAATTGTCGGACGGGTAACGGAGCAATCTTGCGACGGGGGGGATCGCTGGGCCCGCAAACTCCGCAAGGGTATCGGCGTTGAAGGCGTCCGGCTATACATGGAAACTGGGGCTTATGCGGTTACGGACGCATCAGGCTTGTATCACTTCGAAGGGATCAAATCCGGTACCCATGTGGTGCAGGTCGATCAAGATACGTTGCCCGCCGGGTTTGAGCTCATGGTCTGTGAAGAAAACACACGCTACGCTGGCAGCGCGTCGTCCATGTTTGTCGATGTTCAGGGCGGCGGCATTTGGCGCTCTAACTTTTATCTTAAACGTACACCCGATGCTCTTGCTGATGAGGCACTGGAAACCGAAGAGGTCTTCAACGATGCGACGGATTATAAAACATATGATCAAGCGTGGTTGGACAGACAAGATAAGACTGTGGAGTGGGTCTATCCTGAAACAACCCGGACGCCGTCTAAGCCGTCCGTCAATATAGGTATCAAGCACCCGGTTGGCGCGTCCATCGATTTATACCTGAACGGTAACCTTGTCTCGCCGTATAATTTATCGGCGCGGGACCGCAACACAAATGGAACCGCGATGATCAGCCGCTGGCGCGGCGTGGATATCCTGAAAGGCGAAAACGCGTTTACAGCGGTTGTGCGCGGTGCGGATAAGAAAATCATCAAAACCTTGCAGTCCGATGTCGCCTATGTCGAAACGATTGCGCGGGCCCACGGCGTTCCCGGGCGCTCCCGCCCGGTTGCAGATGGCCGGACAATTCCCCGCCTTGCTATCCGTCTTGAGGACGAAGCCGGCCGCCCCGTTCACGCCGGGAGGGTTGCAAAAATTAGCGTGGCTGCGCCTTACCGCTTGTATGATGAAACAGAGAGACGTGATGTAGAGGCTCAATCCAGTGATTTGATTGCGCCGCTGGGCGCGCAGTCAAATATCTTTGTCGGCCCGGACGGTATTGTCGATGTAAAGCTTGAACCCACGCTGGTGACCGGGAAAGCGACTGTTAATGTCACGCTCGATAATGGCCGGATTATTCCTATCACCACATATCTCGAGCCGGAAAAAAGAGATTGGGTCATCGTTGGCCTCGCCGAAGGCTCCGTTGGATATAAGACCATCAGCGACAAAGCGCGAAGCCTCAATGTCTCGGATAGTGATACGGTGTCTGACGGCCGTGTGGCCTTTTTTGCCAAGGGTCTAATTAAGGGAAACTGGCTTCTAACAGCGGCGCTTGATACAAATAAAAGACGCGGCGGCCGCGATGGTGATTTCCTCAATGAGATCGACCCTAACGCCTATTATACGCTTTACGGGGATCGGTCCTATCAAGAGACTGAGGCCCGAAGCCGATACCCGCTTTATATCAAACTTGAAAAACGCAGCGCTTCGGCGCTTTTTGGCGATTATAATACCCGTATGAATGAGGCTCGGCTTGCAACCTATAACCGGGAGCTTTCAGGGCTAAAGGCCGAATATGTCGGCGAGACATTTGAGGCTATGGCTTTTGCGGCTGAGACCAATCAAGGCTTTGCCAAAGACGAGCTGGCCGCGAACGGAACGAGCGGAACCTACCAACTGTCCCATACAAATATCCTCGCCCAATCAGAAACGATTGCGGTGGAAACGCGCGACCGGGACAGACCGGACATTGTGCTGGAGCGCCGCGAACTCGTCCGCTTTATTGACTATACGCTGGATTACCTAACGGGCGAATTGATCTTCAGTTTCCCTGTTGCTGTGAGTGATGCGGACTTTAACCCGAATGTGATTATCGCGGATTATGAAACGGCTGAGGACGCCGAGCGCAATGTAACTTTTGGCGGGCGTTTGGAAACTAAATTACTGGGCGATAAAATTAAGCTCGGCGCAAGCTTTGTCTCTGAAAATGGCAACAGCCTTGCCGCAGGGTCCAAGCAAACCTTGATCGGAACTGACGCCGTCGTTCAAGTGACAGATGATACAGAAATCCGTCTGGAATATGCCCGCACCGAGAACGCAAATTCGGCAGTAAAGTCGAGCGAAGCCATGCTCGCCGAGATTGTACACACCAGCGAAAACTTGACAGCCGAAGCTTTTTTCCGCGAAGAAGAAGGCGGTTTCGGGCTGGGTCAATCTAACTCAAACACCAATGATGTACGCCGTTACGGAGCCAGCGCCAACTTCAAATTCAACGAGTTTGAAGATAGCAAAACAGGCCGCCGAGGATCGCAAACCATTCAAGGCACGGCCTTCCACGAAGATAATCTATCCACGGGCGATAGCCGCGACACAGTGGAAGTCAGAGTCCGGCATCAAGGCGAGCGCCTATCATTGGCAAGCGGGCTGCGCGCGGCAAAAGATAATTTCGTCGCCCGCGATGACCGCGAGTCGATCCTCGCCATTGCTCAGGCGAGCTTGTCGGTTCCGAAGCACGGCGCGGTGTTTCAGGTCACCCATGAACAGCCGCTGGGCGGCCAAGATGAGGTCTCTTCTAATCCGCAGCGCACAGCATTTACGCTGGATAAGACGCTGGGCAAAAACGTGACCGCAAATCTTCGCCACGAGATTCTGAAGGGCGCGACAACAGACGCGCAAAACACAGCAATTGGCCTGTCCGTAACGCCGTGGAAAGGCTCCGTTTTAACCGCCTCTGCCGATCACATTACAAATGACTCCTCGCGCCGGATCGGCGGAACCTTGGGCCTTGATCAACAAGTGCGCCTGAGTGATAAATGGTCAGCCTCAACCGGGCTACGCAACCGCCGAATCCTCAATCAAAATGGTGACTTCGTACAGGTTGCGCCGGACGCCGCCGTCTCCCCGCTCGAAACCAATGAAGGCTTTACCTCGGCCTATGTCGGCGTTGGCTACCGCTCTGACGCTATGGCCGCCTCTACCCGCATCGAGGCGCGCACGGGATCGGATGGAGACACATGGATCGCAACAGCGTCCGCGGCGCGCGAGCTCTCCCAGACGCTCTCTGTCGCGGGCGCGCTGCGCGGATCGACGCAAAACCGAAACACGGCCGCCCAAAGCAGCAACCAGGTTGACGCGCGCGTAGGCACGGCGTGGCGTCCGCGCGATAACGGCTTGATTGTGTTTAACCGTTTTGACTACGGCTCGCAAAAAGATGAATTGGGAAAAACCCGCGTCAAATTTGTCAATAATATTGCGGCCAATACCTATGTGAATGAGCGCTGGCAGGTCTCGGCCAATCACGGCATTAAATATGTTCGAGACGATACGGGGGCTAAAAAGGTCAGCAATGTGACAAACCTGTTCGGTTTTGAAACCCGTGTTGACGTCACCAAACGTATTGACATTGGTTTGCGCGGCTCGATGTTGGTCAATGATAAAGGCCAGACCAGCTATGGCTATGGCCCGTCGCTCGGCCTCTCGCCCGTTAAAAATGTATGGATCGGCGCAGGTTATAATGTCGAAGGCTATACGGATAGAGATTTTGAGGCCGCTGAATATTCCCGCAAAGGGGCCTATTTGCAGCTCCGTATTAAATTTGATCAAGACACTGCGCGCGGGCTCTTGCGCCGTATTTCGCCCTCTGCAAATGCGGTAAATTAAGGTTTTCCACGCCTTCTGGCCCGGCGGCCCCGTCCAAGCCGCAGGTGAAACATGGTGGTGACGTCACACAATGAAAGAATTTAAGGCGGTGCAATATCAGCGCGAAAGGCCGGAATAATCAGCGCCAAATCAGCAATGACGAGCTGATGATTCCACGTCCAATGCTTTATTTGCAGCGCATGCCACACACGGATGAGATCGCGGCGGTTTGGCGCGGGCACATTGCTGCCCTCTGAAACTTTACGGGCCGGGGTCAATCCGCTTCGGTCTGTGGCCGGGCGTCAATCATCCGGCGTCAAGCCAATGGGTTTTGGCCACAAAAACGTCGACGAAATTGGCCGTTCACAATATGAAAATCCGCGAGAAGCATCACGCACGGGCGTTGCATCTTGGGTGAGGGGGGCGAGGCGGAACAGACCGTGGCGATCCGTTATGATGGGGCGCGGCCCTTGCCCGGCATTGGGAGTCTTTCTTGGTGGTTTTTTAAATTGAGACGGCTTTGGCTTAAATTCGGACTCTAATTCTTGTTTTAGCGCATACAGCCGCTCGCGGCGCGCCTCCCATGCTGCCAAGGCTTTCTCGCCGCCTAAATCTTCCCTCACAGCCGCTTGCCAAACAGGGTCGGCGCTCATAGCGCGGATGAGCCAGAGGCAGAAGTTAGACCTCTCGGCTTTGTACAGAGTTTGCAATTGCACTCTGATCGCGCGGATGCGGGACGTCGCTCCGCGTTTGATATGATCGCGCGTAAACAGCGCCGCAAGCTGCGTGAGTAAAACCGGGATTAACCCGCGCAAAGACGCCGTATCAATCATGCCTGGCGCGGTTGGAAAGGCGGTCGGCGTGGGAGATTGAATGTGCTGTATATCGTTTGAATATGTCATGATCACACATTACCTCCGAAATCCAAACCGAGGAATAGATTGCGCCAAAGCCCGACTTTTTAAGGGGCGAGCGCAAAAATAAACTTGGATTAATCTCTGATCCGTTCCGTCATTGCCGGATTTATTCCGGCAACCCACCCCTTACGAAAAGCACGGTTTTTGGAACTGGAGTGCGCAACGTCTTTCATGGCCTGCCGTTCGGTGGTGGAATATGTTTGCGCGATTTTTACCACTTTGAAATCTTGTTGCTCTAGGAAAATACTCAAGAGGGTTAAAAAACTCTCAAATATACAAAACCCGTAAGGGAAGGTGAATGTCGGTGAAACCTCTGAGCGTTTCAGATTTTTGTGGACGAGGCGCGCGTTTGCGCGGACTTACACTTATCCTATGCCGTTTTGCGGCTTACCTCATTATCGCGGCGACAAGCCTTGCAAACCCGGCTTTCGCGGGCGACGGAAGCTCCGGCGATCCCTTTACGAGCCTTACGGAAGCCTATTCAGTTCCATCATCCGGGCGGTATTATTTCAATCTCGGAAGCGGTACGTTCCAAGCCGATGTCGATAATTCCGAGGGCGGCGGCTGGGTGCTGGTGCTGCAATATGTGCACCAAGGCGGAACCAATCCGGCAAAGACCTCGATAGCGGCGGGGTCAAATTTACCGGAATTATCCCCGGCAAGCCTTGGCGCGAATGAAAGCGGTAATGCCGCCCGCTGGGGTCACACCAGCCTTGCAGCCGCGCAGCAATTCACAGGCGACATTGAGTTTCGGTGGTACGGGGAGACAAGTAACCATACCCGCAAGATACATTTCAGAAGTTCGGTAGGAGACATTCCGTATCGTTCAAATAGCGGGAATTTTTCTGGCATTCAATCATCATTTACCCCGCTGACTGGTCATACGGGACAGTTGCCTGCTGTCGCGACAAACTTTTCTGGCAGCGGGGAATCAAGTTTGACCGGTTTTCCCTTTTGGGTTGGCGGTGCGTCTGCTGCGATATGGAACGTTGGCATTTCCAACCGTTGGGAAATGGATGACTACCCGAACAACTTTGCGAATGACACCATTCACCGCGTCTGGGTGCGGGATATCAATACTTCCGTCGAAGTCACAAATACAAATGACAGCGGCGCAGGCTCTCTGCGCGCAGCGATAGACGCCGCCAATGCCAGCACCGTGCTGGATAACATCACCTTTAATATCACAGGTGGTGGCCCGCATGTCATTAACCTCAGTAGCGGTTTACCGTCAATTGAGGATGACAATGTCTCTATTGATGGCACAACACAAAGCGGAACAGTCTGCCGCGATATTTGGGCGGGCGAGTCGCACGCACTTCAAATCCAAGTCAATGGCGATGGTACGAGTACAACCCTTCGCACAGACAATCCCAATACCACGATTAAAGGCCTCTCCCTCACAAATGGCGGATATGGTATAAATACAGGTCTTGTGGCGCATAATGCGACCATCCAATGTAACTATATTGGATTAAACCCAGACGGAACCGTCAACTCCAACGGCGAAGGTCTGCGCATAAATGCCAATAGCCATTTGATCGGCGGGCCCAACCCAACGGACGGGAATATTATTTCGGGCAATACGTCACGCCAAGTCTTTTTGGTGAGAGATAATAATACAGTTGTCCAAGGTAACTTCATTGGCCCGTTCCCAGGCGGCACAACGGCCCCCACCGAGAACGGCGGCGGGTTTCATAATGATTTCGCCATGAATGTGACGATTGATAAGAACTTGGTCTCAGGGAATGATGGATATGGTTATGCGACGGGGCCTGGGGCCAATACGAATAATATCACCTTCACGAATAATTATTTTGGCGTGGACCGAACGGGCACGGCGGCCCTCGGCAATAGCAATGACAATATCCATATTAATGTCTCGGCGGCGAGTGCGGCGCAGAATATTACGATCGGGACGCCGGGGAACGGGAATATACTGTCAGGTAGTTTACGGGGCATATTAGTTTCCAATGCGACGGGGCTTACCATTCAAGGCAATAAGATTGGTACTGATATTTCGGGAACCGTCGATATCGGCAATACAGCAAAATCAATCTATCTTTATGAAAACACCGATGGAACTGTGATCGGGGGTGTGAATGCAGGAGAAGGCAATGTCATTGCTTTTGCTGATGAACAACAAGTCTTAATTGACGGCACTGATGTAACCGTCCTCGGCAATACAATGTTCGGAGACGACGGAGCCATGATTCTCCTAGGATCAAACGTCACCGATAAACTCAACTATCCCACCGTTGAACATATCGCCGCCGATGGGACGACCAATATTACGGCCCAAATCAGCGCCGACCTGCCTGTGGGTGATTACCGCGTGGAGCTTTTCACAGTGGAAACAGATAACACGGACCAACGCGGGGATGCGAAGACCTATTTTGGCTCATTTGACATTACCCATGGCGGGACGGGGACGGAATATTTCTCTGCGACAACCAATGGCGTCGTCACGGTTTTGGTGGGGCAGCGCCTTACCGCGACCGTCACCGAAAAACCCACGCCGACGACATTTGGGTCTACGTCCGAATTTGGTGATAATGGGTTGGCCGCAGCGTCCATGAAAGTGCTCAACACAAATGATAGCGGTGCGGGGAGCCTGCGAGACGCAATGACTGTCGTGAACGCGCGAACAGGCATTGATTTGGTCGAATTTGCAATTCCGAACGCGGGGCCTCATGTGATTACGCTTGCGAGTGCTCTGCCGACAATCACGGATGATGGTGTGTCCATAGACGGAACAACACAAAGCGGGGCCAGTTGCGGTCAACTCACCACGGGTACCCCGCATGATTTGAGGGTCCAGATTGACGGAACCAGCGCGGGTAGTGCACGCGGCATTTCGCTGAATGCCGACTCAGTTGTCGTGAAAGGCCTCTCGATTACCAATTTCGATGTACATGGTATCAGCCGCCAGACCGGGGCGGTAACAGACGATACAATTGTGGAATGCACCTATGTGGGGGTTGCGCCTGACGGCGTAACGAAAGGGTCAAATGCCAAAAGCGTAAGTGCCAGCTTCGGCATCGCGTTTATTGATGCCACCAATGTTGTGCTGCGTAACTCGCTTGTGTCCGGCAATGAAAATAGCGGGTCAGACAGCGGCGTCTATTTGAGCGACATAACGGGCGCAGTAATTGAGGGAAACATTATTGGACTCAATGCGGCAGGAACGGCGGCGCTAGGCAATGGCGATAACGGCATAACTATTTCGGGTACCTCGTCGGGAATCACGATTGGCGGCACCACTGCGGCCACCCGTAATGTGATCTCCGGCAATGGTGCTAACGGTGTAGGCATCTCAACAGGGGTGAGCAATGTCACTTTTCTTGGTAATTATATCGGCACAGATATCAATGGGACATCGGCGGTTGCCAATGCAGCTATCGGTATTACTGCAGTCGCAGCCCCAAACATCACTATCGGCGGCATAAACGCTGGGCAGAGTAACCTGATTTCAGGAAATACCCTTGGCGCAATTCACCTCGACGCGACCGATACAGTGGATATTCTGGGAAATCGGATCGGTACGAATGCAGCGGGGACCGCTGCCATTCCGAATGCCAGTGACACGATACGGGCGACAAATGTAATCAATCTCAACATCGGCAATGGGACGGCGGCGGGACGAAACATTATAAGCGGGAATTCCGGGCGGGCTCTTCGAACGATTGGCACGGCCACCAACCTATCAATAAATGAAAATTATATTGGTGTAGACGTGAGCGGAAATACAGCGCTTAACAATGGAACAGGAATGGGTGCTGGAGCTGATGACCCCATCGTCCTTTCAAGTGGTTCGAATGTTAACATCCTCAATAATGTGATCGGCCCCTTCACCGGGGAGGGAATCGAAATGTGGGGGCCTAGCACGTTGAACGGTATTGCCATTCAAGGCAACCATATCGGCGTGGGAGCCGACGGGACGACGGTATTTACCTCTGGCCGTGCAGGTTTTGGTTTGATCGCGATCGGCGCTGGGTTTAACGCGGCGAATATGCAAATTGGCGGTACAGGTGTCGGCGAGGGCAATTTACTCGGCAATTCTGCCGGGTCGGCAATTCTCTTCAACTCAGCAGCTGGTACGGTTTCGGGCGAAATCGTTGGTAATACTGTTTTTGGCAATGCCGAAGATGGTATCAATATTGCGGCGACGAATGCGTCTGTCGCGATTTATGCTAATAGCATCCATTCTAATGGCGATTTGGGAATTGATCTTGGTACTTCCGGCGTCACGGCAAACGACTCCGGCGACGGCGACACGGGCCCGAACGATCTTCTCAACTTCCCGGTGATCAACACGATCAAGGCGTCTGGATCTACGTCCGTTATGTATAACGTCAACCTCGATGTTCCGGCCAATACCGAAGGGTACCGGATCGAGTTTTATAAGAACAGCACAGGCGACGCTTCCGGTCACGGGGAAGGTGAGACATTCCTTGGCTTTGTCGATACGGGCGATCATCCGGGCGGGAGCATCAATTTTGACGGCACATTCACCGCGAGCGAAATTGTGTCGCCCGGGGATATCATCTCGACGACAGCAACGCGGAAAACAGGCGCGACGAGCTATGACATAACCTCTGAATTTGCAGCCAATGTGTTGGCGGCTGACCCTCTGATTGTCACGAATACAAATGCCTCCGGGGCGGGGTCGCTGGCCGCAGCAATAGATTATGCCAATGCCAATGCGGCAGCGGATGATATTACCTTTAATATCCCAACATCCGATGCTAATTATAATGGAACCTACTGGACGATTACGCCGTCAGGCTCATGGTTGCCGCTGATCACGGATGACAATGTTACGATTGATGCCTCGACCCAAGCGGGGGCGAGTTGTGGCGACCTTTGGGCGGGTACTCCACCCGTTTTGAAAATTCGACTTGATAGCCCTACCAATCAAGTTGTTGGCTTTCATACACAAGGCAATGCGACGACGATTAAAGGTTTCTCCATCACCCGTTTTCAACAGGGTATTCAGTTAAATTCGGCTTCTGTGACAGGCTCTACAGCGCAATGTAATTTTGTGGGTCTGACGCCTGATGGTCTTGATGAAGGCAATACGAGTCGGGCCTTTTTAGTAGGGGCTGCGGACGGCGTGTTAATCGGCGGGCTTGCGGCGGGTGAAGGCAATGTGATCTCCGGCAATGCGACAGGTATTCAGTCGAATAACGGAACAACGGCGCTCTCTATTCAGGGCAATTTTATCGGCACAGACCCGACGGGCCTGCTGGCGCGCCCGAATGATAATCGTCCTCTTTATCATGATTCTGGGGCCGGCACATGGTCAGACATTACGAAGAATTTGATTTCTGGGAATACATCTGTTTCTGGCGATATCGGCGGCATCCGGCTCGATACCGATGACACAATCACAGGTTCTTCCGGTGATGTGCTGATTCGCGGCAACTATATCGGCGTGGACCGCACCGGGCTGACCTATTTGGCTAATGGCGGCGACCCGATCTTTATTGATCCTCCGAGCAATGGCTTTACGATCGGCGGTACTGACCCGTCTCATCGTAATATCTTATTGGGCGGTGAGGTGGATTTACGCAGCAGTAACATGACGGTGCTCGGCAATTATATAGGCGTTGGGGCCGACGGCGTTACAAAATTGGGCGCTGGCGGGAATGGTCTACATTTGCGCAGTAGTAGTAATGTCACCATTGGCGACGGTACTGTCGCAGGGCGCAATGTTATCGCCGGCACAGGAAGTGGTGTCCGCGTTCATGACATGAGTAATTTGACAATTAGCGGTAATTATATCGGAATAGCCGTTGATGGCAGCACAAACATTGCCGGCACAGGTTCAGGTGTGTTCGTCGACGGTGGCGGAGGAGCGATTACAATCACGGGCAACAAGGTCACAAACTTTGGGAACCATGGTGTAAGGACAAGTAGTGCCAATTCCAACATAGCAATTTATTCGAACGCTATTTATAATAATGGCGGGATTGGGATAAATCTTGTGGGCGGAACGGAGACTAACAATGTCACGGCAAACGACTCCGGCGACGGCGACACGGGCCCGAACGATCTTCTCAACTTCCCGGTGATCAACACGATCAAGGCGTCTGGATCTACGTCCGTTATGTATAACGTCAACCTCGATGTTCCGGCCAATACCGAAGGGTACCGGATCGAGTTTTATAAGAACAGCACAGGCGACGCTTCCGGTCACGGGGAAGGTGAGACATTTCTTGGCTTTATCGATACGGGCGATCATCCGGGCGGTAGCATCAATTTTGACGGCACATTCACAGCGAGCGAAGCCGTGTCCTCCGGTGATATCATCTCGACGACAGCAACGCGGAAAACAGGCGCGACGAGCTATGACATGACCTCAGAGTTCTCCGCCAACTACACCGTCGTCTCAGCCCTGATCGTGACCAACACCAACGATTCCGGCGCAGGATCTCTGCGTCAAGCGATTGAGAACGCCAACGCCGACCCCACAATGGACGATATCACCTTCGCGATTCCAGGAGCCGGGCCTCACACAATCACGCTGGCGAGCGACCTACCCGATATCACCGACGATGGTGTAAACATTGACGGGGCCTCGCAAAGCGGCGCTTCTTGCGGAGATCTCTGGGCGGGAACGCCGCATACCCTGCAAATCCAAATTACAGCCAGCGGGTTAAATCCATTCCGTGTTAGCGGCGACAATATTACCATAAAAGGTCTCTCGATTACGAATACGGTTAATGCTATTTCTGTTTTGGCGGCCTCGGACAATTTCGTTGGGCAGTGTAATTATATCGGCGTAGAACCCGATGGGTCAGCGAGCCCAAATACAGGGTATGCGTTTCGTCTATACGGTTCTGGCGCACGTATTGGCGGTCTTGTTGCAGGCGAAGGCAATGTGATTTCGGGTAATAGTATCGCCGTTCATACTTTCGCAGGATCAACAGACACGGCCATACGCGGAAATTTCATTGGAACCGACCCGTCTGGAACTCAGGCCCAGCCCAATACGCTGCGCGCGCTCAACCACCAAAGCGGAGCGGGTACATGGCGGGAAATTCGCAAAAACCTTATATCTGGTAATACCGTTTCCGCTATCGTGCTTGACGGAGATGATATCACAGGCTCGGCCGGAGACGTGATGATTGCGGGTAATTATATTGGCACCGACCGCACGGGAACTGTTGCGCTCCCCAATTTAGGGAACGGGATACATTTTCTGGCTAACACCATAACAGGCCTTACAATCGGGGGAATAAACGCCGCCGACCGGAATATCATCGCTGGTAATTCAGGGAACGGGATAACCCTTACCGGAATTAATGACATAGATGTTTTTGGTAATTACATCGGTGTTGGTGCCGATGGCATAACTGACATTGGGAATACCGGTTTTGGCATAAATGTCAGCGCGGTCACCGATTTCAACTTTGGTAATGGTCTGGCTAGCGGACGCAATATCATTGCTGGAAACGAGCAGCGTACGCTCAGCATAACGGGCGGCGGTTCAAATATTACGGTGAATGGAAATTATCTGGGTACGGATGCCTCCGGTAACGTAAATATTCCAAGCGCACAAACACAACCTTTGCATCAAGATGATGGGATCAACCTTAACACGGGTACATTTTCCAATGTCGCTATCACCAACAATGTCATCGGTGGTTTTACGGGAGAAGCGATTGAGGTTGTTGGCAGCGGTCATACAATCACGGGCTTAATCATCAAAGGAAATTCTATTGGTGTTGGCGCTGACGGTACGACATCTTTGCCTGTGGGCGTTCAAACCGCACAGGCTGTGCTTTTTGGAAATGGAATCAATGTCTCGGGGTTAGAGATCGGAGGCAGTGGCCAAGGCAACATTATAGCCAATACACCCGGTACAGGGATTAAAATACAATCAGATGCTGGTATCATCATTGGTCTCATCACAGAGAATATTATCCGCGATAATACTCTGAATGGTATCAGCCAACTCGATGAGAGTTCAATGCTCGCTATTTATGCCAATAGTATATTTGGAAATGGTGATTTAGGTGTTGATCTGGGCGGTGACGGCGTCACGGCAAACGACTCCGGGGACGGCGACACGGGCCCGAACGATCTTCTCAACTTCCCGGTGATCAACACTATCACGGCCTCAGGCTCTACGTCCGTTATGTATAATGTGAACCTCGATGTGCCTGCCAATACAAATGGATATCGAATTGAGTTTTATAAGAACAGTTCCGGCGATAGCTCCGGCCACGGCGAAGGCGAGACGTTCCTCGGCTTTGTCGATACAGGCGATCATCCGGGCGGTAGCATAAATTTTGACGGCACATTCACAGCGAGCGAAGCCGTGTCCTCCGGTGATATCATCTCGACGACAGCAACGCGGAAAACAGGCGCGACGAGCTATGACATGACCTCAGAGTTCTCCGCCAACTACACCGTCGTCTCAGCCCTGATCGTGACCAACACCAACGACTCCGGCGCAGGATCTCTGCGCCAAGCGATTGAGAACGCCAACGCCGACCCCACAATGGACGATATCACCTTCGCCATCCCCGGTGCTGGGCCGCATAAAATTATGCTGCTTTCCAGCCTCCCAGGCCTGACCGATGACGGGATTTCCATCGATGGCACCACACAAAGCGGGGCGAGTTGTGGGCAGTTAACAACCGGAACGCCGCATAATATCCGCATTCAACTTGATGGTAACAATGGTGCGGCTAATTTTTCTCTGCGTGCATTGGCCCCGAATATTACAATCAGGGGAGTTTCCGTTGGCGGGTTTGATCATCTGGGCATGCAAATTGCATCGTCCGGAAATAATGTAACACTTGAGTGTAATTACATCGGTGTCGCCCCGGACGGTGCAACTGCGACGCCGAATGCTTTGGATGATGGAACCAATACGGCCCTATTTATAAGTTCGGTTTCAAACGCGATTGTACGCAACAATGTGATTTCTGGTAACAATAATGATCCATCAGATCGCGGGCTGGTGGTGAGTGCGGCAACGGATGTCACAATCACAGGCAACATAATCGGGCTGAATGCGGCAGGAGACTCAGCAATTCCGCATTCGGGCGTCGGCATCACAGTGACCTTGAGCAGTGCCCAAGTAACCATTGGCGGGACAACAGCGGAAACGCGGAATGTTGTCTCCGGAAATGGTTCAGATGGAATCTACATCACAAATACCTCCTCGGATGTTACCATATTGGGGAATTACGTGGGTGTTGACCGTATTGGAACGACGGTTATTGCAAATGGGGACGTAGGGATCGGTATCGCGGGAAATTCAAGTGATGTCAGAGTTGGAGACGGGACAAGCGCTGGGCGTAATATTATAACAGGAAACAGCGCTTTTGGGCTGGATATTGTTAATGCGACCGACATTGAAATCTCCGGTAATTACATAGGGCTCACGAAATCCGCGGTTGTCATCGGCAATCAAGACGTGGGTGTTCGCGTGACCGGTACAAGCACAGCCGCAATTTATGGAAATGCTATAGCTGGCAACACCGGCCTCGCTATTGATCTAAATAGTAATGGCGTCTCGGCAAATGACGCGGGCGACGCAGACACAGGCCCCAATGATCTTCTCAACTTCCCGGTGATCAACACTATCACGGCGTCTGGTTCGACCTCAGTGATGTATAACGTCAACCTCGATGTCCCTGCCAACACCGAAGGGTACCGGATCGAGTTTTATAAGAACAGCACAGGCGACGCTTCCGGTCACGGGGAAGGTGAGACATTTCTTGGCTTTGTCGATACGGGCGATCATCCGGGCGGGAGCATCAATTTTGACGGGACATTTACGGCAAGCGAAGCAGTGTCTTCCGGCGATATCATCTCGACGACAGCAACGCGGAAAACAGGCGCGAGTAGTTATGATATCACGTCTGAGTTCTCCGCCAACTATACCGTCGTCTCAGCCCTGATCGTGACCAACACCAACGATTCCGGCGCAGGGTCTTTGCGTCAAGCGATTGAGAACGCCAACGCCGACCCCACAATGGACGATATTACTTTTGCGATTCCCAACGCCGGGCCGCATGTGATTACACTGGCGAGCGCCCTGCCCTACATTACGGATGCGGACATCACGATTGACGGTGCAACGCAGAGCGGCGCGAGTTGCGGTGATCTTTGGTCGGGTACACCGCCAGTTCTAAAAGTACAGCTAAATGGCTCGACTAGCGGCGGTTACGGCCTTGTCGCCAATAGTGATAATATCACAATAAAAGGTCTCTCCGTCGTCAGCTTTGCGAGCGGATTGGTATCATTGCCAGGCGCTACCGGAACACAATTTGTTTGTAATTATATGGGGCTTAATCCTGACGGAACAGCATCGGGGAATACAACATCTGGCGTTATTCCCCACGGTACTAACACCCTCGTCGGTGGTTCGAACCCTGGCGACGGAAATGTTGTTTCCGGCAATGGTAGCGTTGGCTTCTCCGTCGGGCAGGACGTTGTGAACTTTTCCGCGCGCGGAAACTTTATCGGCACAGATCCGACAGGGCTTTTGCCGCGTCCAAATGGTGGTATTGGTATCAACCAATTTACGGGCGGCACAGCAACGTGGGGCGATATCACGCGTAATCTTATATCCGGTAACGGCGCGCGGGGTATACTTCTTAGCAGCACAACCAGCGTGACTGGCGCGTCAGGCGATGTTATAATTGCGGGCAACTATATCGGCGTTGACCGCACAGGGAATGCTGCGCTTCCTAATGGCAGCAACGGCATTGAATTTCCAGCGGGCTCTATTTCCGGGGTGACCTTAGGTGGGACAACGGCGGCAGACAGGAATATTATTTCAGGCAATGGCGGGAATGGCCTCCATATAGACGGCACGGCCACGGTTTCTATATTGGGTAATTATATTGGCCTTGGTCAGGATGGCGCTGCCGTATTTGGCAACAGTTCTGACGGGATATTTGCAACGAACGCGACGGATCTGGTGATCGGAAACGGTTCTCCGGCCGGTCGCAACGTTATTTCGGGTAATGGTGATGACGGCATAGAGCTTAATGGGGCGACCACATCAACGATTTCGGGCAACTATATAGGGACTGACGCCACAGGACTCCTCGATAGAGGTAACTTTGATGAAGGGATTATGCTTTATAATTCACCGGTTGCGATAATTTCTGACAATGTGATTAGCGGCAGTTCTGGAGCGCCTTACCCGCACGGTATTGCCGTGAGTAATGGGGCTACGGCGACAATTATCCGCAACAAGATTGGAGTTGGCGCGGATGGTGTGACGGCGATCCCGAATACACGCGTAGGGATTGGAGTCGAGTTGACGGGCGTGGCGACTATCGGCGACGGGACTGCGGCGAACGGCAACATCATTGCATTCAATACAGGAAGAGGTGTGTCCGTACAAGGCTCCGGTCAGGCTGCGATATTAGCCAATGCGATCTTTGGTAACGGCGATCTCGGAATTGACCTGAGCGTCGACGGCGTGACGGCCAATGACAGCGGCGACGGGGATAGCGGCGCGAATGACTTGCTTAACTTCCCGGTTATCAATGATTTTTCCGGCGTCGGTACAAGCCTGTCTTACAATGTTAATCTGGATGTGCCGTCCAATGTTGAGGGCTACCGCATAGAGTTTTTCAAAAATAGCAGCGCCGATGTATCCGGCCACGGTGAAGGCGAAATTTATTTGGGACATGTCGATACCGGTAATCACGCGGGCGGGAACCTAAGCTTTAGCGGAAGCTTCACGGGCAGCGTAGCCATCAATCAAGGCGACATCATTAGCGCGACAGCCACCCGCAAAACGGGCGCAAGCAGTTTTGATATCACGTCCGAGTTCTCGTTGAATTATTCGTCGGCCTCTCCTACCGAACTTGTCGGCTCCAAGTCTGTCTCGGTTTATGACCCGTTGACCCTTGGGCTTTATAACTTGCCCGGGAATGATGTGATTAGCTCTCTGACAGTTACCAATCCGGGCGCGGCGGCGGCGGATGCAGATTCCATCGAAATTATCGAAGGCATCCCAGCCGAGCTTACGTTCTATAATGGCGATATAGACGATGCCGGGCCGGAGTCTAATCCTGTGTCTTTTGCGCAAACAGGGGGCGCGGGGCTGACGTTCACTTATGCCAATGATGTGCGTTATTCCAATAGCGGCACAAAGCCCGCCACCTTTGCGGCTTGCGGCTATACACCAACTGCAGGATATGATTCAAACGTGACATATGTCTGCTTTAATCCCAAGGGCGCAATGTCGGCGGGCAATCCGGATCCGACCTTCACCGTCGCATACCGGGCGCGCATTAAATAAGTTCGCCTCGCAAACTAGGGTCTGTGGACAATTAGAGTGGAGTTAAGACGGGAGCGATTTTGCCTTGCGGCTAGGAGAGACGCGCAAGGAACTGCGTGCAATTTCGAGCATTCTCGACGCAGTCGCGGGGCAAAAGCGCCCCGCCGCGCAGCGGTATGACCAAAATCATCCATTTTCGCGTCGGAAACCCTCACCTTGCGGACGCAAGCTATCAGATTTTCTCTTAAAACTGATTGATTTTGCCTCATATCTTAATCTCAACCCTAATTGTCCACAGACCCTAGACCCTCGTTAAAGTAAATTTACCATAGTTGCGAAGCCGGTGTTAATTATGTTCGTATAAACAGAGCGGGTAAAACAATGCGGCGCTCTATGGGATATGTCATACATAGCATAAAGGCTCTCTTGGCTGTAGGTCTGCTCATTGCAGGGCTCTCAGGCAAGGCGCATGCAGACGGCACACAAGCGGGTACGAATGTGCAAATCTCATATTCGCTGGATTACAAAGTTTCCGGCGTGTCCCAGACCACCATCGATACGAGCGCGAGCGGTTCCAATACGCCCGTTGAATTTACCGTTGACCGCCGGATTGATTTAACCGTATCAGCCTTAGGAAACACAGACGTTGTCCCCGGCGCTCAGGATCAGGATTTACTATTTCAACTTACCAACGAAGGTAATGATGTTCAGGCCTACGCGCTCTTGGTTGTCAATGAAGGCGGGGATGATTTCTCGGCCACCGGCAGCACACTCTATTATTATATTGATGACGGGGACGGCTTGTTTGAACCGGGCGCCGATGACGGGGCTGCTATCGTCTATAACGGAACCGCCACGTCGGATTTGGCCGCAGACCGGATATTATTTATTGCTATCCGCAGCGATATCCCCAGCAGTGCAAATGATGCAGGCGAAGACATAATCTCGATCATTGCCGACACGCTCGAACCCACGACAAGCGCGTCTCCGGGAACGCCCGTTACCGCTGACGGGGACGGGAATACACAGCTAGGGGCAGCCGAAAATGTGCTGGCCGATGGTAGCGGCACATCCAACGAGGCCGCAAATGCAGGCGACCATTCCGCCAGCGCGTCATATGTCGTTGACGATCCGTTGCTTGTTTTAAACACCAATGATAGCGGCGCGGGAAGCCTGCGCGCCGCAATAATCCACGCGAATGCCTATGTTGATGCGGATAACATCTCGTTCGTTATACCCGGCGGCGGCGTGCAGACGATCACGCTGGGGTCTGCCTTACCCGCAATTACGGATGCGAATATCAGCATAGACGGGCTGTCCCAATCCGGCGCAAGCTGCGGACAGCTCACGACCGGAACCCCGCATGACTTACGCATTATGATCGATGGCGCGGGAGTAAGCTCAGCCTTATTGCCCGTACAAGCGAGCGATGTCACCGTTCAGGGCCTGAGCCTTGTTCGGGGCCAAGCGCAGGCCATGGACTTGAACAGTGCTGCCGATAACGCCGTTCTGCGTTGTAACTATATCGGTGTTGAAACGGACGGCACGACGGCCGCGGGAAACGGCTTGGTCGTCAATTCTTCTGGCATTCGGATCACGGACGCAGACTCCGTCGAGATCGATAATAATCTTATGTCCGGCAATGGTAGCAACCCTAATGGACAGCTCACGACGTCAGGTAGTAGTTTGATAATCACTGGTAATATTGTCGGGATGGACGAAACCGGAACCAGCAATAATGGGGCCGGATTTT
Organism: uncultured Caulobacterales bacterium; assembly: GCA_964352785.1. Lineage (GTDB taxonomy): Bacteria > Pseudomonadota > Alphaproteobacteria > Caulobacterales > Maricaulaceae > JACOMS01. The sequence goes on from CAYGTI010000019.1 coordinate 21,671, forward strand.
ACGGACTTCAGATTTCAGGGGGCAGTTCCATCATTATCGGCGGCGCGAGCGCGGCAGAGCGAAACCTGATTTCCCAAAACCATCACGGTGTCTACATAACGGGTAGTGTCCCCGCATTGGAGTTCGTAAATAATTATGTCGGGACTGATATTACGGGCCTTGTTGATCAAGGGAATCGACAACAGGGTTTGCATGTGGTTTCGAATGGCGGGCCATACACAATTTCCGATAATGTCATTTCGAGTAATCATGGTGGCGCTACGGCGACCCAGCTACTCCTTGCTGGAACACTCTCAGCGACCTTGTTACGGAATAAAATCGGTGTTGGCGCAGACGGAACGACCGTGCTGTTCAATCAAGGTCCGGGCCTGTCAATTGGCGGGACTGTTACGGTGCAAGTCGGAGACGGCACCGCAGTAAACGGAAACATCATTGCCGGGAATGGTAGTGAGGGTATAAATATTTCCGGCACGGCAGCCATTATCGGCAATCGTATATACGGCAATGGCGCACTCGGAATCAATTTGGCGGGCGGGACAGAGGACGCGAACGGCGTTACTGCCAATGATAGCGGCGACGGCGACAGCGGTGCGAATGACCTCCTCAACTTCCCGGTCATCAATACGATCACGGCGTCTGGATCTACGTCCGTTATGTATAATGTCAACCTCGATGTCCCCGCCAATACCGAAGGGTACCGGATCGAGTTTTATAAAAATAGCTCCGGCAATGCGTCCGGTCACGGCGAAGGCGAGACGTTCCTTGGCTTTGTCGATACGGGCGATCATCCGGGCGGAAGCATCAATTTTGATGGGGCTTTTACGGCGAGCGAAGCCGTGTCCTCTAGCGACATAATTTCGACCACGGCCACGCGGAAGACGGGCGTGACGAGCTATGACATGACCTCAGAGTTCTCTGCCAACTACACCGTCGTCTCAGCCCTGATCGTGACCAACACCAACGATTCCGGCGCAGGGTCTTTGCGTCAAGCGATTGAGAACGCCAACGCCGACCCCACAATGGACGATATTACTTTTGCGATTCCCAACGCCGGGCCGCATGTGATCAATTTAGTGACAAGCTTACCGACATTGACGGATGCGGGCATTTCAATCGACGGCACAACACAAAGCGGCGCAAATTGCGGTGCACCTTGGGAGGGAACAGCCCATACGCTCGAAATTGTCCTTGACGGAGCCGCGGGCGCGACAACAGGCCTAAGAGTACACACCTCTGATGTAAGTCTCAAAGGGCTATCGGTTGTAAATATGACTGAAGGCCTGTATCTGGATACGGCTTCGGCCAATACATCTGTCACGTGTAACCATGTGGGGTTAACGCCAGGCGGTATAGGCGCTGGCGGCGTCAGAGCCATCCGTGTTTACGGCGCAAATACGGTAATCGGCGGTAGCGCGGCAGCAGACGGAAATGTTATTTCCGGAAACACGCATGGTATTGCGCTTTTTGATGGGTCAAGCGCCACCCAGATTCAAAATAACTTTATCGGTACTGATCCTGTGGGTGAAAACGGCGTTCCAAATACAGGGCACGGTATCATTGGTTGGGTGGGAACATACAGTATCCATGAAATTCGAAAAAACTTGATCTCCGGTAACGGTTCAAGCGCTATACATTTTGACGCTAATGATATTGTTTCGGGTAGCTCAGGCGACTTGAAAATCGCCGGAAACTATATGGGTGTCGATCGAAGCGGAAACGCTCCTCTTCCAAATGGGGCTTGGGGTATATTCTTTAATACGGCAACGATTTCAGGCTTAACGATTGGAGGAACGGCTCTTGCTGACCGAAACATTATAGCGGCAAATAATAATGTGGGGGTTGACCTTAGAGACACTGTTAACGCGACGATTTTAAATAATTATATCGGGGTCGGCGATGATGGGCAGACAGCCATGGGTAATAATTTATTGGGTATTCGCCTGTTAAACGTCAGCGGAGCCGATATTGGCAACGGGTCAGCCGCCGGGCGCAACATCGTGGCAAATACGACAGGTATTGGAATTGCCGTTACAAATAATTCTACAAATATAGATATTCTAGGCAACTATATCGGCGCAGACGCAACGGGCGCTGCGGCAGCGGGTAATACAACAAACGGGCTGCATATCACGGATAGTGATAATATCAATATTGGTAACGGGACATCAGGCGGGCGAAATATTATTGCCGATAGCGGTAATATTGGCTTATTTTTTACCAACGGCTCAAACATTACTGTGAATGACAATTATATAGGCGTGCTCGCAAACGGAACGTCGCCCGCGGGTAACACAAGTAAGGGCATCGTGTTTAATGCTGTCGCCAGCGGGACGGGCTTTACGTCAACAACTGTCTTGAACAATGTTATCAGCAACAATGGAGTCGGCGGTATTGATCTGTCATCCTATGATATTAACGCTGCGGGCGCGACGTCAAACATTACGTTCCAAGGTAATAAAGTTGGTGTGGCAGCAGATAGCATAACGCCCGCGCCAAACATAGGGTACGGCATAAAAAATACGCATGTGCCGGGCCAAATCCTCATTGGAGGCGCAAATTTTGGCGACGGCAACATCATTGCGCACAATACCCGCGCAGGTGTGATTATCCAATCTTTTGCAAAATCGACGACCATCATCGGAAATTCTATACATTCGAATGATGGCCTCGGAATTGAATTGCGCGCGGCATTCGAGGATAGTTACGATACTGATGAGCCTGATGTTGTGACCATGAACGATAGCGGGGACGGCGACAGCGGCGCAAACGATCTTCTAAACTTTCCAATCATCAACATGTTCTCGGGCATCGGCACGAGCCTATCTTACGATGTCAATTTGGATGTACCGTCCAACATAGAGGGTTACCGCATTGAGTTTTTCAAAAATACGAGCGCTGATCCGTCCGGCTACGGCGAAGGCGAGATTTATCTGGGATATGTCGATACGGGAAGTCATCCCGGCGGGAGCCAACCCTTTACCGGCACATTCACCGGGAGTGTGTCCATTGCGCAAGGGGACGATATTAGCGCAACCACAACTCGGAAAACGGGAGCGAGTAGCTTTGATATTACGTCAGAGTTCTCCCTGAACTATTCGTCTGGATCGCCGACAGAACTCACCGCGAGTAAATCCGTAGATGTTTATGACCCAACAAGCGCTGGTCTTTATTCACTCCCCGGTAATGATGTGATTTCGGCTTTGACGGTAACCAATCCGGGCGCGGCGGCGGCAGATACAGACTCGATTGTGATCATCGACGAAATTCCGGCCGAAGTTGAGTTTTATAACGGCGACATTGATGATGGCGGGCCGGAAAGCAATCCGGTGTCGTTTGTGCAGACAGGAGGTGCAAACCTGACCTTTACCTATGCCAATGATGTCAAATATTCCAATAGCGGCCTGCGCCCAAGTACCATGGCGGGCTGTACCTACACGCCGTCGGCGGGGTATGACCCGAATGTCACTTTTATATGTTTTAACCCCAAGGGCGCGATGGCGTCCGGCAACCCGGACCCGACCTTCACAGCCTCCTACCGGGCGCGGATTAAATAACGAACCACGATTTTGGCCGTCTTTGTTAATTTAATCTCTTTTAAGGGTCTTGGTTTATATTACCCCTGAGTTAAGTGAGGATTTGCTATGCGTTCTGTTTTAAAAATTGCTGTCTGCGCCGCCGCCATGGTCTGCGCGCCGCTTTGCTTTGCTTTGACCGCTAACCAGACTGTACAAAAAGAAATTATCATTACGCAGCCAGACGGCACAACAGAAGTTGAGTATGGCGACGCATCGCTCGTGACCCCCGGTGAAACCATCATTTACAGTCTGAATTATGAAAATAACAAGACAGAGCCCGTCAGTGATCTTGTCCTGACCATGCCTGTTCCAGAGGTAATCACTTATATTGAGGGCAGCGCTGAGCGCGCGGGAACCTCCGTTGTCTATTCCGCTGATCAAGGCGCGACGTTCGTGACGCGCGGAAAGCTTCTTGTCTACTCTGATGGAGATATCAGCCAGGTCGCGACGGCTAACGACATTACCCACATCCGCTGGACGTTGCAAACACCCGTTGTGCCGGGCCAAACCGGAATCTTATCCTTCAAAGGTGTTTTAAAGTAAAACCGTTAGAATTTTGGGCGGCTCATCGTACCTTGGCCCCGAACCTCAGCCAACTTATCTTTTATGCGGGCCTTGCAATGACTTTATTCACTTTGCATAAAGGTGCGTGAGCAAAGATAATAAATTTTTCAATGAGATGCTGGATAGTGATGGGAAGGCCCGCGCATCGTACAGTGCCTATTATGAATGGTTTAATCGGCAAGACCATAAATCGCTTCGCCGAAAAATGAGCGAAGCCGAAGCTGTTTTTCGCAAGACCGGTATAACGTTTAATGTTTACGGAAAGAAAGAAGCCGCGGAACGCCTCATTCCCTTTGATATTGTGCCGCGTATTATTTCCTCTGCTGAGTGGCAGAAGCTTTCCAAAGGTATTACGCAGCGTGTGCAAGCCATTAACGCCTTTATTCATGATATCTATCATGAGCAGGAAATCCTGAAAGCCGGTATTATTCCCAAAAGCCTTATTGCGAATAATGAAGCTTTTTTACCGCATATGATTGGCGTCTCGCCGCCCGGCAATATATATACGCATATCGTGGGAATTGATTTGGTGCGCACCGGCCCGGATGAGTTTTACGTCCTTGAGGATAATGCGCGAACACCGTCAGGTGTGTCCTATATGCTGGAAAATCGCGAAACGATGCTTAAAATGTTTCCCGAGCTTTTTGCGGGAAATAAAGTTGAGCCCGTCAGCGACTATCCGCGGCAGCTTTGGAATTCTCTGGCGGCTTGTGCGCCCAAGGCCTGTAAGACGTCTAAACCTGTCATTGCAGTGCTGACGCCGGGTATGCATAACTCCGCTTATTTTGAGCATGCTTTTCTCGCGGATGAAATGGGGTGCGAAATTGTAGAAGGCCACGATCTTAAAATTTATAATGGCCGCGTTTGCATGCGCACAACGCAGGGTTACGCACCGATTGACGTCATTTACCGCCGGGTTGATGATGATTATCTTGATCCGCTGAATTTTAATCCCGAGTCAGCCCTAGGTGTTCCCGGCATTATGGATATTTACCGTGCGGGCGGCGTGACGATTGCGAACGCGCCAGGGGCGGGGATTGCCGATGACAAGGCAGTCTACTCTTATATGCCTGAAATCACAAAGTTTTATACAGGCAAGCCAGCGCTCCTCAAGAATGTGCCAACATGGCGGTGTTCTGAGCCTGAAGCGCTGTCCTATGTTGCCGAACATCTCGAGGAATTGGTCGTCAAAGAAGTGCACGGGTCCGGCGGATACGGCATGTTGGTTGGCCCCGCGTCTAGCCAATCCGAGATTAAAAGATTTAAAGCCAAGCTGCTCGCGGATCCGGCTAATTATATAGCGCAGCCGACGCTTGCACTCTCGACGACGCCAATTTTTACCAAGTCCGGCCTTGCGCCGCGCCACCTTGATCTGCGCCCCTTCGTTCTCGTTAGTCCTAACAGCGTTAACATTACGCCGGGCGGTCTCACACGTGTTGCGATGAAAAAAGGCTCGCTTGTTGTTAATTCCAGCCAAGGCGGGGGCACCAAGGATACGTGGGTGCTTTCGGAATGATGACATGTTAGGAAAAACAGCCGGTAGTTTATTTTGGATGTTCCGTTATTTGGAACGCGCGGAAAATATGGCGCGCTTACTCGATGCGGGGTTTCGAATTGCTCTGACGCGATCAGAGGCGGCGGTCGATGAGTGGGAGTCTGTCCTTAAGGCGGCCGGCGTAGATGTGTCATATAAAAAGCAATATGAGACTACTGACACGCTGGATGTCATCGATTTTTTACTACGCTCGGAAGATAATTCTTCAAGTGTCTATTCCTGCTTTAAATCGGCTCGTGCAAACGGACGCATGGCCCGCACCGCTTTGACCCGCGAAATGTGGGAAGCGGTCAATGAAGGCTGGATGCGTCTTGATGCTGACTTGAAACTGCCTGTTTCGACCAAAGAATTGCCCGCTGTCCTAAGCCATGTGCGTCAGCAATGCGCCCTTGTACGCGGCGCGATGGAGGGGACGATGCTGCGCAATGAGTGTTATGACTTTGCGAAGCTCGGAAAATTTATTGAACGCGCTGATTCCACGTCAAGATTACTTGATGTGAAATATTATCTATTACTCCCCTCTGTAAGCCTCGTCGGTAGCTCTATTGACAATGCCCAGTGGGAGACAATTTTACGGTCAGTCTCAGCCGAGAGAGCGTTCCACTGGCTTTATCCGGGGGATATAAGCGCGCCGGATATAGCAGAGTTTTTGATACTCGACCGCCGGATGCCGCGCTCGCTTTCTTTTTGTACGCGCGAAGTAACTCACACGATGGATTATTTGCGCCGTGCTTATGATGCGTCCCCGAAATCCTATGACTTGGCTTATAATTTGCGGGCTCTCGTTGAAGACGTCAACATTGATCAAATATTTAAAATTGGGCTGCATGAATTTATCGGCAATTTTCTCTCAGCGACATCAGAGCTCGCTGGGCAAATTGAAACAGATTATAGGTTCAATATCTGATGCGCCTACATGTATCCCATAAGACTCATTATGAATTTGAGACCTCTCCGCATTACGGGCTGCAACAGCTACGCTTAACGCCCAAGACCCGGCTTGGGCATCAGGTTCTGGATTGGAATATCGCCGTGGATGGTGGCGTTGTAGAAGCTGAGTTTGTCGATTTTAACAATAATCATACGCATCTGGTTCGTCTGACCGAGGGGGCAAAGAAATTAAGCCTTAGTTGTGTGGGAACTGTTGATATTACTATCTCTGACGGCGTTTTAGGTCAGCATGAAGGATATGCGCCGCTGTGGTACTTTGAGCGTACAACGCTGCTGACCAAAGCGGATAGCCACATAAAAGGCCTTTTGAAGCACGTCTCTTTTGATGCGGAAAACGTTCTTAAATCTCTCCATGATTTATCGGCATTTATTTCCGAGCACGTGATGTATGAAACCGGCCAGACGGGGTCTCTAACCACGGCAGATATGGCGGTTGGTCTTGGTAAGGGGGTCTGTCAGGATCATGCTCATATTTTCATCAGTTGCGCTCGAAGGCTCGGACTGGCGGCCCGTTACGTCAGCGGATACCTTTTGATGGACGACCGCGTGGATCAGGATGCCACACATGCGTGGGCCGAAGCTTGGGTGGATGGTCTTGGTTGGGTTGGTTTTGACGTCTCTAATCAAATGTCGCCCAATGAAAAATACGTTCGGGTCGCATCCGGGCTTGACTATGCCGAAGCTGCGCCTATCTCTGGCGTCACATTTGGACATACGGGCGAAACCGTAAAAGTTGAACTACGGGTTCAGCAACAATAAAGGCTTTTAACAGCATGACATATTGCGTTGGACTAAAACTCAACGAGGGTATCGTTTTCATGTCTGACACGCGCAGCAATGCTGGCGTAGATGATATTGCCACTGTAAAAAAACTACACTCTTGGTCCGTGCCTGGCGAGCGGGTTTTTACACTCATGTGTGCGGGAAACTTGGCGACGACGCAGTCTGTTGTGAGTCTGCTGGACGAGCGGACAAAGAAACCAGAAAATCGATCCCCGTCACTTTTGCAGGTTCCGACATTGTTTCAAGCGGCGCGTCTCATTGGCGATACACTCAAAGAGGTGATACAGGCCAACGCGGATACGGGACATGAAGCCGAAGCTGGTTTTAACGCAACTATGATCTTGGGCGGGCAAATCAAAGGCATGACGCCGCGTCTTTTTTTAATATATCCCGAGGGTAATTTTATTGAGGCCGGAGACGACAATCCGTTTTTCCAAATTGGTGAAACCAAATATGGACGCCCTATCCTCGTGCGGGCCTATGATGCGGATATGAGCTTTGAACGAGCCATTAAATTACTACTGGTCTCTTTTGATTCAACGATAAAGGCGAACTTGTCCGTCGGGCTACCCATTGATTTGCACGTGTATCCCTCGGATAGTCTGAATATAGGTGAGCAGCGCCGTATTGAGGTTTCTGATCTTTATTTTCAAAGTATTTCAACAGGATGGGGCGCTGCCCTCCAAGAAGCTTTGAACCACTTGCCGGATTATAAACCCTAAAAGTTACAGTGCCTGTATTTGTGTCTGAGGCAAATTATCCGTTAATAATTGCGCGTATCTTGGACAGACCTGTCAGTAAAGCGCGCGCGCTTGTCAATGGCAAACAGCTCGGAGCGTCGCACAAGGCTTTGTCGGGTTCAGTATGGAATTCTAAAAAGACGCCGTCCGCACCCGCCGCAACAGCGGCGCGGGCCACAATAGGCACGCCGTCTCTGCGTCCGCCCGTAGAGGCCCCGCCAGTGCGCGGGTCGGCGCCGGGAAGCTGCACGGCGTGCGTCGCGTCGATGGTGACTGGTGTGCCGAGTTTCTGCATTTCAGATACTGCCAGAGGGTCGACAATCAGGTTGTTATAGCCAAAGCTGGAGCCGCGCTCGCAAAGTATGATTTGACTATCCGGATATGTTTCCTGAATTTTGGAGACAATGTTTTTACAATCCCAAGGGGCCAGAAACTGTGCCTTTTTGACATGTATAATGCGCTCATATTTTTGGGCGGCTTGCGCGATAGCCGTAACCAAGTCGGTTTGGCGGCATAAAAAAGCCGGGATTTGAATGATGTCAGCGATAGAGGCCACGGATTCGGCTTGCTCGGGCGTGTGAATATCCGTGCAGAGAGGCACATCCAACTCGGCTTTGATATGCGCGAGCATGTCCAGTCCTTGCTCTAGTCCCGGGCCGCGGTAAGAGGCTATGGAGGAGCGGTTGGCTTTATCAAAACTGGCTTTAAATGCGTAGGGTAAGCGAAGGTCACTGCAGATCGTTTTTAGCTCTCGCCCGACCGTGAGGGCTTCATCCATATCTTCTAGAACATTGCAGCCCGCAATGACGGCAAGGGGCAAGCCTTCGCCGATAGACCAAAGCTGATTTTTGAGTGTTAATGGCGTCACGAAGGCCTCCAATGAATTTTGCATGTCTATAACCGCATTTCATCCGTTGATGAATTTAAAAATCATTTCTCTGATAAATTGCTCGCTGCAAAGCGGAGTTTAAAGCTTTAGTCCATCGCAAATGGAAGTTTTCCTCATTGTTTTTCAATAAAAAAATGCGAAAAACAATAAATAATTATTGAAAAACAATAATAATTGAGTTACGCATATGTTCGATAAGAGGATAGCTGGAGATTTAGCTATGGGTGATCACATGACGACACATACGCAGCCACAAGGACAAAGGCTTTGGATTCGCAGAGTCCTCGTGTTTCTTATGCCTGTATTGGTGATGATGCTGGCGGTTGGCGGCGTCGTGGCAATGGGCGCACTCAAGCCGGAGCCGGAAGAAAAACAGGACGTGATCAAGGCCATCCCCGTTTTAACAGAACTTGCGGTAACGGATGACGTGACTCTGACCGTGAGCGCCCAAGGCGAGGTGCAGCCCCGTACACAAATCAATATCGTCCCGCAGGTGAGCGGAAAAATTACATATATGTCGCCAAAATTTATCGAAGGGGGGCAGTTCAGCAAAGGTGATTTGCTTATTCGTATTGAACCTACAGAATATGAATTGCGTGTCGTACAGGCCCGGGCAAATGTGGCGCAGGCAGAGACGACTGTGACGCAAGAAAAGTCCGAGTCTGATATTGCACTCAAAGATTGGGAAGAGTTGGGCGTGGGCGAAAAGCCGTCCGCTTTAACGCTCCGCGAGCCGCAAATGGCCGAAGCGAGAGCCCGGCTGGCGTCGACCAAAGCTCAACTCGGCGAAGCAGAGCTGCAACTGCGCAGGACATCCATATATGCACCGTTTACGGGCAGGGTCACGACGCGGGCGGTCAATCAGGGCGAATTTGTGACGTCCGGAACACGCCTTGGGCGAGTTTATTCCACGGCGATTATGGATGTTCGTCTGCCAATGACCAATCAAGATCTAGCGAGGGCTGGTCTGACGCTTGGTTTTATGGAAAGTCAGAATAATCCGGGCATTCCTGTCGCGCTATCAGCGAATGTCGCCGGAACTTACGCCGAATGGCAGGGACGTATCGTGCGAACGGACAGCGGTTTTGATCCGGCAACGCGGGTTTTGTTCGCTTATGTTCAAGTGGATGACCCTTTTGGCGAAGGCGCTTCAAATGGCATCCCACTTGCGCCGGGCATATATGTCAACGCCGAAATTCGCGGCGAAGCGCTCAGCGGTATGGTAGTTATCCCTCGGGCGGCTTTGCGCGGGAAAGATCAAGTCTATGTCGCAAACAGCGACAACACACTAACCATCAAAACCGTCATCGTAGCGTCGTCTAACCGCAGCAGCGCGATTATCTCTGGAGGGCTGAGCGCAGGCTCGGACGTCGTGATCTCTCCTATACGGGGCGTCGCCGAGGGCATGAAAATCGATGTGGTGGGCCGCGAAGCTGACACGGCTTCAGCCGCTGCCCCGTCAGATAAGAATTAGGAGCGCGTCATGAAAGCAATCATTAAGTGGTGGGCCAGTAACCCTGTTGCCGCGAACCTTCTGATGTTTATCTGCCTTATCGGCGGACTTGTCAGCTACGTTCAAATAGAGCGCGAGCTTGACCCGTATGTTGAATTTCCCGGTGCCAACGTATTTGTGGCTTGGCCCGGCGCATCGCCGCAGGATGTGGAAGAGCAACTGGTTGTCCGCATGGAAGAGGCGCTCTCCACCGTGCAAGGTGTCAACCGTATGTGGGCGTTTGCCGGCGAGGGCGGCGGCTCTGTGACAGTGGTCGGCAAAAGCAGTGTTGATGAAGACCGTTTGATGCGCGACGTAAAACGCCAGATTGATTCAATTAACACCTTTCCGCCAGCGGCTGAGCAGCCTCAAATTCGTGTCTTTCGTAATCAACAGGAAATGATCCGGCTAGCCGTCTCTGGTGAAGAGTCTGTTTCCGAACAAGAGCTAAAGCGGTTTGCGGAAAAAACCCGCCGCGAAGTGGCTTTGTTGGGGAATATTCCAGCGGTCGAATTGTTCGGCGTTCGCGATGAAGAAGTCTCAATCGAAGTCTCAGAAGAGGCGCTTCGCCAATTTGGACTGACGCTCTCAGAAGTCGCCCAAGCGGTACGCGGAACGTCTGTGAATACATCGTCTGGCCGTGTCCAAACAGATGTGGGCAATATGCAGCTACGCATGCGCAAGCAAGCGGACAGCAAAGAAGACTTTGAAAATATAATTGTGCGCCAGACTGCAAACGGCGCTGTGATCCGTGTTAAAGACATTGCGACAGTGATTGACGGCTTTGAGGAAGTAAACCTTCTTGCAACGGTCAATGGCAAACGGACGATCCTGGTGCAAGTCATGAGCGGCCCTGACATGGACGTCGTAAAAATGTCCGAAAATGTCACCGGATATCTCAACCGCATCAAAGATAGCATGCCAAACGGCATGTCTATTACAGTGTGGGAAGACGCTGAGGAAATGTATACGGGCCGCATTACGACGATCGCCAAGAATTTCTTTACCGGTCTTTTGCTTGTCTGTTTGACACTTATGCTCTTCCTCCGTCCAAAGATTGCGATCTGGGTTTCTATCGGGATTGCGACAGCGTTCGCGGGCGGTTTGGCCTTGCTGCCGATGTTTGGCGTCTCTTTTAATATGATCTCGACTTTCGCCTTCTTGCTGGTGATCGGGGTTATCGTAGATGATGCGATTATTGTCGGAGAGGCGATACATTTTAAAACAGAAGAGGGAGAAACTGGGTTAGATGCCGCGATTGAGGGTACCAATATGGTGGTCAAACCCGTGATTTTTGCTGTCCTTACGACGATGATTTTCTTTGCGCCCTGGATGTATTTATCAGGCGGAACAAGTGAGTTTACGCGGGCGATTTCACTCGTTGTGATTTTCGCGCTTCTCTTCTCATTGATTGAATCACTGTTGATCCTTCCCGCGCACTTATCCCACCTCAAACCCGTCAATCCGCAAAGCCGTATCATGCGAGTGCAAAAGCGTGTTTCCGACAGTTTGATGTGGGTTGCTGAGGCGGTCTACCGCCCGGCAATTACATTTGCCCTTCGCCGCCGTTATTTTACAGCATCGCTGTTTGTATCGCTGATGATTGTCACAATCGGGCTTGTCTCAAACGGTCTTGTTAAATCGGTCTTTTTCCCCGGCGGTGAAAGCGACCAGATTGAAATTACCGTCGAGCTTCCCGAAGGCACACCTTATGCTCGCTCGCTTGAAGTCCTCAAGCAAATTCAAGTAGCGGAAAAAGCGTTAGTCGAAGAGGTCGAGGCCAAGGACGGCGCGCTGATTGAAAACTGGTACACGCGCTCACGCGATAATAACATCCTTGCCTTGGTAAAATTGGTTCCGCCGGAAACGCGGGCTTTAACGGCCAAAGAAACGGCTGAGCGTTTGCGCGAGTTGATCGGTGATGTGCCGGACGCTGAGAATATCTCGGTCGACTATCAGGACGTTAACGACGGTCCGCCCATCCAGTATGTGCTCAACGCCAAAGAGTTTCCCGATCTTCAGGCGGCGGCGGATGATCTGATGGATAAGCTTCGCAGCTACGACGGTGTTTATAATGTGGTCAATGATATGGAGAGCGCGTCTGAAGAGGTTCAGTTTGACCTCAAACCCGGCGCGGAGGCCCTCGGCATTACGACAGCTGAAGTGGCGCGCCAAGTGCGTCAAGGCTTCTTTGGCGAAGAAGTCCAGCGCCTTCCGCGCGACGGCGAAGATGTCCGCGTTTATGTGCGTTATCCGCGCACGGATCGCGAATCGCTCGACTTTTTGGGCTCTATCCGCATTCGGACAAATGACGGTCGGCAATTACCTTTGGCAGCGGTCGCAGATCTACGGTTTGAAAAAGGCACGAACCGTATTTTGCGCCGGGAGCGTCAACGCGCTCTGATCGTCAGCGCCGAAGTGGTCTCTGACCGAATTGAAGAAATTCGCAAAGATTTGAACGAAGAGTTCTTTTCCGATTTCGAGGCTCGTCATCCTGATGTCAAACGCGGCAATATTGGACGCTCGCAGGACGAGGCTGAATTTATGCAGGAGTTGATGACGTTTTTCCTCATTGCCATCGGCATTGCTTACTTCCTTGTCGCGGTCTCGTTTAAGTCTTATTTCGAACCGATCTTGATCTTGCTGGCCGCCATACCGTTTTGCTATTGCGGCATGATCTTCGGGCATTTGGCGATGGGGACAACGATGTCGCTGTTGTCTTTGCTCGGCATGTTTGCAGCGGCGGGTGTGGCTGTGAACGATAATTTGGTCTTGCTTGATTATGTGCACAAGCTCCGGGAAAAGGGCATGGACGGCGCGCAGGCTTTGGTTGAGGCGGGCGTGCGCCGATTCCGGCCTATTTTGCTCACTTCGCTGACGACCTTTGTCGGGCTACTGCCGCTCTTAACTGAGCGTTCCTTACAGGCGCAGTGGCTTATCCCTATTGGCATCAGTCTCGCTTTTGGAGTATTGTTCGCGCTGTTCGTGACCTTGTTCTTTGTCCCGGCGCTCTACGGGATCGGTGCAGATATTCGCCGCTTTGTCATTCGTCACTGGACGGGTATCAAACAAGAGCGCTTTAGCGGCGCGCTCGAAACGCAACCGAGCCTCGCGGCCGCTGAATAACTTGCGAAAAAATGTTAAAAACCTCATAGGAGCAGGATGTGTCTTCATCTCTGCTCCTATGAGGTTTAATTATGGCTTATTCTGAATCCGCGGCTCTGAAAGCGCTTGCTGATGTGCGCGATCCTCGCACAGGCCAAGATGTGGTTGCCGCCGGGATGCTCGGTGATTTGTCGTTTGAGAACGGCATTCTTCGCGCCATATTGATGGTCGACCCTAAAATGGCCGAGTTTTATGAACGCGTGCGCGCGGCGGCGGAGAAGGCGCTGAGCGGTGTTGACGGCGTTGATAAAGCTTCCGTGCTGCTCACTGCGCATAAGGCCGCGCCGGATATTGCCAAAAAACGCCCCCCGCGCTCGGGCAATCCGCACCAAGCCCGCCGCCCGGACGGATACCAAGGCGATGCGTTTGTCGATAATGTCATCGCGATAAGTTCCGCTAAAGGCGGCGTGGGAAAATCAACGGTCGCCGTCAATCTTGCTGTCGCCATGGCAAAGGCCGGTAAAAAAGTCGGGATATTAGACGCCGATATTCATGGCCCCTCCGCGCCTATTTTGCTGGGGCTGCGAAAGGGCCGCGCCAGCGGGGTAAAACGCAAGGGCCGCCAGTTAATCGGCCCTCTCGAAGCTCACGGCGTCAAAGTCATGTCTATCGGATTTTTGACCGACAGTGACGGGCCCATTGTCTGGCGCGGGCCCATGGTGCAAGGCGCTATTTCTAAAATGCTCTGGGATGTCGACTGGGGCCATTTGGATTATTTGTTCATTGATATGCCGCCCGGGACAGGTGATCCGCAACTGGGGCTTGCGCAAGATATCAAGCCGCGCGGGGCGATTATCGTCTCCACCCCGCAAGACTTGGCCCTCGCCGATGCGCGCAAAGGTGTCGCCATGTTCGAAAAGGTCGGTATCACCGTTATGGGATTGGTTGAGAATATGAGCGTCTTTATCTGCCCCAATTGCGACACCGCGCACGATATTTTTGGTAGCGGAGGCGCGCGCGATGAAGCCAAAAAAATGGACGTTCCGTTTTTAGGCGCTGCGCCGCTTCATATGAGCATACGCGAATCCGGTGACGCCGGACGGCCTATTGCCGCGCAAAACGGGCCTCAGGCTGATATTTTTGCAAGAATAGCCTCTGGACTTATAAAAATTACGGCGGATTAGACGTAATAATGGAAAATCCGTCAAATATGTATTGCCGGGCGCCGTCCGTGCGAGTCCATTTTGCGTTGCCTGCGTCAATCGCTTTAAATCCCTTATCCATTTTTATGAGATAGCCGGGGTCAACAATCGGTACGTTATGAGAGGTCATCACGTCTTTGAGGGACGGAGCGAGGGCTGCGAGGCGGGCGGCTGTCTCTTGATATTGCCCTTTCACGGAGCCCTCAAGGTGCGCGTAAAGCGGGGCTAAATAAAACGTATCCCCAACATAAAGTTGCTGATTGTCAACATCATGCAGCGCGATAGACGCCGGTGAGTGCCCCGGGATATGCAGGACTTCAAGCTGGCGGCCGCCCAGATCAATCACATGGCCCTCGGCTATGAACTGTTTAATCTCAAAAGGTTGAATGGCGTAATCGTTGCGGTTAAAGCCGGGCGCAATTTTGGCCGGGTTCATCCAAGCCTGCGAAACATATTCAGCGGTGGCTTCGCGGGAAAGCCCCCTTTGCCGCTTGCGGCTTCTCGGCGTATCGATGGCTATAATCCGGTCAAATTGATGATTGCCGCCAATATGGTCATAATGGCTGTGCGAGTTGATAACTGTAAGGGGTTTGTCGGTTAATGTGCGAACCAGAGCGCGCATGTCCGATATCCCTAACCCCGTGTCAAAAAGCAAGACTTCGTTATCGCCTTCGATAAGAAATGAAATCACTTCTTCAAATTGCCCGGGTTCATAGATCGCTGTGACGCCGGGGCGGATTTTATAAATTTCGAACCACGGCGTTTGCGGAAATATGCGCTCATAACTTGACCATTCACCACGCGGTTGCGTCTTCCACCAACTCTCAGTGTCTGCGCCGCGGCCTTCAACGCGCGCGGTAGGTATGACGGCGCAACTCCAAAGCAAAACCGGCAGTATACATGCGCTCAAAAATCGGGGCATCCTGTCTCCTAGGTTGCATCCGTTTGATGGGCAGGCCGGGCGTCCTGAAAGGCCGGTATGGCGTCGCATTGTGTGAAAATATCCATGATCTTGGGATAAGGAGCCGGATCAATGTTAGACCGTCTATTGTTGAGCACTTGTGCGTAGAGGCAAATATCCGCGAGTCCCGGCGTGTCACCGTGACAGAATATTCCGGTTTGCGGCTCTCGCGTCAGCCGGGTTTCCAGCGCTGCAAAGCCCTCATTGACCCAGCGGGCGAACCAAGCATTTTTGCCTTGCGTATCTGCGCCGAATTCATCGGCAATATAGCGCAAAATCCGTAAATTATTTACCGGATGAATGTCGCTGGCAATGATTTGGGCAAGGCTGCGCACACGGGCGCGCCCCAAAGCATTACGTGGCAGCAGAGGTGGTTCGGGGTACACCTCATCGAGATATTCGATAATAGCCATGGACTGTGTTAGGACGGTCTTATCCGCAATTTCAAGCGCGGGTACCAGACCCTGGGGGTTGAGTTTCAGAAAGGGTTTTGACTTATGTTCATCCGGCAGCAACGCGTAGGCGACATAGGTATAATCCAGATCTTTCATGTTAAGCGCGATTCGTACCCGCACCGACGTGGAGCTTCTGAAGTAATTATGAAGTGTCAATTTTGTCATTTATATAAACCTAACACGTATGCTCTCCAGCCCTTCAGCCCCGCCGAAAAGCTCGTCCCCGACAATCACAGGGCCCACACCTTCGGGCGTTCCTGTAAATATAAGATCGCCCGGGCGCAGATCCATATCTTGCGAGAGGCGCTCTATAATCTCATCAATCGACCAAATCATCTGGTCGATCCTTGAGGACTGAACAATATCGCCGTTCTTGCGCAGGACAATATGAGCGCCGTCCAAGTTTACGTTTTCCGCAAGTGTAAGCTCCGAGCAGGGGGCGCTATGTTCAAAATTTTTAGCCCGGTCCCACGGCGCGCCTTTGGATTTAGCGGTGGCCTGTATGTCACGCCGGGTCATATCGATACCGACGCCGTAAGCAAAAATACCGTCTGGCCCCATGGCTACGACAAGCTCAACCTCGTAATGCAGATTGTTTGTATTGGGAGGAAAGGGGATATCTGCCCCAGATTGCACGATAGTTTCAGCCGCTTTGGTGAAAAACACAGGTTCAGAGCGTTCTGCATCACCGCCCATTTCGCGCACATGCTCCGTATAATTTCGTCCGATGCAGTAAATGCGCCGCACGGGAAAGCGCGCGTCAGTGCCGACAATCGGCAGGCTGATTGGCTCAGCGGGGGGGAAGGCAAAATCCATATTATCCTCATTGCGGGGGCAGGGTTCAAGCGGTAGTCTACGCAAAAAGGAAAGAAACGCCAATGCGAGTTATCGACGTGCCTGTGGGCGAAATTTACGTGCCCGCCGCCAAGAAAAAAACACTCGATGAGGAGAAAGTGTTGCCGCTTGCCGAAGATATTCTCGAAAATGGCCTTCGCAATCCGGTCTATGTCCGCGCGGGCAAAGGACGTTATGTTTTGCAAGAAGGCCTCCACAGGCTTGAGGCCACGAAGCTTTTAGGTAGTGAAACCATCGCCGCGCATTTGGTGCAAGCCCGCAAATATTAGGGCCGCTACAACAAGACGGGCGTCGCCCGACAACATACGGGAACATATATGCCAGTTTTACGCACACCGGACAGACAATTTGAAAACCTACCGGATTATCCGTTTTCGCCGAATTATGTGAATATCTCCGACTCAAAACTGGGCGAAATGCGGCTCCATTATGTCGATCATGGCCCCGCAGACGGGCAAATTATCATCATGATGCACGGCGAGCCAAGTTGGTCTTTTCTTTATCGTCATATGATCAGCGCTGTGGCCGCCGCAGGATACCGCGTTCTTGCGCCAGATTTAATCGGATTTGGACGCTCCGATAAACCGGATCAGACATCCGATTATTCCTACTCATCGCACGTCGGGTGGATGTCGCAATGGCTTGAGGCGATGAATGTGAAAGACGTTGTCCTATTTTGTCAGGATTGGGGCGGGTTGATTGGATTGCGATTGGTCGCCGCTTATCCCGATATGTTTGCCGGGGTCATTACTGCGAATACGTTTTTACCGACAGGGGAGGGCAAACCCTCACCTGCGTTTGAGCAGTGGAAAATATTTTCTCAAACGGTACCAGAATTTCCAGTGGGCGGCGTCCTTCGCGGCGCGACGGTTAACGACTTAGGTCCCGGCGTTGAGGCCGCGTATAATGCACCCTACCCGGACGAGAGTTACAAGGCGGGGGCGCGTATCTTCCCCTCACTTGTCCCGACATCACCTGATATGGATGGCGCTGCTGATAATATTGAGGCATGGAAAGTGCTATCCGCGTTTGAAAAACCATTCCTGACATGTTTTTCCGATCAAGACCCGGTCACGGGCGGGCTTGAGAAAACGTTCCAAGCCAAAGTGCCAGGCTGCAAAGGCCAACCGCATACAATTGTCAAAGGCGGCGGGCACTTCTTGCAAGAAGATGTTCACGCCGAGCTCTCAGAAATTATTGTGAGCTTTATGAGGTCGCTTTAGCCGGATGGAGTCAGTATTTCCGAGACGCGCATTGCCTCATCAATAGTATTATAAATATGGAATGAGAGGCGCGCAATGTCGCCGCGTCGATCAAACTGACAGCCTTCAGCGGTGAGTTTTGCGTCTACGTCGTCTGTGATAGGCAGGCAGAGCGTACCGCCATTGATTGCGGGATTAACACCCGGATGCACTATTTTCATAAGCTCAATATTATGCGCGCGAATATTTTTCACACCAATCTTGGTGATGGTTCGCAGCCCCCCTAAGGCAAATGCATAAGGCGAAATTGAGGGTGTGCCGCCCCAAAACTTGCGCGCGCCAGCTGCATATCTGAAATTTCTTATATCAAATTCGAATGGGTTTTCGTGGGAAAACCACCCAACATCCTCGGGCTCGAGTTCGTCAATATGGCTGGGGTTGATCCACATAAAGCCTGCGCCAGGGCCGCCGCAGAGCCATTTTACGCACGAGCCAAGCACTACATCTGCGTTCCACGCGTTCAGATCAATGGGAATGATACCCGCCGATTGAGCTGTGTCTATAATTGTAAAAGCGTCGCCGGAACGGCAGACCCTTATGATGTCAGCGGTAGGCGAGAGGATGCCCGTATTTGAATGCACATGTGTGATCAGAGCGCAGGCTGTCTGATGGTCTAGCGCGCCGCTCCAAACATCAGGATCATGCGCGGGAAGCTCCGGCGCAATAAGCGAGAGCTCGTAGCCGCGGGTCTCTAGCGCTTTTGCGACAAAACCCATGGACGGAAAAGCGTTGCTATGCATGACAATTTTATTGCGGGCCTTGGGCGCAGGGAGAGATGTCAGGTATTTTGTCAGCGCCGCTGAGAGATTGGGCTGAGGGCAAAAATCATCGGCCTTACCGCCGAGAAGACCCGCAAGTTCACCGCAGAAATCATCAATGAGCGCAAGCCAGTTTTGCCAACCTTCGCCGGCTTTTCTATTCCATGGAGTAACAAAGTATTTTTCATGTGCTTGCTGTCCAAGTACAGTCGCTGCTCCAACAGAGTGACTTGCAAGATAAATTCCGTTTGGAACGATGAAGCGTTTGTCTGTCATGAAGGTGCTGGCTCAGGCGTCTTTTTTGTGCAGCGGTTCGCGCACCGTGCCGTATTCGCTGCCCCAGCGGTCTGTCATTTCCGAGCGTATATCCCAAAGCTCCGGGAAAAACCTGTGCTTGGCCCCGTTTTGTAAAATGTCCACAGAGCGGCCCTTGAGGGACTTTGAACCGAGACCAATAGAACGGTGAATCAAAAAGATATGCATCCATCGGAATTTTTGAAAAAGTTCATCAAATTCCAGTAGATTTTCCGCAACAACATAAGCGTCATCATGGGCATATTTTTCGTCATAAATATCCAAAACGGTCAAGTTTTGAGCGCTCAGATATGTGGACTCAAAAGCCTCCCACAAGCCGGCGGGCATTTTAAGCAGGAGCTGAAACCCCGGACTTTCCTGCCCGCTGCCATTGCCAAGCTGGATACGGATTTGTTGATACTCTTTGGGCGACATAGTTTCCAGAACATCCATTTGCGAAATCATCATGCGCTGAATGCGGTGTACGCGCGAGAGCAGTGTGATGACGCGGTGCGTATTGGCCGCGCGAATATATTCCATCACATCCGTGAGCGTATAGGCCATGAGCTTCATCCAAAGCTCTTCAACCTGATGGACAATTTGGAATTGCAGTTCGTCGGCGTTGCAAAGCTGATCCAGTGGTTTTTGGCAGGTCAGTAATTGATCGGCTTTGAGGTAAACCCCATAATCCAGCATAACCGGGTCTTCGATCATCCTGTGATAATCTTCGCGTTTCATGCGTCGCTCCATTTTTAAACCGAGCGTATAGGAGAAGGGCGGTGCGGTAAATCCTATTCGGGACCGGGCGCTCGGGGAGCTGAGTCAGCCGCGCTGTCATCATCCATATGTTTTTCCATAATGGCTTGGATGTCTGTGAGCGTTTCTAAAAGGCCTTCGCTGACCTCTTCTTCGGACAATGCCCCCATGAGAACTTTCAGTGTAAGTTTGATATCTGGCAAGCCGTTACGATCAGGCTCGAGCGCCCCGGAGGTTTCCAAGTCCGTTTTTACTCGGTCCGCCGAACGCTCCATGCGTTCCGACAAGTCATTGTTTTCTGTCAAAGCGATCATATCATCAAAGATGGCATTAAAGTCCGGCATGTCATCTATTGCGGCTTCGATCTCTGCTTTTGAGGGAAACTTTGTTGTTGCTTGACCTGTTTCCGGGTTCGGATGTTCTGGATGCGCAGCCGCCAATGGAGCGGTCAGCGTAATCGATGCGAGCAATAATATGACGAAACGCATGTGAAATCCTTATCCTTTACTCCTGTTTTATATTACACACCGCCGCATGAATGAAAATCAAACAACGCAGTTAGTGTGTATTGGCGCGGTCGCCGGAGCTTTTGGCGTGCGCGGTGAGGTCAAGATCAAACCGTTTACCGCCGATCCAATGGCCTGTGTGACTTATGGTGTCTTACTTAATGAGACCGGCCAAGCCGTTTTAACGCCGACGCAGCCGCGCGTCGTGAAAAAATTTGTCGCTGTGAGCGCGCAAGAGGTCGAGACGCGCGAGCAGGCCGAGGCCTTAAAAAGCACAAAGTTATATGTGCTCAGAAGTGCTTTGCCGGAAACGGATGAAGATGAATTTTACTATACGGACCTTATCGGCTTGAACGTCGAAACCATCGAGGGTGAGCCTATGGGGCGGCTCAAGGCTATTCATGATTTTGGCGGCGGCGATATTTTTGAAATTCAAACGCCGGGACAAAAAGATTGGTACCATCCTTTCACAAAGTTGGCGGTGCCGAATGTTGATCTCAAATCCGGAACTATCATTATTGAAATTGTCGAGGCGGATGAGGCCGAAGACGGCGAGATTGAACAGCCCGCTGGCAGCCCCCATATATAAAGCATGCTAGGCGGACTTTATAATACGGACATTTTATCCTTGGCGGCGGGCCTTGAAAATGCGCGCTTGCCCGCGCCGGACGGGACGGCCCGCGCCGTCTCAAAGCTGTGCGGCTCTTGGCTTGAAATTGACCTAGGTGTTAAAGCCGGGCAGGTCACAGATTGCGCGCTACGCGTTCAAGCCTGCGCGCTGGGGCAGGCCAGTGCGGCAATTTTAAAAGAAAACATCATCGGGGCAGATATAAACGCGCTCAAACAGGCCCGGGACGCCCTTCGCGCTATGCTTAAAGACGGCGGGCCTGCGCCAAGCGGGCGTTTTGCCCGGCTTGAAGTGCTGAGCGGTGTTCAGGAATATCCAGCCCGTCATACGTCGACGTTGCTGGCATTTGACGCGGCCGTAGAGGCCATACAGCAGGCTGTGCCATAAATGTCCAAGCTCGTGGAGCGGCGCGCGACAACCTGAACGTCAGATAAATTTAACCCTCAGAAAAGGTTCAGAGAGTTTTTGCTAATACATGATTAACGGATCGGACACCCCGGCCCATGATTAGGAGAAACATGATGAAAACTTTATCACGCAAACAATCTCTGGCTGCCGCTCTCGTGGCTGCTGGCAGCCTTGGATTACCCGCCGCGGCTCAGGCTCAATATTATAACACTACCTCCAGCCACGCTTATGAAAATTGCAAACAGGCGGATACCGAAAACCAAGTGATTGGCGGCCTGCTTGGCGCTGTCGCAGGCGGGGTTTTAGGCTCGCAAGTGTCCGGCAACGGAGCCCGCACAGAAGGGTCCGCCATTGGTGCAGTTCTCGGCGGAGCCGCGGGCATAGCTATTGCAGGGGATAAGCGCAATTGCAGCCAAGAGGCGCGCTCCGGATCAAGCGCGTATTATAATACGGGAACCACTTACGGGTCTACTGGCACAACATATGGTTCAACCGGAGCAACTTATCCATCCGCGCCTGTAACTTATGGCACGACTTACCAAACTGCGCCCGTGACGTATGACACAACAACTTATGGCTCAGGTTACACCGCGCCCAGCCGAACATATGGCGGCACGACATATGGGACGACAACGACTTACGGTTCCGTCCCGAGCCGAACCTACGGCACGACGACAACCTATGGGTCGACTCCAGCACGTACATATGGCGGCGGATATACAACGGTCAACCACGGCACGGCCGGTTATGGTTACAGCCAACCCAGCCGCGTAGACAACATTGAATTTAGAATTAACAGTTTGCGCAATGAGCGTAATCAGTTAGAGCGCGAGCAAAGACGCCATTACAGCCACCAGCGTGCCCAACGCATCCATGCGATCGGTGATCAACTTCGCCGCCTCAAAGACCGCAAAAGCGATGTAAAGCAGCAGGCACGTGCCTCACGCCACTATCACGGCTCAAACATTTGCTATGATTATCACTAGCACATTTTAAAAACCGAAACCCGGCCTGTGCCGGGTTTCTTGTATGAGGATGTGCTGACTCTCGTCTTTGCATGAGACTTGCATATCTGTTAGGATAGGTAAAATTCACACGCGCCGGCGCACGCGACCACAAACGGAGACCAATATGAATATCAAATTCGGATATGCAGTGGCAGCGCTCGCAACCCTGACTTTTGCACCCTTAACGGCGTCGGCCCATGACAATGGTTATAACCATCGCCATCAAAATAATAATGACGACCAGCTTGTTGGCGGGGTTATCGGCGCGATTGCAGGCGGAGTGATTGGGTCGCAAGTGGCGGGCAATGGTGCCCGCACCGAAGGCTCTGTTTTGGGCGCTGTAATTGGCGGCGTAGCCGGTGCGGCCATTGCGGGCGGTGATAACCGCAGCCGCACATACGGCAATACCCATTATAGCACGACTCATAATAACGGATATTATCAACAGCCCGCCTACACACATTCTTATCAGCAGCCTACCTACCATACCTATCAGCAACCCGCCTATACGCACACCTATCAACAACCAGTATACGGTCATACCTATTATGCCCCGCCGCAGCAGACCTATTCGCATACATACTACCGCGCGCCGACATATACTTATCAGTCGCAGCCTTATTATCCGCAGACCTACTACACACGTCCTAGTGTGAGCATTTCTATAGGAACGAATAATGGGTATCGAGGCGGACATCGTTATCAGCAATATCGGCCACATAACAGCCGTGTCCATTACCGTCGGCATGGCCGATAAATTCGAACATAAAAAAGGCCTCATACGAGGCCTTTTCAAACGCCTGTAGGTTCTCCGGCCTGCTTTAATACTCAGCAGGCTCCACCCATTGATGCGCTCTTAAAGGCACTCATTAAAGCGGTAAGGTTTCCCTTGCGCTTCCAAAACAACCTCATCTGCTTCCATTACGACTTTACCGTCGATGATTGTATGCGTTGGCCAGCCCGTGACTTCGCGGCCATGATAGGGTGTCCAGCCGGATTTATTGGCTTGATCCGCGTCAAGGATGGTGCGCCGGGCTTTCATATCGACGATGGTGATATCGGCATCATACCCCATGGCCAAACGTCCTTTGCCTGCAATACCCCAAATACGGTTCGGGCCATGTGAGGTAAGATCAACAAACCGCTCAAGCGTCAGTGCGCCTTTGTTGACCCAATCGAGCATGAGCGGAACAAGTGTCTGTACACCTGGCATGCCACTGGGGGACGCGGGGTAGGCGCGCGCTTTTTCCTCCAGCGTATGGGGGGCATGATCCGTGGCTAAAATATCGATGGTACCATTGGCAACGCCTGCCCAAAGGCCTTTGCGATTAGCTTCATCGCGGATTGGCGGGTTTTGCTGTACGCGGCCTTTGAGGTTTTCGTAATCTTGGGGGCCAGTGAGGGTTAAATGATTGGGCGTGACCTCACAGCTCACCAAATCTTTATTGGCGGCCAAAATAGGCAGCTCTTCCATCGTTGAGATATGCAAGACATGAATGCGTTTATTGACCTCTCGGGCCATTCGGATGAGGCGCTGCGTTGAAATAAGCGCAGCTTCTTTATCGCGCACATCCGTATGGCTCGTCCAATCGCCCGTGCGTGCAAGGTGTTTGCGCTCATTCATACGGTCTTCGTCCTCGGAGTGGAAACTTGCGCGGCGCTTAATGGAAGCTAAAACCCGGCGCAGGCCGTCATCATCCGCGATCAGTAAATCGCCCGTGCTCGCGCCCATAAACACTTTAACGCCGCAGCAGCCGGGCAACCGTTCGAGCTCATTGAGGTGATCAGCGTTGCCGTGCGTACCGCCGACATAAAACGCGTGATGGCAATGCATACGGTCTTTGGCGCGTGAGAGCTTATCTTCGAGCATAGCCGCCGTGCTGGTGGTCGGGTTCGTGTTGGGCATTTCAAACACACCCGTCACCCCGCCAAGTACCGCACCGCGTGCGCCGTGCTCCAGATCTTCTTTGTGGGTCGGCCCAGGCTCGCGAAAATGCACCTGCGTATCGATGACGCCGGGCAAAACATGCAGGCCTTTGGCAATTAGCACGCGCCCAGCGCTTGCCATGGCCAAATCGCCGATCCCGGCTATTTTTCCGTTTGTGACGCCAATATCAGCGGTGCCCACACCGTCCTGATTAACAATAGTGCCGCCACGAATAAGAAGATCAAATGTTTGCGCCATTATCTTGCGAGCTCCTTCATTGCGTCTTCGAGGCCGGAAAGGGTCATCGGGAACATACGGTCTTCGCCGATGATTTGCTGAATCATGTTGGTCGACTGTGAATATTGCCAGTATTTCTCTGGTGTTGGATTGATCCAGATAATGTGCGGATAGACATCGACAAACCGCTGCAGCCAGATCGCTCCGGCTTCTTCGTTCCAATGTTCGACCGAGCCGCCGCGCATAGCAACTTCATAGGGGCTCATGGCCGCATCACCGACAAAGACAACGCGGTAATCAGACGGAAATTTATGCAGGATATCCCAAGTCGGCGTGACTTCGCGCATGCGGCGGATATTGTCTTTCCACAGATGCTCGTAAATGCAGTTGTGAAAGTAGAAATACTCCAGACGTTTAAATTCAGACTTGGCCGCGGAGAATAAATCCTCGGCTTGCTGGACGTGAGCATCCATCGATCCGCCAATATCAAAGAGCGCGAGGACTTTAACGGCGTTGCGGCGCTCGGGCCGCATACGGATATCCAGCCACCCCTGTTTGGCCGTACCCCGGATAGTGCCGTCAAGATCAAGCTCGTCTTGCGCGCCTTCGCGGGCAAATTTACGCAAGCGGCGCAGTGCAACTTTGATGTTGCGCGTCCCAATTTCTTTGTCGCCGTCGAGGTTTTTAAATTGGCGCTTATCCCAGACTTTCACGGCTTTACCGTGTCGGCCCTCTTTTTGGCCAATACGCACACCTTCGGGATTATAGCCATAGGCTCCAAACGGGGACGTTCCTGCTGTGCCGATATTTTTATTTCCCCCCTCGTGGCGCTTGTCCTGGTTCTCAAGGCGCTCGCGCAAAGCCTCCATAATTTTATCAAGGTCGCCCAGTGCTTCAATCTCGGCCATCTCTTCGGGCGAGAGGTGTTTTTCTGCCATAGCGCGAAGCCAGTCGGCTGGAATTTCAGCTTCTCCGGTGCCGAAAATATCGGTCAGATAATCCAGCCCGCGAAACACGTGGGAAAACACCTGATCAAATTTATCAAGGTCACGCTCGTCCTTAATCAAGGCTGTGCGCGAGAGATAATAAAACCCGTCAAGGCTTTCACCGGGCACGTCTTTTTCCAGCCCTTCCAGCAACGTTAAATACTCTCGTATGCTGACTGGAATTTTCGCGGCGCGAAGTTCTGAAAAAAACGTTTGAAACATGCTTTAATATGACTCCGGACAGACTTGCCACCACGCGGCGCGCGGCATCTACGCTTTGCTATAACAAAGCGTTATGAAAACCACCAGACCGGATCAGAACCGTAAGTACGGTTTTACTTAGCGGCAAGGGCCGTCATAGGCTGGACTGACGCCGGCGCCATTGGCTGTACATTCGTTAGAATAAGTCTGACCATCGCAGCCGCAAACAGGGCGGTAGTCTTGGGTGCAGATTTGCGGACGCGGGCTGCAAATGCCTTGCTGATCGGCTGCTCCGCATTGTTGTGCGCTGCTCCGGCGGCAAAAATCATTTGGATTACCACAAACAAGACCTAACATGCCGCCGCAATACTCGCCGGTATCGACCACGCGGTCTTGAACCGCAGGCGGCGATGTGATCGGATCAAGCGGGCCGTAATAAGGTCCCCCGCAGGCGGTCAGAATAAAAAGGGCCAGTATTGCAAACACTCTCATAATCTCTGCTGTGGGATATGGCCTCGTTTAGCCCGTTCTCACATCCGTTTCAATGCGGGCGGCAAGCTCGGGGTCAAGGCGAAGTTCCATTGCCAAAGCGTCGAGATAATCACGCTCTACCGGCGAGAGGCCATTGGCGATACGGGCTGAAACAGCGTAAACTTCGCGTGCGGCTTGCTGGCTGTCAACAAGCGCAGCAATTTCTGATACATTTGGCATTTGCCCGAGTGCTTTTTCTAACACGGGAAGTGAGGCCGCGTCGTGGGCTCTGATAAGGGTCAACTCGTCTTCGCTGATGCCGCCGTCGGCTTTGGCCGCGGCGACCATGGCGCGGAGCAGGGCTTCGGCGCGCGCGTCGGCTTTAGGCCCGGAAATACGCCCGATAACTTCGTCTTTGCAGTTTGGCATCTCGCCGCCGTTCTTTTGATAAGCCTGATAGGCGAGAACGCCCAGTCCGGCGAGGCCGCCCAGGGTCGCCATTTTACGGCCAGAGCGGCTCGAGAGTAATAGCGCCAAAGCTCCTGCGGCGGCGCCTGCGCCCATGCCTTTACGCAGGGCTTCGCGAGACGCGTCTGTGTCTTCTACGCCGAGCTTGTCGACCAGAACATCTTCGCCTTTAGCGGCAATCTCTTTGCCTTTTGCCGTCAACTCGCCGGAGCGGGCTTTGCCGTCTTGGGCGAGGTCTCGCCCGGCAGAGAGAATTTGTTGTAGTAAATCTTGTGCTGTCATATTTTTATTTGTCATAGGTTTTCCTAACATAAGCGCGCGGGTAATCCAATATAGTCTTGATTTACAGGCAAGAGACATGAATGTGTGCTGACACAGATATCTGGAGGCTTTGATGCGCATTTTAAAAATCATCGGTGGATGTATTCTTTTAGGCATTATTGGAGGCTTACTGTGGCTGCGCACACCTGCGGGCGCAAACGCTGATAAGGCAACTATCAAACAAACAGCCGCGACCTATGATGCTCGGATCATTCGGGATAATTGGGGCGTGGCGCATATTTTTGGCAAGACCGATCCTGATACGTCCTTTGGTTTGGGCTACTCGCATGCTGAGGATGATTGGGCTACAATTCAGGATGTGCTCGTTGCCTCGCGCGGGATGACAGCGCAGTTTAAAGGCAAAGCCAGCGCGCCGTCAGATTATCTACTGGATTTATTCAAAGTCCGCGAAGCTGTGGACGCAAAAATAGAGACAGAGGTTTCGCCAAAGGCCCGCGCTATGGCCAAGGCCTATGCGGACGGTGTCAATCTTTGGGCGGTGGAAAATATAGATCATGTCTGGACGGGTCTTCTGCCGGTCACAGATAAAGATATTATCGCCGGGTTTACATGGGGGACGCCGTTCTTCTACCGCATGGATGAAAATATACAGGATTTGTTTGCAGCCGAAGACAAACCCGCCGTCTCGCCCTGGCAACAGGAAACCAAGCTTGATTTAAACCTGCCCGAAGCTGTGCGCGGCTCTAATGCTTTTGCGGTTGCGCCCGCGCGCTCTGATGATGGGCATACGCGTCTGATTGTAAATTCGCACCAGCCTTTTACCGGGCCTTATGCGTGGTTTGAAGCGCATGTGGTGTCCGAAGAGGGACTTAATCTTGTGGGCGCTGGTTTCCCGGGCACGCCGATCCTGACGCAAGGCGTAACGCCTCATCACGGCTGGGCGCATACGGTTAACCGTCCTGATCTGGTGGATATTTACGCGCTGGAGGTCAACGACGCAAAAAAGCCCACACAGTATAAATTTGACGGGGCATGGCGTGATTTTGAGATCACAAAATCTAAGTTTCGTGTCAAATTATGGGGCCCGTTCTCGCTCCCGATCACGCGCGATGTCTTGTGGTCAGAGCACGGCCCTGTACTCGATGCGCCGACCGGGTTTTACGCCATCCGGTTTGCGGGCCTGCAAGAAGTCAAAGCGCTGGATCAGTGGTACGCGATGAGCAAAGCGCAAAGCTTTGAAGAGTGGCAAGCCGCTATTGCGAAAAACGGTGTGCTCAGTTTTAATATCACCTACGCCGATAAAAACGGAAATATCAGCGCCATATATAATGCCAAAATGCCCCGCCGCCTTGAAGGCCCGGATTGGCAAAGTGTTTTGCCCGGTGACCGCCCTGAATTAATTTGGCAGGATTACCGCCCGACCTCTGATTTGCCGCAGCATAATAACCCGGAAAGCGGCTGGGTCTTTTCCGCTAATTCAACACCGTTTCGCACAACCGACCCGGCCTATGATAATAAACGTGAGGACTTTCCGGCGTCTATGGGGATCGAGCAACGTATGACAAACCGCGCGATGATGGCGCTTGAATTATTAGTGCCGGATGAGCAAATTTCAGGCGAGGAGCTTTTAGCTTACCGCGCCAATGGTCAATATCACCCCGGCTCGCCGCTCCGCAAACGCATCGCTGAAATTCTTGAACAGGCAGATAGTCCTCAGAGCGAGATGACCAAGGCGATCAACATGCTTCGTGCGTGGGATGGACGTACAAATGTCGAAAACCGCACGACGGCCCTTGCAGTTTTGACCGGCATGAAAGTGGGCGGGTACGAAATTATAGATGACAAAATGGATGTCATTCAGGCTCTCAAAGAGACGATGGAAGAGCTTAACACTGTCTATGGCCGTATTGACCCGCAGTGGGGTGAGGTCAACCGTATTCGGCGAGGAGAAGTGGATATGGCGCTGGACGGCGGGCCGGATACGCTGCGGGCCATATATGGGCACCGCGAGGCGTTCGTTGAAAATAAAGGCCTCGTCGCTGTCGCTGGCGATACGCATATTATGTACGCAGATTGGGACGCGGAAGGGACATTATCGCTTCAGACGATCCATCAGTTCGGCGCGGCGACGCTCGATGAAACATCTCCGCATTATGCCGATCAAGCCCCGCTCTTTGCCCGCGGCGAGTACAAAGCAATGCCGATGACGCTTACCGAGATTGAGCCTCTGGCGACTCGCGACTATCGCCCGGGTCAGCCAGGCCAAGACTAATTAGACCGGGACTAAAATGTTCCGCTGACAGTCACGCGAAAGAATAATCCGAACGGGCGGGTACGGTCTTCGATAAAGTCGACCGTGCCAAGGTCGCGGCGATCCGTGTAGACGGTGCGTTTGAAGTCGTCAGACGCATCGAACAGGTTGCGGAGACTGGCATTGACCTTCAGCCCGTAGACATCTTTGTGTTCAACATAGGCTTGGCCCCAAGGGCCCTCAAAGCGAAATTCATTGATGGAGTTGAGCCTGTAAACGGCGGACTCGCGGAATTGATCCGAATAAAATCCATAGGCCCAATCCGTTTTAGGAATGTCGTGACGGAAGCTCACGCTCCAGTAATATTTTTTGTCATCGTTTAAACGCCGGTTAAATCCTTCGACCGGGTCAACAACGGAGGAGTCGCGCAGATCGTATTCCAGATTAAGCTCCATCCCGTCGAGGCCCCACTGCTCTCCTTTGAGGGTCGCATTGAAATCTATACCGTAACGCTCGGCGCTATCAATATTGCCAACCGCATCACCCGTCAGCCCAATAGGAATACGGTCAACAAGGTCAGAAATTTTCTCCGCATAAATGCGTGCCACAAAGCTATGCCCGCCAGTAAATTGACGATCAAACTCCACTTCGCCGATCCAGCTTTGGCTGGGTACGAGATTAGGGTTAGCGGCATTACTTTGATCGTTTTGCAGGTCGACAGATGAGATAAAGTCAAAGAAATTAAGTTGACCTACTTCGCGCTCAACTTTTGACCGAATCGAAAATGTTTCTGTTGGCTTGTAAGTCGCCGTCACAAAGCCTTTGGGACGGAAAAAATCTCTCACCAATATGCCTTGTGACAATTCAGAATACTCCCCGCCAAGCGAGAGCTGCACATCCCATTTAGGCGATAGCGTCCGTGTGTGGGTCAGGGTCATTTCTGCGCGTTTTTCCTCGACCCGCGTTGCTCCAATGGCATCATCATTAGCGGGGTCTAAAGATTCAATGTTCCCCGGGACTAGCAAATCGACGAATTGCGACTCTATATCTAAAAAATTAAATGCACTTTCGACGCCAAGTTGCCAATCGCGGCCTTGTTTTTTTGACCAAGAATACTCCGTGCGGGCGATGGCTTCACCCTCATCGGCGACTTGGAAGAACCTCGTGCTATCTATAAGGCCTGTATTGTCATATCCATCAAAGCGGCTGACTGTTGGGGAATGTTCTGCCCTGTAATATCCAATAAATTTAAGAGTTCCGCCTAGGGCTGGACGTTCATAATCACCATCAATTTTTGCATTCCATTCATCCTCGGCATTCGAGAAAAAGTGTTGGCCGTTCTCGCCCCGAGGGCCCTGCGCTGTTATAAGTGAACGGACACTGTTGTTTGAATTATATTTATTATACTCAAGATTTAAATTCCCCGTATGACCTTCTTGCGGTTTCCAAGTTAGATTAAGCGAGCCGCCGGGATATTCGCCATCATATCGACCAAATTCGTCCCTAATTTCAAACAGGTCTCCGGCCGCAGTGCGGCGCTCTTCTGGGCCCCAATGGCCGTTACGCTGAATATTGCTTTGCAGCTTTGCTGTGTAAGCAAGATTACCGCGCTCGCCTGATAGGGTTACAGACCCATGCGCTAAGCGGGGCTTTAGTCCATTTCTCCATTCGGGGCTCCACTCCCATGTTCCTGTTAGGCCGGTGGTTTTGGTCATGATGTTGGCGACTTGGCCTGACAGACCTGGAATATTCAACGAGGTTCCGTCAACAATATCGATTTTTACAACGTTTTGAGAGGCGATCCGTCCGACTTGTTCGAACGGGTCATTTGTTTTGCCGGATAAGCGTTTGCTATTAATCAATACATTCGCCCCGCCTTGTCCAAGACCGCGTTTACTGTCTCCGCTATTGAGCTGAAAGCCGGGGATCTGATTGAGCATATCGAGCGCAGAGCGCGGCGCATATTGATCAAAGTAAGCGGGTTCAAAACTGCGCTGAGCGCCGTCGCTTGCGCTGTTTTGAGCGCTAGCCACACCTGTGATGAGGGTGAGTCCAGCCATTGCCGCGCAAAGCGGCTTGGAAAAATGATGTGTCATGTGCAAACTCTTGGGTTTGAAGATTTATATTATTATTGTTTAGAAATTTAGAATGAGCTCTTGGGGGTCAAGGCTTTCGCCGTTGTGGTGAATTTCAAAATGCAGGTGAGGTCTAGTGCTTGCGCCGGTGACGCCAACAGCGCCAATTTCATGCCCTTGTGAAACCTTATCACCTTTTGATACGCCGATTTTGCCGACATTGGCATAGTAGGTTTCATACCCGTCTTGATGGGAAATTTTGATTACATTGCCCCAATCGCCTTTAGACTTAGCATAGATGACAACGCCCGGCGCGCTGGCGTGAATGGGGGTTTCCATGGCGGCTGCCAGATCAATGCCTGTATGTACTTTCCCATCGTGATTTTTCGTAGCAAATTTTTGGCTGACCCAACTCTTTGGTGTAGGGTGCGAAAAATGGATCGTTGACTTGACTTGAGTCTCAGATGATGGCGTCTGAGCTGCGGGAATGGTTTTCGAATGATGAAATATCATCGATGCGTCTTTGTCAAAATTTTGCGTAATTTCATGACTGTGTGTTCCGTCCTCAGAGAATGATTTATATTCAAACTCCTCAGGTTTAATCTTGATTTTGGTTTTATTAGTTTTCTTGAGGCCGTATTTATCCAGTAATTCGCAGTAATTATCTTCGAGGCTTCGGGAAACTGCTGTGCCGTTCACCATCATTTTTTTGTTGGGGTAGGTAATGGTAACCGATTTAGTATTCACTGCGACCAAACCGTCTTTTTTGAGTTGTTTCATCAGCGCTTCGGAAAAATCTTTATAGTCTTTAGTGCGTTCACGTTCGCGCTCGGTTCTTTCCATATCCCTTTCTGCGCGTTCTATCTCGCGCTGTCTTTGTTCCTCTGCGCGCTCGCGCTGTTCTTCCATACGTTCCATTTCGCGCTCTTGTTGTTCCTCCGCGCGCTTCATTTGACGTTCTCTTTGTTCTTCGGCGCGTTCTAAGGCGACTTCAACTTGAGTTTCAGCACGTTCCATTGCGGCTTCGCGCTGTTCCATCGCGCGCTCCAATTGCTCTTGCGCGCGTTCACGCTGTTCTTCAGCCCGGTCTAATTGTTCCTGAGCGCGAATATGTTGTTCTTCGGCGCGCTTTAATTGTTCTTGGGCGCGTATGCGCTGCTCTTCCGCGCGCTGAGAATTTGCTTTATGTTCTTTTTCAGCCTGTTCCCACGCCGCCGCTTTTTGCTTTTGACTCTGCGCCAAGGCATCTTGCACTTGTTTCTCGATGCGGGCGCGGTTTTGCTCGGCTTTTTTGATATCCTGTTTAATGCTGTCTTTGTTTGATGACGCTCCGGCTAGCTCGGTATCGGGCGTATTATTTTGAGCGTATTTCAGGCTTTCAATATAATAGTCCAGGTCGACTTTATACTGACCGTAATTCTCAGAAATACCTTTTACATAACTGCCCGTCCATTCCGTTGCTGGCGGTGCTGGAGGTACAGGATTTTCAGGTATATAAGCAACTAAGTCGGGATTTTTGTCGACGTCATGCCATGCGCCATTTACGTTTATCCAGCGTGTACCGTTCTCCGCGATTTTTGCAGTAATAATGCGTCCATCCACAGTGATTTGCTTAAATGTATAATTTGCTTTTTTGCCGGATGGGTGCGCTGACAGCTCGGTGAATATATCTTCGCCTCCGCCAGCTTGGTGAGCATTAGCAAGCGGGCTTGTGGAGACGTAAAGACCTGCGGCTAATATCAACGCTGCCACAGAGGTCAGGACATGTTCAGGGCGGCGTCTCGCCTCGCTGATATTGCCCAAACGTTTAAGGCGGGCAACAAGCGGTGTGTTACCATTGTCAGCCGCGAGAGCAAAGGCGTTCGGACGTAGATTTAAGCGCAATGCGGCAAGGCCCCGGGCGAGCGATTGTGGGTCGCGGGTCAATGACACGGCAAAATCATCACACGCATGTTCGCGGTCAGTATCGATTTTGCGGGATATGTAATGTACCGCCGGATGGAAAAAGAAGATTGTTTTAATCGCCGTTTGCAGCAGGTTGATCAGATAATCATGACGGCGAATATGGGCGATTTCGTGCAACAGGATGGCCTCAACTTGCGCCGCAGGAAGTCCGGCAAAAAAGCTAGCCGGGACAAGGACAACCGGCTTGAAAAACCCTAACGTTAGAGGGCCGCTAACGCGATCAGAGATGAAAATTTGAATGGTACGGCGAATCCCGGCGTTTAGAACAAGTGTCTCAAACCTGCGCTGCCACGCAAGGGGTGCAGACGATGTACCGAGGCGGCGCAAGCGCTGCGTCATAACAAAGGCACCGCAATAGCGTATAGCCAGAACGGTAAAACCCACGCACCATAAAATACCTAATAGCGGCGTATAAAGCGGCAAAATTTCGGAGAGGCTGGCCTGCGCCGCGGCGGTACTAACGCCGCTATTTTCACTCAGTATAGAGGTGATATGAATCAGAGGGGCACTGGCTGCCATTGTTATGGTTTGGTGGCTGTGGGACTGTATTTGATAAAGACAAAATGTGATTGCAAAGGCGGCGAAGCAGGTTATCAGGCACGCTACTTGGAAGCCGTATCTTAGCGACGCTTGGCTTTCTTTCGTGACGCTCCGGAAACTCAGGACGGCTACGGCGGCCAGTGTTCCCTGCCACGAACTATGCAGTATCGCCCATCCCAGACTATCGAGTAGATGTCCTAATTCCGGTCCCATATATGTCCCCTTTTTGCGCGGGCCGGGCCCGCACGTTCTTAGTGCTTTCGCAAATTAGCTATCGAGCTGGTCGAGAAATTTTCTGATTTCGTCGATTTCCGCGTCTGAGGGTTTGCCGCTCCCAAGGGCATGCATCACCAAGTCAGACACAGAATTTGAAAATGTCGTCGCGACAAAGCGGTCAAACAATTTACCCTTTGTCTCTTCTTCGGTCACGGCCGCGCTGTAAAGATAAGACTTACCCGGGCCGGGCTCACGCTTCACAAGGCCTTTGTCGAGCAGTCTCTGAATTTGTTTAAGTGTGGTGGTGTAGCCAACATCCTTGGTCGCGCTGAGCGTTTCATGTACTGTTTTCACAAGGCAGGGCTGGCGCTCCCACAACACCTGCAGGATCGCGGTTTCGGCTTCGGAAGGTTTTGAAATATTAGTAATATCTGTCATAAATTGTCCATATACGACATACGTCGTTATGGAAAGTTAAAATTTCGACAGATGCCGTAATAATAAAAACTCTTGAGAGTCTGGCGCTAGCAGGGCAGTAAGACGGCAACTATAATTGATACAGCATTTCCGAGGGGGGAGTCGTATGACTGATACCGTTGCTGCCAAGGCAGATAATAAAACTATACTGGGTCACCCGCGTGGTCTGTTCATTTTGTTTTTAACGGAAATGTGGGAGCGCTTCTCTTATTACGGAATGCGTGGCCTGCTGATTATTTACCTCACGCAGCACTTCCTGTTCTCAGATGAACGCTCTGCCGTCATTTATGGGGCCTATACGGCGCTGGTCTATATTATGACGATTATTGGCGGTACTTTGGCAGACCGTTATCTTGGATCGCGAAAGGCTGTGACCTTCGGGGCTATATTGCTATGCCTTGGGCACTTTGGGATGGCGTTTGAAGGGAATGGCTCCAAAGAGGTCATGATGGTCAATGGTGCGGAATATCAAGTTACGCTCAACGGTCGCGGTAGCGGTAAAGACATTAACCAAATCATTATTGCGCCGGATGGTACGTCGTCTGATATTTCGTTTTCTGAAGATGCGTCGACAATTATTGTTGAAAACGCAGGCGTGCTGGGGCTCCCGGCGACTATAGACCGTGCAACCAATCCGACGAAAATCGTGACTGAGCAAAAATATCTCTATATTCTCTATCTTTCATTAGCACTGATTATTGCCGGTGTGGGTTATCTGAAGGCGAATATTTCGACGATTGTAGGCTCACTATATGATGTGGGTGATGTTCGCCGGGATTCTGGATTTACGATCTTCTATATGGGCATAAATCTAGGCTCGTTCCTTGCGTCCATTGCCTGTGGCTATCTTGGTATTAAATATGGGTGGAAGTATGGTTTCGGTCTGGCCGGTATTGGGATGCTCTTTGGGTTACTGACATTCATTTTCTTCCAACCATGGCTGGAAGGCAAAGCCGACCCGCCAAACCCTGCAAAACTAAAAGAGAAAGTTTTCGGCCCTATTAATGTCGAGTGGGCGTGTTACCTCGTCGGTTTGGTGATTATCGGTACGGCGATGTTCTTTGTAATGCATCCTGACGGGTTCGGTAAGGTCGCAGGACCTGCAGGCATTTTAATGTTCATCGGTCTTGTTTCATATGCCATTATATCTCTGCGCGGAGAAGAACGCTCTCGCATGTTTGCGGCGATTTATTTTGTTCTTGCGCAAATACCATTTTGGGCGTTGTTCGAACAGGCGGGCTCATCTTTGAACTTGTTCACAGACCGTCTTGTTGACCGGTCCATAGGGGGTTGGGAAGTGCCAGCGCCTGTGTTCCAGTCTCTCAATGCGGGCTTTATTTTCTTGTTTGCGCCTTTGTTGGCCATGTTATGGATTACGCTAGCCCGTAAAAATATTAACCCCTCAACGCCTGTGAAATTTGCATTTGGGGTTTTCCTCGCAGGTCTGGGCTTCTTGGCCCTCGTTGCGGGCATGAGCGGCTCTGGCGAAGCGGGTATGACAGCCGTCTACTTTATCTTCCTTGTCTATTTCATCCATACAATGGGCGAATTACTTGTGTCGCCGGTTGGTCTTTCCGCCGTGACAAAAATGGCGCCAGCGCGAGTTGTTGGCATGACTATGGGGGCATGGTTCCTGTATAGCGGCTTGTCAAACTTCTTAGCGGGAATCATCGCGCGAACAACAGGCGCTGAAACGCTCGGAGGTCAAGTCACAAACATCGCAGCTGCAAAGGCGGGATATATGGAAGTCTATACAAATGTGGCAAATGTCGCGATTGGAATTTCCGCAGCAATGCTGCTAATCTCGCCTATTATCTTTAAGCTTATGCGCGGCGGCGACGGCGCGACGGTCAAAGAAAGTCTCCTGACTGAGGCTGATTTCAAATTCACCACATTTGACTATGTCTTTATGGCCCTCGCGCTTGCCGCAGTTGCCATAATTGCCATGTCATTAATGGGTAGTGTGCCGGGAACCTATCTCTACGGTTTGATGGCGCTTGCTGTTGTCCTACGGGTTATTTACCCGATGTTGAATAAGGCAAAAACTGCCTAACCTACACACAATATCAAAACAAAAAAGCCCGGCTTACTAAGCCGGGCTTTTTCTTTGAAATGTAAGCGGCGTTATTTGCGCGCGTTCATCGCCATTTTCAGGATATCATCCATCATATTGCCGTCGCCGTCCGCGTCGAGCATTTTGCCGAGCATGCCAAGACCTTGTTGGTGAGCTTGCTGCTGCTGCACTGCTGCGCGCTTATTGCCGCCTAAAAGACCGCCGAGCATGCCGCCGAGTCCGCCGGACTTGCCGCCGCCCATAAGCTGCTGCATCGCCATTTGGCCGAGCGCAGCTTGCATGCCACCTTGTTGTTGCCCGCTGGTTTGTTTGCCAAGGCTACCCATCGCCATCATCGCGGCCATTGGGAGCATCTTTTTAAGGATATCTGACGAAACGCCGGATTGTTCCGAGGCTCGGCCCGCCACAGCACGGCTGACGTCTTTGGAGCCAAACAAGTGCCCCAAGATAGCATTGCCCTCATCAATGGCGGCGGGGGCGCTGAGCTGCTGCGGATTATCGATATATTGGCTGTGTTGTCCTTTTTGCAGCGCGCCTAAAAGACCTGCAAGGCCCTGCGGGCTTGACGTATTTTGTTTTAGGGCTGATGAAATCGCGGGCATCAGCGCAGCGATTGCGCCTTGGCTTTGGCTGGCGTCGAGCCCGAACTGGCTCCCGACCTGTTGCGGCGCTTGGCCTCCGGCTGCGGACATAATCATGTCCATTAAGTT
The DNA here is from genome assembly GCA_964352785.1 of uncultured Caulobacterales bacterium. Taxonomy (GTDB): domain Bacteria; phylum Pseudomonadota; class Alphaproteobacteria; order Caulobacterales; family Maricaulaceae; genus JACOMS01. The sequence continues at coordinate 59,297 of CAYGTI010000019.1, forward strand.
TAATCCGCTCATAGCGTTCTCCCAATCAATGAATGGGGCTATATAGGACGCACGAATAGGTTTGGCGAGGACGAATTACAGGCAGTTTAGCCCTACGTGCCATTAATAATGCCCTACAATGACAATGCTAACTAATATATCATAAACAAAGGTTGTTGATGTTTTAAATAACAACGCAATCAGCCCATAAACCAACAGAAACTTTATAATATTGTGATGCTTTTCAAGAAGAGAGCTGATGGCACTTGTGAGCCAAAAAAGCCACATTAAGAGAACAATAAGACTCATTGATTTTGCGGGGTGGAAGCCAAAAATTGGCGTGTCAAAAAAGAGAGAGACAGACATGTTATTAGTATCACTAAGCGTCGCTGCAATTGCCCACAAAGGTAAAATAATGATACGTTGAACGCTAATGCCAACTATAATCAGAGAAAATTCAGCGAGTGTAATATAATACCAAGGTTTATGTCTATGAACTTGGGTATCGCGCATCTAAACCGCGCTGCCGCCCACGGTGAGGTTCTCGACATAGACCGTGGGCTGCCCAACGCCGACGGGAACGCCCTGTCCGGCTTTACCGCAAACACCAATACCGGGATCTAGTTCCATATCATTCCCAAGGTGCCGGATTTGCGTCAGCACAGTCGGCCCGTCGCCAATCAATGTCGCGCCTGTCACGGGCTCTTCGACTTTGCCGCCTCTGACGCGGTAAGCTTCGGTGCACTGAAAGACGAACTTGCCAGAGGTGATGTCCACCTGACCTCCGCCAAAGTTGACGGCATAAATGCCGTCTTTGAGGTCAGCAAGAATTTCGCCGGGATCTGCGCTCCCGCCCAGCATAAAGGTGTTGGTCATGCGGGGCATGGGGGCATGAGCGTAGTTCTCACGGCGGCCATTACCTGTGGCGGGTACGCCCAGTAGCCGTGCATTCATCCGGTCTTGCATAAAGCCTTTGAGGATGCCGTCTTCGATCAATGTCGTGCGCGTGGTCGGGGTGCCTTCATCATCGAGCGTCAGAGAGCCGCGCAGCCCGGGCAGCGTGCCGTCATCAACAATGGTTACGCCGGGCGCAGCGACGCGCTCGCCTAGCATACCAGCAAACGCAGAGGTGCCTTTGCGGATGAAGTCCCCCTCAAGGCCGTGACCAATCGCTTCGTGAAGCAAGACGCCGGGCCAGCCCGGTCCGAGTACCACATCCATTTGCCCGGCGGGCGCGGGGACAGAGCGTAGATTAACTTCGGCTTGGCGCAGGGCTTCTATGGCCAGTGCTTTCCAAGCCGCCGGGTCGATAAATTCCTCGTAGGATTTGCGCCCGCCCGCCCCGGCATATCCGGTCTCTCGGCGGCCTTTTTCTTCGGCGGTTACAGAGATAGAAATTCGCACTAGCGGACGCACATCATCGTAACGTGCACCGCCCGCCCGTATAACTGCAATGGCTCTGCGTTCCCCGCTGACGGTCGCCGAGACTTGCACGACTTTGGACGAGAGAGCCCTGCAGTAAGCGTCTATTTCCTGTAGAAGTTCAACCTTGCCGGAGAAATCCGGCTCGCTAACCGGATCAATATCAACGTAAAGACGACGGTTCGTTCGGTTCGGGCAGTCCGACAATGTTCCGGCATGTCCGGACTTGGCCATGATTACGGCGTTGGCCGCGCGTGCGAGGGCGCCGGGCGATAAATCTGTACTTTGGGCAAACCCTGTGGTCTCACCCGCCACGCAGCGGAGCCCAAACCCTCTTGAGGTATCGAAACTGGCAGTTTTAAGGCGGCCATCATCAAATGTCAGCGATTCAGACACGCCGCGTTCCATGAACAACTCGCCATCATCTGCGCCGCTCATGACATCATCCACGCATTTTTGCGCAAACCCCGAGGTTAAGTCACTGTCATCAAATACAAAATCAGTCATATACTACTTTTAAAAATAATTGCCATTTTGGCGTGTTACCGCTTTATTTAAGGCGGAGCGCAAGATAGTCTAGGGTAAATGCGACAATCTGCGCGAGTCAAAGGGCTGACCTGCGTGGGTTTTCTGCTTATAAGCACAAATTCTTGTGGGCTGTTGTGCCCGCTTGTGACTTTAGATGAGAGACATTTATGCGTCTAACACACTTTTTTCTAACGGGTAGCGCGCTCCTCGCAAGCGCCTCAACGGCATTTGCAGCGCAGCCTGTCGATCGCGGTATCGGATTTCAAGAACCCGTCACACCCGTGATGGAGCGCCTTGTTTGGTTCCATAATGTGATGGTCTTCCCGATTATTGTGGCGATCACAATTTTTGTGATGGTTCTTATGATTTACATTATGGTGCGTTTTCGCGAAAAGGCCAACCCTGTGCCGTCCAAAACAACTCACCATGTTGGCCTTGAAATCGCTTGGACGATCCTGCCTGTTGTAATTTTGCTGATCATGGTTGTGCCAAGCATGCAGCTTTTATACATGCAAGACGACTTGCCAGAGACCGAAATGACCATCAAAGCCACCGGCAATACGTGGAACTGGGAATATTCTTACGCAGATTACGAAAATGTGGACGCATTTGTGTCCAACGTTCTGGAAAAAGAAGACGCGGTTGCCGCCGGCAAGCCATACTTACTGGGGACAGACGCGCCACTGGTTGTGCCTGTTGATACATATGTGAAAGTCCTCGTGACATCCAATAACAACCTCCACTCTTTTGCAATGCCGGCCTTTGGTATTAAAATGGATGCTATCCCGGGCCGCATCAACGAGACATGGTTCAAAGTCAATGAGGGCAAAGAGGGGACCTATTTTGGTCAGTGCTCTGAAATTTGCGGCGTTCGCCATGCGTTTATGCCGATTGAAATTAAAGTTGTGAGTAAACCGGACTTCCAAAAGTGGATCGCAAATGACGGCGCTTTTGTCACTGAAGTCGCAGAAAATACAGCGGGCGGGTCTATGATTACCGCCGCTCAGGAATAGGAGAGCTTATCATGGTAGCGACTTATGGCGGCGACGCCGCACATGATGATGGTAAGCCGGGCTTTTTTGCGCGCTGGTTTTATTCAACCAACCACAAGGATATTGGGACGCTTTATTTAATCTTTGCGATCATTTCCGGAGTTATTGGCGGATATTTATCCTTTATGATGCGTTTGGAGCTTGGCGCGCCCGGCATCCAATATTTCGAAAATTATCACACTTATAATGTGTTCGTCTCAATGCACGGACTTATCATGATTTTCTTCATGGTGATGCCGGCTGTGATTGGTGGATTTGGCAACTGGTTTGTGCCGCTCATGATTGGCGCGCCGGATATGGCTTTCCCTCGGATGAATAATTTGTCGTTCTGGCTTCTGCCTGTCGCGCTTATTTGCTTGATGATCTCCTTCTTTGTCCCGGGCAGTGCGTCCGGAGATGGATTTGGCGGCTCGTGGGTGATGTATCCGCCGCTCTCGACATCGGGATCGCCGGGGCCCGCCTTTGATTTCATCATCATTGGCCTTTTGGCGGCAGGCTTCTCGTCTATTTTTGGCGCGATTAACTTCATCACAACGATCTTAAACATGCGCGCCCCCGGTATGACTATGCACAAAATGCCATTGTTTGCTTGGTCGGTTCTGGTTACGGCGTTTTTGCTATTGTTAGCTCTGCCAGTGCTTGCTGCGTCGCTGTTTATGCTGTTCACGGACCGTATCCCGGGCGGCACAGGCTTCTTTGATCCGTCCATGGGCGGTGATCCCGTCATGTTCCAGCACTTGTTCTGGTTCTTTGGTCACCCTGAAGTGTATATTATGATCCTTCCGGCCTTTGGTATCGTCTCTCACGTTGTTTCGACATTCTCTAAAAAACCTGTCTTTGGCTATCTCGGGATGGCCTACGCGATGGTCGCTATTGGTGTTGTCGGCTTCGTTGTTTGGGCGCACCATATGTACACAGTCGGTATGGATGTGAATCTTAAGGCGTACTTCCTCGCTGCAACAATGGTGATTGCGGTGCCAACAGGCGTTAAAATCTTCTCGTGGCTGGCGACAATGTGGGGCGGCTCAATACGTTTCACGATCCCGATGATGTGGGCGATTGCCTTTATCTTCTTGTTTGTTGTTGGCGGCGTAACCGGCGTTATGCTGGCCAATGCCGGGATTGATGCGGCCTTGCATGATACGTATTATGTTGTGGCTCACTTCCACTATGTGCTGTCTATGGGCGCTGTGTTCGGTATTTTCTGCGGCTTCTATTACTGGTTCGGTAAAATGAGCGG
>CAYGTI010000020.1:0-60861 GCA_964352785.1 uncultured Caulobacterales bacterium
CCGCTGACCCTCTCGGTGTAAACGAGATGCTCTACCAGCTGAGCTAACCACCCCCGATCAAAGACGGGCCTTAATGCGCCGGACGATGCGCCACGTCAACCTTTTCGCCGAGAATAATGCCTTTTAATGCGGCATCATCACTGTCAGACCAATCAATTTTCGTGATCGGTCCGCTTAGCGCATGTTTTAAGACCTCATCGACATTTGAAACAGGGATAATCTCAAGAGCAGACTTCACATTATCGGGAATATCGGCCAAATCTTTGGCATTATCCATGGGAATCAGAACTGTTTTAACGCCGCCGCGTAGGGCTGCTAGGAGCTTTTCTTTTAATCCGCCTATCGGCAAAACCCGTCCGCGCAGAGTAATCTCGCCTGTCATAGCAATATCTTTGCGCACCGGAATGCCAGCCAGAACGGAGACCATAGCCGTAATCATACCAACACCAGCCGATGGGCCATCTTTGGGGGTAGCCCCTTCAGGGACATGCACATGTATATCTGTGCTTTGAAATGCACGTGGACTGATACCAAACTCGGGTGCGCGGGACTGAATATAAGAATTGGCAGCAGAAATAGATTCTTTCATGACATCTTTCAGGTTGCCTGTGACCGTCATCTTGCCTTTGCCGTTCATCGAGACCGCTTCGATTGTCAAAATGTCACCACCCGCTTGTGTCCAAGCGAGGCCTGTGACAACGCCGACTTGGTCTTCTTTGTCTGTTTCACCAAAACGGAACTGTTCAACACCGAGGAAGTCCTCAATGTTTTTCTCTGATACTGTAATGGTCTCAGTTTCGCCGCCCACTATTTTCTTAATGGCTTTACGCGCCAGTTTTGCAATCTCACGCTTAAGGCTCCGCACTCCGGCTTCGCGGGTATAATAACGAATAATTCCGCGTATAGCGCCCTCTTCGATCGAAAACTCTTTTATTTTCAGTCCATGGTCTTTCAACATCTCCGGGATGAGATGGCGCGTTGCGATCTCAACCTTCTCATCCTCCGTGTATCCAGGAATACGGATGATTTCCATACGGTCAAGCAGGGGCTGGGCCATGTTTAACGAGTTAGCCGTGGTAATGAACATAACATCAGAAAGATCATAATCAACATCAAGGTAATGATCATTAAACGTATTGTTCTGCTCTGGATCCAAGACCTCGAGAAGCGCTGCCGACGGGTCGCCCCGATGATCTGAGCCCATTTTGTCAATTTCATCAAGCAAGAATAGCGGGTTACTATATTTCGCCTTTTTCATGGATTGAATAATCCGGCCCGGCATCGAACCGATATAGGTGCGTCTGTGACCGCGTATTTCAGACTCATCCCGAACGCCGCCCAGGGACACACGCACGAACTCACGGCCCGTGGCGCGCGCTATGGAACGCCCTAAAGAGGTTTTACCTACGCCAGGCGGGCCAACGAGACAAAGTATCGGCCCTTTAATTTTCTTTGTACGGGTCTGAACAGCAAGATGTTCAATGATACGGTCTTTGACCTTTTCGAGGCCGTAATGATCATCATCCAAAATGGACTGAGCTTCTTTTAAATCCTTACGGGTACGTTTTTTCTTGCCCCAAGGCACAGACAACATCCAGTCAATATAATTACGCGACACATTAGCCTCAGCGGACATCGGGCTCATTTGATTGAGTTTTTTAAGCTCGGCTTCAGTTTTAGTCCGCGCCTCTTTAGTAAACCTTGTCTCCTCAATACGGTTTTTAAGCTCCATCATTTCATCCGGGGCCTCGCCATTGCCAAGCTCACTTTGGATAGCCTTCATTTGTTCATTGAGGTAATATTCACGTTGCGTTTTTTCCATTTGGCGTTTTACGCGGCCGCGAATCTTTTTCTCGACTTTTAACACTGAAAGCTCGTCATCAATTAGCCGCAACAAACCCTCAAGCCGTTCCGCAATACCCGCTTCAGCTAGAATGGATTGTTTTTCAGAAATTTTTGCATTCAAATGTACAGCAATGAGGTCAGATAGCTTGGAACTATCAGCCGTTTCGCTCACAGAAGTCACAACTTCGTCGGCAATTTTATTGTTGAGCTTGGCGTAGGTTTCGAACCGTTCAAGAACTGTATTTCTTAAAGCCTGAAGTTTAGTTGCATCTCCGATAATATCATCCGTGATCGAAATGTCGGCTTCGATGAAATCTTTACGGTCTAAAAACTCATGGACAGAGGCGCGTCTTTCCCCTTCGACAAGAACTCGCACTGTACCATCTGGTAACTTTAGAAGTTGAAGTATTTTTGCAACACAGCCTTTATGATGCACGTCCTCAGACGATGGATCGTCCTTATCAGAATCTTTTTGTGTTAGAAGGAATATACGCTTTTCCAGCCGCATAACTTCTTCCAGCGCCTTTATGGACTTATCCCGGCCCACAAACAATGGAACAACCATGTGCGGGAAAACGACAATGTCCCGCAAAGGCAATACTGGAAGTGTAACGTTTTCAGACATATTCATCCTTACTACAGGCGCGATAAAGTCCTCGCGACTAATTTACGTAGGTGGGATGCTAGGTTGTTAATTGCAACCCTTCGCGACGCAAAAAGTCACCATTCAATGTATTGGAAGGCGCTCTAAGACGCCTTCTCTTTTGTCTGTTTCTTATCGGCATAAATCAACAGAGGTTGAGCTTGCCCATTCACGACTTCGCAGTTAATCACGACTTCTTCGACGCCCTCATAGCTTGGCAAATTATACATGGTATCGAGCAGAATGCCTTCCATGATTGACCGCAAGCCACGCGCGCCCGTTTTCCGCGCAATTGCCCGTTTCGCGATCGCGCTTAGAGCGTCATCAGAGAAACTCAAACGTGTATTGTCCTCCATGGAAAAAAGCGTCTGATATTGTTTAACCAGTGCATTTTTGGGCTCGGTAAGGATTTGAATCAGCGCAGATTCGTCGAGATCCTCAAGCGTGGCAATCACAGGTAACCGACCAACAAATTCAGGAATTAACCCAAATTTCAATAAATCATCCGGTTCGCACTCACGCAAAATAGCGCCTACACGGCGATCATCAATATTTTTGATCTTGGCACCAAATCCAATTGTCGAGCCTTCGCCGCGATTTGAAATTACTTTATCAAGACCCGCAAAGGCCCCACCAACAACAAACAAAATGTTTGTGGTATCCACCTGCAAGAACTCTTGCTGAGGATGCTTACGTCCGCCTTGGGGCGGAACGGAGGCGACGGTGCCTTCCATAATCTTCAAGAGAGCTTGCTGTACGCCCTCGCCGGAGACGTCACGGGTAATTGATGGATTATCCGATTTACGGCTAATCTTGTCGACTTCGTCAATATAAACAATGCCGCGTTGCGCACGCTCAACATTATAATCGGCAGACTGAAGCAATTTGAGTATGATATTTTCGACATCTTCACCGACATACCCTGCTTCGGTCAAAGTCGTTGCATCTGCCATTGTAAACGGAACATCTAAAATCCGGGCAAGGGTCTGAGCGAGAAGGGTTTTACCACAGCCTGTCGGGCCCACGAGCAAAATATTTGATTTCGCAAGCTCAACATCCGGCTCCAATGCCGCATGATTCAGGCGTTTGTAATGGTTATGCACAGCAACAGATAAAACACGTTTCGCATAAGCCTGACCGATAACGTAATCGTCAAGGATATCGCAGATTTCCTGCGGTGTCGGAACACCTTCCTGAGACTTCGCAATAGAGCCTTTGCCCTCTTCCTTTATGATATCCATGCACAGTTCAACGCACTCATCACAAATGAACACCGTTGGCCCCGCGATTAGCTTGCGAACCTCGTGCTGACTTTTACCGCAGAATGAGCAGTAAAGCGTGTTTTTTGAGTCGGTCGTTGTTTTGCTCATTATCTTATCCGTTCTGATGCACCTTCAGACGCACTTGCAAGTGCAATGCCGAAATATTCCACATAAATATGTTTCAGAATACGACAGCTTTATTACCTAGGCCTTACCAATATACGGATTGGTACATTTTTTAAAGCCCCCGGCAAGTTACATATTGTCAAATACTCTAAACATCCTTACCGCGCTTAGAATAAACATGGTCTACGATACCAAACGCCTTCGTCTCCTCGGCAGTCATGAAATGATCGCGATCCAAGGTTTTCTCAATCATGTCATATTTCTGACCGGTATGTTTGACATAAATTTCGTTTAGGCGCTTCTTCATCGCGATAATATCACGCGCATGGCGCTCTATGTCTGAGGCCTGACCACGGTAACCGCCGGAGGGCTGATGAACCATAATCCGTGCATTTGGTAGCGCAACGCGCATACCCGGCTCGCCGGCACACAAGAGCAAAGACCCCATCGAGGCAGCTTGGCCAATACAGACGGTTGAGACAGGACAGGAAATATACTGCATGGTATCATAAATCGCCATACCCGCTGTCACAACACCGCCCGGCGAGTTGATGTACATGGAAATTTCTTTTTTCGGATTTTCGGATTCCAAGAACAAAAGCTGCGCGGTAATAATACTTGCCATGCCGTCTTCAACGGGCCCTGTAAGGAAGATAACGCGGTCACGCAGTAGTCTGGAGAAAATATCAAAGCTGCGCTCCCCGCGGCTTGACTGTTCAACGACCATAGGGATGAGCGCGCTCATAATGTCTTCATGATTTTGCATTTTGTATCCTTGTTGTTCATACACGAGAATCACTCCCGCTTGAGCAGTATTCTTGCCTTAAAGTGTTACCTCAATATTGATATGATTGAGATTTGTTCAAGGCCAAAGACGATAATAAGCCAGATTTATAGATTTTGCTGAAATACGAACCTCGGAAACGTAAAAAACCCGCAAGATCACTCCTGCGGGCTTTCAAAATAATTCTGCGATATCAACCTTGAGGCTGTATCATTTAGTGCAAGTCACTAAATCATCGCGTCTTCTTCAAAAAGCGTCTCTTTATCGACAACTTTGTCTGTGACTTTAGCTTTCTCAATAATCAAGTCGACAACCTTTTCTTCATAAATTGGCGCACGAAGCTGCGCGATCGCCTGCGGATTCTTCTGATAGAACTCAATGACTTGTTGCTCTTGGCCGGGATATTGGCGCGCTTCAGCGATCATGGCTTGCTGAAGTTCTTCATTAGAAATTTGAATATCAGCCTTTTGCCCCATCTCAGCTAAGACAAGCCCCAAACGAACACGGCGCTCGGCGATTTTCCGGTAATCACCTTCAAGGTCTTCATCAGACTTTTTTGCATCGTCCTCATCAAGCTGACCGGCTTCTTTTTCATTTTGAACTTGCTGCCAGATATTTGAAAATTCAGCTTCGACCATACCTGGCGGTAGATCGAAATCGTGTTTCTTATCAAGTTCGTCAAGAATAGCACGCTTAAGCTTCATGCGAATCTGCGTTTCATATTCCGCGTCAACTTGCTCTTTGATCACGTCTTTAAGCTTATCAAGGCTTTCCATGCCGAACTTTTCAGCCAAAGCATCATCCACGATAGCGTCTTTTTCACCTTGAACTTCAAGAACTTCAGTTTCAAAGATTGCTTCTTTTCCGGCCAAATCAGCCGCCTGATATTCTTCAGGGAAAGTGACAGTCACGTCCAACTTATCGCCTGCTTTTACACCGATTAATTGGTCTTCAAATCCAGGAATGAAGGTACCAGACCCCAAGACGAGCTGGTGATCATTCATGGCTCCGCCCTCAAACGCTTCACCGTTAACACGGCCCACAAAGTTTATCAAAACCGCATCATCTTTTTTGGCTTTTGCTGTTTTAGCTTTTTTCTTGTAGATTTTTTGGCTAGCAGCGAGCTCTTCAAGACGCTTTGTCATCTCTTCATCACCAACTTCGCTGGTCAGGCGCGTGAATTTCAGGCTTTCCGGGTCCACCGGCTCAAATTCAGGGATTGTCTCAACAGTCAGTTGATATTCAAGATCAGCTTCACCTTTTGTGACATCTTCGCCGTTGGCGCGTAAGTCGATCTTTGGCTGACCTGCCGGGCGGATTTTATTGTCGTTTATCGCTTGCTGGCTGGATTCGTTTAAAACGTCTTCTACAACGTCCTTCATGATGGACTGACCAAACATCTTACGAATATGACTTGTTGGAACCTTACCGGGGCGGAAGCCTTTGAGACTCACCTGCGGCTGCATCTCTTTTATTTTGGCCTCGAGTTTTACCGCAAGGTCTTCCTTTGGGATTGTGACCGAATATGTTCGGCTCAGGCCTTCGGTTTTTAATTCTTCGATCTGCATAATCTTATCCATCATTCAAGTGCATATAAGTGAGTACGTGTTAGCATGTGCCATCACGCTTTGCATTCGTTTGTGCACAGGTGAAATTTGGAGCGCCTTATGTCACGGAGCGCCGCGTGACGCAACACGAGACATTGAAGAAACAAGACGATTTTATGCTGTTAAGTTATGAAAATGTCCCTTAATGGCACTGACCCGTGCGTTATAACGAAACTATGAGCTTTGTTTTGCTAGACTTTTTAACTGATTCACCAGTTTGGCTTATCTATCTGGGCGTTCTTTTTGGACCATTTGTGCAAGAAGATGCCGCCGTGATCGCTGCCGCAACCCTGTCAGTGACACAAGTGGCAAAAACAGTCCCTGTGTTCATCCTGATTTGTATTGGCCTCTTCATGAGTGACATCTGGAAATACTGGATCGGTTGGGCCGCGCTAAAAAACAAAAGCGGACAAGTTTTTGCTGAAAAGAGACATATTTCAAATATGCAAGACAAGGTCCTGACCCACACGTTCACGACGTTAATTGTTGCGAGGTTTATTCCGCTAACGCGTATTCCAGCCTATGTTGCCTGTGGTTTTTTTGGCGTGTCTTATTTAAAGTTCTGCGCCTATATCGCAATCACGGCCCTGTTATACACAATTATCATTTTCGGTCTGTTTCACGCGCTCGGCGCTGTCTTAGGTGAGAAAATATTATGGATATTGCCCGTTATTGCCATAACCGGATTAGTAGCCCTCATTTCATATTACCTCATAAAACGTAAAATAAAGGCACAAACACGCCACGTAAGTAAATAGCAAATACCTGATTACAGCGCGCTAAAGCTCAAGGCTCACGGGGTATTCGTTTGTACCCGCTCTCTGTCAATCAAGCCAATATTAAACACGAATGATAAGCCAAATTTAGCGTCAAAAAACTATTTTTGAAGTTTCAAGCAAATTGTGTTTCAATTTAAAGAAAAAACGGCATAATGGGTATGTTGAGTTGAGAAGCTTGACACGGTGGGTGGCCTGGTTGCCCCACATCGGCTGAGTCACCCGCCACTCTCGCCTAAAAAAACCGCCCTATTTTTTGGGCTGATAGTTCTCATCATGTTTCGCGAGGACTTCTGTCGCCGTCATATAATCACGGTCATTCAGCACGCCTGTCACGACGATACCTTGTCCCTCACGGAATAGATCAGGTAGAATACCTTCATAAGACACAGTCACAGCAATATCGGCAATAATAGGGTCATCGGGCGCATCAGGAAAATCAGCGAGTTTAAACGTTGTTTTTAAACCGCCGTCTTTGATGACAGAGCCCTCCAAGACCAGTCCACCAATCCGAATATCGGTAGAACGCGGTACAAATCCATCCGTTAAAATTTCCGATGGGTCGTAGAAAAATTGGGTGTTCTTCTGGAGCGCCGTAAACATAAGCCACGCGCCAACGCACAAAGCGGTAGCACATATGCCAACAACAAGAAGTCTACGGTTTTGATGTTTAGGTCTCATTTTCGCTTACATAGTTTCATCACGCTGAAAAATCAAACGTGACCCGGTGAAGCGGGTATATATTAGACTATACCACACATGTTGTTCTGCTATAATAAAAGTACATGTCGCAGGCTTTTCCTAAAATATCGTTGAATTTATCAAACGTTAGAGTCGAGCGCGGCAGGAAACCACTGTTTAACGGTCTCTCATTCACCTTGGATTCCGGCGGGCTAATTTGGGTGCAAGGCACTAATGGCATAGGTAAAACAAGCCTCTTGAGGCTCGCAGCAGGTTTATCAATGCCCGATAGCGGCACAATAAGCTGGCGCGCTGAAGGTAATCCCTGCAAAGCCGAACATATTACCGCCTACCAAGCCCATGGTAACGCTCTTAAGCGTCAATTTACAGCGCTCGAAGAACTAACGTTCTGGGCGCGTCTCTATAGCTATCACGGCTCTCCAATCAATATGTTGGAGCATGTTGGCCTCCACCAAAGAGCGCACGTTAAGACAGGAATGCTCTCTGCGGGGCAAAAGCGGCGTTTGGCGATTGCCCGCCTTCTCGTCAGTCAGCGTCCTCTTTGGGTTATGGATGAGCCTGTGGCCGCCATGGATGCAGCCGGACAAAGCCTCATTATCGACATTATAAACGAACATATAGATCGAGGCGGCGCAGCTTTGGTTGCCTCGCATGATTCGATCCGGTCATTCTCAGGGCCGACATCCGTCTTAACATTGGCGGCCCCGTGATGTGGACACTTATACGCCGGGACATAACCCTCATCGCTCGCAGTCCTGCTGTGTGGTTACTCGGGCTCATTTTCTTTGCGTTATTTTTGACGCTTTGCGCCATTGCCTTGGGCGGCGACGCGCGTTTCATGCGCCCTCTCTCCCCGGCTTTAATATGGCTTGCCGTTCTGTTTAGTCTGCTTTTAGCTTTTAATATGCTTTTTCAATCCGACCTTGATGACGGCGCGCTTGAGCAACTGGTTTTATCAGGCGTCGGGACAATTAGTATCGTCTTGAGCCGAGCAGCGGCATTTTTTGTCTGCATTTTTGTACCACTCTTGATCGCCGTTCCCTTGGCAGGGATCGCGTTTACAATACCCGCCATCAAAATAACGGGTTTAATGTTTTCCCTTATTTTCGCAGCCCCGGCGCTGGTCGCTTACGGCATTATGACGGCAGCAATTATGGCCGGGCGGCCAGAGGGGAGCTTTCTCAGTGTCTTGATTACGGCCCCTCTCATTATTCCAGCCCTGATTTTTGGTGTTGCCGCCGTAGACAGCTATGCGGCGCATGGATTATGGGGCCTGGAATTCCAAGCCCTTGCAGGTATAAGCCTGATAGCCTGCGCAATCGGATTTCCTGCAGCCGCGGCCGCAATTTCATCGAATTTGGAGTAAGGTTTATGATCACTTGGCTTGCAAACCCGCAGCGCTTCTTGCGATTTGAAAAAATTGCATCCCCCATTTTTGGAGGCTTAGCCCTGCTCACTTTGGCTGTTGGCCTGTGGCTGTCTCTTATTGGGTCTCCGCCGGATTACCAACAAGGCGACAGCGTTCGGATCATGTATGTCCATGTTCCGGCTGCATGGGGCGCGATGATGGCCTATACGGCTTTGACTGTTGCAAGTTTCGTTAGCTTTGTTTGGCGGCATAATTTGGCAGATAGTGCGGGCCGGGCGTTCGCGAAAACGGGTGCCGCGTTTACATTCCTAGCTCTTTTGACAGGTAGTCTTTGGGGGAAAACATCTTGGGGGACTTGGTGGGAATGGGATGGGCGGATGACGTCCGTTCTTGTATTATTTTTCATCTACCTTGCTTATCTCCTTTTATGGGAGATGATTGATGATAAAAAACGGGCGGCGCGCCTCGCTGCAATCTTGGCCATGGTCGGCTTTATCAACATTCCGATCATCAAATTTTCAGTCGAATGGTGGAACAGCCTGCATCAACCCGCCACGATATCAAACATCGGAGCTCCGGGTTTGCCACCTGAAATGTTATGGCCACTTCTCACTATGTTTATCGCTTACTCGGCCTTGTTCGGATGGATAGCGCTAAAGAACATCAAAGCGGACATTCTGGAGCAAAACCTACGCCGCAAAGATAGCACATCTGGTGCAAAGATTACATTGGAGGCTCTATAGTGCTCGATTTTGGTCAGTATAGTTTCTATGTCTGGATATCGTACGGTGCGTCCGCGCTCATTCTTGGCGGGCTCGTCTTGATGACGCTCAAGCGAAATCGAAAATGACAGATATCTACTTTCTTGGACGCACTCCGCTCGAGCGCTTAAAGAAATTAATGGAGATACTGCGAATGCCTAAGACAGGCTGCCCGTGGGATGTCCAGCAAACGTTTGAAACCATTGCGCCCTTCACGATTGAAGAAGCTTATGAGGTCAGCGATGCTATTGAGCGCCGTGATATGCCGGCCCTGCGCGAAGAGCTGGGAGATCTTCTTTTTCAAGTCATATTTCATGCCCGCATAGCCGAAGAAGCCGGAGATTTTAACCTCGACACTGTCTGTGATGATTTGGCACGCAAGATGGTGCGGCGCCACCCTCATGTTTTTAACACCGGCGAGAGCCGCACAGCCCTTGAGCAAACACAAGCTTGGGAAGATATGAAATCTCTCGAGCGGTCCTCGGCTCAATCGGACGATAGATATCACAGTCTGCTGGACGGCGTGGCTCTTGCACTGCCCGCGCTCATGCGCGCTGAAAAACTTCAGAAACGCGCCGCCCGCGCCGGATTTGACTGGCCCAATCTTGAGGGTGTTTTAGACAAAATCATCGAAGAAGCCAAAGAAGTCGCAGAGGCGGCAGAGTGCAAAGATGAAGACGCCATCGAAGACGAGGTCGGTGATCTTCTCTTCGCTGTTACAAACCTGTCGCGCCGCCTAGGCGTCGATCCTGAAAAAGCCCTTCGCCGCACAAATAAAAAATTCACCTCTCGTTTCACCTACATTGAAGACGCCGCAAGAAAAGAGAATAAACCACTTGAGAGCCTGTCACTCGATGAGATGGAACGCCATTGGCAAGCAGCAAAAAAACGCTAAGAGAGCTAGCTATAGCGGTTGCGTCACGAATATTTTTGGGTGCCTTGATTTCAACTTTCCAGAATCTGAATCGCTAAGTTGAACGGTCATGTCACATTCTCCCGTATCTCGGGTTGTTTCAGAGACCACATGACCCTTTTCGTACAGCCACGCTCTAATTTTATAATCCGAAGGACCGATAACGACTTCGACGACGTCGTCCTTTGTTGTCAGCGCAGCTTCAATTCCCTGCTTTAAATCATCTATGCCTATGCCTGTTTGGCAACTGACGACAAAAGATGAAAGGTTCGTTTCTAAACTTTGAGATGCTAGCGCCCGTTCCAACAAAGTTTTCACTTTGGCTTGATCAAGCAAGTCAGCTTTGTTCCAAACTTCTATCATCTCCTGACCATGTTCAGGGCCCGCATTAATCTGGGCAAGAACATCCATGACATTGGATTTGCGCGTCTCGGCTAAAGGATCCGAGATATCTCGCACATGTACAAGTAAATCAGCTTCGGCCACTTCCTCGAGCGTCGCGCGAAACGCAGTGATAAGGTCAGTCGGCAGGTCCGCAATGAACCCCACAGTATCTGATAGAATAGCAGGCTTGCCATCCGGCAATGGAAGTATGCGATGTGTTGTGTCGAGAGTGGCAAAAAGCATGTCTTTCGCCAAGACTCCGCCTTCAGTGAGAATATTAAACAAGCTGGATTTTCCAGCGTTTGTATATCCGACGAGCGCTACGACGCGCTCAGGTGCCCTTTTGCGCTGTTGGCGCTGTAGTCCGCGCGTACGGCGAACGCTCTCCAAATCGCGTCTAAGCTTCGCGACTTTATCATCCAGCACTCGGCGGTCAGATTCGATTTGAGTTTCACCCGGCCCCGCAAGGAACCCCTGCCCGCCGCGTTGCCGCTCTAGATGAGTCCAAGTTCGAACCAAGCGCGAACGCTCATAGGCCAATCGTGCCATTTCAACTTGCAGTCGCCCTTCTTTCGTCGCAGCCCTGAGGCCGAAAATTTCAAGGATAAGACCTGTGCGGTCTATAACTTTGACTTTCCAAGCCCTCTCCAGATTGCGTTGTTGAATCGGGGACAGAGACGTGTTGACAACAACCATGGTGGCGGACTCCGCTTTGATCGTCGTTTCAATCTCATTTATTTTACCCCCTCCAAAGTACTTGCTGGCGTGTACCTCGCGAAGAGGTACAATCATCGCATGCGCTATGACAACGCCCAGCGCCTCCGTCAGACCAACAGCTTCAGTTAGGTTATAGTCTGCTTGAGCCGCACCGATTTGTCCGCGCGGATGTAGTACAATAGCAATTTCGGGGTTATGCTCGCGTTCTATCACGCTAAAGCTCTGAAGCCAAACTCGTGGATTTCACGTTAAATCATACCCAGAAGCGTATTGGAAAATGAGTGAGAACAGCTCAATTTTCGCTTCCGGACTAACGTGAATGACACTAGGCGTCATCCTCTTCCGGCTCAAACATCTGAACAGGGCCTGAAGGCATGATGGTTGAGATTGCGTGTTTATATACGAGCTGAACCTGCCCATCCCGCCGCAGCAGGACACAAAAATTGTCAAACCAGGTTACAACACCTTGTAATTTTACACCATTTACCAAGAAAACTGTCAGAGGCGTTTTTGCCTTACGGACAGAGTTTAGAAACGTATCTTGCAGATTTTGTTTTCTATCGCCTGACATTTTATATCCTTTTTCTTGCTTTTATATGGTCAACGCGCATTACGTGTCACTATTAAAGGACGGTTCGTTTGAAGATGCAAGAGTATTTGCGCGGACTTTTGTGAATAGATTGTGAAGCCCCTAAGTACGCCACAATCCCGGTGACATAATCGCAAATGCGGCTAAAACTTCAACACGGCCGACCAACATTAGTGCACTTGATATCATCTGTTGCAGAACTGTAAAACTTGCATAGCTATATTCGGGCATAGTCGCATCAAGTAAAGGCCCCATATTGCTAAGCGAAGCGGAGCTACTCGCGACCGCCATTTCATAGTCCATACCCGCAAGCGCCAATCCCAATATTCCTAATGCAAAAACAATTGTATAACCAAAAAAATACATCCAAATAGATAGAAATGCCTGGTCAGGCAATATTTGCCCCCGAAACCTGACGGGGACAATGCGAGACGGATGCGTCAAGCGTCCAAGGTCTGTCTCAAGATGCCGAAACAGCAATAATATACGAATGAGCTTAACTCCGCCGGCAGTCGACAGAGCCGAACCACCAATAAGCGCTAGAGCTATGAGTATTACAGGCGGAACCATATCAATGCCAATGACGTGATAATCAAACCCGGCGGAACTTACAAAAAAGATACCTTCAAAAAAGATCGTGAAAATGTGCCGGTATCCTGTGTAGAAAAAGCCGACGAAGAAAAGTCCGCAAAACAAGACGCCGAGTGCTCTGTACTCCACATCGCGAAAGAGGTTTCCAACGCTTCGCCAATTTCTCAGTCTTATAGCATCCCATAAAATGGCCACATTAAAGGCCCCCAACAAGCAACAAAGTGCTAACGAAGCCGCGCCTATAGGATTGACATACCCTGCCAACACACCGCTCTGCGGCGTCAATCCTCCTGTCGAAACAGAAGTCAGAGACAGGCAGAAAGCCTCAAAAACTGGTGTACCCGAAAGCGCAAGACAGGCAAAACAAAACAACGAAACACCCGCATAAATCAGCGCGATAATTTGGCCAATACCCACCAAACGCTCAAACAGTTCACCCTTTTTCAGAGTAAACAGCATTGACCTGTGCACCCCTGTACCACGCAGATTTAAGGCCGCGAGAATCACCACGGCAAACGTGGCCGATATGACGCCGCCAATCCATTGCAGGAAACTACGCCAAATATGAATTGCCCCCGATAAACTATCAGGATCCAGCGTGCTTGCACCAGTTGTGGTAATTGCTGAAACCGCTTCAAAATAAGCCGTGTACGGATGGCTTACCTTCCCCAGCAGAAGATATGGTATTGAGAGAATAAACGGCATGACCAGCCAAAAGATCAAAAGGAAAGCCAAGGCATCCGTGTTACTTTCGCGGCCCGGCGTATCACGTGTCATGAAAGCAAATATCAGTCCTGCAAGGCCAACAATAAGGGTCAAACCGCCAAAAATGCTGGCTTCACTTATTTCACCAATGATTAAGGCACCAAGAGCGGTTAAAGCCATCATGCAAGACACGAGGATAAAGCTGTTACCTATCCATTGAAAAATGCGGTTTAGAGCCACTAGAAGTAGTCCATATTCACTCTGAACATGTGTTCAACCTGTTTGAGGCTATTTTTCTCGGCCAGTAAAACAATCCTGTCAGCCGTTTTGATAATATATTCGGCGGCCGGGTATTTCACCACGTCGTTGTTAATAATTGCGCCGATCGCAATGCCTTCAAAAGTCTCGACTTCGCCCAGGGTTTTACCTACGAGCGGCGATGTCTCCAGAACCTCGCCTTCCATGACTTCGGCTCCGCCGCTGGCGAGAGCGAACACATCCAAAATACGGCCCCGCCGCACGTGACGCAAAATAGATGAGACCGTCGTGGCTCTGGGATCTATAATCATATCGATACCTAATTCGGTTTTTAAACTTTGCATCGACACTTCGTTAATCAGACTAACAGACCGTTTAGCGCCGAGCTTCTTTGCTAAAACGCCAGACAAAACATTTATTTTATCATCATTGGTCAGGCACAACACGACATCAGCATCATGAACTCCGGCTTCTTCCTGTATATCAGCGTTCATAGCATCACCGCACAAAACGACGGTTCGTTTTAACAGTCCGGCGGCAACTTCAGCGCGGTCTTTGTCTTTTTCTATCACGCGCGTGCGCACACCGGCCACAGCCTCAAGCTCTCTGGCAACATAGGTTCCAACATTACCCCCGCCTATGATGACAACTTGGCGGGCTTTCTCGCCTTCGGTTCCAATGATTTCGAGCAGGCGGCTAGCGTCCTCGGTTTTAACAATAAAATAGGCATCATCCCCAACATTCAAAGGATCATCCGGTGCAGGCGTGAATATGTCTCCGTCTCGCCTTACACCCACAATGACCGCATGTAGGTTTGTAAAAAGGTCAGGAATTTGGCGAATTGGCATATTGATGATGGGGCAATCATCATCAATTCGGACGCCAAGCATTTTGACACGCCCGTCTGCAAAGGGAACAACATCTGACGCGCCCGGTGTATTTAGGCGGCGCAGTATGGCTTTGCTGATTTCCACCTCCGGCGAGATAATAATATCAATAGGAAGGTTCTCACGGTTGTATAAATCTTGCCATTCTTGATCGAGATAAGCTTGTGCACGGATGCGGGCAACTTTTGTTGGTACGTTAAACAGGGAATGTGCGATTTGACACGCCACCATATTGACTTCATCTGAATAGGTGACGGCGATCAGCATATCAGCCGCATCAATACCGGCGCGCTTAAGCACCTCTGGGTGTGCGCCGTGACCAACGATCCCCCGTACATCCAGATTATTAGTAATATTGCGAATAAGTTCAGGCGCAAGATCGACGACAGTTACCGTATTATTCTCGCTGGCCAAACGGGCCGCAATACCTTGCCCAACCATACCTGCACCGCAAATAATAATCTTCATGATTGATCCTCAGGTGCACGGCTGGACGCGTTGACCCCTAGTGATTTAAGCTTTCGGTGAAGAGCGGAACGCTCCATACCCACAAACGACGCTGTGCGGGAAATATTCCCGCCAAAGCGTTCGATTTGTGCCTGCAAATACTCACGTTCAAAATGCTCACGTGCATCACGTAATGGTAGTGAGATCATCCGCTCATTCTTGGAATTTCCAGTGGCTGTGCGAACAACAGAGACCTCTGGAGGAAGAGTTTCGAGTGTGATTGGCCGGGACGGGTCTCCGGTCGCTAAAATTAAAAGCCGCTCTACATTATTGCGAAGCTGTCGCACATTTCCGGGCCAATCATGCGCTTGGAGTGCCGCCATAGCGTCCTCCCCTATCTTGCGAGCTGGCAATCCCGTCGAAAATGATAACCGGCGGATAAAATATTCAACCAAATCCGGAATATCTTCACGCCTTTCTGTCAACGGCGGAGACAAGAGCGGCATCACATTTAAACGGTGATACAAATCTTCTCTAAACCGCCCCATAGCCACCTCTTTTTCTATATCTCTTGATGTAGAGGTAATGACGCGCACATCAACTTGAACATTTGCCTCTCCACCTACACGCTGAAACCTTTGCTCCACTAACAACCTTAAAAGCTTACCTTGCGTCTCAAGCGGCATATCAGCGACTTCGTCCAGATAAAGCGTGCCGTTATGAGCCTTCTCCAAGAGACCAGATTTAACGCTATGTCCGTCTTCACTCATAACACCAAAAAGCTCTTCTTCGACGCGCTCAGGAACCATCGAGGCCGCATTGACGGCCATGAACGGCCCGTTGGCACGGCTGGATTTATTATGTAAAATACGTGCAATAAGTTCTTTACCTGATCCTGATGGCCCTGTTATCAGCACCCGGCTATTTGTCGGCGCGACCCGCGTAATTCTTGATCTCAACTGGCAAACTGTTGCTGAATGACCGATCAGTTCGTCATCAGTCGCCGAGCGCCCTTTAAGCTCTTCATTTTCACGTCTCAGGCGCGCATTTTCCAGAGCGCGTGTCGCCGTTACAAGTAGTTTTTCAGACTTGAAAGGTTTAACGATGTAGTCAAAGGCGCCTTTCCGAATAGCTGACACAGCCGTTTCCACGGTTCCGTGACCGCTTATGATAATAATGGGAAGTGAGGGGTGGGTTATCTTTAAGTAATCCAGAACTTCAATACCGTCCATAGCACTGTCTTTGAGCCAAACATCTAAAATCACGAGCGATGGAACGCGGGATTTAACCGACTCGAGCGCAGCCTCGCTACTCGCCGTTTGCCGGACGTCATAACCCTCATCGGACAATATGCCTGCGACAGTTTCTCGAATATCGTCTTCATCTTCAACGATTAATACATCATATTTCATGTGAACTCGCTACTTTAATAGGCGATAAATCTACAGCTTCAACGTCGGATATGGAGAGAACGGGCAGAACAATTTCAACGCAAGCTCCGGAAATGCCGTCTGAACGCTTTTTAAGAGACAGCCGCCCCTTGTGGTCTTCTATTGTTCGCCTAACAATCGCAAGGCCAAGCCCTGTGCCTTCATTACGCGTTGTCACATAAGGCTCCAGAACACGTTCAATGTCCGGGTAAGGCCAACCGCGACCATTATCAGATATCGTGATCTTAACGTCCTGCCCTTGTCTGAGAATGTCGGTAATAATGACGCCGTCAGGATTATCCAACCCGGCATTATCAACCCGTGATGCTATGGACTCAGCGGAATTTTTATAAATATTCGTGAGAGCTTGTGCCAAAAGGCGCTGATCACAGGACACCCACACCGGAGACGCATCATCCGTTTTCGTGGTGAATTTAACGTCCGGGAACGCAACACCCTGCTCAAAAAGTATTGATGTCACTAAATCCTGAAAATTCGTCGCGGACAGATCAGGTGCCGGCATCCTGGCAAAGGATGAAAACTCATTGACCATTTGCTCCAGACTTCCGACTTGGCGTAAAATCGTGTCTGTGCAATTTTCAAAAACATCCGGGTCAGTTGTGATCTTGCCTTGATATTTGCGCTTCAGGCGTTCGGCTGAGAGCTGAATAGGCGTTAAAGGGTTTTTGATCTCGTGCGCGATTCGCCTCGCCACCTCGCGCCAAGCCGAATGCCGCTGTGCCGCCACCAAGCGGGTCATATCATCAAATGTCAAAACCCAGCCTATGTCCGAGCGTGCACCCTCATAGGCAGAAATGCGTAGATCAAAATTGCGCAGCCCTAAAGGGGTTTCAAGATTGACCTGATGATCGAAACGACCTTCAATATTTTCTCTAGCAGCATTGAAAGCAGATGCAAACTCAGGAAAAACCCTGTCAATCGGATGCCCTAAAACATAACGGGATTCAAAACCTGTCATCCGCTCGGCTGACGCATTGAGTAGCGTTATACGGCCATCTTGCGTAAGGCCGATAACACCGGCCGTCACTCCGGACAGAACGGCTTCTGAGAACTGTCTTTGTTGTTCGGAAATATCATGCTCACGGATAAGGTCTTCGCGCTGCGTACTAAGTTGCCGCGTCATCCGGTTAAAAGCGCTGCCTAAATCAGACATCTCTCCCCAATCACGTTTGACGCTCACACGCGCGCTCAAATCACCTCCGCGAACACGCTCAGCCGCATAAATAATTCGGCCCAAAGGTTCAATAATTGTATTAGCCAATAAAACACCTAACCACACCGCCGCAATCAGGACCAACAGAGCGGTCTCCATCAAGGTTAAAAGAAAAATACGGCGCATATAGCTCTGCTCATTTTGCTGCCGCACAAGAGAATCTTTTGTGTCTTGGATGCCGGTTAAACTCGACAAAACACCAACATTGGACTTCAAATATCGACCAACCATCAGGTAGACGTCATCATAGCCTTGCAGCTTCGTCAGTCCGACCAGATAGTCATTTTCATCCTGTGTTTGTACGCCGACATTGCCAGTTCGCCCGATGTAATCAAAAATATAAGGCATAGGAATGCGAAATTCAGGTTTACGAGCACTCACAACACTGGAATAGATAACCCCTTCCCTATTCACCACATAGATCGCATCGACATTCAGCCCCCGCGAGAACCGCTCAAGGTAAAACGTGTAAGAGATCCGATTGTCGAAATTTTCTCGATTTCTCTCAAGGAACCGTTCCGTTTCAATCAGTTCAATCCTCAAACCCCGCAACTCGTCACCAACATAACGGTTTAGAAATTCATAGGAACTCTCAAGTATAATTTCGACATCATCACCAAAAACATTATTAATATTTCGCGAGATAAATGATGTCGAGAACAACCCAACCACTATCGCCGGAATAAGCGCAGCAAGGCTGAAAAACAAAACAAACCGCCGATGCAGTAAAGGGGCTGATCGCCGTCTTTTTTTGGCAAACAAAATATTCCATATCCGAATGGCCATGTAGACCCCCAAAAACAGGATCAATATCATGTTAAAAACCAAAATCGGATAAGCTTGCGCTGTGCGGGACGGATTATCGGACACCGCATACAGCGCGCCAAGTACCGTCAAAGAGATCGCGGTAGAAAACAAAATCCCGAAAAAAGCGGATTGTACTATTTGTGGCGTGCGGGCAAATCGCCCCGCCGCATTTATCGGCGCCGTCTGTCCATCTTTCTGGCTGGCCATCTGGTTTCTAACACTGCACCTTATTACATACTGTCTCTAATTTACATCAGTGTTGCAAATAATCAACTAAGTTATTCAAGGTTAAAAAAAACAGAGTCACTTTATTCCCACTCAATTGTGCCCGGGGGTTTCGATGTAATATCGTAGACCACCCGATTAACGCCGCGCACTTCATTGATAATGCGGGTCGCGGTCTCACTTAGAAAATCATGAGTATACGGGTAGTAATCGGCCGTCATGCCATCCGTTGACGTCACAGCGCGCAGCGCCAAGACGTTTTCATATGTGCGCTCATCCCCCATAACACCGACAGTTTGAACCGGAAGAATAACAGCAAAAGCCTGCCAAATCTCATTGTACAGACCGTGCTTTTTTATCTGATCGAGATAAACAGCATCAGCTTCGCGCAAGATATCCAAACGATCCCGCGTAATAACACCGGGACACCTTATCGCAAGGCCCGGACCCGGAAACGGGTGACGGACAACAAAATCTTCATGCAAGCCGAGTTCGCGGCCCAAGACCCTGACTTCGTCTTTGAATAATTCTCGCAAGGGTTCGACCAGATCCATATCCATACGCTCGGGAAGGCCACCAACATTGTGATGTGATTTAATCGTAACGGACGGCCCGCCGTCAAATGAGACGCTTTCAATGACATCCGGATATAACGTACCTTGCGCTAAAAATTTCGCGCCGCCGATTTTTTTCGCTTCGCGTTCAAAAATATCAATGAAAGCCCCGCCGATTATTTTACGTTTTCTCTCAGGATCACTCACACCTTCAAGCAAATCCAAGAACTCATCGCCAGCATCCACATGGATAAGGTTGATTTTATAATACTTTGAGAACAAATCGATAACTTGCTTCGACTCGCCTTTTCGCATCATACCCGTATCGACGTAAACACATGTGAGTTGATCGCCAATGGCCTCATGCAAAAGAACAGCAACGACTGAACTATCGACCCCACCCGACAGTCCGCAAATGACCTTTCCGGTGCCGACTTGCTTTTGAACGGCAGCAATGGCCTCACCCTTAAAGGCCTTCATGCTCCAATCACCCTTAAACCCTGCTATGGTGTGCGTAAAATTACGGAGCATTGCCGCCCCATTGATGGTATGCACCACTTCGGGATGGAACTGTACGCCATAAAACTGGCGGGACTCGTTTGCAATCGCTGCAAATGGAGCGCTGGCCGTTTTTGCAATAATTTCAAAACCCTCAGGTATTTTATTTACCCGGTCACCATGTGACATCCACACACGTTCTTGGGTGCCAAGACCCGTGAAAAGATCACAGTCGGAGACCATATCTATATCTGCGCGGCCAAATTCGCGCTCATCTGCTTGCTCAACAGAGCCGCCAAGCTGCGCGCACATGGCCTGTTGTCCATAACATATCCCTAATATGGGCACACCGTAGTCGTAAACTGCCATGTCTGGAAATGGGCTAGCCGCGCCCGTGACACTATTAGGGCCGCCGGAGAGAATAATAGCCTTTGGTTTGAATTTATTTAAAAATGCCGCATCCACCTTATTGAAAGGATGAACCTCGCTATAGACACCGCTTTCCCGAACACGGCGAGCAATCAGTTTTGTAACCTGAGAGCCAAAATCTATGATCAAAAGGTGTTCATGATCGGTTTGCATAAATTATCCTGCTTTGCGTTCCATAACAGAGAAAAAGAATCCATCTGTCTGCGTTGACGCCGGAGTTAAAGTGACCGTCAGGCCGTCCTCTGACCAAGGTTTGGGCGCGTCCGTTCCAAACCTTTCTTCCCAAACTTCACCGGCTGATAAGAGTTCAAAACCGTCATTATCTTCGAGAAACTGATAGACTTGCGCCTCATTTTCTTCGGCCAACATCGAGCACGTGACATAGAACATAAGTCCGCCTCGGCGCACATAGTTTTTAGCTTGGGATAAAACCAAACGCTGCTCTTTCAAACGGCGCTGCAACGCATCCTCGCTTAAACGCCATTTTGCATCAGGTTTACGGCGCCACGTCCCAACTCCGCTGCACGGGGCATCTATAAGAACTTTGTCCATTTGCTCGAACAAATTGGTCAGGCTACCGAGCGGCGGTTGACGAATATCCACAATGTCCGCCCCAGCTCTTTGAGCGCGCTCATACAGCGGCGCAAGACGGCGCTTATCGATATCGAAGGCATGCACCCTCCCTTGACCGGCCATTTCTGCCGCAAGGGCAAGGGATTTACCTCCGCCGCCCGCACAATAGTCGAGAATTTTATCGCCCGGTTGAGGATTAACCAGAAGGCTGACGATCTGCGAGCCTTCATCCTGAATTTCGACGCTCCCGGTCAGATATATTTCTTCGACTTGCAGGTTAGGCAGACGCCCATCTCCAATGGGCGGCGCAACGCGAAAACCAACCGGAGATATAGCGCAAGGCACAGCGCCGTATTCCGCCAAGGCAGTCAGCGCCGCCTCTGGTTCAATTTTGATACGGTTCATGCGCAAATCTAGCGGGGGCCGCTTGGTCAATGCTTTCCCTTCATCGACGGCGTCTTCGTCGAAATTATTGGAAAAAGCCGGCCAAAGCCATTCTGGGACATCCGCCTGCACCCACTCGGGCGCATCATTGAGTGATATCCGGCCGTTAAGGCATGACATCTCATGATCAGATATAGGTTTCGGGGCAAATTTATCGCCAGCAAAACTTGCCGATAAGTCTTCGGGTTTATGCCCATTCATGAAAACTGCTACGGCGAGAACGAGTCCGCGCGGCAACTCGCTATCCATCCGCCATGCCAGCGAAGACTTACAGCGTAAAGCATCATGGACATAGTTACCAATCGCAGACCTGTCTTTTGATCCTGCAAACCGGTGCGCCTTACCCCAATCCCGCAATGCCATGGCCACGGGTGTACGGCGCTCCAGAACGTCTTCGAGAACCTCAGCTGCGGCCTGTATGCGCCCGCCGAGCCGCATTTAAAAAACTGCCTTTAACAAAATAATGTACATCACAGTGAGAACCAATCCCCCGATAAAAAACAAAAGGAACCGGAGTAAAACTATATTCACCGAGAGGTGCACCAGCGCATGCAAGATACGCAATGCAACAAATGCCCATGCCAAATATACCACCATTTGGGTGACTTGGCCTGTTAAAAAGAAAAAGATGCAAATCACAAAAAACAAGATCGGCAATTCAAATTGATTGGAGTAATTATCCCCAGCGTTTTTAATCCAGCCTTGCCACCCGTTTTTAGCCACATCTTTACGGGAGACTTTGCCGCGCACCAGAGAACCTATACGCGCCCATGCGAGCCAAAACGTTATGGCAATCATTACCCCGGCTTGAATAATCGCGGGTTTGAAAATATCAGTTGGTTCCATTATATTATCCCGGAGCTTGGTAATTTGGCGCCTCGCGCGCGATTGAGACATCATGCACGTGGCTTTCGCGCAGACCAGCGTTAGTGATCCGCACAAACTCCGCATTTTCATGAAGGTCAGGGATCGAAGCCGACCCTGTGTAACCCATAGAGGCGCGAACGCCGCCGATAAGCTGATAGAGTATAGGCTCAACGGGGCCTTTATACCCTACGCGGCCTTCAATACCCTCGGGTACAAGCTTCATGCTGTCAGACACTTCTTTTTGGAAATACCGATCCGCAGAGCCGCGGGACATTGCCGAGACCGATCCCATGCCCCGATATGATTTATAAGAGCGCCCTTGGAAAAGGAACACTTCGCCCGGCGCTTCTTCTGTACCCGCAAGCAATGACCCGACCATACAGCATTCCGCGCCAGCCGCCAGTGCCTTGGCCATATCGCCAGAGTATTTAATACCGCCATCCGCAATAACAGGAACGCCAGCCGCTTTTGCAGCGCTACAAACGTCCATAATCGCCGTTAGTTGCGGTACGCCCACGCCCGCGACGATGCGGGTTGTGCAAATTGACCCCGGCCCAATACCCACTTTCAAAGCATCTGCACCTGCATCAATTAGCGCCTGCGCGGCCGCTTTTGTCGCAATATTGCCCGCGATGACTTGCGTATTTGGGAAATCAGATTTGATCCGCGCAACTTGCTCAATCACTTTGATAGAATGCCCGTGCGCCGTATCAATGACAACAGCGTCAACGCCGGCCGCGATCAATGCAACAGCACGCGTATAACCCGCATCACCCACAGTCGACGCGGCAGCCACCCGGAGGCGGCCTTTCGCGTCCTTACAGGCATTCGGATACGTCTCCGCCTTCTCCATATCCTTGACGGTGATCAAGCCCACACAGCGGTAATCCTCATCAACAACCAACAGGCGCTCAATCCGGTGTTTATGCAGCAGCGCCCGCGCCGATTCTTCGCTCGCGCCCTCCAGCACGGTGACGACATCGCGCGTCATCAAATCCCTGACACGCTCCGACGGATCAGACGCAAAGCGGACATCTCGGTTTGTCACAATACCCACAAGCTTTCCGTCTTTCTCTATGACGGGAATGCCGGAAATTTTGTGCTTTTGCGACAATGCCCGCAGCTCGGCCAGCGTCGCTTCAGGATGGATCGTGACAGGATCAACCACCATACCCGACTCGTAGCGCTTAACTTTGCGGACCTCTTCGGCCTGCTCTTGGGTTGTCAGGTTACGGTGAATAACGCCAATTCCGCCCGTTTGCGCCATAGCAATGGCAAGGCGCGCCTCGGTCACCGTGTCCATCGCCGCAGACACAAGCGGCACATTGATCATAATACCGCGGGTCAGACGTGTCCTAAGGACAGCCTCAGCCGGAAGTATATTTGACGCGCGGGGCAGCAAAAGCACGTCATCGAAGGTAAGTCCTTCTCGAATCTCCATCGGAGTCTCCTATCGCTTTTGCAAGCGGGGGTTATCAGGAAACACAGCACGGCGCAAAGGAAAGTTTCGAATAGATTACGCCATCACGGCCATATAAAACGCTGATAGTCCCCATCCAAAGACCTCAAAGGCCGCAGGCTTGACCACGCGGGCAAATGAACACCACAAAACACGCATATTACACTTGATAGCCCGCGAAAAATCGCCTATCCCGCCCGTGTCTGCGGGTGGGTGGCTGAGTGGTTGAAAGCACCGGTCTTGAAAACCGGCGTAGGTGAGAGCCTACCGGGGGTTCGAATCCCTCCCCACCCGCCACTATTTCTCTTTGAGAGTTAATAATGCTCACTGTCTGACGTCAGACACCGCAATTATTTCCCGCGTCCTCGCTGAACGGGAGTATAAAAATTCACTATAGGGATTTGTCCAGATCAGTGAGCTGATTAATTTGAGCTTTAAGCCACTTGCTTAATGTCTCAAATGCCCCCGATGCAAACTGTAACTCTACTACAAAATTTGAAACACTCGCCCTCGAATGATAAAAGGGATACGTGCCGAGCGTTCGTTGATTGTTTTCGGACATAGACGGTATGAGTTGTAGCTTTTGGGTTGGGAATGAAAACCATTCCGCCAACGTCGACATGAAAAGCGGGCCACAAGTTATAGAGCGTAGCCTGCCCCTACAAAGACGCGGTTTGATTAACCGCCGAGTAGATGAACCGAGACGGCGTGTTTTACGCATATAAAACCTGACGGTCACATCTTCAAAAAGGCGTCAAACTCATCTTGTGTATTAATATTCAAAAAACAATCCTCTTGTCTCCACATGATAGGGTTTGCTTGGCACATTTCAGCCAAAGCCATTAAAGAGATCGAATCGCGGGCATCAATGTTTTTTCGGGCGTTGTTTAAGTCAGCCATCCTCCACCAGCCAAATGTCGGATGAGTGCCTGTCTTATCGGCCGCGATACAGCTAGAGCTTGGCGCGTATAACCGCTCACATAAATCATCCGGTACATTCGGGCCGTCGACAGGGGCTGTAAAAAAACCTGAAGGCTGCTCGCCCAAAACGGCGGCGGCTGTTAAAATAGCGCCGACGGGGCCGTGAGGGACATGACTGCTGTCTGTAAAATACGGAATATCCAGATCATAGTCAGACTGACCAGAGATTAAGACCGACCCGCACTGCGACTCAAGTCTGCGATAAACGATATCAATGAGGCGCTGATTGCCGCGCCGCGCCGCAGCTTTATCAAACCCCATCCGCGCGCTTTTACCGCCCGCCAAAATGATGGCAGGTAATTTTTGTAAATCTGAGGTATAAGATTCCACATACCCGCTTAGGGCACAGAGGCTTTAAAATAAATGTAAAATAGTCTCAGGGAAGAAAGCTAAGGCGACTAACCCGTTGTTAGAGTGTTTGAAACAAACCCGAACTGCTCCGTCAGCCGCGTACTAAACAGCCGCGCTCCGCCAATAATGGCAATTCCAATAAGCGCCGCCAAAAGGCCATATTCGATGGCCGTCGCGCCCGACTCATCGCTTACATATTTCGAAACTAAGTTCGTCACTCTACACCCCACGTGTTTGCATCCCAATAGGCTTTCAGAGAATAAGTAGACATGAAATTAATCACTAGGCGTTATGATTTCGCTAATTTTTATTGTTAAAAATCTCTAGAGCTGGCACAACTTATTTACTGAACACTGTTTTTGAAGGTATTTTCTGTAAATTCCCATTGCGAATAGAGTTGCCCGGTAAACAGTTTAGCTCCGCCAATGACGGCTAGTCCGACGAGCCCCATAAACAGAGCATATTCGACCGCCGATGCGCCAGACACGTTGCCTACATACCGTTTTACTAAATCTTGCATGCGTTAGCTCGCTTTCTGATCGCAAGAAGGATTTCGCCCCCGAAACACTCTTCAATCCACTGCATAAACCTACAGTGTTAGTATAACTCTAAGTAATATAGTTAATTCATGATATTAACTGCGCCGCAAACATAGCTGACCGCGAATTTTCGGATGCAATATAGACCCGTGAAACCCGTACAAACCTAATATCAATGGGGCACCTCACTTAGTTAAAACTGTAATGCTGCCATATCGGCGTTTTCATTCGGCGGCGATATTCTAGTGCGCTGCCTGGCCAATTCAGATCAATTTTATCACCTTGCTTGTACCAACTTTTATCAATTTTTGCCCATGCAGTTGTTGCAAGTCGCTGCTGCATCTCATTATTATAGGCTGTCTCTGCCTCTATACTTACTTGGATGACGCGGCCATTGCTGCGCTCAAGGAGTTTCAAAATATAGCCCACCTGACTTTCAAGCTTAAATACGATAGACGTATGTCCTGAGTTCGTATTGGGCCCGTACAGCATAAAGAGGTTCGGAAAGCCCGCAGTTGCAACGCCGGAATAGGCAAAAGCGCCCTCGCCCCACTTTTCGTTAAGCGTTTTACCCCCAACGCCCCTAATGGATACATTATTATAAAATGGATGCGTTTTAAAGCCTGTCGCATAAATGACTATGTCATGCGTAATATTCCCGGCCTGCGTCTCTACCCCGTCTTTATTCAAAGATGTGATCGGCGATGTCACGAGGTCAACATTGGCGCGCGCCAAAGCCGGATAGTATTTTTCTGAAAGCAAAATACGTTTTGCTCCAATCGGATAGCCCGGGGTCAAGCTATCGCGAATTTTAGGATCTTTGATGTGCCGCCGCATTTCACGTCGAGACATAGCCATGCCCAGTCTGGATTGTAATTTTCGGCCCTTGATTATCGGAAAGATAAAATATTCCCCAACGCAGAACCAAAACCCGCGGTATAGTTTGGATAAGCCGGGTAAAAATCTAGCTATAGCTTTTTCAATCCGCATATAAGGACGATCCCGTTTGGGAATAATCCAGTTCGCTGTACGCTGGTAAACTGTGACATGAGCCGCCGTCTGTGCGATTTCGGGGATAGCCTGAATCGCGCTCGCGGCATTACCAATGACGGCAACCTTCTTGCCCGAGACATCTATATTCTCTGGCCACTGCGCAGTGTGAAACTGCGGGCCTTCAAAAAGGTCTTGCCCGTTAAAATTCGGCACTTGCGGTTCATGAAGTTGCCCCAGAGCCATTATGAGAAAAGCCGCGTGGTATATTTGACCCGAAACACTGCCCACAACCCATATTTTCTTATCTTCATCAAAATGCGCGTCTGATATTTTTTGCCTAAACCGAATATGCTGGCGAAGCCCCATATCGTCGGTGAAGCTGTTTAAATAAGACAGGATTTGCTTTTGCCTCGCCCATTTAAAATCCCATGTTGGATTTGGGTAAAACGAATATGAATACAGAACAGAGGCAATATCGCACTCAGCGCCGGGATATCGGTTATCGCGCCATGTTCCCCCGACGCCATCCGCCTTTTCCAGAATGATGAAATTGTTTTCGCCCGACGCCTTTAACTTCGCCCCCATACAAAGACCGCCAAACCCGGTACCGATAATAAGAGTAGACGTTTTGATAGGTGCGCTCATGTGCCATGCATAGAAAATTCAGGCATTCTGTCACTCTCTTTATTTAAAATCCGGCCCCATCTTTTAAAATAGTGTGTCAATTTGAAATGATTCAGACCCGTTCCTTGACTAAAGTCGCCTAAAAATTCCCTTTCCGCTCCCTTTTGCGGGGAACAACCGTGACAAGACTTGGCACGAAGCTTGCTCTCCTTAACGGCGAAGCTGTTCTCCCACGGCTCATTTATATAACGGCGATTGGCAAGGATGATTATGACCAACGAAATAGACTATTATGTCGGCAAACGTCTGCGCCGCCGCCGCCGGCTTTTAGGCCTCACGCAACAAGTGCTAGGCGATAAGGTCGGCATTCGGTTTCAGCAAATCCAGAAATATGAGTGCGGGGCCAACCGCATCAGCGCCGCAAGACTGTTCGAGCTTTCCGAAGCCCTGTCTGTGCCGATCCAGTATTTCTACGAAGGCCTGATGGACGACGAGCTTGAGGACGGCGATATGGAATTTATCGCGCCGGACGTGCTCTCCAAGAAAGAGACCATGGATCTTGTGCGGGCCTATTATTCCATGGGCGAAGCCCCACGTAAGCATCTGCTCGATCTCGCAAAGTCATTGCAAAATGGCAGTAAAACAGTTGCCGCCCTGCATCTCGCCACATCATAATTGAATGTATTTCGGTTAACCATAAACAATCAGACACATTTAAATATAAGCTTGAAGCGTTCCTTAAAACTATGCCCCTATAACTGTCATTGTGCTTGGGGGCATAATTTACGGAGTGCAGGATGCATGTACCTCAAGATCTATTTTTAGATCACCCGCAAACACTCAGCATGGACAACATGTTTCTGTTTCTGTGTATGCAAATATCCGAAGATTATCACACAATTCTACGTCAACACATCATGGCCGAGTTCGACGAATTTGACGGCATAAATCTACGCGAAATGCGCGTTTTGGAATGCATTGCGCAAGAAAAAACCGCCGTAACTGGCGCCATGGTTGCGCAGCGCCTGCGATATGATCGAGCGACGGTCACACGAGCTCTCAAAAGACTTGAAACTCATGCGTTTATAAACCGAAAACCATCACCCTTTGATCACCGCAGTGAACTTATTGACGGGACTTTGGAAGGGAAAGAGTTGGCAGGTCGCTACGGCGCAAAATGTGATGCGGTTATGAGTATATTATCGTCACTACAACATAACTCACTAACAGATGTTGAAATCGAGCAATTTGAGAAAATAGGACGGAAGCTCTCACAGCGTGTCAATAGTATGCGCCAGATAAAACCATCCGAGTACGCACATACACTAAGCTAACGGCCTCAATAGACAGCTTTTCTATATACGGTAGGTCATAGACTTGTTACGCAAGGATATGCGCTTTCTACTGATTTTTCTTTTACCGGTCATACTCGCTGCGTGCTCAAATGCGGCTGATGAGAACAATCCCATTGACTCTACGGCGTTTGAAACACTTTCCCTAAAAGTTACAGGCGATATCAGTTTACCTAGCCCTATGTTGAAGGCCGCATTTTTGCCAAATACGCTCGCGAGCAATGAATCTGGTTTTAATCTCAGCCCTCCCGGACACATCATTCTCTTGTCAACAAAAGGCGGTATATGGCAGACAACAACCGAGGGCGAAGAACCTATCTTAATAGCCCATGGTGATTACACGGATATTTGGACTTCGCAGCGGTCTAACGGGACATCGGTTTTATTGACACTGAACGAGGCGGGTCAGTTAACGGCGTTTGTCAAAGAGGATGACGCGCAGGACTTCACAGCCGTCCCCGCATCCCAAAACGGAGCGGATATACAAACATTTTGCCAAGGCGGCGACTGGGCCGTGACCAACTCCGGTGAATTACGTCCCCTATCGCTGAATATCCAAGAAGGCAGCGTTGTTGAGGTTTCGACAGGGGATGCACACGCACATATAAAATCTGCTATGTCCTGCTCAGTGGGTGAAACGTCGACTGTATTTGTTAAAACCCGCATGAAAAACAAGTCAATTTGGCAACGAACAAGATTGGGAAAGGCAGAAGACATACCGCATTCGACGGGGCTGACGTCATATGTGTTTTTATCAGGCGGACTTGAAGCGGGGCTCACATCAGTGTCAGGTTCACCCGTTCTCGTGCGCGGCGAGACAGCCTATAATATAATGATCGAAGATGGCCTGAGTATTAGAGGTCTTGAAAACGCTAATTTTATGGCCGTTACATCTGAGCCTATGGGAACCGTCTTTTCCGGAGGCATGATCTTGCTGGCAGATCAAAAGGCCCCACGTCTTGTCATGATTTCTTTAGAATATGCGGCGCGCACTCTTGCCGATCAATAACGTCTTTAATGCCCTCTGCGGGCTGAGCGCATAAGCCATATTGCGGTCAAGAAGACCAGAATGCTTGTGAATTGGTGCGCGAGTGACAAGCTGAGCGGCGCGTAAGCCAGCAACGTCCAAATCCCTAGTCCGATTTGTATAAGCGTCAAAGTCAGCAACGTCATCGACTGAGACTGCAACCGCCGCATACGGCGGGCCCGCAGACACATCCAAATCACGAGTGCAAAGATAATGTAAGCCAACACCCGGTGATTAAACTGAATAGCCGCCGTATTTTCAAACAGATTCCGCCAAAAAGGGCTTCGTGCCCCGTATCCAGACGGTATAAAACCACCATCCATCAGCGGCCACGTATTGTACGCCTTACCGGAATGCGTTCCCGCAACGAAGGCTCCGGCAATAATTTGAATATACACCACAACCGCTAAAAGAGCGCTCATACGGACAAAAATAGATTTACGCATTTTTGGCCCCCAGCCTTCTTTTTGATCCTGCCATGTCCAATATAAAAACCCCAAAATAATGAAAGCCATGCCCAAATGAACAGCAAGCCGGTATTGGCTGACATCCACACGGCCATTCTCCAACCCACTCGCAACCATCCACCAGCCAATTGCTCCTTGAAAACCGATCAAGAGCAATATTGAGAAAAATCGTAGAAAGTGCCCCCGGGGTAATCTTCGGCGAAACGCAAAAAATAAAAAGGGTAATCCGTAAGCCAAGCCAATCAAACGGCCGAGTTGCCTATGGCTCCACTCCATAAAATATATAAATTCAAACCCCAGAAGGTCCATGTCTGGATGTTCCGCCATAAATTCAGGAATTTGCTTATACTTTTCAAACTCTTCGACCCATTGCGCATGTGACAAAGGCGGCAATGCCCCTGAGATCGGTTTCCACTCTGTTATGGATAGGCCGGAATTTGTCAGCCGGGTCGCGCCGCCCAGCACGATCATTAAAATCACCAAGACCATCACAAAAAACAGCCATCTCTGTATCGCTCTGTCGCTGCGGTGATATGAATATGGGGACATTCTTATCCTGTGTTTTAGGCAAAAATGAGCCTTGCATAAGAAGAAACAATGGTCGGAGTGATAGGATTCGAACCTACGACCCCACGCCCCCCAGGCGTGTGCGCTACCGGACTGCGCCACACTCCGTGACCGACTGCCTTCTTGTGCGCAGTCTATAAACGGGAACAGGAAATCGGGCAATGACTAAGATGCCGCATTTGTCAGTTAATACACTTTACGTGTTGCGAAAGGTCTTCCAACGAGCCCGCAACAGCGTCAGTGAATTAATCGCGTCTTCGAGCTGTCCGACGTCAACATCATCATCGTCATCGTCTTGTTCATCATCAGCGTAGCGAGGTTCACTGGGCTCGGCGATGTGTTCGTCCGTCTTGCTCTCAGAAGCCGCTTTACTGTCTTCAAAATCGTCATCTTGATCCACCGCGTTTTGTATCCGCTCAGGAATTAAAACCGTATCTTTGACCTCTTTGGGTTTAGCGGCCTGCTCAACGGTACGGCCCAATTCAATGACACGGCCTGGCCCTTTGACACGAATAAGCTTTTGTACATCTTTAATCGGGTGCTTCTCATCGTGAAGTAAAATTTTGATGCCGCGAAGCAATTCAATATCTTCGGGCCTATAAAACCGGCGGCCGCCGCCGCGTTTAATAGGTTTAATCTCGGCAAATTTCGATTCCCAAAACCGTAGAACATGCGGTTGAAGACCCAGCTCCTCGCCAGCTTCACTGATGGTTCTAAAAGCCCGTGTGGTTTTAGGTCTCATTGCGCCGTTCCAATTACGACTTGTTTGATAAAGCTGAATCGACCCGTTCGCGCACAACCTGCGACGGCTTAAATGCGAGAACCCGGCGGGACGTAATGGGCACCGCTTTGCCTGTTTTGGGGTTACGGCCCATCCGCTCAGCTTTGTCGCGCAGGGAAAATGTCCCGAATCCCGCAAGCTTAACACTTTCGCCTCTCAGCAAAGCATCGATAATGTGATTAATCACGGATTCTACGAGTTCAGCGCTCTCCGACCGCGATAAACCGATTTCGCGGTAGATCGCTTCGGTCAGATCCGCCCGAGTCACAGTTCCCCTGCTCATATTCGACCCCTTTTCATCGTTGAAGAGTTAAGCCAAACTTATGCGTGCGATGCAAGAAAATAATGAGCCTTGGCAGGGGTTTAGGCTTATTTAATAGCGTAAAAGTGCTGAGCCCCATGTAAATCCACCGCCAAAGGCCTCCAACATCACTAATTGTCCGCGCTGTATGCGCCCGTCCTGTATCGCCGTGTGCATTGCCAAAGGGACTGACGCTGCGGATGTATTGGCATGATTTGCCACAGTCGACACGACTTGTTCAGGCCGTATCTTCAGTTTTTTAGCGACGCCGTCGAGGATACGCTGGTTGGCTTGATGCGGTACGAACCAATCAATATCATGCACATCAATACCGGCGGCCTCGGCGCATTGTTTCATCGCATCAGAAATATCACGCACGGCATAACGGAAGACCTGTTTTCCAATCATTCTGACATGGCCAACAGTCTGCGTTTTCGACGGGCCGCCGTCCACATAGAGCAATTCTCTATGGCGGCCATCCGCCCGAAGGTAAGTGTTTAAGACGCCCGCATCACCGCCCCGCTCTGCTGACATAACAAACGCGCCCGCGCCGTCTCCGAACAAGACACATGTCGTGCGGTCTTCCCAGTCTAGAATACGCGAAAACGTTTCCGCGCCGATCACCAGAGCATTCTTGGCGCTACCGGTCTTGAGCATCGAATCGACCACGCTGACCGCATAAATGAACCCGCTGCACACGGCCTGTAAATCAAACGCCGCGCCGTGACGAATGCCCAGACGCTCTTGGATCAAGGTGGCTGTCGACGGAAAAGTGTAATCCGGCGTTGTTGTCGCCACAACGATCAAATCAATGTCCTGCGCGTCCATTCCGGCATGAGCAAGCGCATCGCGCGCCGCCGCAAGACCGAGGTCAGATGTGCATTCAGTCTCCGCAGCGATATGGCGCTGCTCTATACCCGAACGCTCTTTTATCCATGCATCAGACGTATCAACACGCGTGGAAAGTTCTGTATTCGTCACAATACGTTCAGGCAAATAGTGCCCCACGCCTTTGACGACTGATTTTATACCGTTCATAATATAAACCCGATATTATCATCTTCATCATGAAGCGCCGTAAGCGTGCGGTCAATTTCATCCATAAAATCACTCTTGGCAAGATTTGCGGCGATATTGAGCGCATTTGCAAAGCCAATAGCGTCTGTGCCCCCATGGCTCTTGATAACCAAGCCGTTCAAGCCTAAAAAGACACCGCCGTTAAGCGTTCGCGGGTCGATACGGGACTTCAAACGATTGAGAACCGGCTTACTGATAAGCCCCGCGACTTTGGCCAGCGGCGAGGCTGTAAATAATTGCTCCAAAAAGTGACCGATCAGCTTCGCGGTACCTTCCGCCGTTTTAAGGGCGATATTCCCCGAAAAACCGTCCGTAACAATGACATTCGCATCTCCCATAGAGATATCCGTGCCTTCGACAAAACCGATATAGTTGAGCCCAAGCTCACTCTCGGACAATCTCTCATGCGCCGCACGTACCACATCCGTACCCTTACCGTCTTCGGTACCGTTATTGAGCAAGCCTATTGTTGGCCGCCCCGTGCCGTACAGCGCGCGGTAATAAGCCTCGCCGAGGACGGCGAACTCGGTCAGTTGCGCCCCGTCACACCCAATATTGGCACCTGCATCAAGAACAACGCACATACCCTCTTTTTGAGGCCACAGAGCGGCAATAGCGGGTCTTTGCACGCCATCCTTCGTGCGCAATTGCAGTTTGGACATGCCCATTAAAGCGCCTGTATTACCTGCTGAGACGGCTACATGAGCGCCGCCTGATTTAACCTGGGCAATGCTGTTCCACATACTGCTGCCCTTGCCCCGCCGCACGGCCTGACTGGCTTTAGCATCCATATCGACCACCAGGCTAGTGTGTAAAACACGGCAAACTCCCTCAGGGATGTCAGCCGCCTCGAGTAAAGGGTTAATAGCCGTCTCATCGCCATGAATGAGAAAGGCGAGGGTGCCGCCGGTTTCACGAGTCTTGATAAAATGGGCTATGCCCTCAATGACAACCTGCGGCGCATGATCCCCGCCCATGGCGTCGACAGAAATAATCAAATCTTTCGGCATGACGCCCCCGTAAATCTGAACACCCGCTCCTATAACCCAATGGTAGGGCTATGACCAATAAAAGCTACTTTATAATTCGAGCGACGGAAATTCAAAATCACCCCGCGCGAGCGCGCCGATTTCTTTTTGTGTCAAGGCCTCATCAAACAACAAACCATATTGTGCTATTTTTGACGCAAAGACCGCAGTGCTGTCTTTAAGCTCGCCCTGTTTGAGGCTTTCGCTCAGCGCATTGACAGTTGAGCTTTCAGAGAAAGCCTTCAGCCGCGCATAAAACAGGCGAACAATCGGCTTTATGCGGCGTTTGACTCCAGAATCCGTGAGCCCTTCATCCCTAAGGGCAATATCAAAATCATCCACCATCTCATCAAACAAAGCCTGTGACAGACGCTGACCCTGTTCGCCTTTAACGCCAAGCGCCTTCATCATACAGGCCATGTGAAATGTAAGAAGTTCTATGCGGCCTTCATAAGTATCAGGAAACTTTTCTTCGCCGTAAAATACAGGATCACGTGAGCGGCTCATTAAGCGCGCATATATCTTTTGAGCATCAACACGCACGGGTCGGTTTCTACCCAAAAAACGTGACAACATACCCATATCTTACACTCCGTTAATTTACACATATCTGTACTTGCCAGTGCGCGAAGCATTGGGTAGGTGATTGCCTCACAAGTTGCAAACAAAAGTCGTCTATGTCTGGTTTTTCTTCTAAGCTAATTTTATTGAGCCTTGCGGCAGCTCTGCTGTCTGCGTGCAACCCTACGCTGCGCACCCACGGCTATATAGCCACTGACGATAAGCCTCAGGCTGTCGAACCCAAATCGGATACAAAAGCCACGGTTCTGTCCCGTTTAGGTAACCCGTCTGTCAAAGGAACTTTCGACGAAGAGCTACAGATTGATACATGGTATTACATGACATCAGTGCGCCAGCGCTTTGCCTATTTGCGCCCCATTATCGAAGAGCGGACAATCACGGCTGTCAGCTTCAATCCCGATGGCCAAGTCACAAACGTTGCTGAATATGGCATCGAAGATGGGCGCTACGTCAATTATGTCGACCGCAAAACACCGACACGTGGACGTGAACTATCCGTCCTTGAACAAGTATTTGGAACGATTGGACGGTTGCCAACTGACCGTATTGGCGGGCAGCAACAAGATGTTCCAGGGGGAGGAGGCGGACCCGGGGGCTAAAAGCTCCCTAAAGGTTCGCACTTAGAAAACCCGGTTCGACATCTGTCTGAACCGGGTTTTTTATCAAAACAGTCTTATCCTTTTTCGCGTATCAAGCGGGCTTTTTGCTTTTGCCAATCACGCTTTTTCTGTGTGTCACGCTTGTCTATTGCGCGTTTACCCGTGCCGATTCCAATCAGTATTTTGACAAAACCCCGATCATTTATATAAAGTTTTAGAGGCACAATAGTGCGCCCTTTTCTTTGTGTTTCTGACAGCAACTTATTGATTTCCCTACGTTTTAGTAAAAGCCGCCTGTGCCTTTTTGGGTCATGATTAAACTGGCTGGCTGGCGCGTATATCGGAATATTTGAATTGATCAGATAAACATCCGGGCCTTCAACCGAGGCATAGCTTTCAGCAATATTCGCGCGGCCTTCCCGAAGAGCCTTCACCTCGGTTCCAAGCAACACAATTCCCGCCTCGAAGGTATCTTCGATAGCAAAATCAAAGCGTGCCCGCCGATTTTCGGCGACTGTTCTGCCGCTGGATACCGCTTTTTTACTCATATTACAGGCTAACTCCAGCCCGACTCATAGCGGCATCAACAGCCAACTTTGTGGCGTCAGTACACAGCGTAATCGGCAGACGCACATCTGTTGTCATCTTGCCCATCTTTGAGAGAGCATATTTTGTCGGCGCCGGACTTGGGTCGAGGAAAAGATCCTTATGCAACCGATCAAGCTTTTCATGCAGTGTCCGCGCAAGTGCATAATCTCCGGCCAAACAGGCCGTGTGAAACGCAGCATATTGCGCCGGAGCGATATTGGAACCGACTGAGATAGCCCCCTGCCCGCCGTGAACAGAATGCCCGAGAGAGCTTGGATCATCGCCGGAAAGCTGAATAAAATCCGGACCACATAAGTCCAGAAGAGTCGTGACGCGTGTGATGTCTCCCGTTGCATCTTTACAGCCAATAACATTTTTGAGGCCTGCTAATCTGGCCATTGTCTGGTTTGTAATATCAATCACGCTACGTCCCGGAATATTGTAGACCAAAATCGGGATATCAACGGCGTCCGAGATAGCTTTAAAATGCTGATAGATGCCTTCTTGATTCGGCTTATTGTAGTAGGGAGTGACCACAAGAGCCGCGTCAGCACCGAGCTCTTGTGCATGCCGGGCGTAGGCCACAGACACGCGTGTTTCATTAGACCCCGCCCCGGCAATGACAGGCACCCGCCCAGCGGCGGCCTCAACGCAGAGCTCTATAACGCGGCGATGCTCAAGATCGCTAAGCGTCGCTGATTCTCCGGTCGTGCCGCAAGGCACCAACCCATGTGTTCCACTATCAACTTGCCAGTCAATAAAAGACTGAAAAGCGGCCTCATCGACTTTTCCATCTTTGAAAGGCGTGACAAGAGCGGTTATTGAGCCTTTAATCATTTTATTCTTTCATATTATTCGGCATGCCGTTTGCATTCTAGTAGGCAATATAGTCATATGGTCTTGGCGTCATAGCTTTCTTCACACTCACTATGCAAGACAGGGATTAATCTGCTGACATGATTTCTTTGCGTAAACATCGACAAAACCTCATAAAAGGGTTTCTTACCGCGCTTTTGCCCATGGCTTTCGCGGGGTCTACATGGGCCTCGATCCCGGCTCCCCGGCTCAAGCCGACACCCGGCACAGCCTCTGCTCCGGTAGCGCAGCCAAAACTGTATATATCCAATCACTTATCGCCTCAAGACACACCACGTTTCCGGGCCGCTTTGGATGCATCGGACAAAAAACGCTGGGACGACGTCAAACAGCTGGAACAGCAAATCAGTGACCCGGTCGCAAAAGATGTTTTAAGATGGCTGGCCGCTACAGGGAATTCGAGATCAAGCTTCAACGAGATCACCTATGTGGCGCACAACCTGTCAACTTGGCCGCGCATAACAGCCGTTAAGGCCACGGGCGAAGCCATGATCCTTGATACACGTCTATCGTCACAAAGAACGATTGATTGGTTTAGAGGCCAGGACCCTGTCTCCGGCGAAGGTCGCGCGGCGCTGGCCAGAGCCTATTACGCGCAAGGAAATACGAATTTAGGCGATAAATGGATACGCCTTGCTTGGCGTAGTTCTAAGCTGACGCGCGATCGGCAACGCACACTTTATCAAGAGTTTGGCAACCGTTTGACACGCGAAGACCACGCGGCGCGGGCGGATCACTTGATTTGGGAAGGCCGTGAACATTTTAGCAAAGTTGATGGCTTATTGTCCTTGATGAGCCGGGAACAACGCGCCCTTATGGATGCCCGCATGCGCGTGGCCAGCAACAGATCCGGCATGGATGCCGCAATATCCCGCGTACCTGTGCGCTTACAAAAAGATTCCGGGCTTCTATACGAGCGCGCGAAATGGCGCCGGAGAAAGCAAGATAAAACATATGCCCTGCCCATGTATCTGGCGATCACAACGCCGCCCGTCACAGAGACCGGAAAAACCCGCTTGTGGCGCGAAAAAAAGATCATGATTTACTGGGCTATATCAGAAAAGAAATACGGCGATGCGTATCGCCTGACGCAAAACCATGGCATGACGCGGGGCTCAGGCTTCGCCGAAGCTGAGTTTCTCGCGGGTTGGCTCTCTTTAAATAAACTGGGCAATCCCGGATCAGCGAAAATACATTTCGAACGCCTGAAAAACGGTGTATCTTTCCCCGTTTCGCTAAGCAGAGCACATTACTGGCTCGGCCGAACCCACGAGGTTTTGCAAGATTACACTTATCAAACCAATTACTTCGACGCGATGACATACACCAATACGTTTTACGGTTTTTTAGCGCGGCAGCGTCTTGGCGGCAGCCATATGGTGGTTAATCTACCATATGAGACCAATCCCGTTCATTTGTTGAGTAGTTTTGAGGCTGATCCACGTGTCAAAGCCATGCATATGTTAGGCGAAGCCCAGCATGAACGTTATTTCACACGGTTCTCTTTCCATATGGACGACGTGGTTGAGAGTCAGGAACATCTAACGCTTTTATCGTCTATGGCAAAAAAATACGGGTACATGAAACCCTCCATACGCGCCGCGAAGCAAGCCTCCAGATTCCAAGGCATGCTGACCGAATCTGGCTATCCTATGCCCGAAGCCATCATGTCACTCCCATCCAAATTTGACAAAGCCTTCGTACTTGCCATTGCCCGTCAAGAAAGTGAGTTTAATTATAGCGCTGTCAGTCACGCAAAGGCTTATGGCCTGATGCAAATGATCAACGCGACGGCACGCTCGACGGCACGTAAACACCGTGTGCCCTATAGCAGCTCGCGTAT
Source organism: uncultured Caulobacterales bacterium (assembly GCA_964352785.1). Lineage (GTDB taxonomy): Bacteria > Pseudomonadota > Alphaproteobacteria > Caulobacterales > Maricaulaceae > JACOMS01. Next base: position 38,463 of record CAYGTI010000020.1, read on the forward strand.
GACACAGGATATGCGCTACAGCGCGAACCTCGGGGCTCTGCACTTACATGACCTACTACGTGATTATGATGGGTCATACATCCTCGCGGCGGTCGGCTACAATGCCGGACCGAACCGTGTAAAGGAGTGGATTAGAACATATGGCGATCCACGCACAGGCCAAATTGATCCGATTGACTGGCTTGAAAGCATTCCCTTTTCTGAAACGCGAAACTACGTTCACCGCGTTATGGAAAACATGCAGGTTTACCGGGCGCGTATGAATGGCAACACAGCGGCGAATCGCGTCTATCAAGACATAACAGCCGGTGCGTTTTAGGGTTTCTGAATATCCTCATACAACCGAGCATCAAAATAACGCCTTGATGCGACTCAGAGGTATAGGTACGCATAAATTATGCGACTAAGTAGCCCGTCATCCACAGCTTCAAATTCTACACGTCCTCCGCTTGGTTTAGCGCTCGGCGGCGGTGTGGCGCGTGGATGGGCCCATATCGGCGCGCTGCGCGCCCTGATAGAGGCCGGGATACGCCCCGATATTATTGCCGGAACTTCAATTGGAGCCGTTGTCGGCGGGGCTTACCTTGCGGGTAAACTTGACGTGCTTGAAAATTGGGCACGCTCGCTTAACCGCCGACGGATGCTCAGCTATATGGATGTACGCTGGGGCGGGTCTGGTTTTATGCGGGGTGAACGCCTTGCCCGGGTCTTAAATCACTACCTCGCGGAAACTCGAATCGAAGACCTTGACCGCAAATATGCCGCCGTCGCCTGTGACCTGCGCACGGGTTACGAGGTCTGGCTGCAAAAAGGCCCAATTGTCCCGGCCATGCGGGCGTCCTATGCTCTGCCCGGCGCTTTTGAGCCTATCAAAATTGACGGACGTCATATGATTGACGGCGCTCTGGTCAATCCGGTTCCGGTCTCCGCGTGCAGAGCCCTTGGCGCGCATATGGTCATAGCCGTAAGCCTTAACGGTGACGCGTTCGGCCCTATTGGCAGCTCTCATGAGCTTGATTTTGACGAAGAAGAAGAGGACACGATTGACCCGTTCGAGCTTGCCAGTCAATCCCTGAACAAGCTCCGTCCGGACCGGCTGTTGATCCAAAGCATGATGGGCGGGCACAAATCAGGAAAATCGCCCAAAATCGGCTCCGTCATGATGAGTACCCTCAACATTGTTATGGACAGAATTTCACGCTCCCGGCTCGCCGGTGACCCGCCTGACGTATTCATTGCGCCGCGCATAGGTCATATCGGAATGCTTGAATTTACCAAGGCAGATGAACTGATTGAGCGCGGCTATAGAGCCATGCAACACGAAATCCCGTTGATTAAGTCCGTGATTGAAGTCTTAAGTCAAATTCCGTCAGGAAATGCAGAAAATTCCGCCCAAAATTAAGAAAATACAGCTCGAAGCCAGTGTGACACACATCTGTGCATGAGATTTGCATTGGAGATGCCCTAGCGACAGGGCGTTTTAAATGAGCACAGCCAACGATAATGAGCCTACTGACCGGTTCCCGCGCGGCGATGCCGTGGGGTTTCGGGCATTGCTGCTTGATCAACAACGCCACTATGCCGAGCAAACCTCTGGCAATATTGTCCTCGATCTCAGTTCGGAAATTCGTCACTCACATATCAGCCTTCTCGTCGCCCTTATTTTTTGGATGGCATCTGTGACGGCGTGGGTCTGGAGTTTTTATACAGGGCAGTCGATTGGGCTTCGTATTTTCACGAGTATGGCCACAATTTGGACAGCGCTCTGGTCAGCTTACCTCTCCAAAAACCTTTTTAAACCGCGCCTAGGCGAATTGACGGTTTTAACCGCGCTGCTGGGCTTTATTGGCATGCTCCTGACCGCGTCCACACAATTAGGCTTCCCACTGCAAACAGCGGGCGGCATCTGCATTCTCGCTGCAGCATCTTTGAGTGTGGCGGCCCTAACATATTCAAGGATCGCGCTTATTGCGTCCATCTCGTCCTGCCTTGTCTGGGCGGCCCTGAATTTTGATGGATATTTGCCGCAATCAACCGCGATGATTGCCTTGCCGTTCCTGATTGCGGGGCAGACCCTGCTCAGCGCAAAATTTCAATCACGCACAGCGATGTTTGCGGCGGTCATGGTCACATATGTTTGGCTGGGCGGATTTGCTTGGAGCCAGTACATGTCCGGCGCTTTATCGCCTTTATTCTTAGCCGTTGGGCTGTTTCTTGTTGGCGGCGTACATCTGCAAGTCGCCAAAGCGGCGGATGATGAAGCCTTGGATAGCGCACCACTTCACATTCTGTTTTCGTGGAGTATGGCCATGTGCGGCTTGATCGCCGTGCAGCATTACAGCCTGTTTCCAGGCCATGAGGTCTGGACTTCGGGCGGCATTACTGCGCCGCTGCAAAAAATGGGATGGGGCTTGATCGTCCTGACGGTACTTGGCGTCATCGGACTGGCTGGACTTGTGCGCCGCCGCCACGGACGGATGACAATTGCCGCTGTGGCCTTGATGAGCTCACTCTATGCCCTGCTACCACTGGCTGTATGGTTTGAGGATTATTTGACCGCAACTGCTTTCGCGCAGACGGGGACAGCGCCCCATCCGGCATTTGGTATGTTCATCTGCGGGGTTGTGATCGCTAACGCCCTCGTCTTTATGTTCAACAATATTCGCCGCAAGCGGCGCATTTTATCAATCGCAGGATTAGCGGTGATCGGGCTTCAAGCTGACTTTGCTATCAAGGGCGATTTTTTGACCAGCGGCGACAATGTTCTGCTATTAGTCTTGGGGCTCATTATGGGCATAGGCTTTGCCGCGCTACTCGCCCGGGCGCACTTCGACCCCCATGCGCCGCAAAAACCTTTGCAATCTTACAGGAAAGCCTAGATGTCCCGCCCCTCACCTGCTGGCATTGTGATCTCAGGCATCATTTTGGCCGGACTGCCATTCATAGCGATTGCCCAGCACTGGCATGTCGAATCCAAAGATGTACGCTTCGCCGTGCCTTCGCAGCTTGAGCCACAGCCTTATTCCGAGAACGTGGATATAGACACAGAGATCAACCGCCTCAATTTGGACGACTTATCAGGCACGGACAATATTCAGGTCAATGACAAGGTCTACATTCATATGGCCACAGGCCCGGATCTGATTGCGTACCCGTTTGGCATAAGTAAAAACAAAGCCCGGACACGGCGCGGGGAGCATGCGTTCGCCATCCGCGCGACTGTAACCAGCCGCGAAGACCGCGAGATTGAGGTACGGTATAATTTTGAAACGTTTCTCCCCTCCCGAAACATGAAATCCGTTCTAAGCGCAATGCGGAATATACCTGCCGCCGTGGAACTTTCGGTCAATCAGAACTCTGTTGCAAGGTTAGTAGCGGTCAATATAGACGGCACCCGCTATCCCTACCGCGTGATCGAAAAGCCTGTACTAAAAGGCCTCACTAGATAAGGTGCGAGCAGTGCGCCGACGACATAACCGCCAATATGCGCAGGCCAAGCTATGCCGCCAAATATTGGCTCAGCAATCACGAAAATTACATTAAGCAAGGCCCAGCCGCCAGCAAATTTTATCAAGCGCTCCCGACCGCCCATCGCCCAAGCCGCCGTTGCAAAAAACGCCGCCCCGCCGCCGGATGCGCCCAAAGCATAGGCTTGCGCTGTATTTATGGCCGCCCACCACCCCCACTGAAAGAGGTTTCCGCCGACCACACCCAAAAGAAAAATCAATAAAAAGGCCTGCGGCGCCTTCAACCCACTTGCTTGGCCGCTCTTTTGGCGCTCATGTATCCGCGCCCGCATACCCCGCATCGTAATCACGGCGAAGGCCACGATCATACCGGAATTGACCAAAACATGTGTCCACGAGCCATGAAGAAAACCCGAGCCCACAAGGCTAACAAGTTGCCGCGTGGCCGGGACATCCGGCAAATCATACGGAACAAGCAGTCCCCAATAGCGCACAAAACGCACAAGGCTTTGCGGCCCGAGCGTCACGAAGAGATGAATAGCAATGAGTACACCCGCAAGCCAAAGCGGTGAGCGTTCTTCAATATTGAACATGGGTTCGTTGGACATGAGGTGGCCTTACAGACTATCAACTTGCAAATATAGGGAAATAGGTATGCTTGATTTAATATTCTGTTTGGAAATTCACAGAATCGACACCATAAAATCAATTCGAAACGCGAAGACTTTATGACTCCTGTGCCTGATCAGTGGTATGTACAATTTGACGGCCTGACTTACGGCCCGTATGCGCATGGGCAAATGCAGGGCTTCGTGGCCGAGCGTCGCATCATTGAAACCTCGCTGATCACTCCCGATCCCTCGCGCGGGTATTTCCAAGCTTCGGCGTTTCCAATTTTTGAGCAATGGGTCAATGGAGCCGCCCGTCAGGCCCAAGACCCACAAATGCAGCCCGTCATTGGTCAAACCCAGCACATGCAAGTCCGCGAAACCCAGCCTATCCCTGTTGCCATGGGCCAGGCCTTTCACGGCTCGACTCTGCAGGCCCCCTCGCCCACTGTCTTACTGGTTATGGCCGAAATTCGTTCGGCGCAGGGCATGCCGTTTCTACAGGCCCTACAAAGACACGGCCACGCACAGCGTATTGGTGATACAGTTTGGCTGGTTCGCAGCGCAATCAGCGCAGACGCGCTTCGCACATCTCTTAGCCAAACACTATCAAAGCAAGACCGGCTTTTTATTCTCGATAGTTTCCACAACAAAACAGCATGGTACAATATCGGCGCAGATATGGATCAGCGTATTCGGGATTTGTGGGACAACGTCGATTAGGACAAAGTCGGTTAGGCCGTCTTGAGGCCTTTTTCAAAACGCGCGGCATTTCGTACATAAACTTCGGCGTTCAGCTTCAGCATGGCTACCTGAGATTCGTTCAGGGTTTTTACGACCTTACCTGGCGCGCCGATCACCATAGAATTATCAGGAATAACTTTGCCTTCGGTAATCAGCGCATGGGCCCCAATGATGCAATTATTGCCTATGACCGCGCCGTTCAAAATTGTTGAGCCGATTCCAATCAGGCAGTTATCGCCAATTGTGCAGCCGTGCAGCATGACTTGGTGTCCCACGGTGACGCCTTCGCCAATCGTCAGCGGCATACCCGGATCCGTATGCAAGACGGAATTGTCTTGGATATTTGAGCGTGGGCCAACTTTGATCAAATCATTGTCCCCGCGCAGAACCGCGCAGAACCAAACCGAGGCATGCTCAGAGAGCTCCACATTACCCATCACATCCGCGGACGGCGCGACCCAGCTACTGTGATCCAGTTTGGGCTCAATCCCATCAAGTGCGTAAACGGTCACGACTTAAACGTCGTCAATGTCTTGCTGGAGAATAGAGATATTCAAATCATATGAAATGTCGTCCGCGTCTTCGTCGTCAATATAAAGAAGGCCTAGAATTTCATCATTCAAATAGACTTCAACACTATCAGCCACCTTACGGGGTTTAATCGTAATCCCTTCGGTGCCGAAGCGTTTACATAAATAGTTTCTGACGCTGACTATTTGTTCAGGTGTCATAGCTTTACTCCAATTAAAATATTTTCACTGCCGGGCTAATCGCCAAGCATTTGATCCATAGATCCTGCCGGGTTGGGGCAACAAGGGCCGCCTACTGGCTTTGCCGGAACGCCCGCCACGGTACATTGAGGCGGAACTTCTTTGAGCACTACGGAGCCGGCCGCAATTTTCGCGCCATTGCCAATTTTGATATTCCCGAGAATCGACGCGCCTGCGCCAATCAGCACATTGTCGCCGACTTTAGGGTGGCGGTCTTCGTCTGCCTTGCCTGTTCCGCCGAGCGTGACCCCTTGCAGAACAGAGCAATTATCACCCATCACAGCGGTTTCGCCCATCACAAAGCCCGTGGCGTGATCCAGCATGATGCCGTAACCGATACGCGCTGCCGGATTAATATCCACCCCGAACTGCTCCGAGCTGCGGTTTTGCAAATGAAAGGACAGCAGCTCCCGCCCGTTATTATAGAGCGCATGGGCACAGCGGTGGGTCTGAATGGCCATATACCCTTTGAAATACAAAAACGCCTGAAGATAAGACCGACAGGCCGGGTCGCGATCCATAACAGCGAGCAAATCACGCGCCGCGCCCTCCACAATCATCGGATCCAAATCTATGGTATCCGCGAGAACCCGTCGCAATTTAAGCGGTGAGAACTCAGCCGTAGACAGCTTGTCTGATAAATGATTGACGAGCGCGCCGCCGAGCGAGTCTTGCTCTAAAATGGTAGCGTGCAGCAGGGACGATAAGGCGGGCTCTTTGGCCGCGTGAACAGCCGCATCTTGTTTGAGTTTGGACCACGCGCATACGCCTGTATTGTTGTCAGCCGCAAGATTAAGATTAGGCATAGTCGTCTCCGTAGCCCTCTAGATAAGGCGCGGCGGGTTAAATGCAAATAACTTTCAGGTTATTATTAAAAATTTTTGGCGTTCTATCCGCGTCCGCGATAAGGCGGAACGCCCTGATCCGGAATCCAAACGCCCTTGGGGGCTTCGCCGTATTGATAGAAAACATCAATCGGAATGCCGCCGCGCGGATACCAATAACCGCCAATACGGAGCCATGCCGGGGATAACTCTTTGACGAGGCGCTGACCAATGCCTGTGGTGCAAGCTTCGTGAAAATCACCGTGATTACGGTAACTGCCAAGGAAAAGCTTAAAGGATTTTGACTCCACAATCCATTGATCCGGCACATAGTCGACCACCAAATGGGCGAAATCCGGCTGTCCGGTCACGGGGCAAATAGACGTAAACTCCGGGCATGACAGGCGCACCATATAAGGCTCTGATGACGGGTTCTTGACGCGCTCTAAAACGGCGTCTGCCGGAGAGGATGGAAGCGCGCTGTCTGAGCCGAGTTGATCGAGTTTTTGATATGGTGTGTTCGTCATGCGCTGCGACTAGCGTTTTCCGGTGGCGGAGACAAGTCCTACGGCTATGATTTTAGTTTATCATACGGCTTTTGGTAGGCGCGTAAAAAGCGCACTAAAATTAGTCTTCATGACCAGCTTTTGACCCGGACATTCAATGTAACGCCATGTAAGGTGTGAGGCTCCTAAAACTACAGCCAAATAGACAATTAGGTACACGTCGCCAGCCCAAGACCCCGGGGTCATAATGACGGGCATAAGCCGTTCCCCGAATATGAAAAACACAGCAGCAAAAATCGCATGTATCATATACACTGAGTAGGATATTTTGGCTAAATACCGAAAAAGAGATCGCGACATAAACTGCGAGACAAGCCCGCCATCGAAGGAAAATACCAGCACAAACACAAAGGCAAACGGCGCGACAAAAAATTGTAGCTTTCCGGGCATGTAAATTACGAAAACTACAAACGCACTTAACGTTAATAACTCAACACATGTCATTGATAACGATATATTATTCTTAATTTTTTTATTCATTTTCGGCAATAGTCGGCCATAAACCCAAGAGGCTATCACGCCCGTGTAAAATCCGGCAAGGCAGCGGAAAAAGCCGTAATCATAGGTAATATCCATATTCGGCTTGACCCGCGATAGTCCCCAATAGATCAGAACAACGCCGAGACTGATGGCTCCGAAATGTTGTGCTTTGGTTGGCGGGCAGCGCAAAAACATCAGAACGAAAACGAAATACGCGAAAAGCTCGACACTGATCGTCCAGCTCGGGGCATTAAAACTCAGGCTGTCATGCACCCCCATAGAATGGGTCATCGTCACATGAGAGAGAAGGCTGTGAAAACCCTCAGCCGCGCCAGCTTGAAAAGGCAGTATTTCCCCCGGCTCGTGCACAGAAAGTCCTATATTGTGAGCGGCAATACGGGCAATGGCAAATGCCAAAAACACCAGCAGCATGACTATATGTATCGGATAAAGGCGCGCAAAACGGCGCTTTAGGAAGGCCCCGGCTTGTTCAGCGCTGCTAAGCTTGTTGTGATAAAGCCGGTACATCAAGAAACCGGAAAAGACGAAAAACAAATCGATAATCACGGGCCCGTTGTTAAAAAAGGCCGTATCATTGATATGTGTGTACCAAAAGGTGTGAAAAATCGCGACAAAGACAGCCAACAGCCCGCGAAACCCATCGAGTGCGCCAAAATAGGCAGGCGCAGCAGAATATCCGGATTTAGGCGTAAGGCTCATTAAAGGTCGCAACGGTTTAAGATTAAAGTTGATTTCGAAGTCTCAGGTAGCATTATGATCCAAATTTTGAATTAACCGCGATCAAGCATATTTTTGCAATATTAATGCCGCGAAGGAGAATAGCTCATGAAATCACGCGCCGCTGTAGCTTTTGAAGCCGGAAAAACACTTGAGATTGTCGAGGTTGATGTTGAATCCCCTCAAGCGGGCGAAGTGCTTGTCGAAATCATGGCGACAGGTATCTGCCATACCGATGCGTTTACACTCTCCGGTGATGACCCCGAAGGCGCGTTTCCGGCTATTCTCGGACATGAAGGCGCAGGGATAGTGCGAGACGTTGGTGCAGGCGTAACGTCTCTCAAACCCGGGGATCACGTTATACCGCTCTATACGGCGGAGTGCCGGGAGTGCGATTACTGCCTGCATCCCAAAACGAACCTGTGCCAAAAGGTTCGCAGCACTCAAGGTCAAGGCCTTATGCCGAATGGCACCTCACGTTTTTCTTATAAGGGTCAGAAAATACTACATTATATGGGATGCTCGACATTTTCGAACTTTACGGTTCTCCCCGAAGTAAGCCTCGCTAAAATTCGCAAAGACGCCCCATTTGACAAAGCTTGTTACATTGGCTGCGGGGTCACCACAGGGGTTGGCGCTGTGATTTATACCGCTAAAGCCGAGCCAAACACGCGCTGCGTTGTCTTTGGCCTCGGCGGCATTGGCCTGAACGTCATACAAGGTCTTAAAATGATCGGGGCGAAACAAATAGTTGGCGTTGACCTAAACCCTGAGCGCGAAGCGTTTGCCCGTTCATTTGGCATGACAGACTTCGTCAATCCAAACGATATCAAAGGCGATTTGACCGGGCACATTGTCGAGCTGACGGGCGGCGGCGCGGATTATACGTTTGAATGTATCGGCAATGTCGACATTATGCGCGTCGCGCTTGAGAGCTGCCACAAAGGCTGGGGCGAGAGCATCATCATTGGCGTGGCGGGCGCAGGCAAAGAAATTTCCACCCGCCCGTTTCAGCTTGTCACAGGCCGTTCATGGCGCGGCACAGCGTTTGGAGGCGCGCGAGGCAGAACAGATGTCCCGTCAATTGTTGATATGTACATGGACGGCCGCATCCAAATCGATCCGCTGATTACCCACAAAATGCCCCTCGAAGACATCAACACAGCGTTTGATCTCATGCACCAAGGCAAAAGCATCCGAAGCGTCGTGGAGTTTTAAGACGCGGCGTCTCAGACTGATGCGATGCTCGCCTCGAGATAGCAAGATCACTTACCTTGCATAATTGCATCGATATCATGGTGTACTTCACAGGCAATATGGACACGTAAATATGACCAAAATATCCCATACAAAAATGTTCGGCGGTGATCAATTTGTCTATGAGCATGACTCAGAGGCGTGTGGGTGCCCGATGCGGGTGGGTGTATTTATCCCGCCCCAAGCCAAGAACAGCACCTGCCCGGCGGTCATCTTTCTCTCCGGCCTGACCTGCACCGAGCAAAATTTTGTCACCAAAGCGGGCGCGCAGAGAATAGCTGCTGAGCTTGGCCTTATCCTGATCGCGCCGGATACCTCCCCACGCGGGGATCACGTGCCCGACGACAAAGACAGTTGGGATTTCGCGAGCGGCGCCGGGTTTTACCTTGATGCCACCCGCATGCCGTGGGCCAAGAATTACCATATGGAGACTTATGTGCGCGACGAACTCACCGCGTGGATAGCCGCCAATCTGCCTGTCGATATGACCCGAATCGGACTGTCGGGCCATTCTATGGGCGGACACGGCGCTTTGACCCTGCACCTTAAAAACCCTGACCTTTACAAAAGCTGTTCGGCCTTTGCGCCGATTACCACCCCTTCGAACGTGCCTTGGGGACAAAAGGCGTTCAGAGGTTATCTAGGAGACGATAAAACCGCATGGGCGGCCTATGATTCGACCGATCTTGTGATCCAAAACCCTTCAGAGTCCGATATATTGATCGATCAAGGCCTTGGCGACAATTTCCTCTCTGAACAGCTTGATCCGTCCGCATTCCTCGCCGCGTGCGAAAAATCCGGCCAAAAGGTGAGTTACAGACGGCAAGAGGACTATGATCACTCTTATTACTTTATCGCGACTTTTATCGAGGATCATCTGCGCCACCACCAGAGCGCCCTGAGCGGGGGCTAGGCGGCATCACACGCTTGACCACGGCGCGGACTTATCCTATATCGCGCACCGAGCGGGGGACCAACCAAAGCAATCCCGTGACTAGAGCCCTTTGATACGGGCAGGAGAAGACAGATGAAAAAAGACATTCACCCGGACTATCACACAATCACCGTGCAAATGGTGGACGGTAGCGAATACCAAACACGCTCAACATACGGCAAAGAAGGCGACCGCCTTGTGCTCGATATTGACAGCAAAACCCATCCGGCTTGGACCGGCGGCGACCAACGCCTTATGGACCGCGGCGGACGCGTGTCCCGCTTCAAGGACAAGTTCAAAGGCTTCGTATAAGCTTTTAAGCATTTTGATTTAAAACGGCGCCTTTGTGCGCCGTTTTTTTTATGGCAACAAATATCGATCTCGTGCAATTCACGTTAATCCGGAATCGGAAATTGGGCTTTCTTACCCATTTTCCGATGCCCTTTTAAGTATAATTGAACGTGAAATGTACTGATAAGCAGGCAACAAAAAACCCGCCGCGGCGAACCGGACGGGTTAGTTTTTGATATCGCTTAGCGCTTATGCAGCAGCAGCGGCTTCGGCTTGCTTTTTAACCAAAGCTTTTTTGATCGTCTTGGCTTTGTTGGTCAGCTTGTGATTTTTTGTGTTCATCAAAAAACTGTCCAGGCCACCTTTAAAATCGACCGTGCGGAGCGTTTTCGCAGCAATGCGTAACCTATACTTTTGACCAAGCGTATCAGACGCAAGCGTCACATTACACAGATTGACAGAAAAACGGCGGCGCGTTTTAACATTGGAGTGGGACACATTATTGCCAGACATTGGGCCTGTGTCGAGAAGATCGCAGCGACGGGACATAGTCGAAACCTTATATAGCTAAAAGCCCGCATCGGAGCGGGCGCAATTCATTAAGCGCCGGACATACCCACTGACTCGAAAAACGTCAAGCCTTTTCAGCTCTAAAATCGCCAACTGCACATGGACAAGAATTCATTCGAAATTGCGTCTTTATTCATGTTGGTGTTAGGCAGGCTACCCTAGTAAGGATGCTACCAAACGCGATAAAAAGGACATATCATGAAACGTGCTCTAATGTTAGGCGCTGCCGCTATTATGCTCGCCACGAGCGCCAGCGGGAATGAGGAAAGCTTACAGCCGGATCCTGCTTACGCGATGTTCCAGACCCCAGGCCCCGGCGAGACAAGTTTCGAGTTTGAGCTCAAAGGCTATGTTTTTGGCTTTCGTATGATCAAGGCCAGCTACAATGGGCGGATCGGCCACGATTATTACACAGTCTATTCCGATATTTATACATCGGGTCTCGGCGCTCTACTCAAAAAACTCAGGATTTGGGCCGTCACCCATGGCCGGTACGATGCAGCCGGGCTTTCTCCCATTCTTCACACACAGCAAAATCTTGATAAAAAAAGCCGCCGCGTGGAAATGCTGTATGACTATGATGCGCGCGCGGTTGATGTCGTTATCAATCCGCCTATCGGATCTCAAGGCGTGCCGCCAGCCTCGATGCAGGAACGGTTTGAGGCCGATGATACGGTGTCAGCGATTTTGGCTTTGATGATGCGCGGGCCGCGCCTCGAAGGCGAGTTGTGCAAGGGCACCGTGCGTGTCTTTGACAGTAAACAACATTACGGACTGCGCATGGAGCGCCTCGGGCCAAAAGACATGGAATTTGACGACGAGGACGTTGAAACTATCAAATGCCATATTTATTACGAGCCGATCTCTGGATTTGATCCGGAAGATCTGCCCGAAGAAGAGGAAAGCAGCACACCGATCAATGTCTATTTCACCAAAGACGAGACGGCTAATCTGTATATTCCAATTCGGTTCACCTATAAAATCAGCGGTTTTAAAGCGACAATCAAAGTTTCTGATATGCGCGTCGAGGTTGGCGCGCCGCCGCAGGAAATAAAACCCGCAGACTTGCCAGCTGCTTTGCCGCAATAAATTGAGTGAGATACATTATATATACCGATGCGCCCATGCGGCCAAAACATGGGCGACATAAGCTGCGTCCATGGGATTTTTAAGCAGCAGATGATCGGCGCCATCAAGGCTCACAAAGCTCTTGGGATGACGCGCTTTGACATAGATATGCGACGCGTGGTCAATATTCACAACGGCATCTTGCGGTGAGTGGAATATCATGAGCGCGCAGTCTAAATTAGCAATGTTCGCTGCCACATCATGATCGCTTACATCATCAAGAAACTGTTCCTTGATCACAAAAGGCCGCCCGCCCAAAAGTACTTTGGCCTCACCCTCTTCTTCAATTTCTTCAATCTGATCTGCAAATTGATGAATAATGTGGTCGGTATCACACGGCGACCCAATCGTGGCCACGGCCTTACATTCGGGTATATCACAAGCGGTTTTCAGAGCCGCCGTGCCGCCAAAGCTATGCCCGATTAAAACACACGGCGCTTTTCGAAAGTCCCTGAGATAATTCGCGGCTTGGAGTAAATCCTCACAGTTAGAGGAAAAATTCGTATCTGAAAAATTACCACCGGACTCGCCAAGACCTGTAAAATCAAACCGCATCATACCAAACCCGTCTTCGACTAGCGCTTTGGAAATTGTGCGGATGGGTTTTAAGTCTTTGCCAATGGAGAACCCATGGGCAAATAAAACCCAAGATTTGACCTCACCCTCAGGCCAATCCAGCTTGGCAGACAGCGTATCGCCAAAAGCGCCTGTAAATTCAACTTTTTCGCTTGGCATAAGGTTTCGCCTCTTGGTGACGTCTCTGGCAAAAACTTAACAGAGAAAGCGCTAGGCTCCTACTTACAATGATGTGAAGTCTGATCGCTTATGCGGAGCAGGGCTTAGTGTATCAATCGCGCGCCATCATCAGATTGCGGCAGAAGAGGTGGTAATTTAGCTCTAGCGCCTAAAAGCTATTTTCCTGTCCATTTCGGCGCGCGCTTCTCAGTAAATGCGGAGACGCCCTCTTTGAAATCGTCACTTTTGCGCCATAACGTAAATTCCGGATATGTCTCTTGATTTGACATGGCGTCCGCTAAGCTGTCCTCAGAAAGCCCTCGCATCGCGGCCTCTTTGGAGGCCCGAATTGATAAAGGCGCGCCCTTTAAAATCTGATCACACCAAGATCGCGCGGTATCTTTAAGTTTATCAGCGGGCACAACCGCGTTGACAAAGCCCAACCTATGCCCTTCTTGCGCGCTAACGCGCTGTGACGTCAATATGAGACCCATTACGTTTTTAAGCCCGATTTGACGTGGCAAACGGTGAAGCCCTCCGCCCAAAGCGACAGCCCCGACCAAGGGTTCTGGCAGACCAAAACTGGCCGTATCAGAGGCAAGAATAATATCGCACGCCAGCGCAATTTCAAATCCGCCGCCCAGCGCAAGCCCATTAACGGCGGCGATGACAGGCTTGTCCAAGTCAAAGCGCTTGATCAGGCCCGCATAACCGTTCTTGGGATAGTCTTTACCAATCCCGGCTTTAAGGTCACTTCCTGCGCAGAACGCTTTTTCCCCAGCCCCTATGATCACCGCAATATGCTGCGCGTCATCATTGGCAAAATCATCGAACGCAATTTGTAAATCATCATGCATGGCGGGCAAAAGCGCGTTGTGGGCCTTGGGCCGATTGAGCGTCATCCACGAAACTGGGCCGTCTTTTGTGAGTTCAATATAGCTCATGATTACAGCGGCGCGTAATCCGTATAGCCCTTGGGCCCCGGCGTGTAGAGCGTTTTATAATCAGGAGCCGTTAGTTCTGCGCCTATTTTATACCTCTGCACCAAATCAGGGTTCGCTACAAAAGGGCGGCCAAAAGAAATCGCGTCCGCTTCGCCGGATGACAACGCCCTGTTCCCGCGCTCCAAATCATAGCTATCATTCAAAATAATCGGTCCGTCAAAATGCGTGTTCGCGAGCGCAATGTTATCAAAGCCCGCTTTCATGCGGATCACATGCAGGTAAGCCAACCCCATAGGGTTGGCAGCTTTTAGCAGCGCCGCAAATGTCTCTTCAGGATTATCATCGGATAAATCATTAAAAGGATTGCCCGGACAAATCCGCAATCCGATACGCCCCGCCCCGACCTGATTGGCCATCGCCTCTAAGACTTCAACGACAAATCGCAATCGATTGTCCAGACTACCGCCATAATGATCCGTGCGCTTATTCGTACCCGTGGACAAGAATTGAGCCGGCAAGTAACCGCTGGTACTGTGAAGCTCAACCCCGTCGAAGCCCGCATTGATAGCGTCACGGCTGGCCTTGGCAAAACTCTCTACGGTCTGCGCGATATCCTCAATGGTCATCTCTTCGGGTCTGTCAAAAGGCTGCATCCCCGCCGCGTCCGTATACATCTCGCCTTTGGCCTGAATTGCGGACGGCGCAAGCGTTCGCGCGTCATTTGGTTTATTATGATGCGAGGCCACGCGCCCACAATGCATGAGTTGCATCACGATTTTTCCGCCGCGCGCATGAACGGCTTGAGCCACAGCTTTCCACCCCGCGATCTGCGCGCCGGTTACAATGCCCGGTGTGCGGACATACCCTTTCCCGTCAATATGCGGATAGACGCCTTCTGTGATAATGAGGCCAGCTCCCGCACGTTGGGAGTAATATAGCGCGTTCATCTCCGCGGGCACATCGCCCTCTCCGGCCCGCGAGCGCGTCATCGGCGCCATGAAAATGCGGTTCTGACAAGTGATGTCGCCCAGCGTTATCGTATCAAATAATGTCGGCATCATCGCACCTTAATTTTGGGATCAGGGTGACCTGCCCGCATAGTTTTCAAGAACTGCTCCATCGGAGCGGGTGCCGCGACTTCGGGTAAATCGGTGCCCGGCACATTTTTCCAAAACGCCGCCCAGCTTGGGAATAAGTCATGATACGCGCCGTCATAAACGTCTCGGCCTGGCCAGCGCATTTTATGCTCCCCTATGGGCGGACTGTTGATATCTGAGGCGTACCAGTAACAAGGAAGTCTGCGGCGGAAATACCACTGCGGGCCGTTAGGGCCCTTCATCCGCTCATAATCATCCCAATAAATCATTTGCATAATCACCCACTGCGCGCCGCCACCTTCGGTTGGCGTTTCGTGTTCATTCTTGGAGTAAACAATACCGTGTGCATGATCCGGATTATCAAACTCAATGACATGATTGCCGATATGATGGGACGTACCTGTAAATTGCAGCCGGAGCGTATCATCCAGCCAGCGTTTTAGCGCTGCACGGCCTGATAATTCGCGGCTGACCCGGATATCTTCGGCAAACAGGTTTACATGGGCATCAAGGTCACGCATATCCAAAGACAACGCATATTTCGACACGAGCTGCCGAATGTTGTCAATGGACTCTAATCGGTCAATACGCGCTTCTAATGTCGACATCCTACAACCCTCACGAGACACTTATATGCCAGTTTTTTTACGCATTTCTACGATAAATTTTGACTTTGAGGCAATAATGCGTATTTTTAACCTATGTTTATTACGCAAATAGCACATGACAGACCCTAACCCACACGCCTTTCGCAACGCTCTCGGGCAGTTTGCCACTGGCGTCACAATTGTCACGACCTTGGACGAGATGCAAAAGCCGGTCGGCGTCACAGCCAGCAGTTTTAATTCGGTCTCACTTGATCCCCCGCTTGTGCTGTGGTCACTCGCGAAAACCGCAAAGTCAATGCCCGCTTACCAAACCTCCGGCGGCTTTAATGTCCACGTGCTGGCGTCCCACCAAAGTGATTTGTCCAATCAATTTGCCCGGCAAAGCGAGGATAAATTTTCAAACATTGAGTGGCAACCCTGCGAGCAGGGCTTTCCGCTATTGCCTGAGTACGCCGCTTTGTTTCGCTGCAAAACGCATTTTCAATATGAAGGCGGTGATCATATTATTTTTGTCGGCGAGGTGATTGATTATAAAACTCATGATTACCCGGTTCTTGTTTTCCACGCCGGACGATACGCTGATACCCACCACAAAAATACCCCAGCAACCCCGATAGAGCCCAGCATTGATCTGGCCAGCGGGCAATTTACAGATGACTTTCTATTGTACCTCTTATCACGGGCGCACTTTCAAACCTCGTACCCCACGCGCAAGGCGTTTCAATCTCAAGGCATGAGTGAGCCGGAATATTTTTGCCTCTCGCTCTTATCCATGAGCGGGTCTCTGCCTGAAGGCGAAATCACTTACAGGCTCGAGCATACCGGCCATTCCCCGGACGCGGATATTTTTGCCCGGCTTGCCCGCAAAGGCTGGACAGAAAAAGACGGCGGCAAAATCCATATCAGCCCGGCAGGGCGCGAAACCTTTATCGCCCTGCTCTCTCACTCCAAAGCTCTCGAGGAGCAGCTCATGAAACATTTCACCGACGCAGAGCTTGGCGCGGCGTCGCATTTTTTGAAAAAACTCATCGACATTACGGGCTCAGATATTCCCGAATTATGGTAGGCAAAATATCAAGGTAAACATATGGCACTCACAGGAAAAGTAGCGTTGATCACGGGCGGCGGACAGGGCGTAGGCCAAGGCATCGCGCTGGCCCTCGCGGCGCGCGGCGCGGACATTGTTGTTACTGGGCGCACACTTGAGAAATGCGAAACCACAGCCATTATGATACGCGAGCGCGGGGTTAAAGCCTTGCCCCTGCGGTGTGATGTGAAATCAGCAGATGATCTTCAGAGCATTGTCGAGGCTACGATTGCCGAATTTGGCCGCCTCGATATCCTTGTCAATAATGCCCAAGAAGTTGCTCGCGGGCCGCTTATGTCAGTGAGCGATGAGGCGTTCACAGGCAATTGGGACTCCGGCCCGCTTGCCACCTTTCGCCTGATGAAAATGGCTTATCCGCACCTTAAAGAGTCCCAAGGCCATATCGTCAATCTGGTCTCCTCCGTCATGAAGCGTTGGGATGTTGGAACCTACGGCGTTTACGCTGCGGTCAAAGCCGCCACGCAGCAGCTCACCCGCGCCGCCGCCAATGAATGGGGCAAGGACGGTATTCGCGTCAACGCGATCATGCCGCATGCAAAATCTCCGGCGCTTAAGGGTTGGATGGAGCGCAATCCGGTTGAGGCCGAGCATTTCCAAGCCAGCATTCCGCTGGGCCGCGTCGGTGAGTGCGAGGACGATATCGGCACGTTCGTCGCGATGATGTGCATGGACGAGGCGAAATATCTATCCGGTCAGACCATTGCGCTGGACGGCGGACAGGCCTTCCTCGGATGAGCCTCTTTAACCTAAAGGGGCGCACGGCGCTGATAACGGGCGCGGGACAAGGCATGGGTTTTGGCATGGCCGAGGCCTTAAAGATGAGCGGCGCGGAGGTCTACATTAATGATCTGCACCCTGATCGCGCAGAAGGCGCAGCGGCCAAAATCGGGGCAAGCGCCCTGCCCGGCGATATCACCGACGCGAATGTGCGCGGCAGCTTCGCGGCAAAGCTACCCGTGCTGGATATTCTCATTCACAATGCGGGCGTCCCGGAAGGCATGGCGAGCAGTATCGCGCAAGCGGATAAGCTGAGCGAGGCGAATTACGCCCGCCAAATGGATCTCAACCATCATGCCGTGCGCGGGCTTTGCCGCCTGTTCCTGCCCGGTATGCGCGCCCGCGGGCACGGGCGTATTCTGATCATTACCTCGGAGTCGCACCGCTTAGGTCTCTCCATGGGACTGTCCCATTACGCCGCGGCCAAATCTGCCAGCCTTGGCTATATGCGGGCGCTGGCCGCTGAGACCGGACGCGACGGAGTCACCGTCAATGCGCTCTCCCTTGGCACTATGAATAATTTCGAAGGCAGTGAGCGCGCCGCCGCCAGCACCATGATTGGCCGGGCCGGATCACCCCAGGACGCGGGCGCTGCCGCGCTTTATCTGTGCTCGGATGAAGCCGGGTGGATGACAGGGCAGACGATCCCGCTGAATGGCGGAGCGTGTACGGCCTGATGGAAAAAGTTATCTATGCCCTATGGCGCAATAAAGACACGGCCCGCGATCAGTTCAATAAACACCTGCTGGAGACGGCGCGCAGCTCTCTCGCTGATAACGCCCTCGCCGTGCGGGTCAATCTCCAAGACGCCGCCGTAGCAAACGGCACCTCGCCCCGCTCTGTCTCGACCACTCCGCAAATGGAGGCCGTCGTGCAGGTCTGGATCGACTCGGCTAATGACGGGCTGCGCGCGCCTACCGATAACATCATCGCCGAAACCTGCAGCCGCTTCGAGGCCTTTCTTGTGTCTGAGTCCGCCCCGCTTAAAAATACGCTTTACCCGCCAAAACCCGGTGCGCGCACGGATGGTTTTTCGCAAATCGTCTTCCTGCGGCGGCCAAAGGATTTATCATGGGCCAAATGGCGGTATATTTGGCAAAATCAGCACACACAGGTCGCCATTGAGACGCAAAGTAACTTCGAATACCGCCAAAATCTGATCACGCGGCGCCTCACCCCCGAAAGCGGCCTCTATGATGCGATTATCGAAGAATGTTTCCCTATCGAAGCTCTAACGGATGCGCTTGATTACTTTGACGCCCCGAATGATCCTGAAAAAATGCAAGTCAATTTAAGACGAATGATGGAAAGCGTTGCCAAGTTTATTGATCACAACCGCATGGACTGCATACCCACGAGCCAATTTGACATCAAGGCGCTGCCGGACATTTAAAATTTGATCAAGGCGGCGCGCGCCCCAAGCGTGCAAGCTTACGCGCGGCGCGGCGGGCTTTGCGGTTGCCTTTTGGCGTATGTCCTGTGTTCGGGTTGAGCCGCAATGCTGTGTTTTTACGGCCAAAGGCCGGGGCCGCACCGACTGCCACATCGCGCCCGCTTGTGCGCTGAACCTGAAGCGCCTGCACATGAGGCTTTGCAGCGTTAGACGGCTGCACGTTCACAACATGACAAGCGGGCGTCGACGCATTTATATTCGTTTTCTGCTGACAAGGCGGCTCACCATCTACGCCCTCAACTTTAGCCTGAGGTTCTTCTTGAGTGTGAGACTTTTTGTTGGTTAACGGCGGCGCGGGTAGCTCAATCGGCGGCCAGATAGAGCCGTAATCCGCATCAGCGGGTTTAAAGTCCTTGAGCCGCATAGGCCTGTCATCAGCCGTGCATGTTTTAGGAATTTTTGCTATTGGCGGCCGCGTACTTGGTGGCCTGTGATGCCGTTTCCATTGCGCCCGAAGTTGCGCCGCGCGCCGCTCGATCCAATAAACGGACGTGCCGCGCGGATCATAGCCGAGGTCAGCGGTTTTCTGTTTGAATTTGTAGACAGTTGCCGGGCTCTCACGCCACCGAAAAGACGGAGTTGGTTTAGCGGCTGTGTCATCCCGGAAAACCACAGGTTTATCCGTGACCTCGAGCGGTAAAACGCTGTCGTCTCCCATCTCTGGAGGTCCCGCGTCAAGCGCGGGATGACAGGTAGAGAGCATTTCGATCTCTCGGTCTTCCGGGTCAAGCCCGGAATGACAGCACTGAGTGATCGTCTCTTCTAATGTCTGCAAGGCCAGCTTCACGCGCAAATAAGCGGTGAGCGGCGCGAGCACGGCTTCTGCGATCCCGCGCAGAACAAACAAACACCGGCTCTCATCCAGAGCGGTCAGGACAAGCCGGCCCGCCAGCTGTGCGAGCGTGCCGCCCGGCAAGCCGCCATAGGTGCGCGCCTCATCTTCATCGAATTGAACATGGGTCTTTCGCAGCGCGCGAGGCAAACGGCCCAGCGTCTTTTGCGCCGTGAGCGCCGCTGCAAATCCGCCGGGGTCTTCCCGTATCCAATACAGGCCCGGGTTGCGGCGAAGCTTGGCGCGGCGATCAATGCGCCGATATGTCTGCGTCTCCGAAAAGGTCATGCTCTCACACTACCCCCAAACCCAAAACCGAGGATTAGATTGTGTGGAAGGTAAGTTTTAAAGGGTCAGCAGCTGTTTTAAGCGAGGAAAGATTATAATTTTAGGCGTTTTATCCCCATTGCGGACATTGGCGAGTGTCTTACTTTGAGCGATTTTAAGCCGCTGAAACATGTATACTTGGCGGCAGAAACAGACATTATAGCAGCATAATTTATCGCTGGATCGGATGTAGTTAAGTTACTTTAACTATCAAATCTGAGTGACGGTAATACGGGTCAAAATCAATAAGCATATGCTCCCCGTTTATCGCCCTACAAAACGACTCTTGCTCCGATCGATGGAGTCAAATCACTTGTTTTGAGTTGTGACTAACTCCAAGCCAACCTCGTCATACCCTAAAAAAACACGTCCTTTGGGATCAATTTGTATTTTAAGCCCTAATTTGGAGGAAGTGAGATGAGGAATATTAACGCCCACGCCTCCGTCGCGGGTCAAACACCCTAATTGCATCAAGGATAAATTATGTTCCAACGTTAGTTCATCTTTTGCAACATCAAAAAGTCTAAAGGCCTTTTTCTGAGAGCCGGATTGAATTACAACTGTTGCTATAACCTCCGGAGTTAAGTCGGCCATTTTACTAGCCATAACACCAACTTCCATGTTATTACATGAAACTCTGGATATGTTCTGTCCCGACTTGTCTTCGACAGCATACATTTTGCCATCTTTTACAACTACTTTTTGAGGAGCCGCTATTGCTAAGCTAGGCATAAGAGCAAATAACGAAATTGTACTTAATCTAAATAGTTTTTTAGTCGAAAACACTTTATTTACCTCCGCATGAATTATTCGCATCTTCTTGTGCTTGGTCAAGCTCATTTTGCACCCCATTATATCCAGGGTCACTAGGTGCGGGAATAGGATTGCCTGATCCTACAGAAAAATCTTGGCTTACTGGTTGTGACAAATATTCATATTCTCTCAAAGTACCGCCAGGGCCGATTACATAAGCACTGAACGCGTCTGTCCATGCTGAACCGTTAGCTCCAAAATTTACCGCATTTGTTGCAAACTGTTGATATGCATTGTAGTCGTTATCTGAGGGAAAGCCGTTGATTAAATTTTCACCCGCTGCTGCCCTTGAGTTACTATTCGTTGAGGGTGGGTGAGAATGTATAAAACCTCTAATTTGTGTGTCGAGTATCCCCAAGGCATTCATGTCTGCATACAAACCACCCAAAGGTAAAGAATTACGTGTACCCGATGCGATAGGTAAAGCGATTAATTCACCGCCATGTTCAAGTATAAAAGTGCCATATTCGATAGAGCTGTCTGTAGCGATCATAGCGGCAATATCCGCCGCAACCTGTTGGGCTATTGTATCCAATTCGCTTTCTGAGCGTTGTTCTATAAAACATAACGCTTTTGGAGGGAGCGTTGAGGTCGTGCTACCTCCGCCACCACCTCCTTTACCCGAGCTGCCAGGGCTCCTAACCGGGTTACGCCTCAAGCGGACTCTGATGGTAATGCGGGGAGCTCTAGTGCCACTAGTACAGACACCTTTTACACCTCTGCACGGATCTGCAGCTAATGCCTCTGGAATAAGTTGTGTTTCAAAGGTTTTGTCTATTACAGGGAAGCCAATCAACGAGCCCCCACCATTATTGCGGACATAGATGCTACTCTGAACTTCTTCATTGCTTCTACCCAGACTTGTATTGTATCCCCCATTACATTAGATTTACACCTAAGGTTGTAAAGGAATTATTTAGGGCTTTGCAGCTACGAATAAATTCGACATTGCTTGATGAGAGAGAAGCCGTAAGGCCCTTTGAGGGAGACTGTCAAAATTTCAATATCAATTAAGACTGATGTGAAAGTCGCGCGTCATTTATATATGTAATTCTCTGAGATATATTAAGGGAATTAGCCGCAATCTGAGCAGGGACAAAGACGGGGTCATAAAAGCGGTCATTTCAACTCACGAACAACATATAAAGCAATTAAGAACTTAAGCGGCACGGCTAAAATATTCCAATTCGAATGTCTGCTTTCGAGGGGTTATTGTCGTTGACTGAGCGGCCTTCTTTGGGCGTTTTAAGCAGCTCACCTGACGTCCGGTTTGCCCTGTGAGTTCAACGGATCGTCGCAACACTTTAACATTATGAGTTAAAGATGGA
>CAYGTI010000021.1:0-51930 GCA_964352785.1 uncultured Caulobacterales bacterium
AAAGTCTCTCTTAGCCCAGACATAAATCTGTGCCATATGCGCTGACGTTAGACAGTGAAGCCCACTGCAATAGCCGTTTCCTTGGGATGATACTTTGATGATGTATCTGACCCGAATATTGAATTACTAGCCAGATTGATATTCATTTTATCATTTGAAAAGTGGCTTTCACTTGCGTTGCAGAAGAATACAGTCTCATTATTTGTATTCAAACAAGAACAAAGTACACTCAAAATACTAACTAAAAATACTCTATTTAAAAGCGTTTTAGTTTTAAAGAACACACTCAACATCCAGGGTACCCCGATAGAAACCCGCCAATACGTCTACATCCGCCATCAGCTAAACCCGTTCTTTTAATATGGGTTATAGCGCGAGCATCAACTCTCTTGTGTGCTAAACCAAATCCATCTTTCGCGTAGCCAGATTTACTTAAATGCCCTAATTCGTGCTGTAATGTTCGTGCTAGATCACTTGGATTACTGAACAAAAAAGCCTTATCAATATTGATTCCAATCTCTTGTGGGTGTGGTGGCTTTCCTAATGTTCCATATGGATTGTATGTTACCCCTATGAAGGTTGTACTGCCAGCATATCCCGAAGATTTTGCATTGGCACCCGTTGTAAGATTCAAGTTCACGGGAAACTTTTTACCATTAGATGCTCCAATGAACTGTGTTCCAACCCTTGCAGTGGAAACTTGCTCATCTGATGCACCACTTGAATTAAAAATTATTTTAGTTCCGTATGACGAAATATCAGCTCCATTGTTATTTCGGATATATGAGCCAAAGGCTTTAGTGAAAGCTTTTTTCTGCTTTCGGCTCAAATCATCATCAGATGTATCACCGTCTCCATTACCATCTACTTCAACACACGACCGCAATCTGGAGCCTTCATTTTGAGCACAAACACTTGCCATTCCGAAGGGGTCGATACGGTTTACTGGATCATTAAGCGTGTAGCTATACCGATTAAACATTCCAGGATGTCCCGTGTCCACAAACCCCACGGGATCCACGCTCAAGAACCGCCCGATGACCGGATCATAGTAGCGGGCTTGCATGTAGTTCAGGCCTGTGTCGCTGTCTTTAATATTTCGAAGGAGGTTGGCATCGCCAAATAATTGATCCGGTGGATCAATTATAACCGCAGAAGGCCGCGGTAGCGGCCCGGTGAACCCAGCTTGGTCACCGGGCAGGTTGGAGTGATAGTCCACGCCAAAGGGCGAGTAATGCGCCCAGCCCGCAAGGCCGCCTGCGCTCGTGCTGAGCTCGCGCGGACTGCCCAGATGATCCGAATGCACATAGGTCGGGACTCCGTCAATCAGCCGGGCAATGGTCATCCCCGCGCCGGAGACATAGTCGGTGGTCTTGCCGCCCATCGTGGCCTCCTAGGATCGCGTCAGAACCGCTAGATTACATTCTTAAGCAATATAGGCAGTAAGGGTAACACGATTAAGCAAATTAAATAAACCATCTCATCCCCGGTTCATCCGATTCGTAATTAAATCATCCACGACTTCCGGTTCGGATAGCGTACTGGTATCGCCCAGATTATCGAAACTGTCTTCGGCGATTTTGCGTAGAATCCTTCGCATGATTTTGCCGGAGCGGGTCTTGGGTAGGCCCGGGGCAAATTGAATGAGGTCGGGGGCGGCTATCGGCCCGATCTCTTTGCGCACATGTTTAATCAGCTCTTGGCGCAGAGCATCGCTCACATCCGTTCCTGCGGTCACGGTCACATAGGCATATATGCCTTGGCCTTTGATGTCGTGCGGGTATCCGACCACAGCAGCCTCGGCGACAGCGGCGTGCGCGACCAACGCGCTCTCGACCTCCGCAGTGCCCATGCGGTGCCCGGAGACATTGATCACATCATCAACGCGGCCCGTGATCCAGTAGAACCCGTCCGCATCGCGCCGGCATCCATCGCCTGTGAAATAATTGCCGGGATAGGCGGAAAAGTAGGTCTCATAAAATCTCTGATGATCACCGTAAACCGTTCGCATTTGGCCGGGCCATGAGCTTTTGATAATCAGGTTGCCATCCGCCGCGCCGCTCAGCTCGGTCCCGTTTGCGTCCACCAAAGCAGGCTCAATTCCGAAAAACGGATGACTACCCGCGCCCGGCTTCATATCCGTCGTCCCCGGCAGCGGCACAATCATCGCGCCGCCTGTTTCAGTCTGCCACCATGTATCCACAATGGGGCAGCGCCCGTCTCCGACCACATGGAAATACCACTCCCACGCTTCGGGGTTAATGGGCTCGCCGACCGTGCCGAGAATACGCAGTGATTGCCGCGAGGTGGCTTTAACCGGGCCGTCCCCTTCGCGCATGAGCGCGCGGATCGCCGTGGGCGCCGTGTAAAACAGGCTGACATTATGTTTGTCGCAAACCTGCCAGAAACGTGACGCGTCAGGATAGGTCGGCACGCCCTCAAACATCACCGTCGTCGCGCCGTTGGCCAACGGGCCGTAGACGATATAAGTATGTCCGGTCACCCAGCCCACATCCGCCGAGCACCAATAAACATCATCTTCTTTCAGGTCGAACACATATTCATGGGTCATGGACGCCCACACCAGATAGCCCCCGCACGTATGCAGCACGCCTTTGGGCTTGCCCGTCGATCCGGAGGTGTAAAGAATAAAGAGCGGATCTTCGGCGCTCATAGCCTCGGGCAGGCAATCACCCGAGGCCGTTTTAAGCGCCTCATGCAACCAGACATCACGGCCGGGCTGCATATGGATATCCCCGCCCGTGCGGCGCACGGTCAGCACGGTTTTAACGGGCGCTCCGGCCTTGGCTGCGATCACGCAGGCGGCGTCGCAATTGGCTTTGAGCGGGATTGTCTTTGTGCCCCTAAGGCCTTCATCGGCGGTGATAACGAAGGTACTCTCGCAGTCTGTGATCCGCCCCGCCAGCGCGTCGGGACTGAACCCGCCAAAGACCACGGAATGCACCGCGCCGATCCGCGCGCAGGCTAGCATGGCGTAGGCGGCCTCTAGGATCATCGGCATATAAATCGTCACGCGGTCGCCTTTGCGAACCCCGTTTTGTTTCAATACATTGGCAAAACGGCAGACTTCATGATGAAGCTCGCAGTATGTTAGCGTAATACTTTCATCCGGGCTATCGCCCTCCCAGATAATGGCGGCTTTGTCGCCGCGCGTCTCCAGGTGGCGATCCAAGCAGCTTTCCGTCACGTTAAGCACGCCGTCCGCATACCATTTCACGTGCAGATCGGATTTATCCCAGCTTACGTCTTTGACCGTGGTATAAGGCACCATCCAGTCAAGGCGCTTGCCTTGCTCGCCCCAAAACCCGTCCGGGTCGGCGATCGACGCCGCGTACATCTCACGGTAAGTTTCGGGCGACAGATTGGCGCTGGCCGCAAACGCGGGCGGGACAGGATAGCGGGGGTCGTGCTCACTCATAACGGTCTCTCATCCATAATTAGATCACCCTTATAGACCGCGTGAGCGGCTCTGTGTAGAGGATAAGCGCTTACTCGCTATCCTTCATGATATCGCTCATCTTGCCTTGAAGCTCAGGCTCCCACACGGCGATCATATCGCGAACTTTGGCCACATAGGCGTCGTTCTCGTGAGCAGGAATATTGATATCGTACGCCCCGGCGACCTCGATCATCGCGGCGGCGTCCGCCGTTTTAAATGCGTCCTTCATCTGCTCGGCCGTGGCCCAAGAATGGCCCATCGCCTCAAACACAGAGCGCCCCATGCGCAGGGAGCTATCAAAAGTTTCGCGGATAATATCGCGGCAACCATGGGCCCACAGGTCATAAACATGGTTGCGGTCACAGGCGCGGGCGATGACATGCAGATGCGGATAGGTTTTCACTGCGTATTTCACCAACTCGGTAATCTGCTCTTTGCCGTCAATGGCGACGATCAGGATTTTCGCTTTCTCAATTCCCGCCGCATGCAGCAAATCCGGTCGGGCCGCATCACCAAAATAAACATGCTGGCGGCCAAAGCGCTGCAAAATATCAATTTGCCGTGAGCTAAAATCAATCACGGTCGGCTGCACGCCCGCCGCGTTGAGCATACGGTCAATAATACCGCCAACGCGCCCGCAGCCCGCAATAATGATGTGGCTCTCGGTGGTAATCTCGTCGGCGTCCCGCGTTTGGGTTTCGGCAAATCTCGGCGCGATGACCTTGTCATAGAGAATAAATAAAAGCGGCGTCAGCAGCATCGACAGCGCCACCACCAGCAGCAATTGATCGGCCAGCGGGGCCGGAATGACGCCGTTCAGAACTGTGAAGGACAGCAACACAAAGCCGAACTCGCCGGACTGCGCCAGACCCAGCGAAAACAGCCAACGGTGCGCCCCGCCAACCTTGAAAATAAAACTGAGCACAAGCAGCACCAACGCTTTGACCCCGATCAGCCCCAGCGTGAGCCAAATGATAGTCGCCAAATTATCCGACAAGAGCGCGAAATTAATCCCCGCCCCAACAGTCATGAAAAACAGGCCGAGTAATAACCCTTTGAACGGATCAATGTCGGCCTCGAGCTCGTGCCGGTATTCACTATTGGCCAGCACCACGCCCGCCAAAAATGTACCCAGCGCTGGAGACAGCCCGACGAGGCTCATCAGCAGCGCAATCCCGATCACCATCATCAACGCCGCGGCCGTGAACAACTCGCGCAGCTTCGCCGCCGCGATAAACCGGAACAAAGGCCGGGTCAGATGGTTTCCGCACAGCACCACCGCGCCAATTGCGCCGAGGGTGACCCCCGCGGTTTGCCAGCCGCTCAGGCCCGCCACAAGGCTAAGGCCCGGCCCGTGATCACCGCCGTCTTTGCTGGCCGCTGCGTTTTGGGCCACTTCAACCAGTTCAGGCATCGCCAGCAGCGGCATGAGCGCCAACATCGGAATAACTGCAATGTCTTGGAATAGCAGCACGGAAAAGCTCGCCTGTCCGCCGTCGCTTTTCATCAAGCCCTTTTCGCCCAATGTTTGCAGCACAATCGCGGTCGACGACAGCGCGAGCGTTAACCCGACAGCCACAGCCACCGTCCATGTCTGGCCCATAAAAAACGCTGCGCCCGCAATCACCGCCGCCGTGCCCAGCACCTGCCCGCCGCCGAGGCCCATCAACCTGTGCCGCATCTGCCATAACAGTTTGGGTTCCAGCTCCAGCCCGACCAAAAACAGCATCATCACCACGCCAAACTCGGCAAAATGCTGAATGGCAATCACGTCCACATGTAGCAGCGCCAAAACCGGACTGATCACAATCCCGGCAATCAGGTAGCCCAGCACAGACCCAAGGCCGAGGCGCGACGCAATCGGTACAGAGATCACCCCCGCACAGAGAAAAATAAAAGCCAGAAGAAGAAAATCGATCATGAACGGGTCTTTGGTAAATTGAATATTTTATCTACGCCGCATCTTCTCCCCTGTCACCCCGGATTTATTCCGGGGCCTCGGAGAGATCGGGGAGGACCATGAATTTTCAGCTACGGTTTTGCCAATCCATAGGCCGTCCACGGACTCTTTCCACATGGGCGACAGGTGACCAATCGGTGACATCACAACCATGAGCATCCAAATAAACTAAATGTTTCAAATGTTTCAAACCACTTAAATCTGTTACATTACTTTCAGTAAGATAAAGGTTTTCCAAGTTTTTTAATCTACCGAAATTTGAAATATCTAACTCGTCTAAATTTTGCACCAATAGCACCTTCAATTTACTTAGTTGCAGCAATTGAGGTGTAAGTTGGATGCTTAAAGCACCAACATCTAACTCTTCCAAGAAGGCAAAAGCATCAAGCCCGTCAATAGAATTTACTGATGTGCCATATAAATCTAAAGATTGAATCCAAGTGAAGTTACTAAGTAAAGAGATATCAAAAAAATTACGTCCTATACCCGTATTGAAAATATCTAATTCTCTGACATTCATGGCAACAGCATCGGGTACTGCCCGATTTTTACTTAACAACAACATAGCCTCTCTTTCTGCTGCCTTTTGAACTTCGGGGTTGACGGGCGGTGGGGGCGTGAGCCTATCTGCATGCTGCCTTAAGAACCCGGAAAAAGTTCGGGCTTTTCCGAGCACATAGCCCATTTTATCTTTCTTAAAAGCCTTCCAGTCTTTGTACAGCGGCTCCGCAAAATCGGTGCCGCTTTCTATTGCATCGGCAAACCCCACAAGAATTTTGGGTTTCATCTCAATGGCGCGGTGCAGGCTCTCGCGGACACGGGATTTCCCCTTGGCGAATGACGCTTCAGCTTGAGTGATTAAATTCAAATTACGTAAATCAGCGAGGCTGCGGAGGAGCCTGTCCGAATTATCAGTTTCCGTATTCAGAATGCCGCGTACACTGTCCGATGTCTCTGTAATCGCAGTATCAAGCTCATGGGAGAGGCGTTCAAGGTCGCGTCTCTCTTGCCCCGCGAGGCCCTCAACATCCGGATCATTATCAACCGCATCATACCCCCACGGATCAAAGTCCTCGTCCGGGTGATCCCCTATTTCTTGGATGCGGCATTCTTCGAGGGCGGTGCCCAGTGCGGTGCGCAACTCCGAGAGGCTTTTATCCAGTTTTTGTCCCCGCTCAAACGGCGGAACAAATTCACGCGCGTTCTGCGGTTCCTTTGCGCGCGGACGTTTGGAATATTCATGCCGAAGCTTGACCCCGCGCTTGTCCGCCGCGTGCAGGATAGGCCGCGCATCCGCCGCCGTTCCGTCCGGCAGCCCCATTAATGATAGGAGCATATTTTCAAACGGACCTAAAGGGAAATCATTGGGCAAGCCGGATGCGGCTTTGACAAGATTATTTAAATCTCTGGCCGCGTCTCTGACCTCTATAAGTTCACGAATCAGCGCGGGATTGGGTTTTTCGTGCTTAAGCGGCATAGGTGAATAGTGCGCGGCATAAGCGGCCGGGTCAATATAAGTGTGGGATAGCCCGCACGGTCTTTCCTGTCTTTGAACGCCGCTTTCCCGTTTAAAAACAACACCGCACCACAATCGTTTCCTCGGCGTCAGGATGTGTCCCATGATGCGAGCATGACAGATTCACCCGCGCCCTCACATAGGCCCTCACATCGCCAAGACCCGGATGTCCGGGCTTTGCTGGCACACACCGAGTGGATCCGCGCGGACCCCGCCGGGCACGCACAGGCCGAGCGCGCGCGGGCGGCGCTGGGGACGTGGCCGCAAAAACTCGTGAAAACATTTATTTATTTTGATCCGTCCGAGACGCGCACTTATGGCACATTTGGATCACAAACCTCCGGCGGCGAACTGTCACTGCTGGCGTCAAAAATTGTCCTAGCCGCCCGCGATGAAGGCCGATTGCTTTACGCGCTCAAAGGGTTTGCGGCTGCGCTAATCGCGCCGATGATTGCCTATTTGCGGGTTAATTATGCGATGATCCGGTTGGAAGAGACCATCAATCAATCCTGTCATTCCGGCCCCCGCCCGGCCGGCCAAGAGGGTGGGACACATGCTGAAACAGATGGCGCGTTATCTCTCGGGGTCCCTGACAAACCTACGGTTTTCCGGGATGACAAAATTGAGAAACCACGCCCCACATTTCGTTGGCGAAAGAGCCCGGCGTCCACTTATAAATTTTCGGAGCAAACCGAAAAACTCGGCTATGATCCGCGCGATACATCTGTGCATTGGATCGAGCGCCGCGCCTCACGGCTCCGGCGGCAATGGGCGGCCCAAAGAACGCACTCCTCAGAAATCAAGATACCGCGACTGAAGTCCCGGCGTGCGGGTCATGAAACCACGCGCGCGGAAGACGCTGACGCAAGCGTGCCCCTCAGCGCGCCCATCATCAAAGAGTTTGTTCCCGCCAAAGCCGATTATGGCACAATCTGGCCGCCTGTGGCGTGGCCGGACGCGCCGCCAAAAACCACAGCGCCCAAATCCGATGCGCCCAAACCCAATGCGTCCAAGCCTGTTAAAGCTGCGCCGGTAACCAGCACAGAAATAGCGGCTGACGCAACACCGGGCACAGGCGCGAAGGCCGAAAATAACGGAACCGCCAAGCACTGCGGGCACGAAGCGCCGCAGAGCGCCTCTGGTTTTATCGCCGCGCCCGCAACCGGTGAACCTTCGCAAGACATTCCTCCCGCCAAATCTGAGTGCGCCAAATCTGAGTGCGCCAAGTCTGAATGCGGCAAGTCTGAACGCAGCAAACGCGCCCCGCCTAAAACGGCAACTCATGCAATTCGCGTTGAAGTGGATTCAAAAATTGGACCTTGTTCGCCCATTTTTTGAAGATTTACTAAATTCAGTTTAACGCGAAATACATTGATCAAACCGGCGAAGGATCAAACCTTTAACACACACGGAGAAATTTTATGAGCGGCACAAAATTTGAAGTTCCGGGTCAATTAATCGAAATCTTTTTGCCACTGCACCGAGACGCGCTGTGTCTCGCCCGGCGAGGTTTCGGCCTCAACCGCGATGTTTTTACGCGGCGTCCATTCCACCGCCAGCCCCGGCGAGCCTTCAATAGAACTACGGACCTCGACATAGACATTATCGGACAGGTATTTCCCGGTTTTCAACTGCGTTTGCCCGGACTCGGATGTGCCAAAGTCCAAAGTGTCTAACCCGAGAGAGTTTTCCAGCCCGCCCAGAAGGTCAAACCCGCCGCCGCCGGAGAGCTGCGCGAGCGCCGTCGCCAAACGCGCGGTTTCAAGGGTTGTTAATTGCGCGGCGGAGCGCCCGAACAGAATATATGACAAGACTTCGTCTTCGGGCAGGGTCGGTTCAGAGCGCAGTTCAATGTGCGGGCGCTCCAATGTCCCCGTCACATTTATGGTCGCCGTCAAATCCGCCGTTTCTCTCACGGCTTTGACGTCCAGCAGGGACTCGCGGATATTTTCCCCAAAAATCATCCGGCTATCAGCCAGTTCAAAGCGCTTGCCTAAAAAATCAAACCGACCCCTGACGATCGAGGCCTCGCCTTTTAAAACCGGGGCGGCAAACGGCCCCGAGACAGTCGCATCCAGCGCCAGCGCCGCATTAATGCCGCGCCCGCGCAGCGCAATGCGTCCGGCAGAGGTAATTGACACATCCATATCGGTGGTGTGGCGCACTTTTTTCGGTGTCTGTTCGGCGTCATCCGAAAAATCTACATCCAAGGTCGGACGCGCCGCGCGCGGAAATTTATCCACGTTGATATTGGCATCATCCACATTTAATTGGCTCACAAGCTTGAGCGTCTCTGATGTTTGCGTGAAATCCAGATTGCCGCTCACTGTGGCAAAGCCTTCCTGGCGGTCAAAAACATGTAGCTTTTTAGCGGTCAGCGTAATCGCCCCCGACCCGCTATCGCTCAAATCCATTTGGCCGCCGCCGCTCAGCGTTCCGCCCTTTTTCCCGTTCGCTGAAAAATCAGAGACGGCCAAAGACAAGCCGCTAAAGACGGACTTAAACGCCATATCCGTTAAATGAACACCGAGAATGCCTTGCTCAAAACGACCGCCGTTGAGGGTCAGGGTACCGTTCATACCGTTGACATCCAGCGGGAAGCTATATGTCATATCAAGGGACAAATCACCGGACACATCGGTTTCGGGCGGCAGAAACAATTCCGCTATTGTTCCGATATCACCGGACGCCGCCGCCTGTCCGGAAAGGGCTTTTTGTGGTGGCCATGTAATAAACGGAGGCAACCCCGTCGTTTGCAAACGCCCCGAAATCTGCGTTTGCCCCGAAAAGGTTTCGCTTTGGCTCTGTGCCGTCAAGGTCAAATTCCCTTCGGTCAGAGCCGCTTCAAGGTTCACATTTACCGGCTCACCCCGGCTGCCGGGCTGTCTGACATTTGTCAGGGTGGCCTCAAACTGCCCCTTAAAACCCTCAGCCGCCCGCGCCGCTTCGGCTGTAAAATCCAAAGCCCCGTCAACACCTGGGCGGCCGACCAGTCCCAGAACGGAGGCCAGAGTTAAACCTTTACCGTCAAAATTGAGCACCGAATTTTCATCGTCCAGAGCGAGGGATAAAACGCCGCCGAGCGTCTTAATCACGCCCTGTCCGGCCAAGCCCTTTTCAGTTTGGGCAAGGACTATAGGCCCGGCAGAGGTAAAATCATACAGCCCGATATTTCCCTGCACATCAGATGTTGCGGACATAAATGGCCCGGCGAGATCGGCCCGGCTGTTAAGCGCAAGATCAAGTGGCCGCGTGATGTCATTTAGCTCTGTCTGGCCTTTTAGGTTAAGGGAAATATCAACCGCATCTCTTGGGCCCAGCGCGTCAATACTCAGGCTCGCTGCGGACAGAGGCCCAGCCTCAATATCCGATATTTCGCCTTTAATGACCACCGCTGCGTTGGCTAAACTAACGGCGAGATCAACAGTCTGTGCTGGAATGAATTGCGAGAGATTTCCGGTAATATCCAAATCACTTTTGAGATTCTCAAGGCTGCCGCCTCGTCCGCTAATGTCGCCCGACACCAATAGACCAAGCACCTGAGATGTGATCTGATTTAATGTCCAGTCACCAGCACCGTAAGACGCCTTGGCTTTTAAAGCCGCTGACCCTGCAGCATTTTCACCTGAAAGGTCAATCGCCGCAATTATGCCGTCCGGAGACTTGCGGCCTTTAACCTCATACACCGCGCCGGAGAGGCCGCGGGGCCCAAACCCGATAGGGCCGGAGCGTCCGGCAACATCAAACTCAAGGGCGTCAAGGCGGCCTGACATTCCCGCCTCCCCTGACGTGCCAGACACGCTTAGCGAATTTATGTCAAAAGCCTGAGCATCATAGGTCATATTCGCGCTTAGATCTCCGCCGGGTTTAAATGTCCCGGTACCTTTGACCGAAAGCCCGTCTGCCAAGACCGTCATATCCTGAACCTCGATCATGTTGGACGGGGTGATCAGTGCCTTGATATCATATTTCACCGTCTCGCCGATAAGCGTTTCGAGAGGCTGTGGAAACTCTGTGAAATCACGCGCCGTACCGTTCATTGACACGCCCAAACCCTTGGCGTCTGAGCGTACTTTGAAACGGCCTGATAAAGCGGCGGGAGTAGACAGTCCTAATCCGGTCTTTGCCAGCGTAAAAGTGCCGTCAAGGTTTGCCCGCTTTTGCGGGATATCCGCGCGGCCCTTTGCGCTCAGATTTAGACCGGGGATGCGAATACTTACCACAGAGAGAACCACGCTTTTATCCTCAAGGTTAAACCGCCCCGCCGTCTCAATCCGCGGAGCTTCGCCGCTCCAGCGCTTTAAATTTTTTGAACTGACTTTGCCTTTAAAGTCACTCTCGAATGCAACGGATTGACCCTCCAAACTAACTGCGACAGGGCCGCTGATAGTCTCAATGCTGTAGGCCTCATAGGCAGTTCCGGAAACTGTCATCTCCCCCCGCGCAGATTTGATCTCCTCCAGATTTGCACGGCCTTGAAAAACAAATTTTTCAGCAAAGACAGGGAGATCCGGCGCAAAAATCATCGGCGAGCGAGAGGTGATCGTCAGGTCTGGAAGCTCATATCCGTTACCCGTTTTAAAACCGTCCACATTTATATCAAGGTTTTTTGAGGTGAGCGCCGCCGTGAAAGTCAGGTTTCGACGCTCGCGGGAGATAGCGGCTTGAACCTTGGCCTGACTGCCAAAAGCTTCAGAATACGGCTGTAAAACCGGAAGAAGAGCAGGATTAAAGACGCCTGAAATATCCTGTTTGCCGTTCTTTGCGCTGAACTTGGCCTGAACAAATTCAGCTGCGCCCAAATAACCCTTTATATCCGTTTTTAAATCACGCCGCTGACCTGTACTCGTCATATCAAGCGCTAGCACTTCGTCAGATTGGAGCCTGAGCAAGGTCGCAATAATACCCCCCGGCAAACTTTTAACTTGGGCGTCGCCTGATATCAAATATTCAGGTGACCATGTGATATCGGCGTCTATGCTATCACGGGACGTTTCATCGCTTGTTTTTGCGATTAACTGTAGCGCGCCTCCTTGGGCGCCCATTGAAGCGGAGCCAAAGATAGTGAGGGTTTGCTCTTCGGGTAAAAGCGTCTCCGCGAGGCGAAATGCCGGAACCTTAACCGCCTCAATGACAATGCCCCTTGGCCGCAACCCGCCTTTGGAGTTCGTCTTTTCTAACTGCGGTTGATCCAACACATCAACTTTTGCCGCAAATATATCATTGATCTGCAGAACTCCCGTTAAAAGCTTTAAGGGCGACCATGTAATCCGAACATGATCAGCTCTCAGCCAGAGACCCTCTTTGCCCGAAACCTCAAGCTGTTTGATCGTCATGTTCCCTAATAGATTTCCCTCCAGCCCGGAAATATCAATAGACTGCCCAGAGGGCTGCATGTTTTCAATTTTTGCGGCAACATAATTACGCCCCGGTTCTGAGCGCATAGCGATCTGCAAAAAAATCAAAATAGACAACAGCGCAAACAATATGCATCCGCTAATAAGAGCCAAGCGCCGCGCCCATGTCCGAGGGTGTGTTTTAGCTGCCATCAAAACGCCTGCCCGATAGAGAGATATATCTGAAAGCTCTCATCTTGATCAGCCGGGTTGAGCGGCGTCGCTACGTCCAGTCTCAAAGGCCCGGCAGGGGTCATATATCTGAGGCCGAGGCCTGCGCCGATCTTTAAATTATCAAATTCTGGGTAGAGGCTATCTGAGACATTTCCAGCATCGACAAATCCAACAACACCCATGCTGTCTCTGACACGCCACCGCGCCTCGACCGAAGAATCCAGAAGCGAACGTCCGCCAATCGGTTTGCCAGCCATATCCAAAGGGCCAATAGCCTGAAAGCCAAACCCCCGCACACTCCCGCCGCCGCCAGCGTAAAATCTGTCATCACCAGGGACCTCACTGGCATCCGCGCCAAACAGCGCGCCAATCCTGAGCCTGCCTGCCACAATTAAACGCGCGCGCGCATCAAGCGGAAGATAAGCCCGCCCCTGCG
Source organism: uncultured Caulobacterales bacterium (assembly GCA_964352785.1). Lineage (GTDB taxonomy): Bacteria > Pseudomonadota > Alphaproteobacteria > Caulobacterales > Maricaulaceae > JACOMS01. Next base: position 12,943 of record CAYGTI010000021.1, read on the forward strand.
TCACCGAGCGTACATAGGACTTATCAGACGTCTCACCAAACGCGTAGGTTGGCACGATGCGACCCTCTGCGCGCCACCCTTGGCGGGGATCAAGCAGACTGTCAGAATTATCCAAATGAAAACCTGCATAAGCTGACACTGTTTGGAAGTCCTGAGTGATACGGTTTTCTGTTTGGCGTATATATTGGCTGCGGACGCCGTAAGTGTAATTCAATTTTTGACTTTTGATCACTTCAAAACCAGCTCCGAGTTTGAATATCTGTTGATCAAAAGCATCCGTATCTGCGTCCAATATCGCAGATGTCAGCACAAGACCTTTCCCATATCCGAGCTGATTGGGCCGCCGCCATGTCAGGTTCAAACCCCTCTCGCGCTGAGCAATACGCGTATCCGCAATCAGTAAATCACCGCGCCGGGTTAAGTTCCGGCGGGTCAACTCCGCGTTAACACCCAAACCTTCATTTGTACCGTAATTCGCACCGAGCGCTATTGTGTTACGTGGACGTTCTTTGATGTTGAGAACAATATCGTGAACAGCATCACCCTCTGGAGAAAGGCTTACAGGTTCAGATGAGAGCTGGGCGATAGCGGTGCTATAGAGGCGCGTTTCTGACAGCCTTGAATTATAAAGTGCCAATTTCGCCGGATCATAAAGATCGCCCGGAGCCGTCGGGTCAAGGCGCGCGAGATATGTCTGTTTTGTCCGAATATTTTTTGGATAGACCACCTCTCCGATCCGCACACGCGGCCCGGACACAATGTTATACCTGATACTCAGTGTGGCGGCGTCCCGGTCTCCGATCACGTCCCGCTCTTCAACATCCGAAAAGGCGTAACCCATACGGCGGAGCGAGCTGCCCAATATGCGCTCGGCATCAATAATATTAGCCGGAATGGCGGCGTCGCCTTTCGAGAGAGGAAGCTCGGATTGGAGTTTATCTATGTCTTGGGTACGGGGTTTCGGATCTGTGAATTTTAACAAAAGAGACTCGATGCGAAACAGCGGCCCCGTATCCACATAAAGAACGGCGCGCGGCGTCCCCGCCGTGTCTTCGACTGTAATATCAATGGCCGGATCATAATATCCGAACGCATTTAGCGTCTCTTTGACCACCTCGCTGGCGCGCCGGCCTTGCCGCCGGGCGTGCAAAGGCGTTTCAGCTTGAACGGCCTCCGGTAACGCCTCTTGTATAGCCTCTAACAAGGCCTCAGGAGCCTCATTTTCAAGCGTGATATTGACCGGGTTGGCTGACGCCGGTTCGCACATAAATACGGCGCTCATCAGAGCGAGAACCCTCAATGCCGCGCTCAGGTTTTTGCGGGCGCGCAGCGAATGTGTCGTAGCGAATGTCATTTGAACGTAGCTCATCTATCCCGGTTAAAAATACAAGGCTTTACCACACATATGGATGCCCTTGGATGCCCTCTTTCTGCATTTTATGGCGTAAAGTGTCTGCAGGCATCACAATAAACGAAAGAGGCATATGCACTCTGTTTTAACGCACCTTGTGCCAACTTGTTCCGATATAGCGTTTTGGGTTTAATTGAATGCACTAATCCTCAAGCTATTCATTGATCGCGCCTGCATGCAAAACCGGGCCGGCATCAATGTTCTCTGCGTCAAGAATGGATGCAACTTGCTCAAGCGAGGCGACTAAAATAGCCTGCTACCGTACATTCGATCTGCATTTTATCCTCTTTTGGGCGAGCATGTTTGGGGCTGGTGGATTTCATGGGCGGCGGCTTTAGGGTTAACCACCTCCGCGCTGTTGTTTGGCGGGGGAAAAAGCTCTACAATCTTTGCAAGCCGAGACGAACACAGGAAACTGACGAAGCAGTCGAGTCCGCGGGAATAGGCTCTACAGAAATGCGAAAACCGCAACACCCCTCCAAAATCATTCTATTGTTTTACGTAACACTGTAGAAGCCGGTACGCGGACTGATTCTAATATTGAGGCCCGCAAACTCAGGGAGACGCGCGATGTCTGCTTTTACATTCCTGTCTAATAATTGGCGCTGGCTCATTGGCGGTTTCCTGCTGACGTTTTTCTCGTCCTTCGGGCAAACGTTTTTTATCTCACTTTCAGCCGGTGATATACGGGCAGAGTACGACCTCAGCCACGGTGACTTTGGACTGCTATACATGTTGGCGACCCTAGGCAGCGCGCTAACCCTGCCCTGGATGGGAAAAGTTCTGGATCACTTTACGCCAGCCCACGTCACGCTGATGATTGTGCCTATGCTCGCCCTCGGGGCGCTGGGCATGGCCTTTTCAACGCATATTGTGGCCTTGATCATGACAATTTATTTATTACGTCTTTTTGGACAAGCCATGATGACGCAAAATGCGCTTACGGCTACGGCGCGCTGGTTTACTGCAAATCGCGGCAAGGCGCTTTCGTTTGTGACTCTGGGTCACAATGTCGGCGAAGCGGTATTTCCATTTATGTTTGTCATTGTCGTTACAATGATCGGGTGGCGAAATAGCTGGGTCGCTGCCGCAATCATTCTCGTTCTGTTTGCCTTGCCTGTAATTTTCGTTTTAGTGTCCAAGGATCGGGAACGCCAAGCGTCGGATCCCGAACCTAAAGTCACCGCCGCCCGCAACTGGACGCGCGGTGACGTTATGCGCGATAGTTTGTTTTGGCTCATGATACTTGGCATTCTGGCACCCCCCTTCATCGGAACAACGATCTTCTTTCATCAAATTTATTTGGTGGAACTCCGGGGATGGTCCCTTCCGGTTTTCGCCTCGGCATTTACGGTTATGGCACTCTCGACTATCATCTTCACTCTGATTGCCGGAGTCCTTGTTGACCGATTTTCAGCCGTTGCATTATTGCCTAGTTTTTTGCTTCCGCTTGCGTTTGCCTGTTTTATTCTAGGCAGCTTTAGCGCGCAATGGTCTGCGTTCGCGTTTATGGCACTGCTGGGAATTTCTTATGGCTTTTCTTCCACGTTGTTTGGCGCCATATGGCCAGAACTATACGGGATAAAACACCTGGGCTCTATTCGCGCCATTGTTGTTGCCATGATGGTTTTTGGAACCGCCGCAGGCCCGGGGTTAACAGGCTGGCTCATTGATAATAACATCTCATATCCCAAGCAGATCATAACCATGGGCCTATACTGCCTTTGTACCTGCGCATTGATGTTTTTTGTCTCGCGGGCCCTGACAAAGAGAGCGACAGAATTTTAATCGTCGCTCCGGGAAATGTAGACCCAAAGTGCCGCCTTGGGACATACGCTGCAGCGAACGTGAAATGCCCTAATTGACGGTATGCCTATGGATCACGATACTTTATGCAACCATTTGTTTATTGAACCTATATGGCTTTACATGAGAGGGTCTGGAATGAAAATATACTCGAACGGAAAATTTGACGGCTATGTGCGGAGTCCGTTCGAGGTTCAGTTGCAGGTGAGCCAAACAGCTTTTTTAGCCGCCCCCTATTACACTTATTATGAGCCCATACTTGAAGCGGCGGAGGCTGGCGCTAAAATTGATCTACTTATCGGCTTGAACCCTGCGACCAATCCCAACGCTATCCGTAAAGTGTTTGGGCATGCGAACGTCAAGGTGAGGTATTTCACCAACTTTTTTCATGCGAAGATTTTTGTGTTTGATGAGACTTCCTTGCTCGGGTCGTCCAACCTCACAGGCGGCGGCATGATGAAGAACCGAGAGGCTGTTGTTTATTTGAATACGGAAGATCACGGCGACGAGATTGATGAGGTGCGCGCTTTATTTTCGGAGCTCTGGGACGCTGCGGCAATATTGACGCCGTCTGCTTTGGACGACTTTGAGACTCTATGGAAGGCCAACCGTAAGCCTATAGCGGATGCCGAAGCGGCCTTTAAAGCAAAACTTGGGAGAGTCGAGCCGGTGAACATTCATGTGGAAAGCGGTAAAGTCAGAACGAAAAAGAGTTTCTTGAACGGTCTCAGGAAGAGCGTGTATGAGCAATACAAACCCGCCTTTGCAGAGGTCACTAGCGTATTGTCCGCTGAAGGGTTGCAGCGCGCCGACATGGGCGACATTGGCCCGTACAACGAAACGAACCGTTTTCTTAACTGGGTGCGCCTTACATATGTTCACGGCGATGAAGCGTGGAAAGAGGCACTAATGTTAAGTCCGGATCAACGGAGATCCAAAATAATTGAACTTGGGAAAGAGTGGCGCATCACAGATAAATCAAAAGTAACGGATGAATATTTTGAGTGGCTGGCGACCGCGAAAAGGGTGTTCGGCGATCAGTTGGATCTGGAAAAGGCGAGCCAGCAGGACATTACGGACGGACTGATGTCCATTCACGCCTTCACCGAGCAACTCAGATTTACAAAGGGCGGATTAGACAATGTCCCGAAGGAGTTCTGGAAAGAAAACAAAGGCGATGTGGGCCGTGTCAAAACAACGCTCCTGCACCTCTTATACGGCCCCGGAGACTTCATTGAGCGCTTGCATGACATTCTTTACAATACCAAATACAAGCTTCGCAAGTTTGCCCGATTTTCGGCTTTGGAAACCTTTGGGACAATTCACCCTGACATTTGCCCGCCGATGAATAGCCGGACGGCTAAAGCCCTGTGCTATTTGGGCTATACCGTGAAGGTTTAGGTCTGAGGACGCTGGATTTTCAAAAATACCAAGCGGCTTAGAACGGCAAAATACCAGCGCAAGCTTCAGTGTCGCGCCAAGACATATCCCAAATTTCCGCAACAACAAACGCCATGTGTAAAGCAAGAGTGGGGATGAAAGTGGGGAGCGATAAATTGTTAGAGATTTTTATTTATATTTATATTTATCAAAAAAATTTAGCGGATTTTAATGGCGCACTGGGGAGGATTCGAACCCCCGACCCCTTGATTCGTAGTCAAGTACTCTATCCAACTGAGCTACCAGTGCGGGTGCAATCGGATCTTAGTGATTGCGAAGCCGCCTTTAAGCGGAAAAAAGCTATGAACGCAAGAGGGTTTCGGCACATTAAGGCTAAAAAGATGATTTCAGTGAACCCGTGTTTTGGGCAAAGGCTTTAGGCCTCTTTCATGCCAAGATAAACACCCCGCGCGAGGGCTCTGGCTGTGCAGCGCGCGGCGGCAGCGCCGAGCTCAGCCAGATTAACGGGCGAGAGACAGGGTTTATGACCGGTCGAGAGCGCGAAAATCGTATCACCGTCCAGCGGCGTATGTGCGGGCTGAACGGACATAGCTATGCCGTCTTGTGCCATTACCGCGAGACGTTTAAGCTGTTTCTGAGAGAGGTCTGCGTTCACAGCAATCACGCCAATAACTGTAGATTGCCCCGCCGCTTTGAGGAACTCTAATTTTGTGTCTTTGGCCGAACCGCAGCTATAATCATGCGGCGGCTTGCGCCCACCGAACTCTGCGTTTTGTTCATATGGCCATGCCCAAAAGCAGTCAGTGCCGGGCATGAAGGGCGAACCTACCGGGTTAGCAGCAATGATCGCGCCGACGGTGACGCCTCTGACCGTTTCAGATGCACTGCCGAGCCCGCCTTTATATAATCCAGCGGTTGCGCCTGTACCTGCGCCTACGCGTCCCATGGATGCGTCTTTCCCGGCGGCGGCGCATGCGGCACGCCCAAGGGCGTGAAAGGGCGGCTCTTCCCCCCACACTTTATTCCCGCCGTTGGCATTATCAAAGAGGATTGCAGAAGGGACAATAGGAGACACGGGAATGGGCGCCGGACCCGGCGCATAGCCTCTACGCCTTTGTCCCAGCCAAGCGGTCACGGCGTCCGCAGCGGCAAGGCCGTAAACAGAGCCGCCGGAGAGCACGACCGCATGAACCCGGTCAATTAATCCACCATCATTTAACGCTTCAGTCTCGCGGGTGCCAGGTCCGCCGCCGCGCACATCAACTGCGCACGTCGCAGGGGCGTGAGGTAATATAACAGTAACACCTGTTTGAACACTTAGGTCTTGTGCGTGACCGATATCAATTCCGCCGACATCAAGGATAGAGTTGGGTGAATTATACGCCATAGGTAGCCCGTCTTTAAAGTTGCCAGTAAGGAGCTCAAGGCCCTCATAAATGCGTTATGAGCGCTAGCGGAGGCTTCTTCAAGTTAAGACAGGGTGATTCGAGTTAGCGGGCGTTTCTATTCGTCGTCAAATGACCAAGACATACGCGAGCAAAGCGTTTTCATATCCTGGGAACGTTTGCTGATTTTGTGCATCACATTCAGGAAGACGACTTTCTCTTCATCGGTAATTTTAATTAAAAGTTGGTCTTCGAGGTGAGCGAAGACTTTTAAGACTCTATCATGAAAAGCCTTAGCGAGAGCCTTACCTTCGTCCGTGAGTTCGATAAGGACGCTGCGTGTGTCTCTTAGGTTATCAGCGCGCGTTAGCTTGCCATTTCCGACAAGTTTATGAACCGCACGCGTTACAGTTGCGGGGTCATAGCTCAGCAACTCTGATATTTGAGCGGGAGTAAGAGGTTTATCAAAAAAGTGCAACGTTGATAAAACGCGCACTTCGCGTAATTTTAGTCCATCAAGGTACGGTAAATCTGGAATCACCGCCGCCTTTAGAACGTGCGTATAATTATCGGATATTCTCTCTGAAAAAGATTGAAATGTTGTATCTGCAAAATCAACCGGCGCAACGCTTGGCACAGGCTGAAAGGGCAAGACATTCGTGTTTTCCTTTGATCCATTAGACATAATTTGAACTCCAAGTTCTGCTCAGACAGAACTACCTCTTGCTTGAATATTCAACAACCCTGTTAATTTATCAATAATTATTTGTTAATCAGGACCCTTTCGCTCAGGACTTCAGGTGTGATAGGGTTAAGTCTTTGATTTTGTGTCTTTATTATTTTCCGTTGAGGGATGAAATATATCTCAATATTTATTAGGGTTCATCAAACGGCTAATATTGTAGGGTAAGAACCTTTGTATGAGCGGTCACTTGTAAAACCTTGCGTGTTGAAGTGACGCCTCTATGATGTTTGCGCACAACAGGAGTTTCAACATGAAGTTTACCTTACCCGTTTTATTAATGGCTGTCTTGTCTCTCGCAGCTTGCGAAACGGCGGGAGATGACGCTCCTGCGCAATCGGTGCCCGCGAAGACACTTCACGGCCCGGCGATGGTTGCCGCAGCTAATCCGCATGCAACAGAGGCTGGCCTTAATATCTTAAGGCAGGGCGGTTCAGCTATTGATGCCGCAATTGCGGTTCAAACCATGCTGGGTCTTGTTGAACCGCAAAGTTCGGGCATTGCCGGCGGCGCGTTCATGATTGTGTATGATAATAAAACCGGAAAAGTTTGGGCTTATGATGGACGCGAGACGGCTCCGGCGGGTGTTACGCCGCAGCTTTTTTACGGCGATGACGGAAAACCACTCCGTTATTTTGACGGCATTGCGTCCGGGCGCTCAACAGGTGTGCCGGGGGTTATGGTCATGCTCAAAAAAGCCCATGATGATTATGGTCAAATCGAATGGGGCCCACAAATGGAACCTGCGATCAAACTGGCCGAAGACGGATTTAAGATCAGCCCGCGTATGGCGGGCTTAATGAAGCGCGCGGCGAATTATGCGCTCGGCCGCCAAGACACGGCTCGCGCTTATTTTTTTGAAGCCGACGGAAAAACGACCCATCCGGCAGGCTTTGTGCGCGACAATATTCCCTACGCGAATACACTTAAAGCTTTGCAAGATAACCCACGCGCATTGCTTGAAGGCCCTATTGCCGAATCTATTATTGCGGCCATACAAGAAGAGCCGCGTCCAGGCACAATGACGCTGGCTGATATGGCGGCTTATCAGCCGCAAAAGCGCCCAGCTCTGTGCACGTTTTATCGCTCTCACAGAGTTTGCGGCGCGCCACCACCGTCCTCAGGCGGGATCGCCGTTCAGTCTATTTTAGGGGTTCTTGAAAACTTTGATATGGCGGCCATCGGGCCAACGCTTGAGGGCTGGCATAGATTTGCCGAAGCGGGATTTCTCGCCTATGCGGACAGGGATCAATATGTAGCGGACGATAATTTTGTGTCTGTGCCTGTTAAAGAGATGCTGGATAAGAATTATCTGAAAACCCGCGCAGCGCTGATCTCTCCCAGCCGTGCGATAAAGGATGTGGAAGCCGGAAACTTTGCGATGGCTCTGCGCGGTCAGGACGCAACCCCCGACAGTCCGGGGACATCTCATTTTACAATTGTTGATCCCTCTGGTCTCACGGTGTCTATGACGACCACAGTCGAAAGCGTGTTTGGCAGCCAGCGTATGGCCGAAGGGTTTATGCTCAACAATCAACTGACGGATTTTTCTTTTAAAACACACGATGCTGAGGGGCATGAAATTGCGAATGCGCCTGCGCCAGGTAAACGCCCTAGATCTTCTATGTCGCCGACCATTGTGTTTAACCCGGACGGAGATTTCTTATTTACGACCGGTTCGCCGGGCGGAAGCTCTATTATTGCCTATACGGCCAAAACCATCGTTGGGATGATTGATTGGGGGCTTAACCCGCAAGAGGCGATTGATTTGCCAAATGTGATTGCGCGTAACGGTTCAATCCGGCTTGAGGAAAACAAACTCGATGAAGAGATCATAGTTGGCCTTGAGAGTTTGGGGCACAAAGTCATTCGCAGCAAAGGTGAAATTAGCGGCTTGCATATTATTTACCGCACTGAAGATGGAAGCCTTATCGGGGCTGCCGATCCGCGAAGGGAAGGCACCGCCCGGAAATTATAAGATTAAATCCAGCGCCTCACGCTGGCTTGATAGTCTTTGTACGCGTCCCCAAATAGATAGAGGAGAGCGCGCTCTTCAGGCTTGATCTGAAAGTATGTGATATAGGCTACAAATAATATCAATGGAGCAAATCCTGTTGCTGCGCCCAAATAGACCGTAAAACCTATCAATAACAATAGCATGCCCAGATACATGGGGTTACGCGATATGCGGTTCATGCCGCTCACCACCAAAGTGGATGCCTTATGTGGGCGAAGCGGGTTCACCGTTGTTTTGGCTTTAAAGAAAGCGAGAATGGATGCTCCTTCAATTAAGACACCTGCCGCTATGATACACACGGCAATATACGCTTGAAAAGGGACTGACAACTGTGGGCCCACACCGTATTTATGGAGGCTGTAAATAGCCCATCCTGTGATCAAGGCAATAACAGGTGGAGGCAGTCGCAGACGTGTCATAGAAAGAGCGGGTTAGCTGGCATCCACAGTCGCGATGTAAAGTTCGCGGGCCCGCGTCAGGATTGCATTTTCAATTTGGCGGGATGTGTCCGCGTCTACTTTTGCGTCCATCCAGCTATTTCCGCTGCGAACCTGCTTGAAGATTGATGTTTTCAGAGCGTCTGCGCGAAGATTGGCGTCCAAAATATAGACATTGGCTTTAAAGCGCTCATCAGGGGCTTCGGGGTTGGCATACCAGTCCGTGATAATGACGCCACCAAACGGATCGACTTCGGCGAGGGGCATGAATTCAAGTGTTTCCAAACTGGCACGCCAGAGATAGGCATTCACCCCCATGTTGGGCGCAGCCTGTTGCACCTTAGCGCGTTTGGCACTGCTTGTTGAGTCTGCTTTAGAGCCCCCGGGGATGACTTTGCGAACCGTGCTGCAACCCGCCAAGAGGCTTAGGCTGAGAACACCGGCAACAAGCAGACTGGCAGAACGTATACGAAGTGTGGACATGCAGGAGCTCCTGACTCAGGCGGAAATTTTGGTCGTTATAACACCGAAAATTAATCGTGCTAGTCTTTCGTTCATGAAAATACGGCCATGAATTGGTGTAATTCCTAACTTATAAAAGATTTGTTAACCATTTTTTAGGACGCGCGGAGCGATAAAAGGTTAACGCGGTGATAAGGCCGCTCAAGTCTATGGATGGTTCATGTCAGATACGCGGCAAACACGGACATTACTGTTGATCAGCGCGGGCGTGCTTTGCGCGGCAGTGGCGATTGCCGCACAAGCGCAGACGATGACGTCGCCATTTGCGAAGAAAACAAAAAAACAAGCATGGGAAACAGAAGCTCCGACTCCACAGCGGCACCCGTCGAGCCAACCCAACCCGTTGCCGCAACCTAACGCGCCGCCCGTCTTGCGTCAGGCTCCGTCAAACCAAGGTCACTATAATCCACCTCAGAAAGCCGCGGTACAATCCGGAACATATATTCCACCCCAACAGACCCCGTCTCAACAAATTCCATCTCACCAGACATTGAGCGCGTCAGTGCCGGCTCAACCCGCGCGCGGCCAATCGAAAACAAGTGTAGGCCCAATGCCTCAAAGCCGAACCTATCCTTTGGCTATCCCGCAACCTCAGCCACAGATGTTGCCGCAAACACAGCCATCTGGGACATATCAATATCAAGGTTATTCGGCGCAAAACCCACCGCTTGAAACAACGGGTAAGCCCTCATCAGGCGTTTATTATCCGGGCCGGAGCGCGCAAATGCCTACTCCTCAAGGCATGTACCAACCCCAACAAGCGCCCCGGGCTGCCCCGGCTCCTGTGCGCAGGAGTTGGAAAGACCGTATGGGTCTTGGGTATATTGCCACCACCTTGTCCGGGTTTTTAAAATTAGGCGCAGCGGGTACAGAGCGTAGCGGCGATTGGGATGCCGATTTCATTGCAGACGCGGCTCTTCGCGGCGAGGTGAGCGCCATAACAGGCGGCGGCCTAGAATACGGCGCAGGTTTAGAGCTGCGCGGTCAATATGATAAATATCGCCGCGGCTTTGGCGGCCGTGTGGGCGATTGTCCGCCAACTCTTGCGGGCTGCGCAAGCACTCTTGTCGGCGTGACGCCAACATCTGTTAGGGGCCATACATCTCAATTTTACACAAGCGGCCCGGGTAATGCCGAAGAGGGTGAATTTGCACTTGAGGGCGCTTATTTGTTTTTGCGGTCTGCTTATGGAGATTTAACGCTTGGGCGGGATGATGGATCAGCCTATCTGTTTTCGCTTGGCGCGCCGACATTACTGGCCGTCGGAGCCTCAAACTCATCTGTTGACTATACTGGCCTTGATTCTGTTAAAACAGTGAATGACGCCTCCGGATTTTCTGAAAAAATTGCTTATACCAGCCCGCGCCTCTTGGGCGATACAGTTGGTGTGGGCGTACAGTTTGGCGTCTCCTATGCGCTGGATGCTGACGCCTGCGGCGTAGATTACTGTGTTCGCACAAACGGTGATGATGCTAGCGGCGCGTTTGGCCCTGATTTGAAAAACGTCATTGAAGCCGGGATATCTTTAGATCGCAAATTTGATAACGGGTTCTCTGTCGAAGCCACCGCGACATACGCTATCGCAACAGAAGATAGCGGCCTTGCAGGCTTTGATGACCTTAGGGCGATGGGATTGGGCTTAGAGCTTGGTTACGGTGATTTCGTCTTGGCCGGCTCTTATCTTGATAGTAATAATGGATTGGATGACGGCGATTACACGGCTTGGGATACGGGCCTCACATGGAAACCGTCACAGCTTGGGTTCACACTGGGTTACGGACAGGCCAGGGATAAGAACATTAATCTGAAATCTGATCAGGCTGTGTTCGGTGTTTCTTATGATTGGAATGATCACTACCGCCTCGGAACGGGTGTACAATATATAGAGCGCGAAGTTCCGTTTAATGTCGGCGGTATTGTGACGCCAACCAAAGAAAAAGCAACGTCCATATTCGTCGAAGGCCGGGTAACGTTCTAGGCTCAGGATCCAAGCTCTTTACATCAATCTAATATTACTTTGCGTTCGTATGGTAGAGTATACAATAGTGTCTCAAAACACTTTTTATTTGTTTAAGCTTTTCATATGCCTTCATCACATCAAAAATTACGGCTATTTTATATAGCTCTTGCGGTTGGTCTTGGATTGAGTGGTTGCGCCGTTACGGTTCCGCCATTACCCACCACTGCCGTCACAAGCATGAGCGCACCTAAGACTTTCGGCATGTCTGAAGATTTCGATTTAAGCCCGGACGAGCGCGCTGTTAACTGGTGGGCGGGTTTTGAAGATCCGCTCATGACGGATCTGATTAGCACCGCACTCGCGCACAATAAAACCCTTGCTGCGGCGCAGGCAAATGTCGAAACGGCAGAGGCGTTGCTACGCTCGCAAGCATTATCAGGGTCAGTAACGACGCGCAGCACAGGCAGCGTAGAGCTTGGCCGCGCCGCTGCACAGGGCGGAAATCCAAATGTTTCAGCTTTTGGATCGCTCTTTGCAAGCTGGGAGTATGACCGTTTTGGTCGCATTGCCGCCTTGATCCAGCGTGCAGAATTTGATGTTCAAACGGCTCAAGAGACTCGGCGCGACATTGCCGTCACAATTACCGCCGAAACAGCTACCGCCTATATTGATCTGCGCGGCGCGCAGATGCGGCGCGGCGTCGCGCGCGAGAACACTGAAATTCAGCGCGAGGGACTTGAATTGCTGGAAACGCTTTTCGAAAATGGGCGCGCCAATAAACTCGACACAGAGCGGGCAGAATCGCAATTTCGCACAACACTTGCAACCCTTCCTGCGCTAGAGGCCGATATTCGCAACGCTATGTCACGCCTGACCGCTTTGACCGGACGCACCCTTAAAGCTGATAGCGATATCAAGGTCGAGACATTACAACGCCCGGCTGATATACCCCAATTGCAGACAGCGCTTTTTATCGGTTCGCCGCAGGATATGATTCGGCGGCGCCCGGATATTCGAGCCGCCGAAACTGAAATTGGCGCGCTGTTGTCGCTTGGAAGCGCTGAACGTGCGCGTTTATTTCCTATCATCACGCTAGGCGCAGATATCTCTAGCGTCTTTCGTGAGGGTGTCAGTTTGGGTGACAGCTTTGGTTTCGGGATCGGCCCGTCTTTGATATGGGAAGGCCCCGATTTACGGCAAGTTTATGCCGATATTGACGTTGCCGATGCACGAGTGCGCGCCGCCGTCAGCCGTTATGAAGCTAGCGTTATAACAGCCTTGAACGAAGTTGAGGTCGCTCTGACCAATTACACGCAGGAGCACGCGCGGTTGTCAAACTTGATCGCGGCAGCATCATCGGCGGAACGAGCGGTCGATCTCGCACGGTTGCGCTTCGAAGAGGGCCTTGATGACTACTTGGATGTTATTGACGCACAGCGGACACTGTTGACCACTCAAGACACATTGGAACGTAGCCGAATCGAAACCTCGCGCCGCGCCATTGCAGCCTACAGGTCGCTCGGCGGCATATGGAGCGCAGATCTGTTAGATAAAGCTGTAGAAGCCTCAAACGGACAAAACCTACAAGGATCGAACCCATGAAATGGATTGCCTCAGTGTTTATCGCACTAACGCTGGCCGTGCCGGCCGTAGATGCATTTGCCCAGAGGGGGCCGGCCAGTGTGTTTGCCGAAACCGTCACAGAGAGAGAGTTTTCACGCGAAATTGAAGCGCTTGGTACACTTGAGCCCAACGAGCAAGTTGACTTGACACTAAACGTAGCTGACCGCGTTCGCTCTATTTATTTTGACGATGGGCAGCGCGTTCGCAAAGGCAAAACATTACTCTCGCTGGCCCAACGTGAACAGGCTGCATTGGTCGAAGCCGCCGAAGCAGATGTTGAAGAAGCTTTGCAGCAATTTGAACGTATTCAGCGATTACAAGCCGCGCAGGCGGTCTCGAAGGCCGAACTCGACGAAGCGCAGCGCCGCTTAAACAGCGTTCAAGCCAATCTGCGCGCCTTGCAGTCCCGTCAACGTGATCGCGTTTTGGTCGCGCCGTTTGATGGTGTTTTAGGCTTTCGGCAGGTCAGTGTAGGCTCATTCGTGCGCGCCGGAGATATTGTGGCTACACTGATTGATGATAGTGAGATGAACCTTGATTTTGACATTCCGTCTCTGTTCTTGCGCTCCGCCGTGCCCGGAACTGAAATTACCGCCCAATCAGATGACCTTCCCGGTGAAACATTTCGCGGGACGATTACAACGCTCAACAACCGAATTGATCCGGTTACCCGCAGCGTAACCGCCCGTGCGACGCTGCCCAATGACGACCGGCTGTTACGCTCGGGCATGTTCATGCGCGTTCTCGTTCGCGCCGCGCCGCGCCGCGCGCTGGCTATTCCCGAAGAAGCGGTTCAGCCGCTTGGACCAAAAACATATGTCTGGCGGCTCGTCGATGAAGATGGGCAAAACATAGTGCGGCGAGCTGAAGTACAGCTCGGATCCAGAGCTGCGGGATATATTGAAGTTATTAGCGGGCTCTCTCGCGGCGATATAATTGTGACCGAAGGCATCATCCGTGTGCGCGAAGGCGCAGCGGTTATCATCAAAGACAAATCAATGCTCGAGCCCGGCTCTGCCAAAAGTGGAAATACTTCAAATGCGACACGACCCCGTTCAGGGCAGGCCAATTAAAACGAGATATAGACATGATCCTCTCTGACACCGCTATTAAACGCCCCGTCTTTGCGGCAGTAATTGCCTTGATGCTGGTCATTTTTGGGATCGTGTCTTTTGACCGGCTTAGCCTGCGTGAATACCCTGATATCGATGCACCAATTGTTTCAATTGATACCCGGTATGCAGGGGCTTCAGCGTCCGTTGTTGAGACACGTGTGACCCAGATCATCGAAGACCGTATTGCGGGGGTTGAGGGCATCCGCTCCATCGACTCAACTTCGTCTGATGGACGCTCGCGTATCACCGTTGAATTTGGGGTCAATCAAGATATTGATGTTGCCGCCAATGATATACGCGACCGTATTTCAGGCGTATTAGACAACCTACCAGAAGACGCAGATCCGCCCGAAGTCGAAAAGGCCGATTCTAATGATGACGTTATTATTTGGCTCAATTTAGCCGCTGAAAACCTGACCACACCTGAAATTTCTGACTATGCCGAACGATTTTTAGTGGATCGGTTCTCGGCCCTTGACGGCGTGGCGCGCGTACGGGTTGGCGGCTCGCGCAACTATGCCTTGCGGGTCTGGATTGACCGGCGGGAGCTTGCGGCAAGGAATCTAACTGTTTCGGATATTGAGCGCGCATTAAGACAGGAAAACATCGAAGCTCCTGCGGGCTCTATTGAGTCGAGCACGCGGTCTTAC
The DNA here is from genome assembly GCA_964352785.1 of uncultured Caulobacterales bacterium. GTDB lineage: Bacteria > Pseudomonadota > Alphaproteobacteria > Caulobacterales > Maricaulaceae > JACOMS01. The sequence goes on from CAYGTI010000021.1 coordinate 28,012, forward strand.
ACGGTACGAATTGATCGTACGTTTCAAACACCAGAGCAGTTTTCCAATCTTGTTATTGCCCAAGGTGAGGGTGGCTATTTAGTACGCCTCGGTGATGTGGCGCGCGTGGAGCGCGGCACCACGGAAGACCGAAACATGTTTCGCGGGAACGGCGTACCCATGGTCGGCCTGGGTATCATCAAACAATCAACCGCCAATACCGTGGACGTAGCCCAAGCCGCGCGCGACATGGCGGACCGTCTAAACGATACATTACCAGAGGGCATGGTGATTGCGCGCAGTTTTGACAGCTCCGTCTTTATTTCCGCCTCTATCCGCGAAGTTTATACGACTCTGGTCATTGCCGTTATCTTGGTCACCTTGGTTATTTTCTTATTTCTGGGCAGTGTTAGAGCCACGCTTATTCCAGCTATCACCGTGCCCATTTCTATCATCGCGACGTTCTCTTTATTGTTTGCGCTAGGGCTATCAATTAATTTGCTGACCCTTTTGGCGCTTGTGTTGGCCATCGGTCTCGTCGTAGATGACGCAATTGTTGTGCTAGAAAATGTCTCGCGCCGCATTGATGAAGAAGGCGAAACGCCTCTGGTGGCTTCATATCTTGGCACGCGCCAAGTCGGTTTTGCTGTCGTCGCGACCACGCTTGTGCTAGTTGCTGTATTTGTGCCCATTACGTTTTTACAGGGCGATGTGGGCCGATTATTTACAGAATTTGCCTTAACCATGGCTGCTGCGGTCTGCATTTCAAGTCTTCTGGCGTTAACATTGACCCCCATGATGGCGTCCAAACTTCTAAAGACCGAGAAGAAAGAAACAATTTTTTCCGTTCTACCGCGCGCCGTAGACCGTGTGTTCAAATATTTGCGCCGCGGCTATGGATGGGTGCTTGACCGTATCATACCGCGCCCTTTGATGGTTGGACTTGTTCTAATCGGGTTGTTTGGAGGGGCTTATCATTTATCACAAACCGTAGAGCAAGAATACGTCCCGCGCGAAGACCGCGGGGCTTTCTTTGTTGCTATTCGCGGCCCGCAGGGTGCGTCTTATGGGTATATGGAGCGCTATCTCGATGAGGTGGAGCGCCGTCTTTTGCCCTATACGGAACCGGGGGCAAACGGTGAGCCGCCAGAGGTTAACCGCTTGCTCATACGCGCGCCTGGCTTTGGTTCCGCATCATTTAATAGCGGCTTTATCATTGTTGTTTTAAATGATTGGAGCCAGCGTCGTCCCGCGAATGACATTATAGGTGAAGTTAACCGAAAGCTGTCTGATCTCCCCGGCGTTGTCGGATTTGCCATTATGCGCCAAGGCCTTGGCGGCGGAACAGGAAAGCCTGTTCAATTTGTACTGGGCGGGCCCAGCTATGAGGCTTTAACCGAATGGCGGGATATATTTGTAGCGGCCTTGGAAGAGAACAACCCCGGCCTCGTCGACATTGATTGGAATTATAAAGAAACACAGCCCCAATACCGCATACAGGTCAATTATGACCGAGCTGCAGATTTAGGTGTGACCGTAGCTGATATTGGTACAACCTTACAAACCATGCTCGGCTCTCGCCGTGTAACCACCTATATTGACAAAGGTGAAGAGTATGATGTGATCCTTGAGGGGCTCAGGTCTGATCAAAACTCGCCCAATGATATTGAAAACATTTATGTGCGGTCTAACCGCTCGGGGCGTTTAATTCCCCTATCGAATTTAGTCTCAATTACGGCGATAGCGGATAGTCCATCCCTGAACCGCTATAACCGTGTTCGTGCGATTACCATAGAAGCCGGCCTACAGCCCGGCGTGTCGCTGGGACCCGCCCTCGATGCGATGCAAAATATAGCCAGAGATACGCTGCCGATTGAGGCCACTATCGATTTTAAAGGCCAGTCTCTCGATTTTAAGACGTCGGGCAGTTCTATTATATTTGTTTTTGCAGTTGGGCTGATCATTGTGTTTTTAGTTCTCGCAGCTCAATTTGAGAGCTTCCGTCATCCCGTCATCATTATGCTCTGCGTTCCGGCAACCTTGGCCGGGGGGTTATTAGGGCTATGGCTTACGGGTAATACGCTCAATATCTACACGCAAATTGGCCTAATTATGCTTGTCGGCCTTGCCGCCAAGAACGGGATTTTGATTGTCGAGTTTGCCAATCAACTTCGTGATGAAGGGCGGCCTTTTGATAAGGCCGTACGCGAAGCCTCTTTGGCCCGTTTCAGACCGATTGTTATGACGTGCCTGACTACGATGGCCGGAACCTTGCCGCTTATCCTCTCTAGTGGAGCCGGAGCCGAAACACGTTCTGCCATTGGCGTCGTCATATTGTTTGGCGTTTTGTCCGCCATGGTTGTGACGGTTTTATTCGTTCCACCAATTTATGCGCTCATTGCACGCGGGTCAGGTTCTCCCGGAGATGTGGCGCGCAAGCTCGAGGCCGAAAGAATCGGATCGTCTGGATCAGCTGTTGCTGCTGAATAATATTGTTCCATGTTTACAACACGGCAGAAGTTACTATCTGAAGTGAATTACGATATCCCGGGGTCACAGCTTGGTTCTTCGCCGGCTTTTACGCTGCGGGCTGTCCAATATTCCCGGTCAAGCTCATCCCGCGTGAACACGACGCTGTCACTGTAATAGTAAAAGCAATTGCCGACCTTGTAGACTCGAAAACAGCCTCCCGTCAGGCTGTCTTGATCATAGGCAAAACACAGAAGATCATTGTCTACCTGCCAATCACCATGGGAGACACCGGTCGGATCACTATAGGTGGCTCGCCCGCCAGCATGAGTTGTCTCGGTATAAAAGCGGCGCGGGTCGCCTTCAGTTGTAAAATTATATGCACCGTCATGTGTGATACCCTCAAATTCGGCGCGAAGCTCCTCCCCCACAACCCGGTTCGCATGGGGACGGATATCCGTTTTCTGACTTTGCGCCGCAGCCGCTACGGGCACAGCGCACAGGACTAAAACGCATAAGTTTTTAAGAGACATAAGGTTCACAATTTGGGGTCTCACCTTTCAAAGAGGACCTCGCCGTCCAGACACGCATGACGCGGTCACCCTCGGTCATCAGATAATGATAGTAACAATTCCCAACACGGTAAATATCGAAACAAAGGCGCCGATGCCAAACATTCTCATAAGTGTAACACATCTGATCGCCAATTATAGCCCATGTTCCGCCCAGCACTTCTTCACCTTGAACGTGTTCGACCCGGCCATCGGTGAAGGTTGTTTCTGAAAAACGGTGCGTCGGCATAGCTTCGCGTTCAAAACGGTAAAAGCCGGCATGCGTCTGACCAAAAAAAGCGGCTCGCAGTTCGTCTGAAGTCAACGGCGTATTATCCACCATAAAATCATGAGCCAGTATTTTTGGGCCTGTATTGGCAAAAGCTGGCACTGCAAGCATCATAAGCATGCAAAAGCCGCGCAGACTTATTTTAAAGAGGCTAGTTTTAAAGAGAGGCCAGACCATACATGTTTTTAACATGGGAATTTGAAATGACCATGTTACATTACACCTATGCCCGATTTTGAACCCGCGCCAGATACAGCAAAAAAAGATACCTCTGAAAAACTCTCGGATCGCCGTTTTAGGCGTTACCACCGGGCCGCGGCGCGGCGCAAACAAGCCGCGCGTGAAGACAGCCATTTTTTCCGCGCCGTGTTTTCTATCGCCGGACTTGGTGCAGCTCTCGCAATCGGCCTCGCGGTTTATTTTGTTGGCGGCGGTAGTGATCTGTCCGGGCTTGAGGCCTTGGCCCGTCCCTGGCTAGGCCCCATGTCAAAGTTAGAAGTTATGGGCGTAGGGGTCATTGCGGCATTGGGCGTCTTGTTTCTCTGGCGAGTCCGCAAACGCTAGGCTGTGATTATTCACGCTTTAATATTTTTTCCGTCAGCAAATTGCCCGCCCATCCGGCCATAAAGCGGGATTTAACATCTTGCGGATCATAAATATTTTCGACCCAGTCGATAAAGCTGATATCGTGGTCTTTCGTATAATTCAGATAATCATCAAAAAAGAAATCAAGCATGCCCGTCTTACCTTGGCGCACATGCAGATATTTGAGTGATAGCTGCTCGGCGGCTTGTGCAATCGGGTCGCCCATTTTGAAATGCCGATAAAGTACGCCCATTATGCCTGTCCGGTCTGCACCTGATTTACAGTGCATAACAGCCGGATATTCAATAGCCTCAAACAAATCGCGTGCGCCCTTTATAGCCTTAACCGTATGAACGTCGCGCGAATACATGCGGTAATTGACCAGTTTAAGTCCCAGTTCTCTACAGGCCTCTGCTTCAAGCAGATAATACCCCTTAGGGCTTTCGCCGCGTAGATTGACGATAGTCTTCGTACCCATGGCCGCAAGTTCGGCTAAACGCTTGGGCGAAGGCTGATTCTCCCGGTACATCTCCCCGCCAATATGGTGGCGATTGTGAAAGCGAAGGCGCAAAAACCCGTGATCCCCCCATATGAGTTCGCGATAGGCTTGTTTTCGGTCGTCAGCGTTGTTGAGATCAAGCGGCATAGGTTCTATGTATCCAAAAGATGTGCCCATAACAGGGAGTGCTCATTTGTTCAAACGCTTCATGCGATCCAAAGCTCTACAAGCCGCGCTCGGCTGGTGCCTCGCGGCCTATATGGTCATGATCAAATATACAACACGCTGGACGGTTGAGCGCTCCGAAGCCGCTGCGCCTGTTATCGGGAACGGCAAGGGGTTGATTGCCTTAACGTGGCATTCTCGGTTTTTAATGCTTAATTCAGCGTGGAAGAAAAACTTTCAACCGCCGCATGTGCTTATCTCGATGTCTCGCGACGGCGCGCTCGTAAGTTATACAACCCGGTTTTTAGGCCTCGCCACGATTAGAGGCTCATCGCGCAAGGTTGGCAGCGGCAAAGCCAAAGGCGGCTCAAGCGCCCTACGACATATGAAGTCCGCTCTTGATGATGGCGGCTGTATTGTCATGACCCCGGACGGGCCGCGCGGGCCGCGACAGAGGCTGGGAGCCGGGCCTCTTCGCCTCTCTAAAATGACGGGAGCACCTATTTTGCCCTGTACTTTCGCCGTGAAAAACCGGATTATCTTCAAATCGTGGGACAGATTCATCTTGCCCCTTCCGTTTGGGCGTGGACGGATTATATGGGGAACTCCTGTTACGATTGCGCCTGATGCGGATGACAACTATATTGAACAACACAGGCAACAGATCGAGGCTGAGATGAATAGTCTTTTAAGACATGCGGACACAGCCCTCGGACATACGCCGATAGAGCCTGCAGTAAAAAAATCATGACGCAAACACCGCTCATACGCTCCTACAGTGTGGCGACACGCTTGCTGGGCCCAATAACACCGCTCTGGATTCGCATGCGTGCCCGTGACGGCAAAGAAGATCCTGAGCGCCTGGAAGAACGCCACGGCACAGCAACGCTTTCGCGGCCTCAAGGTACACTTGTTTGGTTTCACGCCGCCAGTGTTGGCGAGTGTACGATGCTTCTACCCGTCATTGATCGGTTTTTATCTCACGATCCGGATTTACAAATTCTGGTGACCAGCGGTAGCGTCACATCAGCAAATCTTTTAACCGAACGCTTGCCTGAACATGCCCAACATCAATATGTACCGCTGGATTACCCCAAGGCCGTTAAAAATTTTCTGCAACACTGGCAGCCTGACATGGCGATTTGGGCCGAAAGCGAAATTTGGCCGAACCTTATTCGTCAAACGGCAAAACGCAATATTCCGATGGTGCTCTTGAATGCGCGCATGAGCCGAAAATCGATTGAAGGGTGGCAAAAACGGGGTAAGTCGTCCGGTAAAGCTCTCTTTGGGGCCTTCAACCTTATCCTCGCCGCCAATAAAGACACGGCCAAAGGCCTGTCGGGTATTGTTGGGCGCAAGGTTGATATGGCGGGTAACCTCAAAGACGCAGCCTCCCCGCTACCTGTCAAAGCAACGGTTTTGGAGAATATCAGCAATCAGGTCGCCGGGCGTAAAGTCTGGTGCGCCGCAAGCACCCACCCCGGCGAAGATGAGCTTATGATTGCCGCACATCAAACTATTTTAAAAACCCATAGCGACGCCTTTATGATTTTGGCTGTCCGTCATCCCGAACGCATGCCGGACGTGAGAGAGCTGTTAAAAAAGGCTGGACTGACATATGTTGTTCGCTCTGCCGGACGACGCATTACACCCGAAACCCAGGTCTTACTATTTGACACCATTGGAGAGATGGGGTTGGCCTATCGTTTGTCTGAGCTCAGCTTTGTTTGCGGGTCTTTGATGAGAGGTCTGGCAGGGCATAATCCGTTGGAACCCGCGCGGCTAAATAATGCAATTTTGACCGGCACGCATATTACCAGTTTTGCCGATACCTATATGCCGATGTTTACTTTTAATGCAGCACGGCGTGTTTTAACCCCAACAGAAATAGGCCCGATGATCAGCGGCCTCTTCTCAAACCCGGATCTACTGAACGAACTGCAGGCAAATGCCATCGCCTATGCCAATAGCCGCGACGCTGTCTTGGATTATGTATGGGACCAGCTTGAGCCTTTACTGCCGGACAAGGCCGCATGAGGCCGCCGGAATTTTGGAATTACCGGGATGGGCGAGACTCAGCCCCAATGCTGCGGTTATTGCTGACCCCTTTTTCATGGATCACAGCATGGGCCGCCGCTCGGCGGATAACCCAAACGGACAGTTATGATGCTGGCATTCCCGTCATTTGCGTTGGGAACGCCACACTTGGCGGGACAGGAAAAACCCCCGTCGCAATTTATTTACTTAAAAGCCTAAGGCGTTTGGGCATTAATGCAGTTGGGTTGACGCGAGGTTATGGCGGCCTCGAAAAAGGGCCAATTCCGGTTAATCAAAAACACACGGCGGTTGATGTCGGGGACGAGCCACTTTTGCTCGCGCGTCATGGTCCGGTCTGGGTTGCCGCCGGACGAGATGACGGCGCTCGGGCCGCACGCTCCCACGGCGCGCAAGCCATTATAATGGATGATGGCCACCAAAACCCGCTGCTGCAAAAAACGCTGTCACTGATGGTCGTCGATGCGGAAACCGGATTTGGGAATGGCTGTGTTTTCCCTGCCGGGCCGTTGCGTGAAAATTTGAACGCCTCATTAACGCGGGCCGACGCCATAATCTTGATGAAGCCGTCCCCGGACTTTGAAATCTCTGATGACCTCGCCCGTCAGATCAAAGGGCATATTGTGATCCCGGCCTATCTCGCCCCCGCCGCCCCGACGCCTAAAGGCAAACTTTACGCCTTTGCAGGCATAGGGCGGCCTAATAAATTCTTTGATAGTTTGCGCCGCCACGGCGGTGATATTGTTGAAGAGATACCCTACGCCGATCACTACAAATATAAAACGCAGGACATAGAGAACCTTTTTGCGCTCGCCTCAGAATATGGCGCGGCCTTAATCACCACAGAAAAAGACTATGTCCGCCTGCCCAAAGGCTACCGCAAAGGCGTCACGCCATGGCCTGTTTCTGTGACCTTCGAGGACGAGCTAACCCTGCGCAGACTTTTGCACCCCATTATCGAGATTGCCAAACGTGGCTAAAACGGGCTGGCGGCAAGATATAATCTGGCGGTTCGAAGCTTTTGCCTATGACGTCGTCGGGCTACTGTTAAAGCCGTTTTCTTTTGACGCAATCTCTGCTTTTGGCGGCTGGGCTTTACAGCGCCTAGGGCCGTTGACCCGCAAACACCACATCGCGCGAACCGGGCTTGAAACGGCATTCCCGGAAGCCTCTGAGGCGCAAATAAACACATGGCTGTCCGAGCAATGGAATAATACGGGGCGCACATTTGGCGAGTTTCCAATTCTGCACCGCTTGCGCATTTTTGGCAAAAATTCCCGCGTGACTGTGAAAGGGCTGCATCATCTGGAAAACTTACGAGATAATGGCGGCGTCGCCGTCATTGTCACCGGACATTTCGCAAATTGGGAGGTTATGGCCGCAGCGCTCACCCAATCGGGCTTGCCCGTTCAAATCACCTACCGCAAAGTCAACAACCCCTATATCGATAAACGTATCCGGCGTCAGCGCGAAGCGTATGGCACAAAGCTGCTGGTCCCTAAGTCCGGCGCTAGCGGCGCGCGGCAACTGCTCAGCGCACTCTCAAACGGCGAAAGCGTGGCTTTGCTCAATGATCAAAAATTTAACCAAGGCCTCTCAGTGCCGTTTTTCGGCGTTAACGCCATGACTGCGCCCGGGGCGACGCGGCTCGCGCTGAAATCCGGCGCGCCGCTCCTGCCTTTGTCCATTACGCGCGATAAGGCTCGCTTTACAATGACCGTGCATGACCCGGTGACACTGGAGAGCACTGGAGACCGGGACGCTGACATTGCGGCTGGCGTACGCTTTATTACGCAGTTTACCGAAGACCGGATTCGTGAAAATCCGGCGCAGTGGTTTTGGGTCCACCGCCGCTGGCCCAAAACACACTACAAAAAACCAGCCCCTAAGGACTCAGCGTCTAAAGACTGACCGTATTGACGATTTTGACCTGATCAATCGCTTTGATCCGCGCTTGAATGTCTTCTGAGACAGGCTCATCGACGGACACCAAACATACGGCTTCGTTCAAGCCGTTATCCATGCGCCCCAATGAGAACGTTGCGATATTCACGCCCCCGTCGCCTAGGATTTTCCCTAGCGCGCCGATAAATCCAGGTTTGTCTTCGTTGCGCACATAAAGCATGTGCGGCGCAAAGCCCGCATCCATAGACACGCCAAACAGGCGCACAATGCGCGGCTCGCCGCGATAGAGGCTACCGACGATCACGAAATTACGCTCGGTGGTTTCAACGGACAGGCGGATCAGGCTTTCTGCGCGCTCGGCTTCATCAACATAAGAGTCTTTAATCTCTATCCCGCTTTCTTTCGCGAGGCCTGGGGCGGACACCATATTCACGTCCGGCATGATGGATTTCATTAATCCCGCCAGCGCCGCCGCCGTCATCGGCGTGGTGTTCAACTTGGTGACTTCGCCCTTATAGGTAAACTCAGCCTTTTTAATCGGCGCGTCCAAAAGCTGACCCATCATAGCGCCCATTTTCTCTGCTAGGTCGACAAAGGGCCGCAAACGCGGCGCTTCTTCGGCAGAAATAGACGGCATGTTTAGCGCGTTTGTCACGGCACCAGTGAGTAAATAATCTGCCATCTGCTCCGCGACTTGAACCGCGACGTTTTCTTGGGCTTCAAGAGTTGATGCGCCCAAATGCGGGGTCGCGATGAAGTTAGGCGTCCCAAAAAGCGGGTTGGCTGAAGCCGGTTCCACAGCAAAAACATCCAGTGCTGCAGCGCGAACATGGCCAGTATCCAATGCCTCTTTTAAGGCGTCTTCGTCAACCAGCCCGCCGCGCGCGCAATTAACAACGATAAGTCCTTTTTTTGCCATCGCCAGACGCTCTCTGGAAACAATGCCTTTGGTACTTTCTACCAAAGGTGTGTGCAGGGTAATTGCATCAGCGCGCCCGAACAAATCATCCAGTTCGACCTTTTCAACGCCAAGTTTAACAGCACGCTCTGGCGTCAGGTATGGGTCAAACGCGATGACTTTCATCTTGAGCCCCAAGGCCCGCTCTGCGACAAGCGCGCCAATATTGCCGCAGCCAATAACGCCTAGGGTTTTGTTAAACAGCTCGACGCCCTTGAAATCCGACTTTGGCCATTCGCCGTTTTGGGTACGCGCGCTCGCGGACGGAATTTGCCGCGCTGCAGAAAAGAGCATCGCAATAGCGTGCTCAGCCGTTGTGATCGCATTGCCGAACGGTGTATTCATCACGACGACGCCGCGTTCTGTGGCCGCTTTGATATCGACATTATCAACGCCAATGCCCGCTCGGCCAATGACTTTCAGGTTCGTGGCCGCCGCGATGATTTCCGCATCAGGCCGCGTTGAAGAGCGCACAGCCAGGCCGTCATATTCGGGAATAATTTTGATCAACTCGTCTTTGGACAGACCCGTAATGACATCAACATCGACGCCCCGGGCCTTGAAGACTTCCGTGGCAGAGACGGACATTTTATCTGCGATTAAAACTTTTGGCATTTTGGTGTTCTTTCTTGAGTTTTATTGCTGTCATCCAGGCCTTGAGCCAGGATCTCGAACGGCTTGAGCCTAACGGTTGAGATCCCGGCTCGCGCTACGCTTGGCCGGGATGACAGTATTAATGGAATGGATTAAAGGCGCTCGGCGGCGACCGTTTGGAACGCCCAATCAAGCCACGGCGTGAGCGCTTCGAGGTCTGATTTTTCAATCAGGCCGGAGGCCCAAACGCGAAAACCCGGAGGCGCCGTGCGGTAAGCGCCAAAATCGAGCGCGACATTCTCGTGGCCCAGCAGCGTGACAATGGCTTTGGCAAAAGCGGCTTGCTCGGCGTCTGGCAAAGCCGTGATACGCGGATCAGTGATTTTCATACACACGCCGGTATTTGAGCGCTCTGCTTGAGTCTCAGCCAGGTTCTCGACCCAATCGGTTTTGGCGATCCAGTCCCATAAAACCTGTGCGTTTGCATCCGCGCGGTCATGCATGCCTTGCAGTCCGCCATTTGCTTTGACCCATTTAAGCGCGTCCAAATGGTCCTCAGCACAGAGTAAGCTTGGCGTATTAATTGTCGCGCCTTCAAATAAAGCCTCGTCAATTTTGCCCTTTTTCGTCATGCGAAAAATTTTAGGCAAAGGCCAAGGCGGCGTGTAAGTCTCCAGCCGCTCTACGGCACGCGGCGAGAGGATGATCATCCCATGGGCCGCTTCGCCGCCCATATTTTTCTGCCAGCTATACGTTGTCACGTCGAGCTTCGGCCAATCCAGTTCCTGCGCGTAAACGGCGGAGGTCGCATCGCAAATCGTGATGCCCTCGCGGTCCGCGGGGATGAAATCAGCGTTGGGCACGCGCACGCCCGCTGTTGTACCGTTCCACGTAAAGACGAGATCACGGTCGCCCGTATATTTATGCAGCGGCGGAAGCTGTCCGTAATCGGCGCTAAACACGCGTAAATCTTTGAGCGGCAATTGAGTCTCCGCGTCGGTGATCCAAGCATTGCCGAAATTCTCCCAAGCCGCCACATCAACCCCGCGCGGGCCAAGCATCGACCACATGGCCATCTCAACCGCGCCCGTATCAGACGCCGGTACTATGGCAATGCGGTAATCGGCAGGAACCTGCAAAACTTCACGGGTTAAATCGATAACTTCTTTGAGTTTAGCTTTACCTAAGGCCGAGCGGTGAGAGCGTCCCAGCGCTGCGCCGGAGAGCGCGTCGAGAGTCCAGCCGGGTCTTTTCTTGGTGGGGCCCGCAGAAAAGCGGGGATCGGCTGGTTTCACAGCCGGTTTGGTGACGATCGTCATATCTATGCTCCAAAATCTGCGTTTTTGTACAGATCAGAAAGTGCGCTCCAGTGGGGGAACGAGGCCCGAGAGCGATATGTGTTTTTTTGAGAGGGGTGTCAAGTGGTGACAAAACGAAGTTGCGTGTAATTAAGACCGTATTTTTTACCCAGTGATGCTTACTGTCAAACAATTAGGTTCAATATGATGTGAAATTTTATAACCAAAAAACATACGTTTTATTATTTTCATCGCATCATCAACATTGTCTTTCTTATAGTGCAGCAAAATATTTTTCTCGATGCTCCCGCACTCTTTAATTCTTTCTTCGCTCGATGTTATAGATCCTTCCACAATTTTTATTGTCTCCAATATTTCATGACTATTAATTGTCATTTCAATAGTGTCGGAGACAGATTGAAAGCCTTTTGTGTTCAGCTCTAAATCTTTGTACACGGTATCTTTTATTCGGATTGAAGTGCTCATATAAATTTCTTTCTTTATTATGCAGGTAAGTACAAAATATACCGCCGGCTGCGTTAAGCGAAACATTTACCACAAAGTAGTAAATATCAACATAAATCTTATATTATTTTAAATGAGTCACTTACTACGCTACGCTCGCCTTCAAAGTAAAAGACTCGCCCCATCCGTGATCATCCTCGCGAAAGCGGGAATGAAGTAGGGGGAGAGAATTGGACGTTAAAACGTCCGCCTATTTAAGGGCGATCTATATATACTCTTCATGCCGATTTTCCGTAATTACATCCCGGAGCGTCAGCGCCCGCGCGAGCGACAGTCCGGCTAAAGTCCTCGCCCGGGATAGCGCCACATATGTCTGACCTGCCGCGAACGCGCCGCGCTCTAAATCAATTCGCACATCATCAAGCGTCAGGCCTTGAGCTTTGTGAATGGTCACAGCCCACGCGAGCGTCAGAGGGATTTGGGCATAAGAGCCGACGACGGTCGAGATCGGCTTTTGTCCCGCCTCGTCCCAGTCATAACGGGTGTTGTCCCAGCTTGAGATTTTAACCTCGCCGATTTTGCCGCTGTGATCAAAGCGCACATGCACCTCGCGCTCGGTTATGGCCTCAACCACGCCCAGCGAGCCATTAACCCACGCTTTGTCCGTATCATTCTTAAGCGCCATCACCCGCGCGCCGACTTTCAGATCAACCGTTTCCGGCACAGGGAGTTTATTTTTTGCGATATTAAATTTGCCTTCGATTTTACCTAAAAATCGGCGCGGCGGCGCGTCAATCCGCGCAAGGCCGTCGGCGTTATAGCGCGCCGCCGCGGCGTTGGTTCCCGTCAGCAGCAGCGGGGTGACGCCCTCTCTGTGTGGGCGGTGGCAGAGATGATTGAGATCATCCAGCGCGTCATGAGGATAGTCGCTTTGGCGGATATCAGAAAGAATACGCAGAAACTGCGCTTCGGATTGGCGGTGGACTTGCGTGAGCTCAAACTTATGAAACCGCCTGCCCGCGAGTATTTTGGCCCCATAAGCAAAGGGCGATTGATAACCGAGGCGCTCTAAAATTTCGCCCTCGTGCCGTGGGACAACAGGCGGCAGTTGATGAAAATCGCCGACAAACATCATCCGCGCGCCGCCAAAAGGCGCATTGGTTTTGCGTGCTTTGCGTAGCACCATATCCATGCCGTCAATAATATCAGCGCGCACCATGGAAATCTCGTCCACGATAATCAGATCGACTTTCTTCCACATACGGTTGGGTCGCTGCCCCTCCAGCGCGTCCGCCGTTATGATGCGCGGCGGCAGCCGAAAAAAAGAATGTATCGTTTGTCCCGTCACATTAATCGCGGCGATGCCTGTAGGGGCTAGAATAACCGTGTTGGGGAACAGCCCGCTATCGCGAATAAACCGCACGAGCGTGGATTTCCCGGTGCCGGCCTTCCCTGTCACCAAGATCGGTTCGATATAGCCGCGAATAGCTTTCAAGATCGGGGCAATGTCCGGATCCTCTTGGTAATTTTCGATGGACTCTTCCATCCACAGCTCCGTTTTTATCATGTCAGAAACGAAGAGGGCACATAAAGCCGTCACTTCATTTTATGTAAACTGTGCACTATATTTACACGGCGCTCAATCGCTTGGTATCCATTTCTTACGCGTGCCCGTTGATGTTATGCCGACCTCGCCCTACTTGTGATAGGCACCCAAGGACGCCCGCTATGCAAAAATTTTCCCTGCTTGATCTTTCTTCTATCGCCGAAGGACAAACGGCAGGCGATGCATTGTCCAACACAGTTGATTTGGCCCGCACCGCCGAAGCGGCGGGATATCACCGCTATTGGCTGGCCGAGCATCACAACATGCCCGGCATTGCCAGCGCCGCCACGGCCATCGTCATTGGTCATGTCGCCGGGGCGACAAAAACAATTCGCGTCGGCGCGGGCGGGATTATGCTGCCTAATCATTCGCCCTTGATGGTGGCAGAGCAGTTCGGAACCTTGGCCACATTATATCCGGGGCGTATTGATTTGGGGCTTGGCCGCGCGCCCGGCTCTGATATGGCGACGGCCCGTGCGCTGCGCCGCCATATGGAGCAAACTGACCGTTTCCCGCAGGACGTTCAAGAACTGATGGGATATTTTGCCGACGTGCAAGAGGGCGCGCGGGTGCAAGCCGTCCCTAGTCAAGGCACACATGTGCCGATCTGGATTCTCGGCTCCAGCCTTTACGGCGCGCAGCTCGCGGCGCATTTCGGACTGCCTTACGCGTTTGCCTCGCATTTTGCTCCGGCTATGCTGGAGCAAGCGATCTCTGTTTACCGCAGCACGTTCCAGCCCTCGGAAAAGCTTTCAAAGCCCTATGTCATGATGGCCGCAGGCGTTTGCGCGGCCAAGACCGACGCGGAGGCTGAATACCTACGCTCGTCGCAAATGCTGGCCTTTGCGCAGCTTCGCACGGGTAATCCGGGGAAGTTGCCGCTCCCCGTTGATGATATTGCCGCGCATGTGCCGCCGCAAATTTTAACCCAAATCAGACAAGCCTTATCTGTGTCGGCTGTGGGATCGCCAGACACGGTGCGCAAACGCTTTCAAGCCTTGATGGACGCCTACACGCCCGATGAATTAATTGTCACAGGCACGATGCATGACCACGCCGCACGTCTGCGTTCTTTTGAAATAACCGGAGGCATCCTCACAGACCTTTGCAAGGCCGCATAGCCAACCTTACGAAATTATAATGTAGATAAACACGGGCTGAGCCGCCCATTCAGCAACCGTTCAACGAGGATGCTTATATACAGGCTTGCGTGCGTCCCGTCTGTGACCTCCTCCCCCGCCTTTTGGCAGGATCGGCCATTAAAAGTATCGGCCCTCAGATCACGCAGCAGGGCGGTGGTCATCATAGTCTCTCTCTTATGATGACCCCGCGCCTGTCTACCTTAACATCAGCGCTCCCGCGATCAGCAAACATATAATTCCGAGAATATCCGCTTTGATAATTTTGCTTATATGCGGCGTGTATTGCCCAGTCATAAGCGCCAGAACGATAAAGCTCGTCATACTCAGCATCCCTGCGCCAACCGCCCAAAACTGAAGCGCCCCGTTTAAAGCCGCGTAGATCATAAAGCCGCCGATCATGCCAAACATCACCGCCCGGTGCCGCATAAGGATTTCAGAATTATTATTCTCTATTTGTATACCGTAAAGGCGCTCAAGTTTTGCCCTCGAACTGAGGCCGATAGCGGGGAGAAAATTAATAATCCCTGCGGCGGCGATCAAAAAAGTGATTGTGCTGTCGATCATAAATCCCTCTTGGCATATACGCCTACGCCGTGCAATGTTGAGGAAAAAGGGAAGTCATCATGACACATTTATTCAAAACTCTCTTACTTAGCCCAGCCTTGATCTGGTCATGCCAGGCCAAAGAGGTTTCGCAGCCTGCGCCTGTTTCTGACTTTGCGGCCAATTTTCAAGAGATGCTCCTGGACGCCCAGCCCGGCGACGTGATTGACATTCCCGAAGGTCTACACACTTTTGACCGCTCGCTCTCACTGACCGTTGACGGCGTAACTTTGCGCGGGGCAGGGATGGATAAATCCATTCTCTCATTCAAAAATCAAATTGCAGGCGCGGAAGGGTTGTTGGTGACGGCCAGTGATTTTACGCTTGAGAATATGGCGATTGAAGACACCAAAGGTGATGCGCTGAAAGTCAATGAAGGCAAAAACGTAACCTTGCGCGGCGTTCGGACAGAATGGACAGGCGGCTATAAAACCTCCAACGGGGCTTATGGGATGTACCCTGTGCAATGCGAAAATGTTCTGATCGAGGACAGTGTTGCGATTGGGGCGTCTGACGCCGGCATTTATGTTGGCCAATCCAAAAACATCATTGTCAGGCGCAACCGCGTCGAATTTAATGTGGCCGGCATCGAGATTGAAAACTCTGTTTATGCGGACGTATACGAGAATATAGCGACAAATAATACGGGCGGCATTCTGGTCTTTAATATGCCGAACCTGCCCATGCCCGGACACAGTACGCGCGTGTATGACAATGACGTCTATGCGAACAACACAAAAAACTTTGGCCATAAAGGCACGCCCGTCGCGAGCGTTCCCGCCGGAACCGGGGTGGTTATCAATTCCAATGATAAGGTTGAAATTTTCGAAAACCGCATCAAAGATAATAAAACCTCCAACATAATTATCTCAAGCCTGCATTCGGCGGGCTATAATGATTTGCAAAAAACCGCCGAATTTGACCCGTATCCAGAAACAATTTATATTTATGATAACGTGATGGAAGGCGGCGGGAAATCGCCTGACGGCCTTGATTTAAAGGCTCTGAAAGTCGCTATGTTTGGGCTGAACGGATCCCTTCCTGACGTGCTGTGGGACGGGTATCTAGACGCTGAAAAGCTCATAGACGGCAAGCCCGCACCTGAAAATAGAATTTGCCTCAATAACGGAACCGCAGCCATGCTCAATGCGGATGGGCCTGGCGGCTATAAAAACCCAACGCTGATGGATGCAAAGACTGTGACCTGCGAGCATGAAAAGCTTGCGCCGGTGGTCTTTTCTGAATGAAACGCATTGCGCTTGCCATTATTGCCCTTTGTATTTCCGCCTGTAGCGGTAGCGGCTCTGAGCCGCAATTTATCGCCGAGGGAACGCCAAAAGCACTCAGCGAGTGGGGGCAATTATCTCTCTCTCGCAATGTTTTAACGCCTAGCGAGGGGGTAACGGCCTATGATTTAAGTTCACCTTTATTTACGGATTACGCCCAGAAACTCCGCACCGTCTGGATACCCGGCAATGAACCTGCCGCGTATAACGGCGAGGATGTGTTCGATTTTCCTGTGGGCACAGTCATTACGAAAACCTTTTATTACCCCCGGGGACAAGCCGCAGGAGAGGTTCTCAAATCTGCTCCCACCCATGTGGAAGACCTTGATACATCGACAGTACAGCTCATTGAGACCCGCGTTTTGGCCCGCCGCGAAGAAGGCTGGGTGGCCCTGCCATATGTGTGGAACGCGGAGCAAACGGACGCGGTTTTAAAGCGCACAGGCGATGTCAAACGCCTCGTGCTCATCGGCGGTGAAAAGACAACACCGTTTGCTTATATTGTGCCAAATGTGAATCAATGTGCGGGCTGTCACGCGGTCGACAGCACCTCGCGCGCGCTGTATCCCATCGGTCCCAAAGCCCGGCATTTAAACAAAGAGATGATTTACGCTGATACCGCCCAAAACCAACTCGCCTATTGGCACGAGCTTGGACTCTTGGGGGATTATCCTGATGAGGCCCCCGCTAATGCGGTTTGGACAGACGCGGCAAGATCAATTTCAGACCGCGCCCGTGCCTATATTGATATTAACTGCTCACATTGCCACAGCGATAAAGGCCCGGCGGACACGTCCGGGCTGCACCTGACACCCGAGACCCCCGTCGGCCCGAATTTAGGTCTCTGCAAAACACCGATTGCGGCGGGGCGCGGCACAGGGAACCGCGAATTTGGAATTGTCCCCGGCGATGCGAACGCCTCGATCTTTAGCTACCGTATGGCCTCAACAGAGCTATCGATTATGATGCCGGAGCTCGGGCGCACACTCTCGCACGGCGAAGGTGTGGAATTAATCAAAGCGTGGATAAATAGCCTTGATGGCAACTGTGAGGGTTAAATAATGGCTGATGAAAAAACCTTAGATAGTTTAGCCGCCGCGCTTTACGGCGCGCTTCGCAGCGGCGTGTCCATACCGCCCTTAACACAGGCCCATCCAGACCTCTCTATTGATGACGCCTACGCAGCATCGCTCAAATTTCTCGAGCGCCGCCTTGCGGACGGAGAGACCGTGATAGGCAAAAAGATCGGCGTCACATCAAAACCGGTCATGGATATGCTGGGCGTAACCCAGCCTGATTTTGGGTTTCTGACGAATGTCATGCTTGCAATGGATAACATCATTGACACATCTGTGATGATTGCACCGCGCGCCGAAGCCGAAATTGCATTTCGCCTCAAGTCTGACCTGAAGGGGCCAAACGTCACCGAGGCCGATGTCCTCGCCGCCACAGACGCGGTCGCCGCTTGTTTTGAAATCGTCGATAGCCGCATCACGAATTGGCAAATCAAAATCGCCGACACGGTGGCGGATAATGCGTCTTGCGGGATGATGGTGCTGGGGGATAATTGGGTTGATCCTCGAAGTGTGGATTTGCTCGGCTCTAAAGCGGTCGTCGCCAAAAACGGTGAATTTCTGTCCCAAGGTTTCGGCGCGGCGACGCTCGGCTCTCCGCTGGCGGCTGTTGCGTGGCTGGCTAACACGCTGGGCGCACGCGGCATTCCGTTTCTGGCAGGCGAGATTATCCTGTCGGGGTCTTTGGTCGCGCTGGAACCTGTTACGTCGGGTGATCGTATGCAGGTTGCGATTGACGGACTTGGCGAATGCACGGCGCGCTTCACATAGTGTAATTCCCTCAGCGCGTTTCAGGCAAAATCCATCAGATGAAAACCGCGCTGTAGAGTTTCGAATAATAATGAGCCGTAATAACTAACTATATCAAGAGTTTTGGGTATTATAGGATGGCGGAAATTTCGCAGTTGGTGCCCTGGAGAAGACTCGAACTTCCACGTCCATACGGACACTAGCACCTGAAGCTAGCGCGTCTACCAATTCCGCCACCAGGGCACTGATGAGCAGCGCCGCATTTAGGCCAAGACGTCTGCGCCGTCAATATAGATTACGCCGCATAGGTAACACCGCGCGCAGCAAAAGCGCGGCTTTATGTACCTTGGCAGATCGCGCAGATCATCCTAAACACACATCAGCACAAGGGCCGCGTTATGATTGCAGAATTTGGACTTATGGTATTAATCGCCGCGTTCCTTGTATCGCTGGCGCAATCCGCGTTGCCAATGTGGGGCGCGGCGCGCGGGGATTTGCGGATGATGCGCTTTGGTGACAAAGCCGCTATGGCGCAGTTCGCGCTTACCGCGCTTTCTTTTGCGGCTTTGACGGTAACGTTTCTGCAGTCTGATTTCTCCGTCAAACTCGCGGCCTCTCATTCTCATACAGCCAAGCCGCTCCTGTATAAAATCACAGGCGTTTGGGGTAACCATGAGGGCTCTATGCTGCTGTGGGTGCTGATGCTGACCTTTTTTGGCGCGCTTGTTCCCGTGTTTGGAAAACGTCTGCCGCCGGGCCTCAAGGCGCGAGCGCTCGCGGTTCAAGGCATGGTAGGGGCCGGGTTTTTATCTTTTGTCTTGTTTACCTCCAGCCCGTTTGAGCGGCTCAACCCTGTACCGCTGGATGGACAGGGGTTGAACCCGCTTTTGCAGGATCCTGGTCTTGCCCTACATCCGCCATTTTTATATTTGGGATATGTCGGGTTTTCCATGGCCTTTTCCTTTTCTGTGGCCGCGCTCATTGAGGGCCGCGTCGATGCGATTTGGGCGCGCTGGCTGCGGCCATGGGTGCTGCTGGCATGGAGTTTTTTGACCATCGGCATTACCATCGGCAGTATCTGGGCCTATTACGAGCTGGGCTGGGGCGGCTGGTGGATGTGGGATCCGGTTGAGAATGTGTCCTTCATGCCGTGGCTGGCGGGAACAGCGCTGCTCCACTCCATTCTTGTGCTCGGCACACGCCACAAAATGGCAAGCTGGACGGTTCTTCTTGGAATCGCGACATTTTCGCTATCGCTGATTGGGACGTTTGTAGTGCGCTCAGGCGTTTTGGTCAGCGTCCATGCATTTGCTGTAGATCCTGCACGCGGGGTCTTTATCCTCGCCTTGTTGGTCATCGCGACAGGCGGCGCGCTCGCACTCTATGCGCTCCGGGCGTCAAAATTGCGCTCCACCTCCGGGTTTGAGCCCTCATCGCGCGAAGGCGGGCTTGTCCTGAACAATATCTTATTGATTACAGCGGCCCTGACCGTTTTTCTCGGAACCTTTTATCCGCTCTTGGTGGAAACCGTCTCCGCCGAGAAAATCTCTGTCGGTGAGCCTTATTTTGACGCGACTTTTGCGCCGATTATGTGTGTTTTGATTTTATTTATGGGCCTTGCCCCTCTGCTCAAATGGCGAAAGGACACCCTCAGGGTTCTGCGCAAACCCATCATCATTGGCGCGGTCTTAATTGCGATAATCACGGCATTGACATTTTGGCTTGGCAGGTCAGTGCTCGGCGGCATTGCGCTAGGGCTTGCGGCCTATCTCGCGTTTGGAACATGCCTGTCACTGCTAAAGAAAATACGCTGGGGGGATATCTCAGCTTCCGAAAGCTTCAAACTTTTACGCGCGCAGCCTGCGGCTTTTTGGGGTTTTTTTACGGCCCATATGGGAATTGCGATCTTTACATTCGGCGTAACCTGTATGTCCGTGTGGTCTGCGGATGACGCAGCGCGGCTAAAGCCCGGCGAGACTATATCCGTGTCGAGATATACTTTCACTTTGGAAGACCTCTCGCAGGGACGGCGCGATAATTACAGTTATCTCGCCGCGCATATTGATGTCAGCAAAGGCGATAAGGTGTTATCACGACTGTCCTCCGAGCGGCGCTTTTATGACGTTCGTGATATGGTCACAACCGAAGCCGGTTTCCGGCTGAGTTTTGGCGATACAGTTTTTGCCGCTATTTCCGAGGGAGACCCCGATCAAGGGTGGATCGTGCGGGCCTATTACCACCCTTATGTGGTTTGGATTTGGATCGGCGCTTTTATGATGGCTCTAGCCGGGTTCATATCCATGTTTGATCGGCGGCTCAGGTTTACGCAGCAGGACACAAGCTGATGGGGAAGATCAAAGCGCTCTTGCCACTTGGGCTTTTTTTAATCCTCACAATCATGCTGGGGGTCGGCCTGACCCGCGATCCGAGTGCGCTCCCGTCTGAAATGATTGATCGGCCTTTTCCGGATTTTGAGCTTTCGGTTTTGGATAACGCAGACATTTTTTTCACACAAGACATCCTCAAAGGTGAGATCACATTGGTGAATATTTTTGGGTCATGGTGCGCCGCTTGCGTGGTCGAACATCCAAAATTGGTTGAGCTCTCAAAGCAAGGGATACGCCTTGTCGGCGTCGATTGGCGCGACACAAGAGACGCCGGACAGCGCTGGCTGGAGCGCTACGGTAATCCTTATGATGTCGTTTTATTTGATGACACCAGCCTACTCGCTATTGATCTAGGCGTGACGGGCGCGCCAGAAACCTTTGTCGTCGATCAGGCCGGAAAAATCAGGTATAAACATATCGGCATTGTCACAGAGGAGGTCTGGACAGGCACTCTGCGCCCCATCGTTCAAAGTTTAAGGGCAAAACCATGAGACTCATCTTTACAATCGCTTTGAGCTTATGCATGGCTGGCCTCTTGCAAAGTTTTGCGGCCGCGCAAGCCGAAAAAGCCCCCGTGGCCAGCGCCGAACGACACGATCAAGAAGTGAGGGCCAGAGAGATAGGCCGCGCGCTTAGGTGTGTGGTCTGCCAAAATCAGTCTATTGAGGAATCAGACGCCAGCCTGGCGAGGGATATGCGCCGCTTGGTACGAGCCCGTGTCGCCGCAGGCGAAACGAATGAGGAGGTGATGGCTTTTATGCAGGACCGTTACGGAGATTTCGTTTTGCTAAAACCTCCGGTGCAAAAAAATACTTATTTTTTATGGTTTACACCATTCCTAGTCGCAGGCTTTGGGCTCATATGGTTTGCATTACAGCGCCGTAGGAAATTCCGGCGAAACACCTTAGAAACCGTCCCGCTAACCGAAGAAGAACGTAGGAAATTGGATCAGCTTGGCTTTTAAGCCCCTAAACCCTGACTAGAGCATCGGACTTTAAATTATAGGCATTATCCTGCAGCATTGAGATATTTCCAAAATTCTTTTGGTGAGTATAGATTGCAAATGATTCCGATTGCTTTCCACATGGCATTGATCGTTCTTCATTTGGCTTTGCGTAAGTGAGCTTTTAGTTTTGAGAATGCCATTTCGATCGGGTTTAGATCGGGCCGGTCACGTTCCGTGGCGACCAGTGTTTTTTTACAGGTCAATCCAATGCCCCTTAGAAGACGTGACAGAGTTGCAGGGTCGACTTCGATCCGGGCTTTAAGGTACGCTTTATGCGGAGCCAGTTTACCTTGGCCCACCGGACGCCCCATGGGCAGCGGCGCAAGTTTCCCGTCTTCAAATACCGCCCCACCAATTTTGTGGCAGAGCTATCGTGATTTGCGATATTGAGAGGGCGTTTTACCCACGGTTTCTTTGAAGGCCTTGTTGAAAGGAGAGAGGGAGCGAAAACCGCCATCAAGCGCCAGAGTCAGAATTGGGATATGGTCATACTTGGGGTCATCAAATTTTTTTAGAATCGCGCTTATCCGCAAACTGTTAATGAATTGATTGAAGTTTTCATAACCGAGGGATTGGTTAATCATCTCTCTAAGTCGGTGGCTAGTCACGCCAAGATTTGTGGCAAGTTTCGTAATTGTTAGATCGGAGTGGAGATATATGTGGTCATCTCTAATTTGTTTTTGAAGCGCAAGAAAAAGGAGTTTGTTTTTTGCTGCAATTGGCCGCTGCTCTTCGATAATAGATTTCGGTGATTTTTGCATGACAAAATTATCTTTAGAAGCTTGCATTATCCAGAAAAAACCGGCCGCAACAGCTGGCCATATAGTGGCAGCTTTGATGAGACTTGCATGCTTAGGCCATACGGCAATCAGGTATAGATCAACAATCGCCGTTAAGATGGTCACAACGACTAGAACGTTGACAAAGACAAGTCGTGATTGTTTGCGCGCTTCTATCAGGTCATCTCCGCGTTCACTCAAAATGACCCAGACCAAATGCACCATCATTAAAGCGGATCCCACGGAGACACAGATTGTCATAATAAAGGGTGGTGCCGGTACAACGCCAAATTGATAGGCTCGAAACCAGAATATCGGAAATGTGTATAGCAGGCCCGCCAATATGTGCCACATGGAGAGCTTGAATCGGGTTTGAAAGACGGAAAGCGCAAATAACCAAACAAATACCAAATTCGGTACATTTAAGAATCCCGAAATTTCGGCGAGCGGTTGATTGAGTGAAAGTTCCGGTCGGCTTAAACTGAAGAATACGGCAGCTGTAGAAAGACTCGCGAGCAATAAGTAAGACCAGCTTCGGGACGGTCGGATATCCCGGATTGCAACAATGGCGAGCCACAACAACATCGTAATGGCTGACATTCTAATGAGAGCGTCTAAGAGAAGCATGCTTTGGAGCCATTACAGTTTTAAATCTTGTCTAACATAACCAATGACCAAGATTCTTCGCAATCTCTTTATAAAAATGACCAAAGCGCAGAATCCATTAGATTTAACGCGGAGTCAACGAGACGCATGCGCCAAGTTCCTTGCATATTGGAGCCTAATTTCAATTCCCAAGAAGGAATCTTACTATGATATACAAAATTATTTTCTGTTCAGCGGCGTTTCTGATCACGAGTGCATGTACAACATCACCCGCTATGGATCAGGTAACCATAAAACAAAGCGAAGCGGAGATCACGTCCTGTATGCGCGCGATCAGAAAGCTGGATGAGGGTCGGTGGGCTTATATGGGAACCATCGCGACTCTAAACGGTAAATTTAGAACCTACGAGGCAATTTCGGTTCACGCAGCGGAAGGCCCGGATATATGGTCGAACCTATCTTTTGGCGGTGATGTTGGCGGTACTGAGGATACCGCCGAGACAGGTTTTGTGAAATTGGTTGGCACGAGCATGATCCCCCTCAAAGATGGCGAGTTGAATCAAGGCGAAGGCGTAAAATTCCTGTCCTGTGTCGGCCCGGACAAAGAAGGCCGATATGAGGCCAGGCTAGAATATAAATTATCCAATGGTGATGGTACGTTTGATACATCGAAGAATGTCTCTTGGTACAGTGCACATGGGTCTTATTATGCGGAAGATCACTACAGTGAAGATGGCCGCGTTACTGCCCGCCGCTCTGGAGTTTATACGCCAGCCGATGAATAAGGTAGCTGGCTTTTACGTCCCCTTTGGGATGTGAGTTCAACGGATCGTCGCAACACTTTAACATTATGAGTTAAAGATGGAGCG
>CAYGTI010000022.1:0-51770 GCA_964352785.1 uncultured Caulobacterales bacterium
CCGCGGCCTCCGGCGTGACAGGCCGGCGCTCTAACCAACTGAGCTACACCCGCAATTCGATTGCTCGAAGCGAAGGCGCTCTTTAGCCGCAAGCCCATACCTCGTCAACGCTCTTTTTAATAGATAGCAAGACTTTTTGGCCAAGCGCAAAACCCAACGGTTGGGCGCGGGCCTAATTGCTCCGTGAGCGCCAAAGCTCAAGCCTGTTTTAAACCACAAGCTTTGCGCATATAGCCTCAAGGCCGCGCTTGTCCACGTCATCAAACGCAGAGAATTTTGTCGAATCAACGTCTAGCACAGCGAACAAATCACCCGCTTGATCGAAAACGGGAACAACGATTTCGGAATTAGAACGGCTATCGCACGCAATATGCCCGGGAAAATCATGGACATCCGTGACAATAACAGTCGTGCGCGTCTCAGCACACGCCCCGCATACACCCTGCCCGAATGGAATACGCAAACAGCCGAGCGTGCCTTGATAGGTTCCGACCACCAACTCCCGCTCCTTAACGGGATCAACCATGTAAAACCCGGTCCAGAAGAAATCTTCAAACGCATGGTGAAGGAGACAGGCGGCTGTGGATAAGCGCGCAAGCTGTGAGGTCTCGCCGTCATTTACAGCGTCTATTTGTTTCTCGACGTCGTCATATATTTCAGATTTGTCCATAAGTTCCGATAATTTAATATGGATTAGCGCGCAAGGTTACATTTTGCACTTTCGAGAGACCAACCTCTATGTTATGACAGCGCTGTCAAAAACTTTGTTTTAAAATGGGACACACATGAGCACACGTATAGCCATTAATGGGTTTGGCCGCATTGGCCGTAATGTCCTTCGCGCCATCTACGAGCAAGGCCGTACAGACCTTGAGGTCGTCGCAATAAATGACCTCGCGCCAACCGATAATCTTGCGCATTTGCTAAAGTACGATTCGGTACATGGACGTTTTCCGGGATCAGTCTCTTCTACAGAAAACTCCATTGATATAGGCAACGGCCCGATCAGCGTGACGGCAATACGTAACCTTGAAGATTTACCGTGGAAGGCGCACAATATTGATATCGTGATGGAGTGCACCGGCATATTCACCAGCCGCGAGAAAGCCGCCGCGCACCTTGAGTCCGGAGCCAAACGCGTTCTCATCTCCGCGCCGGGTAAATCTGCGGATAAAACAATCGTTTACGGCGTCAATCATGACGACTTGACCGCGTCCGATCTGGTTGTGTCCAACGGCTCCTGCACCACCAACGCTCTGGCCCCGGTCGCAAAAGTTTTGGATGATAGCTTTGGGATTAAAAACGGTTTCATGACAACAGTTCATGCATATACGGGCGATCAGCCCACACTTGATGCGGTTCACAAAGACTTAAACCGTGGCCGCGCGGCCGCGCTGTCAATGGTGCCTACGTCGACGGGCGCGGCGGCGGCTATTGGGCTTGTGTTGCCAAACTTGGCAGGCAAACTTGACGGTAAAGCTATTCGCGTTCCGACGCCCAACGTCTCTGTTGTGGACTTAACCGTTAACGTGGATAAGCCTACAGACGTAGAGGCTGTCAATGCGGCTTTGACCCAAGCGGCGAATGGCCCGCTTAAAAACGTCTTGCAGGTCGTGACAGACAAAGTCGTCTCCATAGACCTTAACCACGACCCGCACAGTTCAAGTGCAGTGATGGATCAAACTGTTGTTATTGACGGAAATCTTGTGCGCGTTCTCGCATGGTATGATAATGAATGGGGGTTTTCCAGCCGTATGCTGGATACTGCCGCTCACATGTCAACTTTCTTGTAGGAGACACCCATTCGCCGCCTCACAACACAGGACTTTCTCGAAGGCCTACAGACCCAGCTCCGAGATCATCAAGCCCGCATCAAAAGCGATCCACAAGCTAACCCAGTCAAACTCCTCGCCTATGATATTTCCAAAAATGTCGAAGAGCGGACTGTTGCTTTTAAAGATATTGAAGCGCTCATAAAGTTCCTCTCCGACAAAGGCGCTATTGATCGTGCCCGGCGCCTACGTGAGCGCGCAGGGGTTGACCGCCTTGATAGTCTTCAAGCTGATATTTCGGCGCTGGCAACGCAAAAAGCGAAACTAGGATTCGACGTCTTCAAAGCTTGGGCTGAAAACCCGGCGCAAGGCGTTGTTTTAACCGCGCACCCGACCTTTTCCTTGTCGCGGGATATCCGATCAACCCTCGGAGACATCACAGAGCGTGAAGACGGCGATTATAGCGACCTGAGTGCGCATTTAGCGACGCTCCCTTATTTACCCCGCCGCGCGCCAACGCTCCAAGAAGAACATGTGGACACACAGCATGCGATTTCAAACATCCAGCGCGCCCTTAGCGGCATAAACCAGCAGATACTCGCGGTCGCGGCCAAAGCTTTCCCAGACGATTGGGTGAGCCTGACGCCCAACCTGATTTCTCTCTATAGCTGGGTCGGCTACGACATCGATGGGCGCACGGATATTAGCTGGGGAGATGCCATACGGCTTCGTCTGTCTGAAAAGTCCAGCCAGCTTGAGCGTTACCTTGAAGCGGCTCAGCACATTCAAACACTCGGCGACGTTGGATCATCCGGTGAAAAGTCTATTGAAACGCTTGTCGATATTCTCGCAAATGCCCACGACAGCGCTTTGCGTGACCTTGAGCTTTTTAACAAAGATCTGACAGATACGTCTAATTTAGTTGCGGCGGCAAACAATCTGACCCGCGCCTCAACCCGCCGACTCCTTAATCTTGATCCTGTCATGCCTGTGATCAAAGCGGCAATCGAAGACGCGACATCAGACACCGTAAAATACGAGCTTGTTATCTTACGCGGGCTTATGAAAGCGTTTGGCCTTGGCACCTCGCGTATACATTTCCGGCTAAATGCCCGCCATGTCATCAGCGGAGTTAAAGCCGTCTTTGGTATCAAAGACCAGTCAACAGACAATAGAACATTGTTGATGCGGGCCTCTGAACTCACCAAAAATGTTGAAGTCAAAAGTGTCAACTTTGCCTCTCTAGCGCTTGAAAAAAGCACCGCGCATCAGCAGATGATCCTAACTGCGCAAATCCATAAATATATCGATAATGAGACGCCGATCCGTTTATTGATAGCGGAATGTGAAGACAGTCTGACCCCGCTAGGTATGCTTTATATTGCGCGGCAATACGGCCTTGATAAACATTTGGATATATCACCTTTATTTGAGACCGCAGATGCGCTCAATAATGGCGGCCGTATCATTTCCAAAATGCTGTCTAATCCGGTCTACCGCAAATATATTGAGACGCGCGGAGTCTTTGCGATCCAAACGGGCTTTTCGGATGCCGGGCGTTTTATGGGCCAAATACCCGCCACGCTCGCAATCGAGCGGCTTCAGTCTCATTTCGCGGCCGCTATGGCGAAGCACAAAATTGAGAATGTAACTTCGATTGTGTTTAACACACACGGCGAGTCCATGGGACGCGGCGGTCACCCGGGCAATCTCAAAGACCGCGTCGATTATGTCATGAGCCCTTGGGCGATACAGCAATTTGAAAAACGCGGCCTACCGCTTTGTCATGAAACAAGCTTTCAAGGCGGAGACGGCTTTTTGTGGTTCCAAACCCAGCGCCTCGCACAAAGCAGCGTCGCATCTCTACTCCTTGCCCGGCACGTTGAGCGTAGCGACGCCGAAGATGACGTGTTTTACCTCGAGCAAGATTTTTCGTGGGACATGTACCGCACTATGTCATCGGAGCAGGACAGTCTTTATGACGATCCGAACTATGTAACGCTCTTGGGTGGTTTCGGGCAAAACATGTTGATACCCACCGGCTCGCGCGCAGCGCAGCGCAGCAAAGGCGATTTAAAAACAGGGATGTTCAACCCCCGGCAACTTCGTGCTATTCCGCATAATTCTATTTTGCAACAGTTCGGAACACCCGCAAATATCTTTTACGGCGTAGGCCGCGCGGCCGCGATAGATCCGGAAAAGTTCATAAGTCATTTCCAACAGTCAGCCCGTGCAAAGTCCATTTTTACACTTGTCATCAGGGCCATGCAGCGCTCAAACCTGTCTATACTCACGGCTTATGGCCGTTTGTTTGATCCGGGTTTTTGGGTTAGCCGCGCTTTATCGGGGAATGAACCCGCTTTGGCCGAACGGAGCCTCATCGTCAGCCATACAATGTCAACGGCGGATTGGCGCGCACGTCTCATGGACCTCGCTAACAGGTTGCGCCTTGATGTGTTTGACAGCACACGGTTCTTTGAGGACTGCGAAACCTGTGGTGTGTCGTTCACATTTGAGGACGATGAAACACTCCAAATTCTTCACGCGCTTCGGTTGGCTGTAATTATGAAAATGATGATTCTCGCAACAGACCTACCCGCAGACGGCGGCGAGCGGGCCACACAGCTTAACGTCTTGCAGCGCCTACAAAACTTCCAAATCGACTCCATCCTTGCGGACCTTAAGGAGCGTTACCCCGAAAGCCGGGTTGCGCTTGAATGGACAGAAAAACTCCAAGAAAAAACGCTTCAAACTCCAGGTAAAGAAGGTGGATATCCGCACATCTCCCAGAGCATCATCAAACCTCTTGAACGCGCCTCTGAGCTTGTCAGGCAAATAACAATAGCGATCACGCATCACTATGATGCTTACGGATAGGTTCAACCACATCACATAAAAAGCCCGGGGCTTTGAAAGCACCGGGCTTTGGTCTTTTAAAAAAGCGCTAAACTTACTCGACAGTATTGCCGTCTTCGTCAAGCTCTACAATCGGATATCCAAGGGCTTTGACCTCGTCCATCACTTTGGATTTGTCGCCCACAACGACCATAATCATGTCATCCATTTTTAGATGTTTCTCAGCAAGTGCGTCAACCTCTGCTTTGGTCAAATTCTCAAGAATTTTATTTTGCGCGTCAACAAAAGACGGCTCGAGATCATAGCGCATCATATTAGACAGAAAGCCCAGTTTCTGACTCGGAGTCTCATAGGCACGTGCATCACGTTGACCAATTGCGCTCTTGGTAAAGGCGAGTTCTTCCTCCGTAATGCCGTCTTTTTGATAGGCCGTAATTTCATTCACGAACTCGGTCATAGACGCCGCCGTTGAATCACTCCGCACGCCAGCACCCGCTCGGTAGTAGCCGCGGTTTTCCTGACCGCTAAAGAACGAGCGCGCACCATAAGTGTACCCTTTGTCCTCACGAAGGTTCAGATTAATACGGCTATTGAAAGCCCCGCCGAGCATATAATTCATAAGGCCGGCACGATAATATTCACCTGTTGCATCAAAGGGCAAGGCGCGCTTACCAATACGAATTTCTGACTGCGCGGCATCCGGTTTATCAATGAAATAAACCGTTTTTGCGGCCAAGGCTGGAAACGGATTTACATCAGCTTTGGGTACAGCAGGCGCCGCCCACTCGGATAATGGCTTAAGTGCCGACGTCATGTCGGATTCGCCAAGATCACTCACGGCCACAACACTTGCGATGGCTGCGGAGTAATTCTGAGCATAAAATGCTTTCACATCATCCAAAGTCACATTGGCAACACTGCTCTCTGTTCCTGAATCACTATAAGCAAAAGCATTGTCGCTTCCAAACAACAACCTGTTAAAGTTCTCTGTGGCAACACCGTTAGGTAGCTTTTTCGATGCCTTAATCCCTTGAATCGTATTGGCCTGAACGCGGTCAAAGTCAGCCTGATCAAACTTTGGTTTGAACAGTTTTTCCATGGCCACGGACATTGTTTCTTCGAGGTTTTCAGTAAGTGTTCTAACGCGCACCGTTGTAAAACTATCGCCGCTACCAATCGAAACACTGGAGCCCAGCTTTTCAAGACGGTTGGCTAAGTCTTCGGTCGTCGACTCAGTCGTGGCCTCATCCAGCATAGCCGCCGTCATAGCCGCAACGCCGAGTTTATCGACGCTCTCTTGTCCTTGGCCCGCCTTGATACGGATACTAATGGTTGTTGTCGGCGTTTCGTCATTGACTGCGCCTAAAATTTTAACTCCATTGGAAAGCGACGCTGTGTAAACAGGCGGAACTTTAATCGCCGGGTTAGGTCCGGACGGAGGAACAACACTTCGGTCAAAATCATCTGCTGGCAAGCTCCATGCAAAATCATCAGCCGCTGGCTCGTCTGGAATAGTGCGCTCATAACGCTCCCACGTATCGGGCGCGGCTATCGAGCCGCCTTGCCCCTTAGGGACGATACTCATGATCACAGCAGGTTTGCCTTTAATATACTTTTCATAAGCCCGCATGACGTCATCTTTGGTGACGTTTTCATACCGCGCAATATCATCGCCAATTCCATTTGGATTATCCCGGAACGTCTCGTACGCGGCGAGTTGGGATATTTTTCCAGAAACACTCTCAAGGCCATAAATCATGCCGGAGACAATACCGGCTTTCACACGGGTTAGATCATCATCTTGCACGCCGCGCGCCTCAAACTCCTCGAGTGAGCCGCGTAAGATCGACTCAATTTCTGCCAAAGACGTACCTTTGGCCGGATTTGGAAGAGCAAGAAGCGTAAATTCACAGCTCAATTCGCGGCAGGAATGTCCCGCTTGCGTCTGTACAGCGAGGCCGTCTTTCTCAAGGTTCTTGTAAAGCAGCGATGTTTTACCTGTGCCTAAAATCGTCATAAGTACGTCAAGCGGCGCTTCATCAGGGTGGTTCACATGCACGGTCGGCCAGCTCATATACACAAGCGGGATCGCAACATTATCTTCGAGGGAAATATAGCGGTCTTTATCAAGCGTAACAGGCTCATAAACCGGCGCAGAGACCTCCTCGCCCGCAGGAATTGGAGCAAAATACTTTTTTACCCACTCAAGCGTTTGAGCTTCATCAAGATCACCGCCAATAGTAATGACAGCATTATTTGGTCCGTACCAACGCAAGAAGAACTTTTTAAGATCGTTTACTGTCGCGCGGTCCAAATCTTCGAGGTAGCCAATTGTCGACCATGAATAAGGATGGCCTTCCGGGAACATCGCTTCGCCAACGCGCTCCCACAGCAATCCATAAGGACGGTTATCTACGCGCTGTCCGCGTTCATTTTTGACCGTTTCACGTTGTACCTCGAACTTTTCTTGTGTGACAGCATTTAGGAAATATCCCATCCTGTCGGCTTCGAGCCACAACATCTTTTCAAGTTGGTTGGAAGGCACCGTTTCAAAATAGTTGGTACGGTCAGAGTTTGTGGTTCCGTTAAGTGTTCCACCTGATTCTGTGATCAAAGCAAAATGCTGCTCGTCCGCGACGTTCTCGGACCCCTGAAACATCATGTGCTCAAAGAAGTGAGCAAAACCTGATTTACCAATATCCTCACGGCCTGAACCCACATGATAGGTCACATCAACATGGACGAGCGGGTCTGATTTATCCTGATGCAGAATAACGGTTAAGCCGTTGTCCAGTTTGAATTTTTTGTACGGAATGACAATCTCATCGCCGGTCTTTTTGACTTGCTCAACGAATGTCACGCCCTCGGGGGCTTTGATGGCCACTTCGTTGAAAGTATCCGAGGGTGGTATATTTGAGCTGTCTGTACATGCCGCTAAAATGAGTGCTAGCCCTGCAGATGCGAGTAATTTTTGTGTCACGTGTATCTCCCTTATCGACTTTCGATATGATCTCTAACGCGTCAACTTCATTTTGTCCATGGCCCTACGCCTGGAATTTTATTTCGCGCTTTAGCCACATCAGCGTCATCATCTTCTGATGGCTTGCGGCGCTTTGGGCGGCTTTTCGTGCCCATGCGACCACCCGCATACTTTTGCAAAGCCTCGATTCGTTTTTCAATCGGTGGATGCGTCGCAAAAACGCCGGCAAACCCCACGCGCGGGTTTTCAAATGCCATTTCTTTAATTTCAGCAGGCATATTCTCAAGATCAGCCCGGCCGGATATTTTCTGTAGCGCGCGTATCATGGCGTCCGGATTTTTGGTCAGTTCAACCGCGCCCGCATCCGCCATATATTCACGCTTACGCGATAAAGAAAACCGGATCAAAATTGCCAAAGCATAAGACACGGCGATAATGACGACCGCAAATAATATCAAAGCGCCCGCATTTCCACCGCCGCTGCGGCGGTGATTATTGCTGCGCGGGATATTTACCCGGAACATGCTGCGCACCACGCCCTCACCAAAGAAGGAGAAAATACCCACAAATACGACGGCAATGATCAATAATCTAACGTCACGGTTTTTAACATGCGACAACTCATGTGCGATAACCGCTTCAAGCTCTTCATCATCAAGGCCCTCCATGAGCCCCCGGGTCAGCGTCACCGTATAATTGCTATCCCGCAATCCGCTGGCAAAAGCATTCATGGCGGGCGTCTCGACAATTCTGAGTTTTGGCATGTTAATGCCGCGTGAAATACAAAGGTTTTCCAGAAGATTATATGCCCGAGGTTCTTCTCGCTGCGTTACGGATTTGGACTTGGACGCCATATTGATCATCGTATTATGACCCATAAAGGCAATGGCGAACCAGCCACCCGCCGCGCCCAAGGCAATCGGCGCGGCTTGAGGCATCTGCGAGGCAGCAAATTCAAACCCTTGCGCGGTGCTCATGTCGGTCGCAAACCCCGCCCACAGAAGCATAACAGCATAGGCCAGCGCGAGCAAAAGAACAGGGAACAGTAAAAGCAGCACGATGCACCGCAGATTGTTATTCCAAATATGGGTCTTTAATCCGTAGGCCTGCATCATCATGCGCCGCCTGCGTGTTTAGATTTACGCTGAAAAGTCCACATGTACAGGTTCTTGCAAGGCTTCGCGGCCCTCAGGCGCTTCGAAAAATTCGCGTGCGTGAAAGCCGAACGGGGTTGCAATCAACACAGCCGGGAATTGCTCGCGACCGGTATTATATTCCTGCACCGCATTGTTATAAAATCTGCGGGCAGCCGCGATCTTATTTTCAATATCAGCAAGCTGGTCTTGAAGTTGCAGAAAATTTTCATTGGCTTTGAGTTCCGGATAAGCTTCGGCAAGCGCGAATAACTTACCCAAAGCTTGGGTGAGCATACCTTCCGCTACAGCTTGACCTTCAACAGTGTCCGCTGAAACCGCTTGCTGGCGCGCTTTGACGACTTCTTCAAATGTGCTTTTCTCGTGACCTGCATAGCCCTTGACCGTATTCACGAGCTGGGGGACGAGATCTTGACGCTGCTTTAGCTGCACTTCGATGTCAGACCACGCTTGATTACAGGTTTGGCGAAGCGCGACCAATCGGTTGTAAATACCGATTAATATTAAGCCCAGTACAGCAACAATGCCAATAATAACGAATAATGCGGTCATGATTTTCCCCTAAAACTTCCTAATCTATCTTGATGTGGGGTATTTTTATAAAAAAAACAAGACCCCCGCGCATGTCGTGTGTGTCAATTTTCACAACAAAAAAGCCGCCTCGGCGTGACCGGGCGGCTCATTGGTAAAAACACTATAAATTGTTTACTTAATTTTACCCTCTTTGAAGTCCACATGCTTGCGGACAACAGGGTCATATTTCCGTTTTACCATTTTTTCAGTCATGGTACGGGCGTTCTTTTTGGTGACGTAGAAATAGCCTGTATCTGCTGTAGAGTTGAGGCGAATTTTAATTGTTGTTGGCTTAGCCATAGCGGAGCCCTTCCTGCATAAATTAGTCGCCGGAACATAGTCGGCAAAAAATGACTGTCAACTGATTTTACGGTGCGTTTTGGGCGATTATAGCCTCAAAACTACTCAAAATCAGGTTCACCGGGCCAAATCACGATCCGGGTGGCTTGCTCATCTTCACTCACGTGAATTTCGCTCACCACAGCGTCCTGTACGCTCATACCAACCTCATGGATGGTTTGCCGCGAGCCGGATACAAGGTGATGCCACTCGGGTAACTCTTCGCCGTTGGCCACAAGGCGGTAAGCGCAAGTATGCGGCATCCATTTAAGCTGTGAGACATTACCGGGCGTTAAGGTCACGCAATCAGGGACTTTTTGCGATCGATTTGGGTAATCCGTGCAGGCGCATTTACCCGCATCGAAAAGCTTACACACAACGTCTGTGATATAGATATTTCCGGTCTCTTCGTCTTCTAAACGGATGCAGCAACACTTCCCGCATCCATCACATAAACTCTCCCATTCAAGCGAGGTCATGTCCTCCATAGGCTTGGCTTTCCAAAAAGGGGGTATTTGGGCACGACTCATGCAGGGCACGCTAGCGCTTTGCGCTGAAATAGAATAGAGAGAAAAACGTGCATACCTTTAGGGCAGATATCCACGCGGCAAATGACAACCGCACACATCGCAAATGGCGATGGATATTCGGCGTAGTAGGAACGTTTCTCGTTTTAACGGCCATCGCTTATTACGAAACCAAGTCCTACCTGTTTGAGGGTTTACCCGCCCTGCCCGACAAAGCGTCCATGTGGGAAATGAACCTACAACCCAACGCGACACTGCTCGACAAAGACGGCAATATTATTGGGCACAGAGGGCCCTATATTGGGCGCCCGCTTAAAATATCCGAAATGCCGGATTACCTCCCCAACGCGTTTCTCGCGATTGAGGATGAGCGGTTTTACAAACATGCAGGTATTGACCGCAAAGCGATTATGCGCGCTTTCTTTGCCAATACTAAATCCGGGACCACACGTCAGGGCGGATCCACACTGACGCAGCAACTGGTCAAAAACATGCTGTTGACGCCTGATAAAAATTATCGCCGTAAATTTCAGGAAATGTGGCTGGCATATGAAATGGAGCAAGTTCTCTCGAAGCCTGAAATTCTTGAACTCTATTTAAACCGCATTGATTTAGGAAACCGATCATTTGGCGTCGAAGCCGCCGCCCAAAGATATTTTGGCAAGTCAGCTATTGATGTGACTATGGCAGAAGCCGCTTTGCTGGCGTCCTTGCCCAAAGCTCCGTCCCGTTATGATCCGACCCGCAATTATGACAGCGCGCAGGAGCGCTCCAAACTCGTACTTCAACGCATGCTCGCCAATAATATGATTACCCTGACGGAGCTTTCACAAGCTGAGAACTCACCGCCCGTTATCGCGAGTGATTCGCAGGATATTATTGAACCCGCATTAATCGGATATGCGTTCGACATGTTATCCGAACGTGCAACCGAATTGGTGGGCAGCAAAGCCAAAGACCTCGTGATAAAAACAACGCTTGATCCCGCACTTCAAATTCAGGCACACAAGTCGCTTAATAGCGTTATCGCCAAAAATGAAAAATCCCGCAAAGTCAGCGAGGGCGCTTTAATCATGGCCGACAACCAAACAGGCGCCATTCGGGTTTTAATTGGAGGCCGGGATTACAATGCCAGCAAATATAACCGCGCGGAACAAGCCAAGAGACAGCCTGGCTCGTCTTTCAAGGCGTTTGTCTACGCCGCAGCTCTTGAGCAGGGTTTTACGCCCGGAACCGTGCGCGTGGACCAACTCACGACCATTGGCAAATGGCGTCCAGAAAACTATACCAAGCGCTACCGCGGCCCTCTGACGATCCGCGAAGCGCTCAAACTCTCAATCAACACCATTGCTGCGCAAGTCGGCAGCGAGATTGGCCCCAATAATGTCGCGCAGCTTGCGACGCGTTTTGGCATACAAACCGAAATGCGCGCCCACCCGTCTATCGCACTCGGCGCATCTGAAGTCACATTGATGGACATGGTACGGGCCTATATGGTTTTCGCCAATGAGGGCGTGCGCAAAGACCCCTTTATGATTGAAAACATTTCGGACACTGCAGGAAACCTGCTTTACGAACGCTCATCGACAACGCCCGAACGCGTTTATCCTGCCCGTTATGCCCGCCAAATGGTGAGTATGCTAAGAGACGTCGTGGCATCGGGTACAGGTCACGGTGCCAAGCTAGGAGAGCGAGAGCTTGGCGGAAAAACAGGCACCTCTCAGGATTTTCGTGATGCCTGGTTTTTGGGCTTTTCCAAACAGTACACAGCGGGCGTGTGGATGGGGAATGATGACAACTCGTCGATGGTTAAAGTGACGGGTGGATTACTTCCCGTCGACGCGTGGAAAAGCTTTATGTCCAAAGCCCACAAAGGACTTCCTCTACGTCCCCTAACTTTGCCCGACCCTGAAGCCGATAGCGAGTCTGAGCGAGAATTACAGAATTTTTACGCCTCGTTAATTGATGCGTTGATCATTGAACGTAACCTTGCCAGCGGCATCGCCATGCCAGAACCTGCAGCCGCAAATAGCGGCGCGCAAGGCTCTACGGCGGGGCAAGATTAAGATGCGGGCACGAACCAACATTCCTGCATGAGCACTACACAAGCCTGTGAGTAGCCAGAGACGAATAACGACGCTACGATGTTATAGTAATTCTGGGGAGAATCATGGTTGCACTTACAATAAACGGCAAAACCGAAGCGGTGGACATTGATCCGGACACGCCGCTGCTTTGGGCGATACGCGAAAACCTTGGCTTAACAGGCACAAAGTTTGGTTGCGGAGCCTCGCTATGCGGTGCTTGCACGGTCACAGTTGACGGGCAAGCCATCAGGTCCTGCGTGACGCCCGTAGGCGACGTTGAAGGTTTGGCCATCACGACAATTGAAGGCGTTGCAGCCGCAGACGGTACGCTCCACGCTGTCCAGGAGGCTTGGATCAAACATCAGGTCCCTCAATGTGGTTACTGTCAATCCGGGCAAATCATGTCAGCCGTTGCGCTGCTGGCTGAAAACCCCTCCCCTTCAGATATAGATATCGATAACGCCATGTCAGGCAATATATGCCGCTGCGGCATGTATGGCCGGATCAAAGCGGCCATTAAAACAGCGGCCATGCAAACAGCACCCACTGCGGCTGAGGGAGAGCTATAATGGGCAAGTGGACACGGCGCGGGTTTATTACGGCGGGCATCGTCGCAGGCGGGGCTTTACTTGTCGGGGTTGCCATTAGGCCGGGACACCGGGAGCCCAAACTCGCGAAATATGTTCTGGATGACGGCGAAAGCCTTGTCACAGCATGGGTTAAAATTGCGCCTGATAATACGATCACAGCCATTATTCCTCACAGCGAAATGGGCCAAGGCGTACACACAGCCCTTGGCGCAATGCTGGCCGAAGAAATGGACGCCGATTGGGACACACTTGTCATGTCCGAAGCCCCTGCGGAAAAAGACTATGTCAATTTTGTCTTGGGACGTGAGTTTTTGCTTGGCGGTAAGAAACCACCCGGATGGGTTTTTGATACAGTCAATGGTGCATTCCTTGGCCTGACCAAAGCTATGGACCTTCAGATCACAGGCGGCAGCACATCTGTGCGTTTTACCGGCGTCGGCGCGATGCAGGCGGCGGGCGCTGCCGCCAAAGAGCTTTTGTTAAAAGCTGCTGCGAAAAGCTGGGAAGTCCCCCTCGCTTCGTTGCGGACCGAGAAAAGCTATATCTATCATGACGGCTCAGGCCGCTCCGCGCCTTATGCCGACTTTGCCATAGAGGCCGCGCAGCACAAACCGAACCTGCTACAAATACTCAAAGACCGCAAAGATTACACCCTGATGGGCACAAGCCTGCAACGCGTCGACATTCCGTCCAAAGTCGACGGCAGCGCTATGTTTGGTATGGATATCACTCTGCCAAACATGAAATACGCGGCCGTAAAAGCCGCGCCAGTGATCGGAAATAAAGTCAAAACCATGAATGACAGCGCGGCAAAATCTATGCCCGGCGTTTACGCGGTTCTTAATATGGACAACTTCATTGCCGTGGTGGCCGATAGCTATTGGCAAGCCAAACAGGCCCTGGACATAGTTGATGTTAGCTTTGACATAACCGCCGCCGACAACATCTCACAAGCTGATATTTTTGCGGCCTATGACGCAGCCATGGATACAGGCAAGCAAAAGAAGCTCGCAAAAAAGGGCAATGTCGTTACGGCGGCCGAGGCTGCGAGCTCCGTGTTCGAAGCTAACTATCAAGTTCCTTACTTGGCGCATGCCTGCATGGAACCTATGAATGCCACGGCATGGGTTAGAGACGGTAAATGCGATATTTGGACGGGCACACAGAACCCCCTAGGCACGCGATCCGTTACCGCGAAAACCCTTGATATGGATTTTGAGAACGTGAGCGTTCATAATCAATTTCTCGGCGGCGGGTTTGGACGACGCGCCACGCCGGACTACACAGACCAAGCCGCGCGCGTCGCGGCGAAACTAGATTTTCCGGTCAAGCTGATATGGTCACGCGAAGAAGATATTCAGCAAGACCATTACCGTCCCGCTGTATCCGGGCGGTTCAAGGCCGCCGTTGGCGATGACGGTCTACCGACATCATGGGATAGCCTGTTCGTTCATAAAATGGATCCTCCCGAAGCCAGCCACATATTTTATGATATTCCCAACCAACATATCCGCTATGTGGAAAACGAAAACCATATCACGCTCGGCCCGTGGCGCTCTGTTGATCATACGCAGCACGGATTTTTTACGGAAACCTTCGTGGACGAACTTGCGCACAATGCGGGCATGGATGGGTACGCCTTTCGGCGCAAACTTTTGAAAAACAAACCCCGGCACTTGGCCGTTCTGGACGCCGCCGCAAAGAAAGCAGGATGGGGCAAAGAGCTACCGCCGGGACAAGCGCAAGGGATTGCGATTACTGAGAGCTTCATGACGATTGTTGCAGAAGTCGTTACCGTTGATATGAACGACGTAGAGCTGCGCGTCACTCATGTGAGTTGCGCCGCCGATGCGGGTATGGCGGTCAACCCTGATGGTTTTATAGCGCAAATGGAGAGCGGCATTATATACGGCTTAACGTCCGCGCTGTACGGCGAAATTACCATTGAAGACGGCGCGGTCGCCCAGAGTAACTTTCATGACTACCGCATGATCCGCATGGATAATGCCCCAGAGATAGATGTGGTCATCATTCAAAGTGACGCCCCCATCGGCGGCGCGGGTGAGCCGGGTACGCCGCCCATATCACCGGCGGTGACCA
This sequence comes from uncultured Caulobacterales bacterium, assembly GCA_964352785.1. Classification (GTDB taxonomy): domain Bacteria; phylum Pseudomonadota; class Alphaproteobacteria; order Caulobacterales; family Maricaulaceae; genus JACOMS01. The sequence goes on from CAYGTI010000022.1 coordinate 14,979, forward strand.
ACGCTATATTTGCGGCTACGGGCAAACGCGTGCGTCAACTACCTATCATGAATACTGATTTTAGCGGCGCAACGTAAAAGCGCCCTATGCCCGCCCGCCGCTATGGGCGAGCATGTCCGGCGTAATACCGAGCTGACCAATAGCGCGTTCCCACTTGCTGTCCATGTCTGTGTCAAAAATCAGGGCTTCGTCAGCCTCAACAGTTAGCCAAGCATTTTCTTGTAACTCCCGCTCTATATGACCTTCGCCCCATCCGGAATAGCCCACAGCCATAACGGCCTTGGCGGGAGAGTTATCAGAGACTAAAGCCTCAAGCACATCGCGGGTGCCGGTGAGGCTCAGTGTTTCAGAAAGTTGCAAGCTCGCATCTTCTTTATGGTAATCTGGAGAATGCAGAACAAAGCCGCGATCCAGATCAACGGGGCCGCCGCTGAGCACGGGTGTATCCGCCACCTTTACGTCTCCAGAAACCTCTGCATGTTCCAGCATATCCGAAAGGGTCAATGGACCTTTTGATTTATTGATCACCAAACCCATCGCGCCGCTACGATCATGCGAGCAGACATAAATCACGGCTTGCCTGAAACGCGGATCGCCCATCCCGGGCAGTGCGATCAGGAATTTACCGGCCAGATTTGTAGTGTCAGTCATAAGATATGATTTAAGGACAGAGCGGATAAGTTTCAATAGCTGGACTTACCAATAAAGCTGCACTGATCGAATGAGGTCTATGCAGGCCGTAAACCTGATACTCTACATATAGTGACAATCGATATTATAGTCAGTTATTCTTGTATTCAGCCGGTAAATCCCCATATTAAACAAAACAATCAACCAAAATGGAGATTCTCATGAGCGTTAATGTCGGCGATAAATTACCAGAAGCGACCTTTATGACGGTTGGCCCGGACGGTCCGATGCCCGTTAGCACAAGCGATGTTTTTGGCGGCAAACGCGTCGCTTTGTTTGCTGTACCCGGCGCGTTTACGCCGACCTGCTCAGCCAAACATTTACCGGGATATAAAGAGCGCGCGGCAGAATTTAAAGCCAAAGGCGTTGACGCTATCGCCTGCACATCCGTGAATGATGTCTTTGTTATGGGCGCATGGGCCAAAGACCAAGGTGTATCGGACGAAATGCAGATGCTCGCAGACGGTAACGGTGATTTTGCCAAGGCCATTGGCCTTGAAATGGACGGCACGGGTTTTGGTATGGGCTCACGCTCGCAACGCTACGCGCTTGTTGCAAATGACGGGGTTGTCGAGAGCCTGCACGTTGAAGGCCCGGGCGAATTTAAAGTTTCTGCGGCTGAATTCGTTTTAGAAAACCTTTAAATTCAAACCAAAATAAGGATCCATCATGGGCGGTTTTGACTTCATTCCCATAATTTTAGTGGCTCTCATCGTCTTGGTGGTGATCAAGGGCGTCATAATTGTACAACAAGGCATGGAGTACACGGTTGAAAGATTTGGCCGATATTCTAAAACTTTAAAGCCGGGCCTGACCATCATTGTGCCGTTTTTTGATAAAATCGGTTACAAAATGAACATGCGCGAGCGGGTCGTCGACATACCCTCCCAAGAAGTCATAACCAAAGATAATGTGCAGGTCACGGCTGACGCCGTAGTTTTCATTCAAGTTATTGATGCCCGGCAAGCCGCCTATGAGGTTGATCAGCTTGAGAACGCGATACAAAATCTTTGCCTGACCAACGTGCGGACAGTCGTCGGGTCTATGGATCTCGATGAAGTTCTCTCGCGCCGGGATGAGATCAATGCTAAACTGCTGACCGTGATCGACTCGGCAACAGACTCTTGGGGCACCAAAGTCACGCGCATCGAAATTAAAGACCTCTCCCCGCCCCATGACATCACGCAAGCGATGAACAAGCAAATGAAAGCTGAGCGGGAAAAGCGGGCTGAAATCCTTCAGGCAGAAGGCCAGAAACAATCCCAAATCCTCAAAGCCGAGGGCGAAAAAGAAGCCGCTGTGCGCGAGGCCGAAGGCCGCAAAGAGGCCGCATTTCTTGACGCCGAAGCGCGTGAACGTGAGGCCTTAGCCGAAGCGAAAGCCACGGAGATGGTTTCGACTGCCATAGCCCGCGGGGACGTCAACGCCGTAAATTATTTTATCGCGCAAGACTATGTCAAAGCCTTTGGCGAGCTTGCCAAATCACCTAATCAAAAGACGATCATTGTGCCGGCAGAGCTTTCAAGCCTTGCAGCCACCGTTGGCGGTATTGGCGCATTGCTTAACGCTGGCAACGACACACCCAAGAAATAGGTGATCTATGAATTCTGACGGTAATATGATCCTGACCATGCTCGAGTCTATGAACGGCACCAAATGGGTTATCATAGGTGTCTTGCTGCTCATTCTCGAAGTCATTACTGGCACGACTTACATATTATGGCCTGCCGTTTCTGCGCTCTTTGTTGGCGTATTAGTGTTTATTTTGCCACTGGGGTGGGAAATGCAATTCCTCCTGTTTTTCCTGCTCTCAACCGTTCTTCTTGTCCTAGGCCACACGCATATTCGCCCGCGGCTACGCAATGACCGTGCCGCAGATGATTTAAATGACCGCGCCCGCTCTATGGTCGGCATGCGGGTGCGCGCTATCGCGGATTTCGACACAGGCCAAGGCCGCGTACAAGTTGGCGACACACAGTGGCGGGCCGCGATGAATGCGGGCGATGCCAAAGCCGGAGACGAACTCCGTGTTGTCTCCGTCAAAGGGACAACACTAACCGTTGCGCCTTTTGAGGGTTAAAACGCAAAGACCGAAACTATAGGTAATGAAACAAAGAGGAATATTGTGGATCATTTTTTGACGCCAGTTCTGGCATTGATTGTTTGGACATTTGTGATGTGGCTTGTGATGTATATGCGCCGCATCCCGGCTATGAACAAAATCACCAAAAACACACAAGCGTTCATAGACGACCCTAAACTTTACGAGAAAATGCCTAAAAGCGCCACATGGGCGGCAGACAATTACAATCATCTGCATGAGCAGCCCGTCATTTTTTACGCGCTGATATTTTATCTCTTTTTGACCCAGCAACTCGACGCGGTGAACCTCTATTGTGCGTGGGGCTATGTCGGCATTCGGGTTCTGCACAGCATCGTGCAAATTACAGCTAATAAGGTTTTACCTCGCTTCGGACTGTTTGCCCTTGGATCCTTGCTCCTAATCGTTATGGCGCTTAGAGCCGTCGCGGGGCTTTTTTAATAAAAAACGTGACTGCAAACTTCGTTATGTAAAGCGAAGCTTAAACGGTTGATACGCGTCAATGCGGGGAAACTCCGCCTCCGGCAATGACGCCTTATGAGTAATGCAATCACCCGCGCAACATGGGATGCCCTGACGCAAAATTTGGGGGCAGATAATGTCACGACTGACCTAGCCGCGCGGGAGCTGTTCTCACAAGATATTTGGGCAAAAGGCAAAACCGCCGACTTCATCATAAGCCCGGAAAATACGCAGCAGCTTAGCGGCGCCGTAAAACTCGCAGCCCGGGATAATGTTGCGCTCAATCCGCGCGGCGGCGGCATGTCCTATACCAAAGGTTACACGCCGTCCCAAGACAAGGTCGGCATTCTTGATTTCACCCGCATGAACAAGGTGCTCGAGATCAATACCCAAGACATGTATGTCACAGTTCAAGCCGGATGTACGTGGAAAACACTGCATGACGCCCTCAAGCCCCACGGTGTTCGCACGCCCTTTTGGGGCCCCTTGTCGGGTATAAGCTCAACGATTGGCGGTGGTCTATCACAGAACAACGCGTTCTTCGGCGCAGGAGTGCACGGCCCCTCAAGCGATAGCGTGACCAGTCTAACGGTTGTTCTCGCTGACGGTACGATCATCAAAACAGGCTCAGCGGGCACACGCGGCGGCAAACCATATTGGCGGCAATACGGGCCAGACCTGACCGGATTATTCCTCTCTGATGCGGGTGCTCTTGGCTACAAATCCGAAGCCACGTTCCGCCTCATCCCCGCACCGCCGTGCGAGACATGGGCGAGTTTCGATTTTCATAACCGGGATAATTGGGCGCTCGCGCAAATGGAAATGGGGCGCTTGGGACTGGCGTGCGAACTGTTCGGGTTTGACCCAAACCTGACACGTGTACGCATGACGCGGGCTGGATTGGCGGCAGATGTTAAATCCCTGAAAAACGTGATTACGAGCCAAAAAGGCGGCCTTTTAAAAGGCCTCAAAGAAGGCGCGAAAGTCGCAATGGCGGGGCGGAGCTATATGGATGATGTGGCCTTTTCCGTGCATATGGCCGTCGAAGGGCACTCCGACGCCGAAGTTAACGCCAAGCTTAAAACCCTCAAGGACATCGCCAAACATCACGGCGGCCAAGAGATTGAAAACTCGATCCCAAAAATCATCCGCGCCAATCCCTTTACCCCGCTCAATAATATGATCGGCCCGCACGGCGAGCGCTGGGTACCTATTCACGGCATCGTGCCCATGTCCGAAGCCAAAGACTGCCTTGCCGAAATCGAAGCTTTGTTTGCAAAAATGAAAGCTGAGTTTGATCAACACCAAATACAGGTCGGTTACTTACTGTGTACTTTGTCCACCAATGGTTTCCTTATCGAGCCCGTCTTTATTTGGCCCGAGGAACTCTTTGAGATTCACCGCGTCTCGGTCGAAGCGAGCACGCTCGGCCGCACAACAAAATTTGACCCGAACCCCGATGCAACAAGCTGTGTTCAAGAAGCGCGGCAAGGCATATTGGATATTTTCTCAGCGCGCAAAGCCGCGCATTTTCAAATCGGGCGTACATATCCGTACAAGCAAAACCGAGAGGACGCATCTTGGTCATTACTGGAAAAAATCAAACAGGCAGTTGACCCAAAAGGCACCATTAACCCCGGCGCTCTGGGTCTTGGGTAGACGCGCACCATGCATTTAATCCGTTCCGCTACCGTTACCGTTGCTGATCTTGAGGTCTCGAGACAGCAATATTGCGACTGGCTTGACTACGCCGTGGTTGAAGTCGGCGAGATTAGCGCCAGCCTCGCCGCTAGTTGGGATGCGCCCAAAACAGCCGGGTGTCACTACTCTGTCCTACAGCCCGCTTCCAAAGCCCCTGTTTATATCCGCCTGATTGAGCAGCCAAATGTCCCGGCCTATGTTCCACTAACGTCCTATGGCTGGGCGGCGCTCGAAATATGTAATCAGGATACGCTTGCGGTCAATGCCCGGATGAAGAAATCGCCCTTTGAGATTATCGGCCCGCCCAAACAGCTTGACGGTATGCCTGCGATTTTCCCCATGCAGGTCAAAGGCCCCGACGGTGAGATTATCTACCTGACTGAAATCCGCGATGATATGCCGGAATATGATCTGCCGCGCGCTGGCAGCTTGATCGATAAGTTATTTATCCTCGTCATGGCGTGTTCAGACATGGAAGCCACAGGCAAGTGGCTCGAAAAACACCTCTTGGTCGACAAAGGCCGCTCCATAGAAATCATATATTCCATGATCAACAATGCTTTTGATCTACCGCCGGACACAAAGCACAAACTAGCGACATTGAAACATGAGCGCGACGTGTTTCTTGAAATTGATGAGCTACCGCCAGAAGCCAAACACCGCGAGCGGCATGCAGGTATGCTTCCGCCATGTATTGCGATGGGCAGCTTTATTCATCCAGAATTTGAGGCCATAGATGCGATCAATAAAGACCTGTGGATTACCCCGCCAACACGGCGATCAGGCGAAATATATCAAGACAAACTCACGGGCACCCTCAAAGCACCTGACGGCACACTAATAGAAGTGATAGAGACCTAAGCCATGAAGCAAATCGTTCTCAAACAGGCTCTGACTGATAAACCTAAGGCTAAAGATTTTAAGGCAATAGAGGTCGACAAACCGGGCTGCCCGCACGGCGGCATTACCGCCCGCATGATTTATGTCTCGCTGGACCCTTATGTCGGAACGCGGCTACGCGGTAATCACATGGGCGAGAGCGCGCCCACGCCAGGCATTGAAGCTATTCCCGGCGGCGGCGTCGGCCAAATTGTTGATAGCAAAGCCGAGGGGTTTAATGTTGGCGATTATGTTCACTCCATGGAAGCGGGATGGCGCGAATATGCGGATATACATCCGGGCGATTTTCGCAAAGTTGATCCAAAAGCTGCGCCCCTGTCCAGCTATGTTGGCGTGCTAGGCATGCCGGGATTAACGGCGTGGGCGGGCGTTACAAAGCTCGCACATGTGCAAACGGGCGATGTGTTTTTGGTAAACGCAGCGGCCGGCCCCGTTGGCGGCACAGCCGGACAAATCGCCAGAGCGTGCGGGGCCAAAACTGTGATTGGTATCGCGGGCGGGCCTGAAAAATGTAAAATCGTGACGGATATTTACGGCTTTGATGCCTGCCTCGATTACAAAACCAAAGGCTGGCAAGACGAACTTAAAACCCATGCACCGGACGGTATTAATGTACATTTTGAAAATGTCAGCGACGAGATGCTCTTATATGCCCTCTCAAATATGCAGTTATATGGCCGCGCCGTGCTCTGCGGCTTAGCCGGGCATTACCATCAAGACGGCCCAAAAGCCTCGGTTCCCATCGGCGCTATTATAGGAAAGCGCGCGAGCCTTCATGGTCTTGTCGTGTATGATTTTTATACGCGTTGGACAGAATTCACGGACGAATTTGCGCCGCTGGTCAAAGCCGGAACGCTCAAGATAAAAGAAGACATGGTGGAGGGCTTGGACTCAGCCCCTATGCTGATGGAGCGTTTGGTCAACGGCAAGAATATGGGCAAATGCCTTGTGAAAATCTCTGAAGAAAAAATATAAAGGGACACGCTATGAGAACGCACAGAACAATCCGCGGGACATTACGCTATACCAGTAAAAAACCTGACCGCATGAACGAAGAACGCGGGCGTGAATATTTCACTCTGACCAGCCAGACGGACGGCACGAGCGTTTTGCACGCGCACTGCGAGATTGACGACGCCCCGGATGTGATCCGCGATATTACCAGTGCGTTTGAGACAAAAACCATGCGGCCCTATGATGGGTCTGTGCGCCTGTCTGTGGGGTCAAAATTTGAAGGCACAGGCTGGTTTCGTTTCACCGAGTCTATCGCAACATGTGAGACATACAACCAGCGCGATGGGCGGATTAGTCAATCTGTAGAGATACCTGGCGCGCCGTCTTGGTTTGGTAATCACGCCATCATCAATGACGGGCTTCTATCCCGCCTATATGATGTCTCCAAAGGGCCGGGCAAGCACCGCATTACAAATGTCATGATGAGTTCACCGGATCACCGCGGCGCAACAGGCCCGATGATTTTCCCGTTAGCTTTCTCGATTGTTTATGTTGGCGACGAGACCATCACTGTTGAAGCTGGTACTTTTGCAGCTCGTAAGTTCGAAATCGTTGACACAGCCGAAGGCGGACTGCCGGACGAGCATCCCCCCTATGAAATGTGGTGCACAGCCGATGATGACGGCATCTTACTCCAAGCTGGCGTCGCCGGATACATGATGACATGGTACGAGCTTATTGAGCTACACAGGGATGATTAGGTAGGACTTCTCGTAAGGGATTAGCTACTCACCTAGAATTTCATACAGAACAATCAAGTGGCCATCATAATCGGTAAAAGCCTGTTCCATAAACCGGAATTCGGAACCACCTGTTGTCTTTGACGCGGTCACCTCAAGCCCAAGAGCTTTAAGCCTCGTAATCTTGCCGGGTAGGTCTGTTACGCCCAGCACCGACGCTGTCATATGCGGCGACGAGGTCGGGCGTGGCAACGTGACATTTTTAACTTCCGTCAAACCCAAGACGCGGTTCTCTCCCGGCTCGCCCAAATAGGTATAACGCATGCGCGCCTGAGGCGGAAAATTGAACACGGGGTAAGAAAACGAGTCCAGCGGAGAATTTGAAATATTACCGGGCAAAAACCCTAATATGTCCTGATAGATCGTCAGAGAGCGGTCTAAATCCGCAACCACAAGGTTGACCCGTTTATAGTGCGGTAGTTCATAGGAGACGAGGCTGGAGGAGGTTGCTGCCGCCTCGGTTTGCTCCGCGTTTATCGTCACGCATCCGCCCAAACTCATTAAGGCGGAGCCCAATATGAACGCCTTTGAAAACTTAGGGAATAAATATGTCATGAGCGTGTCCTTTTGCGCGTAATATAGACCCGGTTTTAAACTCTTGTTTGATCCCGCGCAAAACAGCGATGGCCGCGTCAAATGGCTTGGCGCATGCGGGCTGTTGTGATAGTCCGCGCCTATGTTTGACATGATACTCATATCCATGGGCCGCGCGCGAATTACCGGCCCGGTGCGCTAAGCCAGCGCATCGGGATTCTCAGCCGCCCCTTCAAATACATCCGAGATAGACATGACCGACACACAGCGCGATTACCGCGAAACTTTATTTTTACCGAAAACAGATTTCCCTATGCGGGCAGGCTTGCCCAAGAAAGAGCCTGAATGGCTTGAGCATTGGGAAAAAATCGGTCTTTATAAGCGCCTCCGTGAGCAGTCCAAATCAGAGAACCGCAAGCCTTGGACGCTGCATGACGGCCCGCCCTATGCCAACGGACATATCCATATGGGCACGGCGATGAACAAGATTCTCAAGGATATCATCAACCGCTCGCATCAGATGATGGGCTTTGACGCCAACTATGTGCCCGGCTGGGATTGCCACGGTTTGCCGATTGAGTGGAAAGTGGAAGAAGAGTTTCGCTCCAAGGGCCGCGCCAAAGACGATGTTCCTCCCAGCGAATTTCGCAAGCGCTGCCGCGAATATGCAGCAGGGTGGCTGGATACGCAGCGCGAAGAGTTCAAACGCCTCGGCGTCATCGGGGATTGGGACAACCCCTATAAAACCATGAACTTTCAAAGCGAAGCCGACATTTGCGGTGAGCTTTTAAAGATTGCCAAAACGGGGCAACTTTATCGCGGCTCAAAACCCGTTATGTGGAGCCCGGTCGAGCAGACGGCACTCGCCGAAGCGGAAGTGGAATATGCGGACCGGAAAGCGACGCAGATTTATGTTAAGTTTCCTGTTCGAAGCCACGATTGCGAAAGAATGATACCGTTTGTATCGAAGGAAAGCCCTAGTACACGAATGTTTACTAATAGCGATTTAGCTAATGTATCAATCTTAATTTGGACAACTACTCCATGGACAATTCCTGCGAATAGAGCCGTAAGCTATTCATCTTCTATTACATACGGGCTATACGAAGTCCGTGAGATGGAAGACAGTGAATTTGACCCTTGGTCAAAACCCGGTGACAAAATTATTGTAGCTGACGCACTGTGGGAAATCGTTGCGAAAGCTGGTCTAATAAAATCTGGTAGACGCATAGAAAACATTTCTACATGGAATTTATCTGGCTTAATCCTCGACCACCCCCTCAAAAACATGGACGGCGCGGACGGCAAATACGACTTCCCTGTTCCGCTCCTCGAAGGCTCCCACGTGACCGCTGATGCGGGTACGGGCTTTGTCCATACCGCCCCGTCGCACGGCGAAGATGATTATGTCGTCTGGTTAATGAACCACGACAAAATTAAACGCATTTACGAAAATGATCCGGTGATGAGTGGGTACTTCAAGAACGTCCTTGCAAAAGAACCAACTGGAACCGTTTTGAATGGCCATCTTTCCGTCCCTATGACCATGGATGATGCAGGCTGCTACACGGACGTTATGCCCGCCCGCTTTGAAGGTCTCGACGTTATCCGTACCTCCGGTAAAAAACGCGGCCAAGACGGCAAAGCCAACGGCGAAGTGCTCAAGGCGCTCGTCGAGTGCGGCAACCTATTGGCGCGCGGGATCATGACCCTCAGGGATGCCCACTCTTGGCGCTCCAAAGCCCCCGTTGTGCGCCGCGCCACGCCGCAATGGTTTATCTCTATGTCCAAAGACGGATTGCGGGAAAAGGGCTTATCCGCCCTCGAAAAGACAGGTTTCTTCCCGCCGCGCGGACGTAACCGGCTCGAAGCTATGGTTTCTGACCGCCCGGACTGGCTTATTTCCCGTCAACGCGCCTGGGGTGTTCCCATCACGCTGATCGTACACGAAGACGGCCAGCTACATACAGACCGGGCCGACGCGGACGAGATCAATGCGCGTATCCTCGCCGCTGTCACCGCGCAAGGCGTGGACGGCTGGTTTAATACGCCCATCGAAGAGCTCATGCCCGGCGGCCATGAAGGCTGGACAAAAGTTACGGATATTCTGGATGTTTGGTTTGATAGCGGCTGTACGCACGCTTTTTGCCTCAAACGCCGCGATGATCTGCCGGACCGCGCGGATTTGTACCTCGAAGGCACAGACCAGCATCGCGGCTGGTTCCAATCTTCATTACTCGAGAGCTGCGCCGTTTACGGCGAAGCGCCCTATGACAATGTCCTGACACACGGCTTCGTTATGGCCGAGGATGGCCGTAAAATGTCCAAATCTCTCAACAACAGTGTCTTCCCAGAGGATATCATCCGCCAAAATGGCGCTGAAATTCTTCGCCTCTGGACAGCGTCCAGTGACGTAACGGAGGATTTACGCATTGGTAAAGAAATCATTCAAACCAATGTCGATGCCTACCGGAAACTGCGAAACACGCTGCGTTATATGATTGGCGCACTCGACGGATATGATGCGGTCGACGCTGTAGATTACGCCGACATGCCCGCGCTCGAAAAGTGGGTGCTGCACCGCCTGTCTGAACTGGATGAAACCGTCAAAGATTCCTATGCTGTCTTTGATTTGAAAAAGGTCTTTTCGTCCCTGTTTAATTTCTGCACGGTCGACTTATCGGCCTTCTATTTCGATATCCGCAAAGACGCGCTCTATTGTGATCCGGTCGGTAGCACCCGCCGCCGTGCATGCCGTACCGTCATGGACGCGATTTTCTTGCGTCTGACCACGTGGCTGGCCCCGTTTTTGTCATTTACGATGGAAGAAGTGTGGCAGACACGCTTCCCGTCGAGCGATAAATCCATCCATATGGAGACATTTTTGGACACGCCCGGCGCATGGCGCAACGACACGCTGGCGGCGCATATGGCAAATGTGCGTGCCTTCCGCGCCTCCATTTCTGAAACCATTGAGCCGCTGCGTAAAGACGGCGTAATCCGCTCAAGCCTCGAAGCGAGCGTGACCACTCCCGCGAGCCAAGATATCGTCAGCGCTGTCACCGCGCTGGATATCACCCGCAAAGACACATATGCCGAGCCCGCTAATCCAGGCGATACGCTGGCGGATTATCTGATTGTCAGTGTCTGTGATTTATCAGACAAAATTGACGCTGCCAAGGTCAGGGCATTATCGGCGGATGACACATGGGTCAAATGCGAACGCTCGTGGAAATATTTCAAGTCTAAAAGCGGCGAGACCATTACGCCGCGGGATGAAGCCGCCGTCGCCGCGTGGGATGCCGCCCATGGTTAAGCTCTACAAATCCTATTGGCTTTACGCCGCCGCCATTCCCGCTATTATTGTTGCCGCAGATCAGGCCTCAAAATATTGGGCCATCAAAGCCTTCAACGTGCCCTTTAATATTTGCGAAATTAATCCCAATATCGGGATTGAACGCGAAATGGGCCCCATTGTTGATCTGGCGCTGCTTTGCAACCAAGGCGTCAGCTTTGGCCTGCTCGGCGGCGATTCTAATCTCAAACGCTGGCTGCTGACATTGTTTGCACTCGTCATGTGCTGCGTCCTTTTATATGTTTTGGTTAAAACGACAGATAAGCTCTCACGCCTCGGTATCGCCTTGATTATCGGCGGGGCCATTGGAAACGGTATAGATCGAGCTTTATTCGGTGCAGTAACTGATTTTATTAGCGTTGTAGAGCTCATTCCGTTTTTCCCGTGGATTTTCAACATTGCCGACAGCGCCATCACCTGCGGCGTGATCGGGCTTTTGCTGGCCAGCTTTATTCATAAACCCGACAAGACAGCCGACACGGCTGATTGAAAAATTTAACATATGGTCACTTGGCGGCGGCATGCTCTTTCGCTAAGAACGGATCAATAAGGAGCGTATTTATGCGACACATGATTAAAATCTCCGCCCTTGCCCTGCTTGGCCTGACGGCTTCCGGGTGTGCAAGCGCGTCTAAATCTCTAGGCCTGACCAAAGCGGCGCCAAATGAATTTAACATCCTAACCAAAGCCCCGTTGGTAGTCCCGCCGGAATATAATCTACGTCCACCGCGCGTGGGCGAATCGTCCGCTGAGAATAACTACTCACAAGAAGCGGCCCGCCAAGCTCTTGTCGGCGATATTGATGATTCTGAGCCCTCACAAGGCGAAATCATGCTTATGTCCAAATCCGGCGCGGGACGGGCAAATCAGGAAATTCGCCTCGTCATTGACGGGCAAAACAGCGTTGAGCGCAAAACAACAGGGTTTACCAACCGCGTCTTGTTTTGGAATAACGGCGTCGCTGCAGACAGCGAAGGCAACCCCCTTGACCCTGAAGCCGAAGCTGCGCGCCTCAAGGCCGTGAACTCAGCCACAGGCGGCGAAAAAGTGACGATCAGCCGCCGTCCAAGTGGAGCCAAACTCCCGGGACTCTAAACACAGCTCTTACAGATATAAAAAAGCCCGCGAATAAATCCCGCGGGCTTTTTTTTGTGACATCTGGCAGACTTGTTACTTCTGAATAGCTTTGGTGAATTTACGGATGCGCGCCGCATTTGCGCCGATGTCCGAGGCACCGACCCGGCTGACAGACCGAATATCCAAAACGGTCGCTCCGCCCTCGGACGGCTGAATACGGATAATCACATCATCCTTAAACCCGTACCAAAACGTCGTATCCGTGGCTTCGATAATCCCGGTCTCGACATTCTCCGAGACGATTTTCCATCCCAAACTTTTCGCCACATTTTTGGCTTCGCCAAATATCACATCCGGTGCGTCTTCGAGCACAAGCGGGCGGATATTGGGATAGCCTTTGACCTGAAGAACCGACACGAGTTTTTGCCCGCGCGGATCTTTCTTGCCGATATAATCGACAGGGTTCACGTTCGGGGTTTTTGCCCGCTCAGCCAGAATAGCGTCTGTGAACATAGGCGGGTTTTGCGTATCTGTCGTAATGTCGTGGATAAAGGGCAAGCTCTGCGCCGTTTTGCTCACTGACTTTGCGTGCATCAATCCAGCGACAGGCACAATAATAGCCAGCAAGCTCACAATCACCCCTTTGCGCGGCTTGATCAAAAATGCGAGCACGAGCCCGGCCACACCAACTAAAATTGATGACATTAAAACAAGCGGGCCTATTTTACGCGTGAGCGTTCCGAAACTAAAACCAAGACCCCAAAGTCCCATTTTATATCCCAGCGCTGCCACCATAAATAAGACAGGACCCGCGATCAGCAAAGCCAACGCAAGCCGTAAAACCCACTTTCGCAGCTTATGACGCTTGGTCACAGACGATTTTGAAACTGTCAGATCGGTACTCATGGGCGCTCCTAGAAACTAACTCTACAAATTCAGCTTAACTATAACCAAAAGGTGGCTGACTGCCACTAGAATAAATGACGCTATCAAAACCAGCCTGTATGCGTCGCCTCTCTTATGGGCAGAGGCGGTTTTTCGTCCAAGTAGACTCGAGACCCTCCCGCGAAAACACCAAACGGTCATGCAGTCGAAACGGACGATCCCGCCAAAATTCAATAGTGCTTGGACGCACGCGCCAGCCATACCAATGCGGCGGACGCGGCACATCCATGCCATCAAAACGGGCCTCGGCGGCGCTCACGGCCGCTTCCAGTTCTGCGCGGCTCTCAACAGGGCTGGACTGGTCAGACGCCCACGCGCCAATTTGAGAGCCTCTTGCGCGCATAGCAAAATAGCTATCCGCCTCCTCATCGCTCACGCGCTGGGTCAGTCCCCTTGCCCTGACTTGCCGCCGCAAACTCTTCCAATGAAAACATAGCGCCGCGCTTTGACTGGACAGAAGCTGCTGACCTTTGACGCTGCGCGAATTGGTGTAAAAAACAAATCCTCGTTCATCAAAACCTTTGAGCAAAACGATACGCACATCAGGGAAACCGGACGCATCGACGGTGGCAAGCGACATGGCATTGGAGTCATTTAACTCCTGCGCGCGCGCATCTTCCATCCATTCCGCGAACAATGCAAACGGGTCATCGCGCTCAAAAATCGGTTCGGAATTACGCGCCATTTTGTCTTGGTAATCACCGGCTTCAGTATAGTCTTTGCTCGACGGACTGGCGGGAATAAATGTATCTGGCATGTAATAAATCCAAAATTAACCATATAAATCAGGCAGTTGTTAACCTTATAGACCTTTAATCATAGTTGGTTAAGCATAATATAGGTAGAGGCCATATCTGATGACACGTCAAGACGCACTAATGACACTCGGCCTCAACATGGCAGCCCGCGAAGCCGACATTCGCGGTGCATGGCGGAAAAAAGCCAAGTTTTTCCACCCCGATAGCCCCTATGCGGATATCCGCGCGTTCCTCGCGGCCAAAGCCGCATTTGAAACGCTTGTCCCGCCGATCCCCAAAGCTTACCGTGTACAGGCCCGCTCCCGCCGTACCGCATAATCAGGTGTCTTGAACCTCGCCAATACTTTCACTGCGCCACCATTTAACGGCGTATGTCCCGATGCCCGCAATGCATAGATACCAGAGGTTAAGCGCGGCCGCATACACGGCAAGGCTGGCAATTGCCATGATCAGAAAGATCGGATTTTTCAGGCGCTCAGCGGCGGCCTCGAAAGCGATAATTGGATTTTCTCCGCCAAGCCCAGACATTGCAATGATAAACCCGGGATCACCTGTCGCAACCATCACGCAAATCGCGCCGATGGCATATAGAACCACGTAACCCAAAACGGCCACAACCATGTAGGCTAAGAACAGATTCCAGAACCTGAACTTGGTCACTTTATTGGCCGCAAGCAAATGCCGTGTGTCCTGATCAAGGGTTAAGGCCGCAGCAGGCGCAAGGCGGATTGGAAGCCAGACAAGCAGACATAAAAAGCTTATAATCCCTATAAATATAAACACACCGCCTAAAATAGGCGTGAGCTGCGCTAACAAGGCTCCTGCAAGAACAACAATTAACAGCCCGGCTGTGTAGACTGCAAACCACAACGCCCAAACGCCCAATTGTATGAGCATAATCCGTAATTCCACCTTACCAAACCGAAGGGGGCGTCGAACGGTCTCAGAACCATGCAAAATTTTGCGGTGCAAGGCGGATTCGCCCGAAGCTAAAAGACCCCACATCCCCAGCATCATGAAAAGATAGGCGGGTGCAAGCTTTGCCATAACCGACAAGCTCTGCGTCGGATCAGGCGGCACAGTTCCGCCTAAAATTGCTTGTGTATTTTGCCAACTATACTCAAGCAGCGCGGCGTAAGGCGTCATCATAAACGGCATCACAAGCAGGTAAACCAGCGTCAAACCCGCCGTCATCCAGATCAGCAGCCGCCAAACGAATGATCTTCCATCCACGCTTTGGAATGGCTGCATCACCGCTTGTCCAAAGTCAAACGGGATGCGCGGCTTGCGTGGTTCGATATTCATAGATTTCCCCTCATCTTCATACTTTACATCACTCTACCATAGATTAAACGGGCACACCATGACTTACAAACCAGTACATATTATCGGCGCGGGACTCGCGGGATCAGAAGCGGCTTGGCAAGCGGCGCAACGCGGCGTGCCTGTCATCTTGCATGAAATGCGGCCCAAGCGCATGACAGACGCCCACCAGACTGGCGGATTTGCCGAACTTGTCTGCTCCAACTCTTTTCGCTCTGATGACGCTATGGGAAATGCGGTGGGTTTGCTACACGAGGAAATGCGGCGCGCAGGATCCCTGATTATGGAAATGGGAGATTTGCACAAACTCCCGGCGGGCGGCGCGCTGGCTGTGGACAGAGATGGATTTTCAGACGCTGTCACCGAGCGGATTAAGGCGCATCCTCTGATCAGCATTGAGTACGGCGAAGTTACCGGCCTGCCGCCCGCAGAGTGGGAAAACACAATTATTGCAACAGGACCGCTGACCTCCCCTGCTCTTGCGAGCGCTATACTGGACGTGACGGGCGAAGACAGTCTTGCTTTTTTCGATGCTATTGCCCCGATTGTTTACAAAGACTCTATCGATTTTGATGTGGCGTGGTTTCAATCCCGCTACGATAAAAAAGGCCCCGGGGGCGACGGGGCGGATTATATCAACTGCCCACTCGACAAAGCCCAATATGAAACCTTTATCGACGCATTGGTGACGTCCGAGCAAACCGAGTTTAAAGACTTTGAAAAAGACACGCCCTATTTTGAAAGCTGCTTACCCATCGAGGTCATGGCCTCGCGCGGTATAGAGACATTGCGCTGGGGGCCAATGAAGCCCGTCGGATTGACCAACCCGCACAACCCAACCGTTAAAGCCCACGCGATTGTTCAGCTCCGGCAGGATAATGCGCTGGGCACGATTTACAATATGGTCGGCTTTCAAACCAAGATGAAATACGGTTCGCAGGCCGATATCTTTAAAACTATTCCCGGATTGGAAAAAGCCGTCTTTGCCCGCCTTGGCGGCATTCACCGTAATACATTTATCAATTCACCCAAGCTTTTGAATAAACGATTGCAGCTTAAGGTGCGGCCAGACCTGCGTTTTGCGGGGCAAATCATGGGCGTTGAAGGGTATGTTGAAAGTGCCGCACTTGGGCTTTTAACCGGGCGTATGGCCGCGCATCAAGCCCGGGGGGACGACAGCGTCTTGCCGCCCGTCACCACGGCATTAGGTTCGCTCGCCGAGCATGTCACGGGCGGATTTATGGACGGGCCAAAAGCCAAGTTCCAACCGATGAATGTGAACTTTGGTCTCTTCCCGCCTATTGAAGATCTGGTTTACAAGAATGAGGACGGATCACGCATTCGCGGCAAAGACAAAACCCGGTTCCGTAAACGCCATATGGCGATGCGCGCACTAGAAGATATTACGGCATGGATATGACGGGTTTTTCAGCGATTAAAACATAGAAGTTTATGTTCTTCCACTTCCCGGACTCGCCGCTAATAGTAACTGAATTAACGCGTAATTCAGCCTTGTGGGTTTGAGTGTCTTGCAAAACTATACGCGGGTTCTCAACGATTATCTCGCTGCCCTGACGCGGCAGCCCCGCTAGCCAATCCATAAGGTTGAATGTAACATTCAAGTCAACATCAGGTTTTGAGACCTTGAGCATACTGCCCTCAGTCAGAATAGACGTGTCTCCCGTTATAAATATTTCTTTTTCGGAATTAGAGTTCCCGTCTGCCCAACGAAAACTGCCATAAATTTTTCCAGTACCAGAGAAAGCGATAACTTTGTCCGGGTTATTATAATTGAAGTACGTGTTAGCGCGCGTACTCAGACTGATGTCTTCGAGCTTCAGGCGCTCATAAAAATCGATGAAGTTACCATCTTTGACGGTTGGTTTTTCGTTTGTACCTTCAAAGAAACCATGAATAGCTGAGTGACCTTGATTTCGCTGTAAATATTCAAGCGCGCCTTTGGCCCTCCGGGCCGCATCGGTGTCGGTGATCTTTATCGCAGCCTTGGACTTGATAACTCCGTCAGCGCTCATGATGCCCGCCGCCATCAGGTTCGTTTTGGCAATTGAAGCTTGGCTGAGGTGGCTTAAATTCAAACTTGCAATCACACCGATGCCTAACAGTAATGCAGCAAACCCGGGGATGAGGCGGATATCACGGCGGTTTTTGGGGCCAAACGTAAACCAGACGCCTACACCCAGCGCCCAAATACAGCATAAAATGAGCGCAAAGCGTTCGGCGGTTAAGCCATACTCAGCGACCCGAACACCCACAGAAATAGCAAGCAAAATAGCCGCAGGAATAGATAACAAGAACCAAACCTTACGGTAGATTCTTGCTAAAACTTTTTTACGAATAAACGGCGGAAACAATAATAGCCATGTCAGTGACCCGATGATTAAAAACGGCGTTGTCAAAGCCGCAATTTCGCCCTTTGGCAATGCGCCTTGCATGATAATTTTTACGCCGTAAGCGGCAAGAATAAGGGCGTAGATCAATGTGAGTGGCGATAATATCCATGTCCCCATAAACGCGACAGCTTTTGAAACAAACCCGGGATTTGCCGTTAAATCCTCAGGCGCTTCATTTGCGTGCGGAATAGTTGAGAGCCAATAAAGCGGCGCGAGAAACCCAAGCCCGATGGGAAGAACATAATCCGTCAAGAATTCATCAATATTCAAACCGAACAAGCTCTTAAGCGCGGCCTGTATGGCGAAAACACCTAGTGTGAATAAGATCGACCCCAGCGTAGCAAACGCCGCGCCTGTCCAGATTTTATGGGTAAAATCCCAAACCCGCAAATCATCGCGCATCTGCCGGAACAAGACAGCATTCCCCAAAATCAAAACTGCAGCACCAATGGCCATGACGGGCTGTAGGCGCAATGTTTGAGCATAAAACGCCAGCACAAGTAAAATCGCCGATCCAATAACTTGAAACAGCAAAGCCCGGGGTTTACCCCTGCTCTCTCGGCTCACTATAAAGCTCACGCACAAGTAAGCAGCCAGCACCAACCCCGCCATAACGTAAGGAAACCAGTCCTCGCGTTCAAAATCATCCAAAAAAATCAAGCCAAGCGTGAAAAGCCCCATAAGGGCTGCCGGAACTGGGAACCGGCTCAACACCGCGCTGATATCAGGCGCGCGCCCGATCCAGCGCTTAAGATTGTTTTTCATTATTTGGCCATCAGCTCAAATGCGAATGACGCACCCGGGCCAAAGTCTATACCAAGAGCCACCCAGATCATCATCAATATGACACCAGAAATCAGCAGCCAAACCGAATAAGGGATCATCATGGCCGTCAGACTGCCAAGACCAAAATCCTTCTTCCAGCGCTGCGCGAATATCAGGATCAGCGGGAAATAGACCATGAGTGGTGTGATAATGTTCGTTGCGCCGTCGCCAACCCTGTAAGCCGCAGTGGCCGCTTCAGGGCTAACCCCCAAGAGCATGAGCATCGGTACCAGCACAGGCGCGAGGAGCGCCCATTTGGCAGACGCTGACCCAACGAACAGGTTAAGCAACCCGGCAAACAATACAATCAAGCCTAAAACGAGCGGCAGCGGTAATCCGCTGCTCTCAATCGCTGCCGCGCCGTGCACAGCACTAATGAGGCCAAGATTTGACCAGTTGAACAACGCCACAAAATGCGCCGCTGCAAAAGCGAGAACAAGGTAATACCCCATATCTTTCATGGCTTCGGCCATCATAGCGACGAGGTCCCGGTGATTATTGATCGTTTTTGCCGCCGCGCCGTAAGCCCAGCCCGCCGCAAGGAACAAGACAAGGAAGCCCGCCACAAGTGAGCGGAAAAACGGCGTTGCCGTGACGAACCATTCTTGGCCCGGCACTTGTTCCGTTGGAAGGCCGGGGCCAAACGCAATGATAAATTGGCAGACAAAATAGGCTAAAACCAAAGCCGCGATGGATAAAAGCGCTCTTACAGCAAATCCAAAGCGCTTAAAAAACCCGAGTATTTTGCCTAGAGCAATTAAAACCCCAAGACCAACAAGGACTTTTAATACCGGTGCCCATTTTTCGAAAACGGATAGCCCCTCTTTCATAGGGCCATCATTAAGTAGCGGTGTGTTGGGAGCGAAGGCCATGAACGCCCACAGCGCGCACACACCTATAATAGCCCATAGCGACCATCGCAGTCCCTTTTGCTGATCCGTTGTGAGCGGTTTGTCCTCATTACCATAAGACGCCATGTCGCTATCAGAGTCGGGCACCCACTTACCGAGGCGTGGTTCTATGATCTTGTCCGTGACATACCAAATGACGGGAAGGTAAATCAGCAAAAGCGCGGTGATAAAATACCAGTTACCGGCAATGTTCATGGTCCAATCTGTTCCAAGACCCGCGCCCTCCACAGACGCTTCGGTGATCCCAAACAACAATGCATCAAGCTGTCCTGGTGAAATATTCGCGGAAAACCCGCCAGAGACGCCCGCAAACGCGCAGGCGATGCCCGCAAGAGGGTGCCGCCCGGCAGAGGCAAAAATAATCGCGGCCAGCGGGATCATAACAACATAACCTGCATCAGCCGCGTGGTTAGACAGCATAGCCACGAGCGCCACAATCGGCGTTAAAAGATATTTCGGCGCGTTACGCACAGAGGCGCGGATGCCGCTGGCAAAAAGCCCTGAACGCTCCGCAACACCTGCGCCGAGCATGACAACAAGCACATAGCCGAGCGGATGGAAGTGCGTGAACGTCTTGGGCATTTCCACCCACAATTTTTGGATGTTTTCCGCCGACAACAGACTCTTAGCCTTGATAATCACAGGCGCGCCGTCCGCTCCGGTTTGGGTCGGGTGCTTTGCCGATACGCCCATGAAATACGTGATCAGCGAGATCACGACCAGAATGATGGCCAAATAGAAGAAAATAAATACAGGGTCAGGCAACCGGTTCCCGGTTCGCTCCACCCATCCCAAAAAGCCTTTATTCGTTGCTGGCGCGGCGGTGTCGGTCATGTGCAGTCCCCAAAATAATTTGAGGCATAATGGCGAGCTTGACTAAAAAGTCAAACCTTGGGGGCTTTATATCCGTCCAAAAACAACAGTTTTGAATTGCCGCACCTGTTTTACAAATGGGTTGAGCGTTATTGTGTTTTTGAGTGGGTCAAAACCGTCCTTAGACATTTTTGTGAGGTACTTCGGCACCAATGCCGCGTAGGCACAGGCGGGCAAAATTTGGGCCGGGATCTTTTGCATTCTCGCCTGATCAAAAGATGTCTTTGCGGCGTCAACCAGCGTTTCGAAATCAACGCCCGAGAGCATTGAGGTGTGATAATAGGGATAAGCACGGCACAGCCCGGTCAGGCCCCAAGCCTCCCCTGCGAGCAAGACAGTTTCATCTTCCACATCCGCGGACTGCGTTTTGGCAGCAATTTGCATAAGGACGCCGGAGGTTTGTCGGCAATAGTCCCGCGCCTCATCAATACCTTCGAACGGTGTGGGATTTAGGTCCCGGCTGCGCCCATCAATGAGCCTATCGCACCAAAACCGCGGAATATCCATATCTCTCAAGACGCGAGCCAAAGGCGTCGTGACTTCATGGGCTCTGACCGCGACGCCTTGATAAATTTCGTCAATAGCCTCGCGCCACCACTGATAACGAATATCGCCAATCATCGGCTCGCTGACCAGTTCGGGCACTTTGGCGAGTTCTAAATGAAACGCATAAATCCACAAAAGAGACTCGCGGCCTTTTTTATCCGCAAGCCTCGCGGCCCGGACACGATCAGGATCGGCAGCGCTAAGGCGCGGCAATATGCTGTCTATATTATTCATCGACAGCCTGTTACCCGCTTGCAGGAAAAATGCAATCTGCTTAGGTATAGAGACTGCTAAGATTCAACCATGAAAGAGGATACTATGACCAAACTTGTTAAATTGACGGCATTGACGGGTGCAATGATGCTTGCACTGGCGGCTCCGGCACACGCCCATGATGGCGATCACTCTGCGCCAATTCTGGCAAACGTTATTCATTGGCTCTCTAGCCCTACACATGCTTTGTTTGCTGTTGTCGGCGGCGTCGCCATTTCAGCGTTAATCATCACAGCTGTTCGTAAAACACGCGCTTAAGGAGACCTTTATGTTACACGATCTTATTTCAAAATTTGACAGTGCTATCGATAGCGCATCGGCGCATTGCGATATTCCTTGCGGTATTTATGACACGCAACCTGCACTCTATCATGCGCTGTCAACGGTTCGCCAAATGGATATTCTGATTGGCCTAAAAGACAAAGAGATGACCGTTCATACTGCCATGCAAGTTGCGCGCAATACGGCAGAAAAAGAAAAGCAGGCTGAAAAAGTCAAAGCAGAAATTCGTATTATTTGGGGTGATTTCATGAAAGGCGATAAGCTTGAAAAATATCCAAATGCTCATGATCTCGCGCACAAAATCATGATGAAGGCTTCCGCCTGTAAACAAGACCTGCACCGCGAAGACGGCGAAGCTCTGGTTGAGCTTTGTAACGAATTTGCCGAGATGTTCTGGGCTATGAAAGGTGTCAAATCAAAGCGCGTTACTGCCCCTTACGCGCCTGCGCTCGAAGTCGTCTACCCCGATCTTTAAGATCATCAAAGTCAGCGGGGACAGCATGTCTCCAGCGCTTAAAGATGGCGATTACGTCCTAACACTCAAACCTCGGCTTTTTAGGCCGGGGTTTATTTATGTGATCAATCACATAGACCTTGGCCGTATTATCAAACGGCTCGACCGCGCAGAGGGCGACCGAATCTGGGTCAGCGGAGATAATCCGGCATCGACGCCCGGTGCCATCATCGCGCAGGTTACGAAAGACCGTGTTATAGGGCGCGCGGTTCTCGCGATTACGACGTCGGGAATTAAGCGCATTTAGTGCAATTCACGTGATCCCGCGTTTGACGCGGGGCCTAAAAAGGCATGCCATGAATTTACGAAGGTTTTCCAACTCTCGAGATCCCGCATCTTCCGCCGGGTCAAGCTCTGGGTACGTGCAGGATGACAGGAGCTGATAAGGTTCTTGCCGCTCCCCTGTCTCGCACATAAGGTTGCTCGGAACCGGAGAGTCACATGACCGATAAAACCCCGCCTGCCAAATCCATTCCGCGCGTGTCCGGTAATAATTTTCAGCCAGAGATTATCAAAGAACGGCAGGATTTTATTACCCGCGAAACCGGAACGCCTGTACCTCACATCGCGCATATGTCAATTGATCCCTCAACGCTTCCGGGCAATGTCGAAAACCCTATAGGCGTAGCGCAAATGCCGCTTGGGCTTGCGGGCCCTCTCCGCGTTAATGGTGAGTATGCTCAAGGCGATTTTTATGTGCCAATGGCGACCACTGAGGGCACATTGGTGGCGAGTTACTCACGCGGCATGCGTATTCTCTCTGCGATTGGCGGCGTAAAAACCACTATCATTGAGCGTTATATGCAGCGCGCGCCTGTGTTTCATTGTGAAGATGCCCGCAAGGCTCGCGGTCTGGGTGAATGGCTGCACGCACACTTTCCGGATATCAAAACCGCAGCTGAAGCGACCACATCCGTCGGCAAACTCAGCCATATTGAAGGTTACGGCGTCTCGCGCATGTGGTTCACGCGCTTTAACTTCACCACCGGAGACGCCGCGGGGCAAAACATGAGCGGCAAAGCCGCACTTTCGGCGTGTCAGTGGATTATGACCAATAAACCCGCAGACCTTGGCCATATCACCTATACGCTCTCAGGCGCTATCGACACAGACAAGAAACATTCCCATATCAACACGCTGCATTCACGCGGCGCGCGGGTGGTTGTCGAAGCCGTCCTGCCGCGTGATTTGATGCTGCAAATGACGCGGGCTGATACGCGCGACATGTACCGCGCGCGGCAAGTGTCGATTTTGGGCGGTATGCTGGCGGGGACATCCAACAATGGCGTTCACGCCGCTAACGGGATCGCCTCGGTCTTTATTGCGACAGGCCAAGACGAGGCAAATGTCGCCGAGAGCCAAGCTGGACTGACATATGTGGAACTGCGCGAAAACGATGACCTTTACTGGTCGCTCACCCTGCCCTCACTGATTTGCGCGACGTATGGCGGCGGCACGGGATTAGCCACGCAGCGTGAGTGCCTTGAGATGATGGGTTGCTATGGTAGCGGCAAGGTAGAAAAGCTGATCGAGATTATTGCGGGCACAGTCTTGGCCGGAGAAATATCTCTATCCTCCGCGATTTTAGCCAATGAGTGGGTCGAGAGCCATGACAAGCATGGCCGCAACCGCCCTTAAATCTACGCTTAGCTTTTGCCCGCTGTTTCCATATTGCCGCCGCGCTTTAAATTGAGCAGCAATAATAATGGCGACGCGACAAAGATCGACGAATAGGTTCCGACGAATACGCCCCAAATCATTGCAAACGCAAACCCGTGAAGCCCGGGCCCGCCAAGAACATACAGCGCCATCAAAGCTAATAACGTCGTCATCGACGTCAATATAGTACGCGACAGCGTGTCATTAATTGACATATTCAGGACTTCTGGCATCGCCATCTTTTTGTATTTTCGTAAGTTCTCTCGGATTCGATCATACACAATCACTGTGTCATTAAGAGAGTAACCAACGATGGTCAGGATCGCCGCAATAATTGAGAGGTTAAACTCAATCTGCAGGAGTGAAAAAACGCCAATGGTCAAAATCACGTCGTGGAAAAGCGCGAGTACCGCGCCCGCCGCAAATTGCCACTCAAATCGGAACCAAATATAGACCAGCACCGCCGTAAGCGCGAATATAATCGCCATGAGACCTTTTTGGCGAAGCTCGCCAGAGACGCGCGAGCCGACAACATCTTGGCCGCGCAGCGTATAATCGCCCACGACTTCGGTCAGAGCCGCATTGACGCGCGCCAAAGCTTGCTGCTGCGCGGCGGCGCCGTCTTCGCCTTCAGCCTGCAAAGGAATACCAATACGCACATAGGAGTGGTCAACGTTTGCGGATTCCGGCGGCGTGATGAGCTGAAATGTCGGGCCGCCCAGGTCAAGCGTACCAAGCTTGGTACGGATTTCATCCAGCGGCGGCTCGCCAAGTGTATCGATCTCAAGCACTGTCCCACCGGTAAAGTCGATACCGTAATTTAGTCCCCGTGTGGAGAACAAAAATATCGAGGCTATGATTGCCAAAACTGATAAAATAGCCGCAATCAACCGCAAGGAGATAAACGGAACTTTAGGCTCGGACGGGAGGAACCTAACAAGTGAAATATCGCGCATGGTTCTCTCCTAAATCGGCAGCGTTTTGGGGCGCGAACCGCGCAGCCACGTCGCGGTCAAAAGCCGCGCAAAGACCACAGCCGTAAACACGGACATGACAATCCCGATGGCCAATGTGACCGCAAATCCGCGGATCGGGCCGGAACCAACGAAGTAAAGCGTCACGGCGGCGATCAAGGTCGTAATATTGGCATCCAAGATCGGTGCCAGAGAGCGGCGATAACCCGTCTCGATCGCGTTGACGGGCGGACGCCCCAGCTTGGTTTCCTCGCGTATGCGCTCGAAAATCAGAACGTTCGCATCCACCGCCATACCAATGGTGAGGATAATACCCGCAATACCCGGCAGTGTCAGCGTCGCGCCGAGAATAGACAGCGCGCCCGCGATCAAAGCAATGTTTGTAAAGAGAGCCGCATTGGCAATAGATCCAAAGCGCAAGCCATATGATAGCCACATGAAAAACGCGACCCCGACAAGACCAATGATCGAGGCGATTTTACCCGCATCAATCGCGTCTTGGCCAAGTTCCGCACCGACCGTGCGTTCCTCTGAAATAATCAACTTCGCGGGCAGCGCGCCGGCATTGAGCAGCAAAGACAACTCCCGCGCGCTCTCGCTCGTAAAGCTGCCTTCGATAAAACCGGAGCCGCCCGTAATCGCGCCGTTAATCCGCGGCGCGGTGATAATCTCATTATCTAATACAACTGCAAAACGCTGGCCTATATTTTCAGAGGTGAGCTTACCAAACAGACGCGCGCAGCGAATATTAAAGGTAAAATTGACAATTGGATACCCTGCTTCCGGGTGAAGCCCCTCGCTAGAGGACTTCAGGCACCCACCCGTGATTTTCGTATTCTTCGTGACGATCAATCCGCCGCCTTGGGTTTCGGGATAATAAATTGTTCCAGGCTTTGTTCGCCCGCTCGTCGCCGCTGTTTCCAAAGCTGCTTGGGAAAACGAGGCCGCATCGACCATGTGAAAGCTCAGATTTGCGGTTTTGTTGATACGTTCTTTGATATCGGCCACATCTTTAGCGCCGGGAATTTGCAACAGGATGCGATCACTGCCCTCTTTGGCGAGGGTCATTTCAGTTGTGCCCGTGGGGTCAATCCGTTTGCGCAAGACCTCTATAGATTGAGCGATTGTACGGTTTTTAATGGACTCGACATTTTCATCCGTAATCGTAATGCGGAACTCTCGATCGCCGACTTGGTCGACTTTAACCGTTTTAGCGGTGCTCAGGCTAGACGGATCAATCGCGACCTCCAAATCACCCAGAACATCCATGCCGCGCTCAACATCTTCGAGATTACGAAACCGCCCGACGACAGCGTCTTTTTCGGCGCGAACATATTCCGTGCGAATACGGTCTGCTTCTCGCAAAGCCGCCAGAGCGCTCCCGCGTTGATTCTCAAGTTCGCTTTCCATGACGCTGGAAATATCGACTTCGAGCAGCATGTGCGCGCCGCCTTGCAGGTCAAGACCGAGGTTCAGTGTCCGCTGAAACGGCGCGGGCATATTCTCGCGTATATCCGTTGGCAACGCGTTTGGCATGGCAAACAAAAAGCCCAAGACCACCGCGCCGATGATCATGAGCGTTTTCCATTTTGAAAAATAAAGCATGGCTGATCCTAAGTCTTTAGTAAGGCGCGATAAGGCCGCTCTAAATCTTAGGAGCGGTCATAGTAAAGTACCGCTTATTTTTTTGATTTTGCCGGACGGTCGTTCGCGGGTTCCGTTCGGTTAAGAACATCCGCAACCATTGTACGGACAACTTTCACTTTTGCGCCTTCGCCCAAATCCACCATCAACCGATCGTCTGTAACTTTGGTGACTTTGCCGACAAGGCCGCCATTGGTCACGATTTCGTCGCCGCGCTGAATTTCAGCCAGCATAGCTTTGTGTTTTTTCATGCGCTGGTTTTGCGGGCGAATCAACAACATGTAGAAAATAACAAATATCATGCCGAGCATAATAATCTGGCCAGCCGCACCGCCTCCCGCACTCGGAGTTGCTTGCATAATAAGAGTAACCATAAGTCCCCGCTGGGTTCTGGCCTGCCGCGCAGACGCTACGTTGTTTATGAGCGTTTATATAAGCCCCCCAAAAATATATGCAACGCCCGACCTTGCGAGAATTGACTTTCTCTGCCAGTCAGGTCTGTAAATCCGTCGTCAAGCGGTACAAATAGCTGCTAAAGGCAAAATTCATGGCATGGTTCATTTTAGGCGTCACAATATGGGCAATTCTCATGTACCTTGTTACGCCCCTTATAAAGAAAACATCCGGCCCGATTCAGGACACGGACGAGATCATAACCTACCGCGCCGAAATCGCGCGCCTTGAGGCCCAGGCCGTAGACGACCCGGAGCTTGAGGCCCGCAAAATAGATTTGCAGCGGCAATTACTGACGCTAACGGATCAAACCCAAGACACATCCGCGCCTAACATTTTGGTGATCAATTCTGTGTTTGCGTTTTTCGTATTTGGCGCGGTGGGGCTTTACGCATTGATCGGAAGCCCCGAGCTCACCAAGCCCGGCGTGCTGCAAATGGCCGCAACCGTTGCCACGCCGCAAAACCCAACGGCGCAAACACCAATGGATCCGGACGAAAGAGAGGCCGAAATTGAAAGCCTGTTAGCAGAGCTAACGCAGCAGCTTTCCGGAGAACAAAAAGATGACCCCCGTGGTTGGCTCATTTATGCTCGCACGCTCATGAACCTTGGCCGGTTTGACGAAGCGTTTTCCGCCTACGAAGAACTGATCGAGGTTTCAAATCAAGACTCCAGCGCGATTTCGGAATATGAACGCGCCCAGGCCTACGCCGCCGAAATATTAAATCCTCCGGAACGTCCCTCATCTTTGGGCGTTGGCCCCACGCAGGCTGATATTGAAAGCGCCGCCGGTATGAGCGCCCAAGACCGCAGCGCTATGATTACCGGCATGGTCGAAGGCCTCGCCGCACGCCTCGCCGATGATCCAAACGATCCTGACGGCTGGGCGCGGTTGCTACGCGCCCGCAAAGTTCTCGGCCAAACCGGGCAAATCGCCCAAGACATGAATACCGTCAAAACACAATTCAATGATCAACCTGATGTGCTCGCGGCAATTCTTGAGGATGCGGGCTTGCAGTAATTCAGTTCTCAATCCACCTTACGACACCACAACACGCTAATAAAAAAGTCTCAACCCGAGACTGTTCTCTGATTCCCAATTTACGTGTATTGCACGATATATGCTAAATTGGTACTACCAATTTTTCATGTATCGGTTTTAAATTACTTACAATTGGTTATATTATTTGGTTGACAATATTTGATAATTGGTTCCTTAAACGCATATAACGGCAAAAAAGCAAATCAGCCGGATTTTAAGGGAAATAAGATTATGACTCAGGTTAGAACTCATGGGCGTGCCGTCAAAAGCACGACAAAAGCATGGCTCAAAGGCTCGCTGCTTCTAAGCGCAGGTTTTTCAACACTGGCCTTCGCCTCAACGGCTTACGCCCAAGATGCCTCAAACGACGAAGTTATCGCCACGGGTATTCGTCAATCTCTTGAGAACGCGCTGATTGAAAAGCGCAATGCAGATAGCTTGATAGAGGTCATACAGGCCGAAGATATCGGTAAGCTGCCGGATCAAAACCTTGCTGAGGTTCTTGAGAATATTACAGGTATCCAAATCACACGTACGGCTGGTGTTGGTACGGGCGTTCAAATTCGCGGTACAAATGCAAACCGTATCGAAATCAACGGCGTGTCGACTGTTGGCTCTGGCTCTGGCCGCAGCGGCATCGACTTTGAAGATGTGAATGCTTCAATTATTTCCGCTGTTGAAGTTATTAAATCACCTGAAGCAAGCACCATCGAAGGCTCTGTCGGCGGCACTATAAACCTGCGAACAATTCGCCCGCTTGACCTAAAAGACACTTTAGCCAACATACGTATTCAGGGTGAGCACAGCAATCTAAGTACTGAAGGTATTCAGCCAAGAGTATCCGCCGCAATAGGGAAAAAATGGGAAAACCTGCAAGGGCAAGAGATCGGCGTGGTCATCAGCGGTAGCTATACAGAGCAAGAAAGTGTCTCTTTCCGTCCGCGAGCTGACCGTGATAATATCGGCAGACCTGCTGGCTCAAATCCGGCTGAGTTTCTCGGCATTCAATTCCTTCTACAAGAGCAAGAGAACTACGAGTATGAGACTCTAAACCTAGCCGGGACAATAGAAGCTCGCCCCGCTGATGGCGTAAAACTTTACTTCGATGCCATTATTAATGACCAGCAACGCAGTCAAGATTCATATAGGCTCCAAGCCTCAGGTGTGGGTTCTTTCATCAATGATAGCATTCCAACGTCATTTGAAACAGTTGACTTTGGTGTTGGCCCCGGACAGTTTCCAGCAGCACTTACGGGTACGCTTGAGCCAGACCCAGCAGTTGACAATGAAGATCCAAACTTACGTTTTTCAAGTGACACAGGTGCCCGAGTCACCAACAGTCAAATCTTCTCTGGCGGTGCGGAATGGGAGCGCGGCAACTTAACGTCAAAAATTGAATTTGCCTCAACAAGTTCGGACACAACCAACCCTAACCTGAGCACGACACTCAATTTTTATAACCCGAACTGCTTTAACAATGGAAGAGACAATGAAAACTGTACGCCTTTCATTTATGACTTATCAGGCGACTCATTAGCATTCGGCATCAACTTTGATTCGCCTTTTGCTCCTACAACGGCTCAATTACTTGATCCCAACAACATGTTACTGGATCAGGTGCAGGTTGGACGCAACTCAACTGAAAACAAAGAAGATGCTATTCGTTTGGATTTTTCATACGATTTAGCTGACAATAACACGTTAGGGAATTTTTTGACCTCCATTGATGTGGGTTATCGTTATAATAAATCTTCAAGTAAGTTTGATAACATCACTGATAATATTGGCGGCTTCAGCCGATTAGTCGATAGCCCGAACGGGTCGCGTTTTGCAGAACTTTTGATCCCAGGCCCGACGAATTATGGTGATGCGGACGGTAGAAGCCTTTTCATTCGTGACTTCCTTATCGTTGACCCAGATTTGGCTTTTAATAACCAACAAGCTGTCATAGATATTCTACAAGCAGCCGTTATTGCTCACGATCCGGCTAGCCCAGACATTTTGAACCTGACATCTGATCAAAATGCTTTCTTCGATGTGACTGAAAAAACTAATGCATTTTATGCTCAAGCAAACTTTGAATACGAAATGATTCGCGGTAATGCTGGTGTGCGTTATCTAGAGACTGAAATCGACTCTATTGCCTTCGGTCCCGCCGTAGCTGGAACGAGATCACTACAGTCGACGAAAGGCGAGTATGACTTCTGGCTGCCACGCTTTAATTTAGTTGCAACCCCAAGAGAAGACGTTGTTCTTCGCTTTGGTTATGGCTCGGATATCAGACGTCCAGACTTTAGCGATCTGAACACATCTTTCGTATTTACCCAAGCTGAAAACACTGTTGTAGACTTAGGAAATCCAAGCCTAGAACCAGAGAAAGTCGACTCATTCGATGTTTCGGCGGAGTGGTATTTTGCCCCTGCAGCAATTATGAGTATTGGCTACTTTAATAAAAAACGTACGAACATATTCGGTACGGATTTCGATGGCGCAGCGCTCTTACCCGAGCCAAGAAATCCGGGTGGTTTCCGCCGAGAGACTGATCCAAATTGTCCCGGCGGTGGTATTTTCAATCCGGAAGTACGTCCAGGTGTTCTAGGCAACCCAGATTTGCCAGCAACTCAATTTGGTTTATGTGTTGATTTCTCACAACCGGGCAATGACCCGGTAACGACAACACAGTCCGGTATTGAAGTTGCCTTTCAATACGACCTATCAAGCTTTGAAGACAGATTTGGTAGTTTCGGTTGGGCGTCTGGTTTCGGTGTTTTAGCAAACTACACTCACCAAAGCTTTAGCGGCGGCTCAGCAACTGATACAACTTTCGGCCGAGGCTTGAATGTCCTTGGCAGTGTTACCTTGCCTACAGGTCTATTGGATTTCTCTGAAAACGCTTACAACGTTACCGCATTCTATGAAAAATACGGCCTATCAGCCAGAGCGCGCTATACATGGCGTCAAGGTTTCCGTACGGACGACTTCGGCGGTGGTGCGAGTACGTCAAGTACATTCAGCTTTCCTGTAAATACACTCGACAGAGGGCAGCTCAACGCTAGTATCAATTATGATGTGACAGATAATTTCAACATCGGTATTGAAGGTACGAACCTGCTTAAATCGAATATTTATCAGCATGCGGTGAGCGAAACTGGCCCTCTGGCTTTTGTTGGATATCCTGATCGCCGTATCGTCTTTGGCGGTAGTTACACATTCTAGAAATACTTAGAAGAATTAAAAAAGGCCGCTGAAATCAGCGGCCTTTTTTGTGTCAGATATAATATAAATGCGCTCAATTTAGAGGCATTATATAGGAGGCCTCTAAGCCGCCGATTCAGCTTCATAACGTTAACTCGGACAAGACTGTCACTATCTTTTTCCAGTGCCCTTCTGAGTATGATTAATCGTGAATTGCCCTAACGCGGCAACGTCTCGAGCCAGTCGGCGATATCTTCCATGGCTGCGTGGTTGGCGCGGTCTTGGGCGCGCACGATAGCGGAGACACTTGGCGAGCCTGCGCGCTCTGTTTTGCGCACATCATGCGTGCCAATTAAATCCCGGCTAGCGGCATCTGAAACCGTCACAGTATAGTGCACGACGGCGAGCGGCGGCGCAGTTTCCCCTTGGTCGAAGCGCGCCTCAAAATTACGCACAGTAATATGCGCGCGGTGGGTTGTGCGCGCGCCGGCGGTTGGCAAAATCCCGGTGATATTTTCACGCGCCGAAAGCGTGTCGAAAAAGCTATTTTGCAAAAGCGACGGCACGGGTTCGACCCATCGCGCCTGCCCGGCCGTGGCCATGCGTGTGCCGTCAGGCGAAACAACAATGCTTTGCCCTAACAGCACATTTGGCACAGCGGGTCTATCAATACGCACGACTATCGCGCCGCTTGCGGGTACCGCGCTGCTACCTAAGCTGGAGAGACGGTAAACGACATCAGCGGGCGCAGGATCAGGTAGAACAGAGGACAGGCACCCTCCTAGAATGAGGCTCGAGGCAAGTAGAGGTAAAGCATACGCACGCTTCATAGACGTCTTGATCATTGTGGAAGCTCCATGGTTTCGCGCTCTTCACCGGCAATAAATCCAACCGGGTTCTGATCCAGTTTCTCTGCAATCTGGTTGAGAGATTGAACTAACCGCCGCAGTCCGTCCGCCGTTTCTTCGATATCGGTTAAGCCGGAATTAGACAGACGGTTAATCGCATCGCGCGCGTCTGTGGTCAGCTTCTCTCCGCCCTCTGCGAATGTGGAAATATCACCTAGCATTTTATCAAGCTCGCCAAGCGAAATTTCCATACGCGCAACAATGTCTTTGACGTCGCCGCTAACCAAATTGTCAAATGATGTCGCCGCCTCGTCTGTTGCAATCGCAGCGTCAGATACATCTTTGGCGGCTTGCTCAATCGCTTCTAACACACGCCGCAGTAGCGCGGAATCAACTTCCGATTGATCGACTTTACCCGTGATCGAATAAATGTTGGCGAGTATACCATGAAAATCAGCAATCGCGTCTTGGCTGAGGGTGACATTCACCCGGTTTAGCGCTTTTTGCGTGCCCTCAATGATCGATCCGCCGCTATCCAGAAACGTATCAATCTGGCTCATACGGCCTGTGATTTGGTACGGCCCGCGCCCTCGAAAGGCCTCACCGCTTGGACCTGACGTAATTTGAATATAATTCAATCCCGTCAAACCTTGTGGCTCAAGTTGAGCAATACTATCGACATGAATGGGCGTGTTTTCTACAACTTGGATATCGGCGATAATCGTATTATTATCATCTGGATCCCATGCAAGGCGGATGACTTCACCAACGCGCAGGCCGTTATAGCGTACCTCACTACCTCGCGACAGACCTTTAACCGGCCCGGTGAAAACAACTTCATAATCATCAAATTGCTGATCAAACTGAGCATTGGACAGCCACGCCGTAAATGCGACAGCGGCGAGCGTGGCGAACAGAACGAACGTCCCGATCAGTGCGTAATTTGCCTTATTTTCCATCTAGTTGCCCCATCTCCCTCTTAAGACGCCGCGTCTGGGAACGATGCGTCCATATGCAGCCATCTTGCGGGCGGGAAGCCTTTGAAGGCTCTGCGCCGTGTCTTCTATCGACGTGACGGCATTCTGCACCCCGCCAGCATTTTGCGCGGCGCGTGATCTCGGCCCGCCGAAATAATCCTTGATCCA
Organism: uncultured Caulobacterales bacterium; assembly: GCA_964352785.1. Classification (GTDB taxonomy): domain Bacteria; phylum Pseudomonadota; class Alphaproteobacteria; order Caulobacterales; family Maricaulaceae; genus JACOMS01. The sequence continues at coordinate 48,174 of CAYGTI010000022.1, forward strand.
TGGATGCGGATGCGCAAGCACTTTGGGCAAGCTATCCGCAACCGCAATCTTCTTATCCACTAATACCGCGACTCGGTCACAGATAGCAAACAGACTATCGAGATCATGCGTGACCATCAAAACGGTCAAGCCCATGGCTTGACGCAAGCCCAGAATAAGCTCGTCAAACGCCGAAGCTCCAATGGGATCAAGTCCGGCGGTCGGCTCATCTAAAAATAAAAGTTCGGGGTCCAACGCAAGCGCCCGGGCAAGCCCAGCTCGTTTACGCATACCACCGGACAAATCCGCCGGGTGCAACGTGGCGGCATGGGCGGGCAGTCCCACCATATGGATTTTCATATCAGCAAGTTCTTCCATGAGGCGCAGCGGCAAGTCTGTATGCTCGCGCAGCGGCACCATGATATTCTGGCGCACAGTCATGGAGGAGAACAGAGCGCCGCCCTGAAACAGAACGCCCATCTTGTTGTTGATCGCGCGCCGGGCTTCGGGCGCAAGCTGTGTGCGGTCTTGGCCGTAATATTTAATGGTTCCGCCCTCGGGTTCTTTCAGGCCCAAAAGCGTATTCATCAGCACGGACTTACCCGATCCCGATCCGCCCACAAGGCCGACAATTTCCTGCGGCTCAACCCGAAAGTCCAAATCTTTGTGAACAACATTTGAACCAAATTGCGTGAGCAGCCCTTGAGCCTCCATCGGGGCTGCGTTCCTATAAAATCCTGAGAGCGGCATAAGCTAAACCCCCATCTCTAGGAACAACATCGCGAATATAGCATCCACTGTGATGACCGTGAAAATGGCCTGCACCACACTGGAGGTTGTGCGCGAGCCGAGCGAGTCGACGCTGCCTGTCACCGCAAGACCTTGGCGGCAGCCAATGATGGCAATGATAATCGCAAAGAAGGGCGACTTTACCATGCCCACCCAGAAATGGCTGATGTCTATAACTTCGCGCATACGGGCAAAAAACAGGATCGGCGAGATATCTGTCGGCCCGAGCCATGCCACGAGCATCCCGCCGCCGATGCCCGACATCATCGCCAAAAACGTCAGAACAGGCGCAGCAATCAGACAGGCTATCGCCCGGGGCGCGACAAGCGTCTCATAGGTATCCAGCCCGATCACCGTCATGGCATCGACCTCTTGGCGCATTTTCATCGCGCCGAGTTTCGCCGTAAACGCAGACGCTGAGCGCCCGGCCAGCAGAATTGCAGTAATGATAACGGCGAGTTCCCGCAGCATCGACAGGCCGACCAGGTCAACCATAAAGACCTGAAAGCCCACGGCGGATAAAAGGTTTGAGCCCATATAGGCAATCACCGCGCCGATGAAAAAGCTGAGCATCATCACGATCGGCGCGGCGTTCAGCCCGACATCTTCGATCAAAGCGATCACAGATTTCCACCTGATCGTGTGCGGCCGCATGAATAGCTTGACCAGTACCACAAGGAAATGCCCTAAAAATGCCAGCGTATCATAGGCCTCTGCAACGAACCTCTCGGAGGCGATACCAAGCCGCGTGAGCGTATCATACCACTGACGCGGTTGGTGCGGCGGGCGGCCCATCGAGGCATCCGCCGCCGCGAACATTAATGTGCGTTTGCCGGGATCACCGCCGAGAATATCCCACGGGTAACAAATATCCTCATCGCAACGAATTGCTCTCGCAAACACATAAGCCCCCGCCGTATCCAGATTACTCACATGCGTGAAATCATAGGTGACATTTTCATAATCAAGCGGAGCCAAAGATTTCGTCAGGCGTTTATCCATGGCAGCAATATGCGCCAGCGTCCAATCGCCGGACGCGGTCAAGTGCAAACGCTGACCCTCCTGCGCCAGAGAAAACTCCGGCGCAGATTGCGACTCATTTGTGATTTCTGGGTTTTCAGAAACGCTCATTGCGCTAAGGTGCAAAGCTCGCATCGCAAGTCAAGTAAAAGGATGGATTTTGCGCCAACTCTCTTTAACGCCCGTCGTATGGCCCGCGCGTGGAACCTTTCGCATTTCCCGCAGCGCCTTGACCGAAATTCCTGTTGTGCACGTCACCATCACAGAAGGTGAGCACACAGGTCGCGGGGAATGCCGGCCTTATGGGCGCTACGGCGAAAGCGTGGAAACCGTCAGCGCCCAAATTGAGACGATCCGCGCCGTTATTGAGCGCGGCCTGAGCCTCACAGATTTACAAGCGGCCCTGCCAGCGGGCGCTGCGCGCAACGCCGTGGACTGCGCGCTCTGGGATTTGGCCGCCAAACAAAAGCGCCGCCGGGTGTGGGAGCTTTTAGAACTCCCCGCCCCGCGCCCGCGCACCACAGCCTTCACGCTCTCGGTTGATACGCCGGAAAATATGGCCCGCGCCGCAGAAAATGCCGCCCGCTACCCGCTGCTTAAAATGAAACTGGGCCTGAACGATGGTCCGGCTTGTATCGAAGCTGTGGCCCAAGCCCGCCCGGACGCAGACCTGATTATTGACGCCAATGAAGCCTTAAGCCCCGAAGCGCTCACCGCCTTGCAAAAACAGCTCCGCAGCACCCGCACTGTTCTAATCGAGCAGCCCCTGCCCGCTGACAGTCCTGCCTGTTTTGATCCCGGTTTGACCCCGCCGATTTGCGCAGACGAAGCTCTGCATACTTCGGATGATCTGGATCGGCTCTGGGCGGCGGGCTACCGCGCCGTTAACGTCAAACTCGACAAATGCGGCGGCTTGACTGAGGGCTTAGCGCTGATGCAAGCGGCCAAAGCCAAAGGATTTATGATTATGGCCGGATGTATGGTCAGTTCCTCTTTGGCGATGGCGCCGATGATGATGCTCGAAGCCTTTGCCGATGTTATCGATCTTGACGGGCCTTTATTATTGGCGGCGGACGCGGCGAACGGGCTGACATATGAGGGCGCAGTGGTGCATCCGCCAAGCCGGGCGCTGTGGGGCTAGACGCGTGATCCGCGCCGCCAGCCACAACAGAGTTTACGCGGTGAAGCTCACTTTCGAAAGGCATGTACGCGCAACGCTCAGCTTGGGCGGCGATAGGCCCAAAGCGATCACTCTTTAAATCTGACGCATTGGAATCTGCTCGCCTATCCGCGCCTATCTCAAGCACCGATGTATGTTCGAGACATAGAACGGCCGCCCTTTGCGCAGGCAACACGCTCTTAACTCCGTTGTCAGGCTCTGGCAGCATACTGGACGCAGATATCATGCCCGCTTTCGGCGGGCCTTGTGGCAGCATCAGCGGCGGCCATATTTCGCCGTAATGAGCAGCGGCGGGGACGAAATCTTCCACAGTAACGTCATCCCTTTCGCTATTAGGCGGGATTATCTCCCGCCGGGCACGCTTGGTCTGCCCTGCAACGCTTGAAGTGTCTGGTTCGCAAGAGTTTTGTTTAGCATAGGCCGTCCACCTTCGCCGCAGGGCATTGGCGCGCCGCTCGATCCAATAGGCCGACGTCTCGCGCGGATCATAGCCCAGCTCTGCTGTTTTCTGTTTGAAATTATAAATGGAAGCGGGAGAGGCGCGCCAGCGAAAGGCAGGACGTGATCTCTCACCCCTGTCATCCCGGAAAGTTTCGGGCATAGCCCGGAGCTTATCCGGGACCTCGAGA
>CAYGTI010000023.1:0-49461 GCA_964352785.1 uncultured Caulobacterales bacterium
GGCGGGTTTTTCATGGTAGTAATCTACCTCGCAACATCAAACCGAGGATGAAATTATTACAAGGCGCAGGATTACAGGCGAAACGATGAATTTAAGCTTGGAACAATCGCAACGCCGGACATGAAAATTGTAAGCGGTGCTTCACGCACACCGCTTACAAAAGAAATGTAAATTTACCACTTGGAAATTAGCTTCTGATACCGAAACTATTTATACGGCGGTATAAACAAATTGGTAGTGTTGTAGTATGGAATTTTCTTTAAGTGAACTTGGCCTTGTTGATGCTCCGCCTACGCCGGAATACGACAACCTCACAAAACTTGCTTCCCAGCTACTTGATGCGCCGGTTTCCCTCGTATCTGTTGTTGACTTTGAGAATGATAGGCAGTTTTTCAAAAGCCATCTCGGTCTTGCCGAACCATGGGCGACGAGACAGGAAACACCGTTGTCACATTCATTTTGCCAGCACGTTGTGAGAAAAGGTTCTGCCCTCGTTGTTTCCAATGCGCCAGAGCACCCGTTAGTTAAAGACAATCTTGCTATTCCAGATTTAGGCGTCATCGCATATCTTGGGGTGCCTTTTCATACTCCGGATAATCAACCCGCAGGGGCGCTTTGCGTTATTCAAGGAGAACCGCGGGCTTGGACGGAGAAGGAGGTTTCTTCGCTAACACAGTTGGCAAGTTGCGTTACAGATGCAATCCGACTCCAAGCTGCCTTACTGACGAGTGAACAACTTCGTAAAGAGCTACATGATTTCACCTATGCCATTTCTCATGACTTAAAATCTCCGGCAAATACAATGAACTTATTGCTAAAGGAAATCCAGGAAGAGGAGTTAGGTGATGATGGCAGGTTTTTGATTGATTGCGGGATTGCTACATCTGAGCGCATGTCGCAGCAGATTGAAGATATACTTGCATACACACGTGCTGTTGAACAAAAGGAACAAATGGAATTAGTTGATCTTAATAAATTGATTGACGATATTGCATCAGACCTGACCGGGGCATTGAAATCGGTGGATGCCGTTCTGAAGCGCGATGAATTACCAAATGTCTTTGGAAACCGATTCCAGCTAAAAAGCCTGTTTCAAAACCTTATCGAAAATGCTCTTAAGTTTCGAATGCCGGATAGAAAGCCAATCGTGTCGATTACTTCCTCGATTAATACTATAAAGAAATATGATGAAATCGGGGTTACAGATAATGGAATTGGTATAGCGGATGAACATCAAGGCAAAATATTCGGCCTCTTTTCACGCCTACACGTTCGCGAAGAATATCCAGGTACGGGTATTGGTTTGGCACTTTGTAACCGTGTCTGCTCGAACCATAAAGGTACGCTTAGCGTTTCATCTCAACAGGGTGTCGGGACGGTGTTCACTGTAACATTACCTCAGAAGTCTTCATGAGCGATTTTCCAAAGATAAGAACGGTTATGCTTATCGACGATGATGAGATTGATCAAATGATGTATGAGCGAGCGATAAAGCGCTCAGGGCTAGTCGAGAAAACTATCCCCTTTAGATATGCAGGTGAAGCCCTAGAGTATTTGAAGAAGCATGATTGCGAAAAAATTGACATCATCTTTCTTGATATAAATATGCCGAGGATGGATGGATTTGAATTTCTGGATCGTGCCGTCAATGAACTCAAACCGAGTTTTTCGAACCTCGTCATTATTATGTTGACAACATCGCTCAACCCTGAAGATAAAATTCGTGCTGATTCATACAGCATTGTGCGAGATTATATTACCAAACCGCTGACGCTCGATGAGCTGAAGCGAGTCGTACGGCTTGTAGACGGTGTTGTTGATTGAATTAAACGCAAAATGTTATAATCAAGGGTGTTTTTTCCACCCAATATTGCGCGCATAATGAGCATGTCTGCAGATAATTGAAAAACAGCCCCTTTGAGAGTGACAGCAAATAATTAATTCGAGTGTTTTTTAAATTTTGCGTTCAGTTCGAAGGATGCAAAATGGCGGTCAATATAACATTAAGTTTTTGACCCTTCCCTTTAACGCCCAGAATGCAGCCGCCATTGGCTGGATCAACTTTACCTTCTTTAATGATGGGCTATTTAGCTAACTTTAATCCCGGGTAAGAATGTCAGTTATAAAGTAATAACAAGACTTTAAGCGGATGCTTTGCGCACCTGAAAAGATCAACAGAAATTTTATATGGGCGACAACCAATTTTATCGCGGATTGAAAGACGATAAATTAGACGACTTGGGTGCCTATATAGACAGCCACAGCTAAAATAAGCGTGGCGAAGCCTTTTCGCGCCAAAGGAATATGCGAGGCCAGTAGCTCAGAAATTTTTATCCCAATAAGGCCGCCGACCATACCGCCCAGCAACAGCAAGCCCGTTAGCCGAATGTCGACCCAGCCTGACAGCGCATAATTGGCGGAGGTTACCGCTCCGAAAAGCGCGACCGAAATTAAAGATGACGCCGTAGCATTAGCGAGCGTCATACCTGTTGCCAACATCAACCCGGGAACAATGAGAAACCCGCCGCCAATCCCAAAAAAGCCGGCTGCCAAGCCTACAATGAGACCCAGCGGCGCAATACGAAGGCTCATTTTCATAGTCAGCTTTACATCGGCTTTACCGTCAGTCTTTGGCCGTCTCAGCATTGACAGACCAATGGCCGCCATGGCTATGGCAAAGCCTAGCAGTAAAATTTGTCCATCGATCATTTTAGCCAAACTAGACCCCAGGATTGATCCCATTATCCCGGCGGCGGCAAAAATGCTGGCACAGGGCCACTTTACGTTACCGCCGCGCCAATGCCCCATCAAATTAAACAAGGCGATGGCCGCCACGGCGGCGGCGGATGTTCCTATCGCCATATGAGGGTCTGAGACGCCAACAAAATACACGAGAAGCGGCACAGCAAGAACAGATCCGCCACCGCCAAAAGTGCCCAGAAAAAGCCCGATAATAGCGCCGCTTATCATAACCGCGAGGATGATGTCAGGTGTCAGAGCCATTAGCCGCGCGCGCTACGGTTCCAGGGCATCAACATCAACCCATTTGCCATGGCGCAAGTTCCAGATAGGCCTGAAAAGGTTAGTCCCGCACCGATAAACGCCGATAGCCCAAAAAATCCGGGATGAACCGTAAAGCCTAACACAACGCCCACAAGCGTGAGCAGTCCAGCGGTGATTTGGACTTGGCGGTTGATTTCCAGAGGCATGGATTTGTCTTCAACAATTGGCAGGCCCGCCGTTTTCCATGCATTAAGCCCCCCTTGCATAAACAGGGCATCACCGCCGATATGCGCGTCTAAGCGGTCACAATGAACATCCGTGCGATTGCCGGAGCGGCAATGAAACACAACCTGACGGCCAGCCTCTATATCCATGTCAGTTTTTTCCAAGACCGATAGAGGTATATGCAGAGCGTCTTTGATGTGCGCCCGGGCATATTCATCTTTTTCGCGAATATCGATCAAGGTTACCCGGCCTTTGGCCAAGCCAGCAGCAACATCTTGGGGTGCAATATGTTTAAGTTGGGTCATAGTAATATCTCCGGACAGTAAATAGACGCGAGTGTTTCGATGACCTGCAGAACCGCCGGGTCAGCGATGGAATAATAAATGGTCTGACCCTCGCGCCGCGTCTTGACCAAGTCTTGATCCCGCAACACTGCGAGATGTTGCGAGAAGGCGGATTGCGAAAGATTAAAGTCCTTTCGCATGTCACCCACTGCGGCTTCCCCGCCGCTAAGGCGGCACAGGATCATCAACCGCTTTTCATTGGATAAACTCCGCATAAGCGCTGCAGCCTGAATGGCGGCAGCTTCAAACACATCCGGATCCATGTTTTTTTTTGTCACAGTCATCATGCCTTTTATATATTAGCTATTGCTAAATTAGCAAGTGCTAATATATAAAAGATATAAAACAGGAGACAATAATGTTAAAAACCAAAGCCTTTTTTGATCATGATACGAATACAGTGACATACATAGTGTGGGAAACACTCAGTCAGCGGTCCATTATCATAGACCCGGTCTTGGATTATGAACCACATACCGCCAACCTGAAAACCCGTTCAGCCGACCATCTTTTGGAGTTTGCGTCAAAGCATGATTTGACAATCGAATGGGTACTGGACACCCATGCGCATGCCGACCATTTATCAGCCGCTGACTATTTACGCGAAAGAACAGGTGCTAAAATTGGAATTGGGGCCCGAATTACTGAGGTACAAACCCAGTTCAAGCCGACATTTCACGCCGAAGATGTTACGACCGATGGATCGCAATTTGATGCCCTGTTTGAGGACGGAGATAATTTCAAACTTGGCGATGAAATAGTGGGCGTCATGCACACGCCCGGACATACACCCGCCTGCGTTACCTATTTGATGGGCGACATGGCCTTTGTTGGAGATACACTGTTCATGCCAGATTACGGTACCGCGCGTGCGGACTTTCCGGGCGGGGATTCAGGTGCTCTTTACGAGTCCATTCAGCGCATTTTGGCCCTGCCGGAGGAGACTCGGATTATGACCGGGCACGATTACCTGCCCGAAGGACGCAGTACGTATGCATGGGAGGCGAGCGTTGCCGAGCACAGGGCCAAGAATGTCCATATTCGGGACGGCGTTAAAAAACCCGCCTACGTCGCTATGCGCGATAAAAGAGACGCGAGCCTCAAAGCACCGCGCCTGATATTACCGTCACTACAGATCAACATAAGAGCGGGCCGCTTGCCTCCCGCCGCCAAAGACGGTCATCACTATCTACAAATTCCCGTGAACAGGATATAAGCCCTACAGCTCAAGTCATCTTATGAAAACAGCCGGGTAACGAGTGTGTACAAACCGCCTACTATGTACCAAAAAGTACTGACGCATAACATTAGAAGAGTAACCACGATAATAATCTTGGGCTGAAACTTAAATGCAGTTCCGGAAGAAGAACTTTCTGGAGAGAGATTATCTAAAGAAGAGGAATCTACAGAGATGCCGCCTTCTTGATCTGGATAAGTCTCATCCAGCGCGGTTTTGAGGTCCTCCATCACGTTAGACACGGATGTTTTCATAACGCGAAGTATGAGTGATACCGCCGCCCAAGCGGGTATTGCAATCATGGCATTATATCCGGTTGCTCCCAGATAAAGCTGCAAGCCTATTGCGACGAAAAGAAGAAGAATTATTATGAGATATAAAGCAAGAAAAATGCGCACTCCCATGCGCATTTCCGATTCTGTAAGATCATCAGAGTCATCTGACATGGGCGACTTACCCCATTTTGCGTTCGAAATTCTCGGCGATGGCTTCGAGGTAACCTTCTGTGGTCAGCCAGCCCTGCTTGTCACCGACGAGCAGCGCGAGATCTTTGGTCATCTGGCCGCCCTCAATTGTTTCTCGCGTTGTTTCCTCTAACCCCGTTGCGAATTTGATCAACGCTTCGTTGTCGTCAACGCGGCCGCGATGCGCGAGGCCCCGTGTCCAAGCATAGATAGACGCCGTAGAGTTCGTTGATGTCGCTTCGCCTTTTTGGTGGTTACGGTAGTGACGCGTCACTGTGCCGTGCGCCGCTTCGGCTTCCATCGTCTTGCCGTCCGGTGTGAGCAAAAATGAGGTCATAAGTCCCAGTGAGCCAAAGCCTTGGGCGACCGTATCAGATTGTACGTCACCGTCATAGTTCTTACAGGCCCAGATGTAGCCGCCAGACCATTTCATCGCGGCCGCAACCATATCATCAATCAAGCGGTGCTGATACTCGCCGCCAAACTCGTCGAACTGGTCTTTGTAGTCCGCGTCAAAGACTTCTTGGAAGATGTCCTTGAAGCGCCCATCATAGGCCTTGAGGATTGTGTTTTTCGTGGACAGGTAAACTGGCCATTTGCGCTGTATGCCATAAGCAAAACAAGCATGGGCAAAATCGCGAATAGATGCGTCAAGGTTATACATACCCATCAAAACGCCACCGCCCGGGAAATCGAAAATTTCTTTTTCAATAGTCTGTCCGTCTTCGCCGACAAATTTCATTGTAGCTTTACCGGGGCCCGGCACAACAAAGTCTGTGGCTTTGTACTGGTCACCAAACGCGTGGCGGCCAATCACGATAGGCTGTGTCCAGCCCGGCACAAGGCGAGGTACGTTAGAGCAAATAATCGGCTCACGGAAGACCACACCGCCCAAGATATTACGGATCGTACCGTTTGGCGAGCGCCACATTTTCTTAAGGCCAAACTCCTCAACGCGCTGCTCGTCCGGCGTTATGGTCGCGCATTTAATACCGACGTTATGCTTTTTAATCGCGTTAGCGGCGTCAATTGTGATTTGGTCATCGGTGGCGTCGCGGCTCTGAATCGACAGGTCATAATCGAGAAGATCAATATCTAGATATGGCAAAATCAGCCGTTCTTTTATCATGTCCCATATGATCCGGGTCATTTCGTCCCCGTTCATGTCTACAACTGGATTATTTACCTTGATTTTCGCCATGTGAACCTCTGTAACGCGTCTATGAATTGATTTGCGGCGGCTTTAACATCCGGCGCGCAAATATGAAAGAGTGAAATGGGCGGAACCATCAAAGATCAATTAGGGCGTGCTATGCCCGAGACGGCCCCGGCCCCGGCAGTAATTTTAGTTACGCCGCAGCTTGGCGAGAACATCGGGGCAGCCGCGCGGGCGATGCTCAATTTCGGCCTGACAGATTTACGCCTTGTTGCGCCACGGGACGGCTGGCCCAATCCGGCGTCCGAGGCCACCGCCGCTGGCGCGCTGGAGGTTTTGGGCGGGGCGAAAGTGTTCGAGACCACCGCTGAGGCCGTGGCCGATTTAAACTTTCTGCTCGCCGCAACCGCGCGCCGCCGAGAACTTGAAATTCCCGTGATTGGCACGGGTGATGTCGGCGCGATGCTACATACCAAACAGGCTAATGGCTCTGGCTGCGGGATTTTGTTTGGGCCTGAAAAAGCCGGGCTAAAGAATGAGGATGTCGTGCTGTGTGATCACATCCTGACCTACCCGATTAATCCCGCGTTTCAGTCGCTTAACCTCGCGCAGGCTGTCGGCGTGTTCGGCTATATTTGGAAATCAGCCGAGAGCGCCGCCCCGCCGCCCGCCTTTGATAATGTTCCCGCCCTGCCTGCGGCGCGCGAAGATTTAATCCGCCTGTTCGAACATCTGGAAAATGAACTGACCGCGGCGGGGTTTTTCTTCCCGCCCGACAAAAAGCCACTCATGAGCCGTAATATCCGCGCGCCGCTGACCCGCGCGAAAATGACCCAGCAAGAAGTGCGCACATGGCGCGGCATCATCAAAGCCCTTGCGAAGGGACGCGGGCGGGGCTAAGTCCGCGCTCATGAAATATATAGGTTACGTTTTAATTGCTGTGGTGTTTTATGCGGGCATGGCGCCTTGGCATATCGCCCTTGTGCCGATTTGCGCCGTGATCTCAACGCTGGCGTATATGTCGGCGCGGCGCTCGGAAGTGAAACACAAAAACTATACGGGTGACCGTAACATGATTATTGACGGGGCTTACCTCGTCTCCATACAGATGCTGATTATGTTTGCAGCCTATTTGTTGGGCTGGCTTGTCATCCGGCAAGCGGACACACTGCGCGCGTTCCTGCACATCGGCTAGCCACGTTTTTTGACGCGTGCATTTTCTAAAAATCGCTCGATGGCTCTGATATGCGCTGGCGTTGGCGGGCCATTTGCCAAATCATAGGCATGCTGAGCGCCCGGTAAGGCCGCGAAGACAACCTCATTATTTGAGATTTTTGACAAAGCCTCGACGAAAATTTCGGCATTTTTAAATGCGGCCAGCGCGTCATGACGACCATGAATCACAAGCATTGGCGGCGCGTCTTCGTGCAAATTTCCCATCGGCGAAGCGGCGTCCCATTCGCTGCGGTGCGTGTGCGGCGACCCGGTCATAACAAGCCGCGTTAGAAAGCTTTCAAGCTCGCCTTGCCCGTTTTGAAGCCGGCCCGTGCGGTCCAGAAAATCATAAACGCCATAAATGGGCACAGCCGCATCAACGCGGCAATCGACGTCCTCGAATCCAGACTTAAACGCAGGGTTATTCGGCATCAAGGCGGATAGCGCCGTCAAATGCCCGCCTGCTGATCCGCCCGTGCTCGCGATAAAACCCGGATCGCCGCCATAATCTGCGATATGAGTTTTGACCCACGCAATGGCGCGCAAGACATCGGAATATATCACCGGAAAGCGGTACTTTGGGCCCAAGCGGTAATTAATATCCACAGCGATCCAGCCTTTTGAGACCATATGCCGAATCAGGGGTTTGGCTTGTTGTTTCTTATGTCCGATGACCCACGCTCCGCCGTGGATATGAATAATGACAGGCATAGGCGTGGCGGGTTTTTGCGCAGGCACATATATATCCAGCGTGTTCTTCACCCCGGCCTCCCCGTAAGCCACATCTGCAATGCGCGTTATGGCAGATGTTTTGGATCGAAATGGCAAAAGTCCGCCAGACAGAAACGCCCCAAGCCGATTATAGGGCGCACCGGGTATAATATCATCAAGCACTCTCATGCCCAGGTAAGACCGCCACAAATTAACCGCAAACAGCAGCGCCGCGAGACCATTCACCCCCGCTAGCCACGGGGACGGCGTCCAAAGCGTCAGCGATAAAGCGCAAAGGATCGCCGAGATCAGCAGAAACGGCAACGCCAATAGCTGCGCCGTCAGGCTAAACCCGAAATAAACAAAAGAGAGATTCCGAACTTTGCGCGGCAATTCTGTGAAAAACGCCCCCGTCATCGCTACAAGTAGCAAGTATAGTGAGAAAGCAAAAAACATAAGGGTCATATACATAGGACTTTGGCTGCGAGTGGGTGTAACGTCAGTAAATCGCCGCCTGATACCTGTCCAGCACGATTGCAGCGCGCGCATCACATTCGCTCCAACGCTATTGCCGTAGGCGGTCATCAGGCTTATCTTATTTGGCCATGATGAGAGAATCGATGCAAATTAAACGCCACTTTACCCGCTCCAGCAAAGACCCTTACGCAGGCATCACGTTCAAAACGGTAAGCAGTGAGCTTCGCAGCGTTGACGGCACCGTTATGTCCAGCGTCGCGGCGTTCAAAGCGCCTCAAGCGTGGTCACAAGTGGCCTGTGATATTTTAGCACGTAAATATTTTCGCAAAGCGGGTATCCCTGCCGTGACCAAACCCGCCAATGAGCCGGATGTGCCCGGCTGGCTGCAGCGCCGCGAGGTCGATCAAGACGCACTTAAAAAGCTCCCCAAAGACAAGCAATATATCGGCGAGATGGACGCGAGAGCCGTGTTTGACCGCCTTGCGGGCTGCTGGACCTATTGGGGCTGGAGGGGCGGATATTTTAACGCCGAGAGCGACGCCCGCGCCTATTATGATGAGATGCGCTATATGCTGGCCACGCAAATGGCCGCGCCAAATTCTCCGCAATGGTTCAACACCGGGCTACATTGGGCCTACGGGCTAACAGGCCAAGCGCAGGGGCATTATTATACGGACGAGCAAACGGGGAAAACCCGTAAATCTGTCAATGCTTATGAGCGGCCTCAGCCACATGCCTGCTTCATTCAATCCGTCAGTGATACGCTGGTGGGCGATGACGGCATTATGGATTTATGGAAACGTGAAGCGCGTTTGTTTAAATATGGCTCGGGCACCGGATCTAATTTTTCCAGTATTCGCGGCGAAGGCGAAAACCTGTCCGGCGGCGGGGAAAGCTCCGGCCTGATGAGCTTCCTTAAGGTGGGCGATGCCTCTGCGGGCGCGATTAAATCCGGCGGAACAACACGCCGCGCGGCCAAAATGGTGATCGTCGATATTGATCACCCGGATGTGGAAACGTTTATTGACTGGAAATCCTCCGAGGAAATGAAAGTCGCCGCGCTCGTGGCCGGTACAAAGGTCGTTAAGCGCTCGCTCGATGCGGTGATACGCGCTTGCCTAAATTGCAGCGGACCTGCTGAGGACTGTTTTGACCCGGCCAAAAACGCAGCCCTACACCGCGAAATGGTAGCGGCGCGCCGAAACGGCGTGCCTGACGGCGCGATTGCGCGCGCGCTTCAACTTGCCAAGCAGGGCATTGATACTATCGAGATCGAAGAACTGACCGCCAATTGGGACAGCGAAGCCTACCGCACAGTCTCGGGCCAGAACGCTAATAACACGGTGCGCGTCACCGACGCCTTTATTGAAGCTGTCAAAAATGACGACACATGGGATTTAATCCGCCGCACAGACGGCGCGGTCGCCAAAAATATCCGCGCCCGTGATTTGTGGGACAAAATCTCCCGCGCCGCGTGGGCAAGCGCTGATCCGGGCATCCAGTTTCACGATACAATCAATGCTTGGAACACCTGCCCCGCGTCCGGGCCGATCACCGCGTCCAACCCGTGTTCAGAATATATGTTCCTTGACGATACGGCCTGTAATCTGGCTTCATTGAACCTGATCAAGTTTAAATCCAGCGACGATCAATTTGACGTCAAAGCGTTCGAGCATGCCTGTCGCCTATGGACGATCACACTCGAAATTTCCGTCATGATGGCACAATTCCCATCCTCCGAAATTGCCAAGCGCTCCTATCAGTTCCGCACACTCGGACTGGGCTACGCCAACCTTGGCGGATTGTTGATGAGCTGCGGTCTTGCCTATGATAGCGTGGAGGGCCGCGCCGCCGCAGGCGCGATTACGTCGCTATTATCCGCCGCTGGCTATGCAGCCTCATCCGAGATGGCCATGGTCTTGGGCGCGTTCACAAAACACAAGCCTAACGCCAAGCCGATGATGCGCGTGATTAACAATCACCGCCGCGCCGCCGAGGGCCGCGTCTCTTATGATGGGCTCAACCACCCACCCACACCGCTTAACCGCTCTGACTGTCCGTTTACAGGCGTTGCGCAGCGGGCCGTGACGTTATGGAAAAAAGCGGAAAAACAGGGCGAGGAGCACGGCTTTCGCAACGCCCAGATCAGCGTTATTGCGCCGACGGGCACCATCGGTCTCGTCATGGATTGCGATACAACAGGTATCGAGCCGGACTTTGCCCTTGTGAAATTCAAATCCCTTGCGGGCGGCGGGCATTTCAAGATCATCAACCAAGGCGTTCCAAATGCGCTCAAAGTCTTGGGCTATAAAAAGAGCCAAATCGAAGACATCACGCAGCATGCGCTCGGGCGCGGAACGCTCAAAGGCTCACCTGCGATTAATCACCGGGCCCTTAAAGAGCGCGGCTTTAGCGACTATGAGGTTGATCTGGTTGAAGCCCGCATTAAAGACGCGTTCGATATCCGTTATGCCTTCAGCATCGATGTTTTAGGCCGCGAATTTTGCGAAGACGGCTTGGGGTTATCGGAAGATACGCTCGCAAAAAGTGGCTATGATTTGCTACCGGCTCTAGGTTTCACACCCGCCGATATCGACGAGGCAAATGTCTATTGCGGCGGCGCGATGACCCTTGAGGGCGCGCCGCATCTACTGGACGGTCACTTACCCGTCTTTGATTGCGCGACGCCTTGCGGGCGCACTGGCGTGCGCTTCCTGTCCGCTGAGTCCCATGTGCGCATGATGGCGGCGGCGCAGCCCTTTGTCTCGGGCGCAATTTCCAAGACCGTCAACATGCCCGCCAGCGCCAAAATTACAGACTGTGCGGACATATATAGTCTGGCGTGGGATTTGGGCCTCAAAGCCATTGCGCTTTACCGCGACGGCTCCAAACTGTCACAACCGCTCAATTCAGCGGTCTTCTCTGATGCTGATCTGGACTCGTTGGACGACGCCGCCGAAGCTCCGAGTGCTAAACGCGCCTCTATGGCAACAGAACGTATCGTTGAGAAAATCATCGAGCGCGTTGTCGAGAAACCCGTAGAGCGCGAACGCCTGCCGGATCGCCGCACGGGCTATATTCAAAAGGCGAGCATTGGCGGCCACAAAGTCTATCTGCACACAGGCGAGTTTGAAAGCGGGCGGCTGGGCGAAATTTTCATTGATATGCACAAGGAAGGCGCGGCTTTCAGATCCTTGATGAATAATTTTGCCATCGCGATTTCTATTGGCCTGCAATACGGCGTCCCGCTTGAAGAATTTGTCGAAGCCTATGTCTTTACGCGCTTTGAGCCCTCAGGACCTGTGCAGGGTAATGACCGGATTAAATTTGCGAATTCTATTCTGGATTACATCTTCCGCGAGCTGGGCATTTCTTATTTAGGCTGGGATGATTTGGCACATGTCTCCTCCGAAGATGCCGCGCCGGATAATCTGGGCGAAGGCGAGGCGGAGCGCAATCCAGGCCCGCAAGACACGGACGAGTCAGGTCAGTTTTTACTCCCCGGATATTCCAAAGGGTTTCTGCGCGAGGGCGCGAGTGAAGACAATATCGTCCCGTTTGCCAAGCGCGCCTTTGATCCGGATATAGAAGATGTGGAAGACCCCTTATTCGAGCCCGTCGACATACCCCAGACGGTCACTAGCGGGGCGGCACAAAGCGCGAATGATACGGCGTCCCAGACCGCACGTTTTCAGGGTTACACAGGAGACAGCTGCACGGAATGCGGGCACTTTACGCTGGTGCGCAACGGCACCTGCCTAAAATGCGATACATGCGGGACAACAACGGGTTGCTCGTAGGCAGGCTTGTTAAATCAGTTATGTCTTTACGCGTACAATCGATTTAACGACTTCTCGCGCTATTTCATCAAACGCTTTGGTCATCTCGGTGGCAGAAGATGCATCGAGAAAGTGCTCAGCGTCCGTCGCACAATCCCCAAGCATACGTTTTGCTCTGGATGGGGCGTCGAAGGCCACGGTAAAGACCTCATACCCGGCACTTTTCATGCGGCGGCAAATACCCAGCGTTGATCTATCCCAACTGACTTGATTGTTATCTCCGTCCGTCATGAAAATCACATAGCCCGTCCAGTCATTTCCCTGATTTCTTTCCATAGCCCGTAGTTGGTTAAACGCATGTGACATGGCCGGCGTTGAATTCGTACCTCCGCCTGGCCTCATATTAGCGACACCTCTAAGGACTTGAGCATTTCCTTGTTGCATGGAAGCTGAATCGACCAGCCCTGTATTATATGTCGCATAGGACGACGTCATGGCATCAAGAAGAGCTTGAGGCTGTTTCGCTTCGATGCCTAGCCGTGTGTAAAAGTCAATGGCGGCCTGTTTCAAGACATTCATTTTAACTCGCCCGTCCCGGGTGTCCCACCCCATAGATCCCGACACGTCAAAAACAAATGCGATAGAAAAGGGTGGAATATAATCTCCGCCATAATTTGAAACAGCAAAGCTCTCCATCATCGGACTTGCTAAGTTAAGCGCATCCATAAATGCAAAATTATATTTGGCCCGAATAGTGACGCTGACCTCTTCCCCGCTATCGTTAAACTGAATACTGGGGCTGCCTTCAACAACATTCTCGATATAGGAAATGTTGGAACGGTAATAATCCATCGCGATTTGTCGGCGGTTCGGGTTTTCATTATTTGCCGAAATGGCGGCGGCCAAAGCCGTTGCATCGGCGAGGTTTTGCATTTCAGCTTTGGCACGCCCAATCCCGGACAGATCAACCGCTGTGCCAACACCGGCAAGTAGCGTCATTGATGCCACCGCAAAATAAATGGCAAACGCCCCTCTGACGTCTTGTATATACCTCTTTAACATTCATACACCCCGCACTCGCATGACAAGGGCCAATTTGACCATGATCAGGTTAAATTTCAGCGAGCAGACAGGGTAAACAATCGGTTACTGCGTAGCGGAGGCATGAGACGCAACCACGAAACCGATAATGGCCAAAACGTCTATACCTATCAAAGACATGCCAAACCCCGCTGAGCCCTTCATTCAGGCTTTTCCCACTTCACCGTCATTGTGTATTACAAAGACAAAACGCTTTTGCGGCAATTATCGATAAATATAAGGCCGGGCTCCCACGCCTGTGAAGGCGGCTGCCGAAGGTATTTGCTTTCTGTAATATTTTTTGTAGGTTGACTGTCAGTTTTACAAGGACGGACTATTTTGACAAAAACATCTCCTTTTCGCGCGCGGGCACGGTTCGCCGCTTTTGCCTTGGCTCTATCGATAGTTTATACGGGGCCAGCCGCCGCACAAAACCAAGGGATTACAGACAAAGACCTCGCCCCCGCGAGCAAGTTTGACCTCACCCACTGGAATATCACCCTGCCCGCTGATTTGAATAAAGACGGTAAAGTGGATACCATTTCTGTCAAAGACCTGCGCAAATACTCTCACCCGGATTTTTTCTATCTGGACGAACAAGACCGCATGGTTTTTGCAGCCCCAAATAAAGGCGCAAAAACAAAAAATACGACCAACACCCGCAGTGAACTACGGTACATGCTGCGCGGCCAAAACACGAAAATCAAAACCCAAAGCGCGGCTAATAATTTTGCCGTTCAGGCCCGTAAAGACTCGGATAAGTTTGGCTCGGTCGGCGGTAAAATGGAAGCCACCCTCCACGTCGATCACGTCGCCGTTAACGCAGGCAACCCGGATAAAGCCTCTGCATTCTCTGCCGTCGTCGGCCAAATTCACGCAACAAAATATAAGAGTACGAAAAGCGGTTTTGGGTACGGGAACGAACCCTTGAAAATTTATTATAAGAAATGGCCAAATCACGCGACCGGATCCGTCTTTTGGACATATGAGCGCAACCTCGCCAAAGATAACCCGGACCGAAAAGACATCGCCTATCCTGTTTGGGGTCACACATGGAAAAACCCGGAGGATCCCGGCGCTGGCGGTATCGCTCTTGGCGAAGAGTTCAGCTATACGGTCAATGTGCATAAAAACACGATGTATCTCACCTTTGAAAACCCCGCGAAAAAGACTGTAAATTATCAAATTAATTTGGCGAATAATGTAGATGCAAGTGGCCAAGTTGATGCGCTGGATAATACCTATAGTTACGGCGGAGATACGCTCTATTTCAAGGCTGGTATTTACAACCAATGCAGCACAGTGAATGGCACAGGCTTCTGGTATGCGGCCTGTCCCGGAACGGGTGATTGGGACATCGACAAAGCCAATGGCGACTACGCCCAAGCCACATTTTCAAAATTAGTGGTGGGCGCTTCGACAGCACCGTAAGCGGTTCAAATCTATGACAACATCGCAATTCGGGTATTGCGTATAGTCTTGGGTTTTACCGGTTTGTCAGTGAGGGCTCGCTGACAAATCTATAATTGAATTTACGCTCCGCTTCAGCCAATGTTGCCGAAAAACGGGAACCTATGGAATCGCTTTTTATACTCATTGTCCTTGGCTTGTTGGTTGTCATTATTGTTGGTTCAATCATGGGTATCACGGCCCATTCGCGCATTGGCCGTTTGGAAACAGACCTAAAAATCATAAAGCACAAGCTTAAAAACCCTGAATGGATTCCGCCAAAACCTGCGCCCTTAACTCCGCCGGACAAACCTGTCGCAGCAGAGCACAGACCTGAAGAAACCAAAGCAAAAGACGGCGTAGACGCTTTAAAACCTGCCCTTGCAGCACGGCGCGAAACACCCCCGGATTTGGTAAAACAGGGGGCTGAGAGACAGCCAAAGTCAACAGTTAAACCTTCCAGACCACCTAAGCCGCGCCGCTCATTCGAAGAAACCATCGGCTCCCAATGGTCGGTCTGGGTCGGCGGTTTGGCGCTGTTTCTGGGCGCGGTGTTTTTATTGCGCTACACGATTGAAGCCGGGTTTTTCCGGCCTGAAATCCGCATTTTCATGGCCGTTATTTTAGGCGCGGGATTACTCGCTGCGGGAGAGTTTTTGCGGCGAGCCGATAGCAAGACCCTACTCAAATTTACTACGGCTCAAAACCTCGCGCAGCAGGCCTATATCCCCGGCGTTTTAACGGCTGTGGGTATTTTCACGCTGCTGGGCTCAGTTTATGCCGCCTATGCGCTTTACGGTTTTATTGGCCCCGCGACCGCCTTCATATTGATGGGCGGCCTGTCTTTGGCCGGACTTGCTCTGGGACTCCTGCACGGCCCCATGCTGGCCGCATTAGGCCTTGCGGCCTCGCTCAGCACTCCGCTTTTGATCCAAACATCAGAGCCCAACGCCTACGTCTTATTCACTTACCTCGCTATTGTCAGCGCCGCCGCAGTAACGCTCGCTAAACTCAGAGACTGGGCATGGCTTACCGCTTTAACGCTCTTCGGGGCCGCCGGGTGGTTATTCTTAAGCCTGACTGCAACCCGCGAGGCCGCAACATTTGCGGCTTGGCTGGCGTTCGCAGGATTAATGTTTACGCTCAGCACGTTATTGGCCACTGACGGGAAGAACCCTGATAAAAAACCCGTTACACTTTCCACATTAACATATAGTCCCCTGTTGGCCTCCATTTGCGGCGCGCTGACCGCATTTGCAGTTTTTCTTGCCGCGGATATGAACAGGTTTGAATTGCCTTATTATACAACGGCGCTTGCGACCTGTGCAGTATTGATGACAGCAGCTTGGCTGCGCCCGCGCCAAAGTTGGCATGTCTTAACCGCCGGAGCGCTTGGGTTTGTCGTGATTATCAGCCGCGCGGTTATTTCGGGCACATGGATAGACTATGCGGCCGTACCCATCTTGTTTTCAGCCGCATTCATGTGGCTGTGTTACACACGGATTTTCATACCGCTGACGCCTTTGACGCAAAAACAAAAAAATACACTCTGGGCGCTCTCGTCTACGGGCCTGCCCCTCGGGCTTTTTGTGTTGTTAAATGCTATAAATTATGACGTTTCCCGCATGGACACACATGTCACCGCCCCGGCGCTGCTGGCTTTGGCGGTCTTTAACGCCGCGCAAGCCTACCGCGTGTGGATCTCAAATATGGCAACAGATTACGCTCGTTTGGTTTTTTCGGTCGGCGCAGGCACCGCCTATATTTTAGCCGTTATGTACGGCCTCTCGGGCATCCCGGAAACACTGGGGGTCATGGCGGGACTTATGCTCGCCGTTTTGGCCTCCCGTAAAATGCCGACAATAGAGCCGCGTATGGTCGCGGGCGGAATTGGAATTTTTACCGCCCTTCACGTTATTTTTGATAGGCTTCCCGGTCCGTCCAACATCTCTAATACGTTGATCTTAAATGAGCTTTGGATTTATCTGGCGCTGCCAGCTCTGTTGTGCGCGGGCGCAGCTTGGGCGCTAACGCGCTCATCGCGCGATATATGGTCAGAAGGGCTCAAAGCCCTAGCGCTGACGTTGGGGGCTCTTTTTGTTATTTTTCAAATCCGCCACCTTATGAACGGCGGTGATATATTGGCGGAGGCGTTCTCATTTGACGAGTTAGCGCTCCAAGTTCTTACGGGCCTGTCCTTTACATTTGGCAGCATGTTTATGACCACGCACAAAACCGGCGAGACCACGCAACCGCATGACAGGCTGATACCTACATTGGCGGCGGGCGTCTCTGTGCTGACGTTTTTACTGTTCGCCTTCGGCCTTTGTCTGGTCAAAGCGCCGCTGCTGAGCGGCGATATTACCGTGAATGGCGGCCTTGTTTTCAACGGCTTGCTACTGGCCTATCTTATTCCGGCTATCTTGCTGGCCGTCATCGCCTATATGTCAAACGGCGAGCGTCCAAAAATCTATGTGCAAGCTGCGGGCGCTTTATCACTGATCGCGGTCATGTTCTATTTAACGTCCATGGTACGGTTCCTCCTCACCGGCCCGATGATCTCTATTTTTGACACCCCGCCAAAAGACGTCGAGCTTTATGCCATTAGTGCGGGTTGGCTCGGGCTGGGTATTGCGCTGTTGATCTTTGGTCTCAAAAGGCGGCGCAAGGATCTGCGGCTGGCCTCAGCCGTCGTCATAACCCTCACCGTTCTCAAAGCGTTTTTGATTGATATGGCAAGCCTTGAGGGCGTCTTGCGGGCTATTTCGTTTGTTGTTCTAGGTCTTGTTTTGATTGTGATTGGACGCGCCTATCAGCGGCTATTGGTGAGCGAAAAAATAACCCCCCAAGAATAGCTTTTGTATTCATCTTTATAAAAAGTTGGAGGCCTTTGAAGCGGTCTTTTCGAATCTAAGGCTTTCACATAAGCCTAAAAATAGGTTAGGAGACTTCGAGATTTTATCCCGCGCGGCTCTGCGCGTATCCATACGAGGTTTTCATGGCCAATGTCGTCGTCGTCGGCTCCCAATGGGGAGACGAAGGTAAGGGAAAAATTGTCGATTGGCTATCCAGCCGCGCAGATGTGGTCGTGCGTTTCCAAGGCGGTCACAATGCGGGGCACACGTTGGTCGTTGACGGCGAGGTTTATAAACTCAGCCTTCTGCCATCAGGAATTGTGCGCGGCGGCAAGCTCTCCGTTATTGGCAACGGCGTTGTTCTCAACCCTTGGGCCTTTTTGGACGAAGTTGACCGCATTAAAGATAAAGGGGTCAAGATCAGCCCTGAAAACCTACTCATATCAGAATCGACAGCGCTGATCCTGCCCATCCATTCAGAGCTTGATGATATTCGCGAGAACCGCGCTGACGGTATTCGTATAGGCACTACCAAACGCGGCATCGGCCCGGCCTATGAAGACAAAGTCGCCCGCCGCGCTATTCGCGTCTGCGATCTGGCTGATCCTGAGAACCTCATGGCGCGGGTTGAAAATCTACTTCATCACCACAACGCCCTGAGAAAAGGCCTAGGCCAGCCGGAAACGGACGCAGAGGCCTTGCATGCACAGCTTGTTGAGGTCGCTCCGAAAATCTTGCCCTTTATGTCTCCCGTCTGGCAGGTCTTGGAAGATGCGCAGCGCGAAGAGAAAAAAATTCTGTTCGAGGGCGCCCAAGGCGCGATGCTCGACATTGACCACGGCACCTATCCGTTTGTCACCAGCTCCAACACGATCGCTGGACAAGCCGCAGCGGGCTCCGGCATGGGCCCGCGCGCGCTTAATTATGTCCTTGGTATTACAAAGGCCTACACGACGCGCGTCGGCGAAGGCCCGTTCCCCACGGAACTTTTTGACGACATTGGTCACCGCCTCGGCGAGCGCGGGCACGAATTTGGCACCGTTACAGGACGGCAGCGCCGCTGTGGCTGGTTTGACGCCGTGATGGTGCGCCAAGCCATTGTAACCGGGGGGATTACCGGCATCGCCCTGACCAAGCTCGATGTTCTGGACGGCCTTGCCGAGATCAAAATCTGCACGGGCTACAAGCTGAACGGCAAGATCATCCGGCGTCTACCTGCGGGGATCAGCAACCAAGCCAGCATCGAGCCGATTTATGAAAGCATGCCGGGCTGGAGCGGATCTACACGCGGCGCACGCTCTTGGGCGCAATTACCTGCCGAGGCTGTGAAATATGTACGCCACGTGGAAGAACTGATCGGATGCCCCGTTGCGATGGTCTCAACCTCGCCGGAGCGCGAAGATGTGATCCTGATGCGTGATCCTTTCAAAGCCTAAGCAGGCCTACCGGAATATAGACGTCGTCTCAATAACTCCGTGACAAGAACGGCCCGCCGCATTATGCCCGCCGCATGAATGTTATTACGACTCAGGCGGCACTGGACGCCTTTTGCAAGCAGGCCAGCACCCGCCCCTTTCTCTGTGTGGACACCGAGTTTATGCGCGAGAGCACTTATTACTCGATCCTGTGCCTGATTCAGGCGGCCACTGACGAAGATGAGGTGATTATCGATCCCCTCGCGGACGGTCTTGATCTTGGGCCGTTCATGGCGCTGCTCCACCAGGAAAACCTGATTAAAATCATGCATGCAGCGCGCCAGGATATGGAGATATTCTTTCAGATTGATGGCGGTGTTCCCGCCCCGCTCTTTGATACGCAGATCGCCGCGATGGCACTCGGGTTTGGCGACTCGGTGGGTTACATGGCGCTGGTCAAGGGCCGCTTGGGACTGAACCTCGATAAAGGCGCGCGCTTTACCGATTGGTCACGCCGACCCTTATCTGAAAAGCAGCTCAGCTACGCTATCGGTGATGTCACGCATTTACGCGATCTGTATCCCGGTCTTGTCAAAGAGCTGGACACACTGGGGCGCACAGAGTGGGTCACGGAAGAAATGGCGCATCTGATGGAGCCGGGTCTTTATGATGTTGACCCCGATTCCGCGTGGGAGCGGCTGAAAGTACGCTCTAATAAGCGCGAGTATCTTTCTGTACTCAAAGCCGCTGCCGCATGGCGGGAGCGCACCGCCAAAGAACGCAACATTCCGCGCCGCCGCGTTTTAAAAGATGATGCGATGTATGATCTGGCCCAGCAGCGTCCGCGCGATCTGGCCGCGCTCGCGCGGCTGCGCGGCGTACCCAACGGGTTCGAGAAATCCCGCAGCGCCAAAAACCTTGTCGAGTCGATTACATACGCGCTGGATAATCTTGACGACTACGGCCCCCCCGTACCAAAAGTACAGCATATGCCGTCAAATCTTGGCCCAACCATAGAAATGCTTAAAACTCTTTTGCGGTTGCGAACGGAATATCAAGATATCGCTCCGCGTCTCATCTCCAACCAACGCGACATTGAACAAATAGCCGCCTTTGGCGAAAAAGCCGATGTGCAGGCGCTCAAAGGCTGGCGGCGCGAGGTCTTTGGCGAGGATGCCCTGCAAATGCTACGCGGGAAAATCGCGCTCAGACTTGAAGGCCGCGAAGTTGTAGCCGAAGCTATTGAAGCATCTGATTAAAGCGCCGGATTGAAGCGTCTGAAGGCTCTTAAGACCGTTATTGAACGCGAACGCCCTTTATAACCAAATAAAGAGCTAAGGAGACAAGCGCGGCAAGATTACAGAGCATAAACGTCATTGTCAGTGTGTTACTGCCTAGTGCCGGAATAAAATCACGCGCAACGATTATGGTAACGACGAAAACAGATGCAAAAATGCCCCAACCCGCAATGATTTTTGGGATCAAGTTTGATTTAAAAAAGAGGTAGAAGAAACCAATATTTGCTGTGGTGGCGATGATTAAGCCCAAGTGGAACGAGGTATAGTCAGATGTGGCTTGTAGCGCGGCAAGCATCAACCGGCGATCCTCTTCAAAGCCTAAATATGCGGAATGACTGGCGATCTCTGCGGCGTTCATGGCAAACACGGCGCCAAACAAAACTAAGACGGAGGCACCCAAACTTAAAACCAAGCTCAATGCCGACATAATCAATCCGTGACCGCGCAATAAAAGAAAGAATATAAGAGCGACGAGCACTTCGAGAACAAAAATCACAAGCCCGATGTAGGCTTTAGCGCGCAAAGCTATCTCAGCCTCAAGCATATTTGCCGCCGTAGCCGTGACATCAGATGACATATTAATATCTATACCTTTGGATACAGAAACAGCGGATATAATTCCTATGAGTATCGTCGACAACAGAGCTGCGCCCGCGTAGCGCGTAAAAATTTGGGGGCTGGTACTATCCTGTATCTGCATTGATCTCTCCTCGTTATCAAAGATCGTACAAATATTTATCGTAAAACGCAAATTATTTATTGTTTATCAATGTTTTTGGGGATTTTATTCCCTAACATAAGGTCGTGAAAGTATCCGGAAAAGCCATAGAGGCACTCCCGGATACTTTGTTTTTAATGGCGCCTAGCCCAAGTCAAACACCAAAAATTCAGCGTCATGACCGCCTGAGAATTCCAAACGTCCGCTTTGAGTCACGGCTAATCCGTCGCCGTGCTCCAACACATTGCCATTAACACTCACCGTCCCGGTCGCCACTTGAATCCAAGCTTTGTGGCCCTCCGGCATATCAAATTTGATAGCCTGATCGCCGCGCAGCGTCGCCGCATAAATGTCGGCGTCAGCTTTGATATGCATCGAGCCATTACGTCCGTCTTTGGACAGAAATAATTTAAGCCGCCCGTCTTTTTCTTCGGGCAAAATGGCCTGCGTATCATAAGTTGGCGCTTCGTTTTGCGCGTTCGGCACAAGCCAAATTTGTAAAAGCCGCGCCGCAGTATGCGATGACGGGTTATATTCCGAATGGCGTACACCGGAGCCCGCGCTCATATATTGAACGCCTCCGCCCGTGACTACAGAACTGTTCCCCATTGTGTCTTTATGAGCCAAAGCCCCCTCCAGCACATAGGAGAAAATCTCAAAGTTCTGATGCGGATGCAGCGGAAACCCGCCGCCCGGCGCAATAATGTCATCATTGATCACGCGCAGGTTTTCAAATTGCGCCCAATCGGGATCAAAATAATCCGCGAAGCTAAAGCTGAAATTAGATTTCAACCAGCCGTGATCATTGCTGTGCCGGTCCGCCGCTGCGCGGTATATAAATCCACCTGCTGGAGTCGAAACTGTATCAGATAAAGGTCTGTCTTTAAGCATTGTCATAATATCTCCTTTCTAGCGAGATTTGAGTTCTCTCGGTAAATAGGTAATATTATTACAACTTCAAGAGCCGGGCGTTATCTCGAAAATTTTGGATCGAAAACCTTAGCCAAAAATCTTGGGAAGCCCCGCCTCTGGCGTGAAGCCATAAATGGGCTCCCCCGGGAGCCCTTCGCGCAAAATATCACGGCACGCCATAAGCTTGCTTAAATCAATACCTGTCGCCACGCCCATGCTTTCAAACATATAAACTAAATCCTCAGTCACAATATTGCCGCTCGCCCCCGGCGAGGCTGGACAGCCGCCAAGCCCGCCTTGGGAGGCATCAAACGTCGTAATACCTTCCTCCAGCGCCGCGTAAGCATTAGCAATGCCGAGGCCTTGCGTATTATGCAAATGGACGCTCTGCACCACGTCTTTGCCTACCGCGCCGCGCACAGCCCGGATCAGTGATTTGATCGTTTTAGGGTTGGCGTATCCCGTCGTGTCTGAAATTCCGACTTCGTCGACTCCCGCCTCCACGAGACGCTCCGCGAGCATTAGGATTTGTTTTTCAGGGATATGTCCCTCGAGCGAGCATCCAAAGGCTGTTGACAGTGAGCCTTCAAAATGAGGCCGTTTGTCTTTGGGTTGCGTGGCCAGATAAGCTGAAATCGCAGCAACTTGCTCGATCACTTGATCGTGGGTTTTCCGCAGGTTTTTAAGTGAATGCGTTTCCGACACGGACAACGGCAGGGTGATCTTGGTGGCCCCGGCCTCAACGGCGTCCTTCGCCCCGCGTAAATTGGGAGTCAGCGCCGCTACATCGAGCCCCAAAAGCGTACGGGCATAACGCGTGATCTCGCCTGTATCCGCAAGCTGCGGGAACAGGCTGGATGGCACGAAAGACCCAACTTCGATCTCAAGCACTCCAGCGTCATGCAGCGCCTTAATCCAGCGCTTTTTAATCGCCGTTGGCATTACGCCTTTGCAATTTTGTAAACCGTCGCGCGGGCCGACTTCACTAATCAGAACTGTGTGTGTCATAGATGCTTTCTCGCCTCGTTAGATAATTATTGACTTGAGCCATATCAACTCGCGGGCCTATTCTAGCGAGGATATAGACACCCAGCCAAGAAGGGAAACACATGACGCAAACTTCTACGATGACACTCTCGGATAAAACCGCGCGCCAGATATTCGAAGACGTTCGCGCCAATCCGGCTCGCGCGCGTTTCGGATTTGGGAAGCGCCTCGCCATTGTCAATGTTGATCCCCAGAAGGCATACACGCGGCCTGATCTGTTCAAAACGGCTTATGTCACTGATCCAGAACAAATGAAACATATCAATACGATCTCTGCAATGGCACGAGATAAAAAGCTACCTGTGGTCTGGACTCACGTCGCTTACATGGACAACGCCGCAGATGCGGGCGTATGGGGCACAAGAACAGACACGCCAGATAGCCTGCAAAATATTAAATACGGATCGCGCCGAAGCGAGTTTGATGACCGGATCGACATCGATAAACGCGTCGATGCGGTCTATACTAAACGAATGCCCAGCGCGTTTTTTGAAACCCCGCTCAATTCATTTTTGAACTGGCATAAAGTTGACACAGTGGTCATCACCGGAGGCTCAACGTCGGGCTGCGTGCGCGCCACGGCCGTTGATAGCCTGTCTTATGGCTACCGCACCATTGTGCCGATTGAATGCGTAGCCGACAAACATGAGAGCTATCATTTCGCAAACCTCACGGATTTGCTCATTAAATATGCCGATGTGGTTGATGTGAAAGAGGTTTATGATTGGCTCGAAGATTATGAAGCCTGATCCTAATCTCTACGATTACTGGCCCTATCAGGGGCGGCCCAAAATTGCGTGGCCCGGTGGAAAAAAGCTCGCCTTTTGGATTGCGCCCAATATTGAATTTTACGAATTTTTGCCGCCTTCAAACCCACAGCGCCAACCTTGGCCCGGCGCAGTCCCGAATGTACAGCAATATAGCCAGCGTGATTTTGGCAATCGGGTTGGCCATTTACGGCTGATGGAGCTGTTGGATAAACATAAGCTACGCGGCTCTGTCTCGCTCAATGTCGCGCTGTGTGATCACCATCCGGAAATTATCGAGGATTGCGTGAAACGCGATTGGGAATTTTTCAGCCACGGTATTTATAACACGCGCTATTCCTACGGCTTAACGCCCACGCAGGAACAAGCCGTGCTCGACGATTCCATACAAACGGTCGAAAAGGCCTCCGGGCAGCGCATTCGCGGCTATCTCGCTCCGGCGCTGACCCACACCGAACACACCCTTGATCTCATCGCCGAGAATGATTTTTGGTACTCTTGTGATCTGTTTCAAGACGATCAACCCCAGCCGCTTAAAACCAAAACCGGCAAGCTTGTGTCCATGCCCTACTCGCTGGAGGTTAATGACGTCATTACCTATTCCGTCATGGGTATGGATCCGGATCGTTACGCCGATATCCTCAAGCGCCATTTTGATCAACTTCTGCTTGAGGGCGAGGCCAGCGGCACGGTCATGTGTATACCGCTGCATGCGTATCTGGTGAGCCAGCCTCACCGCATAAAGATGTTTGAGGCCGCGCTCGCACATATTTGCGCGCACCGGGATGATGTCTGGTTCGCCACAGGCAAAGAGATCGCACGGCATTTCATTGATCATTATTGGGATCAAAGCCTAGAGGATATAAAAGCCCGGGGCGTGATGACAGGCGGGACGGGGTTTGGCCATGGATGAAACCTATCTGGCATACCCCAAACGCGGGCACGGCCAAGACCATGACTTTTATGATTGGCGCATGTCTAGCGAACGAGCAAAAATAGAGTGGCCCGGAGGCGCAAAAGTCGCTGTTTGCTTGCTTGTAGCGCTCGAGTTTTTTCCGCTTAATCCCTCCGGCAAACCGTTCAAACATCCGGGCGCTATGGTCACGCCTTACCCGGATTTACGGCATTTTACTGTACGTGATTATGGCAACCGCGTCGGCGTTTACCGTATCCTCAAATCCCTTAGCGGCACTCGCGCCAGCTTTGCGGTCAACGGCGAGATTGCGCGGCGATACCCGCCTCTGATAGACGCCGTACAGGCCGGAGGACACGAGATAACCGCCCACGGATTGTGCACGGATCATATCCATTATGAAGGTTTGAGCGCAGCCGAGGAAAAGTCGCTGATCACAGACACGCTCGCCTGCTTTGACACGCCGCCGACCGGATGGATGTCGCCCGCGCGAAATCAGTCGTCAAAAACACTTGAACATCTCGCCAAAGCCGGACTGGGTTATTGCCTCGATTGGGAAATGGATCAGGTGCCCGTGAAAGCCACGACGAAAAACGGCGACATCACCCTCATTCCCAATAGTTATGAGCTGTCTGATTTTACGCTGCTCCATACAAGACTCCAGACCGAGGAAGCTTGGCTAAAGCAAATTCAGGATGCGGTGAGCTTGCTCGCCGAAGAGCATAAGCGTTTTGGCGGTCAAATGCTCACACTCACCCTGACGCCTTATGTGATGGGACAACCCTTTCGTATTTGGGCGCTGCGAGCGCTTTTGAATTATCTCAAAGAGCGCGATGATGTGGCCGTTATGACCGCCAAAGAGATTGCCGCCCACGTCAAGGATATTTTATGAGCCTCGCCCAGAACCTGCCTTTGGACGGCCTGAAAGTCATTGAGTTTTCCCACATGGTGATGGGCCCGGCCGCCGGGCTTATGCTCGCAGACCTCGGCGCAGATGTGATCAAGGTGGAGCCTGTGTCCGGCGATAAAACCCGCAACCTGCGCGGCTCCGGCGCGGGGTATTTCCCGATGTATAACCGTAACAAGAAAAGCCTCGCGATAGACTTGAAATCAGAGGCCGGGAAAGAAGTGGTTCTCAAGCTCATTATGGACGCGGATATCTTTATTGAAAACTTTCGCCCCGGAGCCTTGGAAAAGCTCGGCTTTGGTTACGCTGCGCTCTCCAAGCTTAATCCGCGCCTGATTTACTGCTCGGAGAAAGGCTTTCTTGACGGGCCTTACTCGCACCGCACAGCGCTCGACGAAGTCACCCAGATGATGGGCGGGCTGGCTTATATGACAGGCCCGCCGGGACAGCCCCTACGCGCCGGAACCTCGGTGATTGATGTGACCGGCGGTATGTTTGGCGCCATAGGTGTTCTTGCCGCGCTGCAACAACGCCATAGCACAGGCAAAGGCCAGCATGTGACGGCGTCGCTGTTTGAAACCACAGCCTTTTTAGTCGGCCAGCACATGGCACAAATGGCGGTCACAGGTAGTCCCGCCGCGCCTATGCCTGCGCGCGTCTCCGCGTGGGCGGTCTATGATGTGTTCGATACCAAAGACGATGATAAAGTCTTTGTCGGCGTGGTCAGCGACGGCCAATGGCGCATCTTCTGCAAAGCTTTTGGCCTTGACGATTTGGCCGCAGACGAGGCCTTAAACGAGAACCGCGAGCGGGTGCTCAAGCGCGATGTGATCATGCCCGTGGTGCGCGCCGCGTTTAAAACCTTTACCAAAGCGGAACTGATGGACAAGTTGGAGCGCACAGGTCTGCCGTTCGCGCCCATTTCCAAGCCCGAAGATTTGTTTGATGATCCGCACCTCAACGCAGGCGGCGGCTTACTGGATCTTGAAATGGAAGACGGCACCATGGCCAAGCTCCCGGCCCTGCCTGTGAGCCTGGATGGAAAGCGGCTTGGTAAACGGCTTAACCCGCCAAAGATTGGTGAGCACTCTATCGCGATCTTGAAAGAGGCGGGTTATAGCGGCGCAGACATTTCCGCGCTTGCCGCAAACGATGTTATCGCCGGGACGGCTTAGGATCAGCCTGCCTTAATACGCTCATCACGCTCGTGCATTTCCTGCGCTTCAAGTGACAGCGTGGCTATGGGGCGGGCATCCAGACGGCCGACGCCGATCGGATCACCCGTTTCCTCACAATATCCATAAGTTCCTGCCTCAATACGGGCCAAGGCTTTGTCGACTTTGTTGACAAGTTTGCGAAGACGGTCACGGGTGCGAAGCTCAAGCTGTCGGTCTGCATTTGCCGCCGCTGTGTCAGCCGGATCAGGATGCGAGACATTTTCGCCTTGCAGGTAGGCTACAGTTTCGCGGGTCTGGTCAATAATATCGGCTTTCCATGCGAGCAGTTTTTGACGAAAATACTCGGACTGTACCGGATTCATAAACTCTTCATCATCAGAAGGCTTGTACCCTTCAGGAAGCTGTACTTTTTCTCGTGCCGCTGTTTTCGTCATGTTAAATCCTTATAGAATCACACTGTCGCCTCGTCCCCGCGCGCGGGCGTCTTAACCTGTGACATGGCCTTGGGCAATACACTTTTTCAGAATGGGTGTTCCGCGTTTAAATTTTCAGTCTACGCTCTTGATCATATGCAACTTTTTGCGTAACTCATCGCCTTACAGGAGATCGATATGAAGTTTGAAGGTACAAAGAATTACGTTGCGACGCAGGACCTTAAAATGGCGGTCAATGCAGCGATTACGCTGGAACGCCCGCTCCTGATCAAAGGCGAGCCAGGCACAGGTAAAACCGTTCTGGCGCAAGAAATCGCAAAAAGCCTTGGCGCGCCGCTGATCAACTGGAATATCAAATCAACCACCAAGGCCCAACAAGGCCTGTACGAATATGATGCGGTGGCGCGCCTGCGCGATAGCCAGCTTGGCGATGACAAAGTTCATGATATTTCCAACTACATCAACAAAGGCAAACTTTGGGACGCGTTTGAATCCGATGTCCGCCCGATCTTGTTGATCGATGAAATTGACAAGGCCGATATCGAATTTCCGAATGATTTGCTCCACGAACTCGATCAAATGTCATTTCATGTCTACGAGACCGGCGAAACGATTACAGCCAAACAGCGCCCGATTATCCTGATCACATCCAATAATGAAAAAGACTTGCCAGACGCATTTTTGCGCCGCTGTTTTTTCCACTACATTCAATTCCCGGACGCGGAGACTATGGCGCAAATTGTGGACGTTCACTTCCCCGATATCAAATCACGGCTTTTATCCGCCGCCATGAAGCGGTTCTTTGAAGTGCGCGAAATGCCGGGCCTGAAAAAGAAACCCTCCACCTCGGAATTGCTGGACTGGCTTAAACTTTTGATGGTCGAAGACATTGACCCGGAACTGATCAAAGAAGCCGACCCGAAAAAACTCATCCCGCCACTACATGGCGCACTGCTTAAAAACGAGCAAGACGTTCACCTGTTCGAGCGCCTCGCGTTCCTAAACCGCCGCGAGGGATAAGGGGCGTTTTGCCTCAGTTCTATAGGCTACCCCGCCCAATCCCAGACGACGGGGACGTGCGCGAGCGCCTCTTCGTAATAGGCTTGGAAACCGGGCAGTTTGATCCGGTTTAGGAAGCTGGAATAGGCCAAATAAGACACGAGGAAGCGTAAATCCTTGACCCAGGGCGGCATAAATTGCGGCGGGGTTAAACGGCCTGAACTGGCGAGTTGCGCCAGCGCCGGGATATCTTCAAGGTCAAGCTTGCCGACAAATAAGAGCCGGATGAGGTCCGCGCGGCCGAGCTTGACGACGGTGCGCATAAAATTATGCACCCGTAGGAGCCCGTTTAAATAAACCATATCTTTGGTAAAAGGCGCGCCGCCCGTGAGCAGACCGCCGCGGTGAATACGGCGTGTATTTTCATAAGCCTCCTCTGGTGAGCCCGTTCTCTCTAGGTAAAATTGATAAATTTCAGTAAAATCCGCCCCGTCCAGCGACATTTGAATGGCGATGACGCGGTCCGCGAGGCGGCGAAACCGCACCGGGTCCATCGCGCCGCTCATAAGCTCCGCAAACACGGCAAGACCTTCTTGGATTTCGGTTGTCCCTGCATGGGCACGGCCTAAGAGCGGGAAATTTTCCTGCGCGCGGCCGTTAAGCGATGTCGCCACATGTACCAGAGCTTCGTGCTGTAAAAGCTGATCAACGTCGCGGTCTGAAAATTGCGCATCGTCCCGCAGGCGAATATGCTTTGATCCGGCAACGGCTTTGGCAGCCAAATCTTCCGATATCAAAACATCTGGCGCTTGATCGCCAAAATGGTTCAACAATAACGGGCGCAGCCGCGCGGCAAACTCTTCCGCGTTTAGCACATGCTCATAACCCTCCACGACAAGCTTGGAGATATCCAAATCTGCTAGAGCCTGATCCATGTGGTGGGCCAGATCAATCACGCGCGTAGTGCGGTCTATCATGACGCGTGTGGGGGAGCCGAACAATGTCTGACTATGGCGCGAAAACTCTGCTGTGCCCCGCGCGGCCAGCATATGCGCCATCGTCTCGGCGCTGTCGGCTTGCCGGCGTAGCCAGTCAAAGACAACATGATCGCCCGTAATCCGGCGACGCGCAGACATTATCGCAGCTAAACTGTCTGTGACATCAATAAACGGATAGTCAGGCGTCGGCAAAATACCGCGCTCAATGAAGCGGGGCCGAAACGCATCCAGCCATGAGACAGATGAGAGCATTTTAAGCGGCATGAAAGCCTCGCCCAGTTCGCTTGCCGCAAGACGGGCTTGTTCCAGATGGTGTTGGTTAAGACGGCTCATAACCCAGTGGTGACAAACCCCGTCCAGCTTGTCTACCCTGATAATTATTCGGCGGCGCGCAACTCATGCTGGAAAATTGGCTTGATTTTAACGGTTACTCTCCCACATAAGCACCTCGACCAAGGAGTTCTCATGCGTACCGATACTGCACCTGCTCAGACCCCCGAGCCCACCCGCCTCTCGGATTACGCTCCCCCTAACTTTAAAATTGAGAGCGTCTATCTGGATTTTGATTTGCGTCCCAAAGCGACACGAATAAGGTCAAAACTGTCAGTCACGCGCCTTGCGCCCGGCCCGCTTGAGCTTGACGGCGAGAATATCGATCTAAAATTCGTGAGCGTTGACGGCAAAAAACTTAAACCCGAAGCCTACACGCTCACCCAGACGCAGCTCATACTTGATAATCTGCCGGAGAGTTTTACCCTTAATATTGAAACTGTGTGTAATCCGTCCGCAAACTCCACATTAATGGGGCTTTATGTCTCCGGCGGGCGCTTTTGCACCCAGTGCGAGGCCGAAGGTTTTCGCCGCATGACCTATTACCCTGACAGGCCGGACGTTCTCTCCGTCTTTACGGTGCGGGTTGAGGCCGACCGGGCCGGGTACATACACCTTTTGGCAAATGGCAACCGTGTCGAGTCCGGAGATTTGGGTAACGGGCGTCATTATGCCGTCTGGGAAGATCCCTTCCCCAAGCCCTGCTATCTTTTTGCGCTTGTCGCAGGAGAGTTTGATACGCTCGAAGACGAGTTTTTAACACAGAGCGGACGCCTCATCCCGCTGACCATATTTGTTGATCCCGGTGACGCCCCGCGCGCCGAGTATGCGATGGACGCGCTCAAGCGCTCTATGAAGTGGGATGAAGTTGCTTTTGGGCGGGAATATGATCTGGACCGCTTTATGATTGTCGCCGTGCGTGATTTTAATTTTGGTGCCATGGAAAACAAGGGTTTGAATATTTTCAATTCTTCTCTCTTGCTGGCGGACGCGGCCACGGCCACAGATATGAATTTCGAACGGATTGAGAGCGTTGTCGCCCACGAATATTTTCACAACTGGACGGGCAACCGCATTACCTGCCGCGATTGGTTTCAACTCTGCCTCAAAGAAGGGTTCACGGTTTTCCGTGATCAAGAATTTTCCGCCAGCCAGCGCGGCGCAACGGTGCAGCGCATCAAAGACGTGCGCGCGCTGCGCTCCCGCCAATTCCCTGAAGATGCAGGCCCGCTGGCCCACCCTGTGCGACCATCGGAATATTATAAGATCGACAATTTTTACACGGCGACAATTTATGAAAAAGGTGCAGAGCTGATTCGTATGCTCAAAACGCTGCTCGGCGATGACATTTTTAGAAAAGGGTCTGATCTCTATTTTGAGAAATTGGACGGCACAGCGGCAACCATCGAAGAGTTTATTGTCTGCTTCCAACAAGCCTCCGGCCGTGACCTGTCGCAATTCATGCGCTGGTATGAAGAGGCGGGAACCCCGCAAGTCCGGCTTGAAACACGTCGCAGCGAGACCGGCCTTACCTTGTCATTTACCCAGTCGCCGCCTGCCATTGGCAATGATGTGCATCCGGACGGCAAGGTTATTCCGATCCGCTGGCAAGTGGTTCACAGCGGCGGTTCAACATCCGATCCTATGCTGACAACCCTGGCGGACAAAACGGCGGATGTGACCTATGACCTGCCCATAGACGCAGACGTGACCGTGTCTGTGTTGCAAGACTTTTCTGCGCCCGTCATCCTCAAGACGGATTATAACACTACGGATTTCATCCGCCTGATGCGCCACGATCCCAATGGGTTTAACCGCTGGGAAGCGGGTCAAACACTTGCCCGCAGCCTTATGGCTGATATGGCAACATCCATAGAGGCCGGAGATAATCCCGCACCAAACCCCGCTTTAAAAGCCTATGTGAACGCATTAAAATCTACATTAAGAGATCAGAGTTTTGACAATTATTTCAAGAGTTTAGTCTTAACTCCTCCTGCGCAAACAGAGATCATTCAAAGCTTATCTCAATGTGATCCCATTGCGGTGCAATTATCCAGTCATTGGCTTCAGCGTGCGGTCGCAGACGGACTCAGAGGTGATTTGATAGAAACCTATCACGCGCTTGATGACTTTGGTGTGTTCTCTGCCGACGCGCACTCTGCGGGCGGACGTGCCCTGCGAAATCGCTGCTTGTCTTTGCTCGCCTCGCGGCAGGATGCTCAGGCGGCACCGCTGGCAATGTCACAATTCAAAACAGCCACCAATATGACTAATGAACTCGCCGCGCTGATGACCCTGACTCGCTTGGGCGGGCGGCGCGTTGATCAGTCTATGCAGGATTTCTATGAAAAATGGGAGAAACATCCGCTGGTCATCGACAAATGGTTTGCTGTTGCCGCCAGCCGCGAAATGCATAACCCCGCAAAAGATTTAACCGAACTGTTACATCACCCGGCCTACAACGCCGGAAACCCAAACCGCGTACGCTCTCTGCTCGGAAGCTTTGCCATGAACAATCCTAAAGGTTTCCACCATGTCACCGGAATTGGGTACAGCCTCTTCACTCAGCAAATCATGGACATGGATAGCCAGAACCCCCAGATCGCGGCACGCCTTTTAGGAACATACGAAATTTGGCGAAAACTCGACACGCACAGGCAAGACCTGATCCGCACTGAGCTTGAAACAATTATTGCGTCAAAACCCTCCAAAAATACACTTGAAATAGCGGTCAAAACTCTCGGCACGACCGGATAAAAACAAAACGAAGATTGTGAGCATAAAGACCCGAGCGTAAGGACTTTATTTAGGGTGTGCCCTTTATAAAAGCTTGATGAACGATTTACGCACATTTCACGGCTTTCGCGAACATATATCCGAAGAACGGTTCGAGGTTCTACAACAGCCGATTATCCATCTTGAGGATGGCAGTATATCCCACCATGAATGGCTTGTTCGCTTTGCCGATGAGGGCGGATTGGAAACCGTTTTACGGCCGGCAGAACTCAGCGGTGCGATCAAAGATTTAGACTTATCTATGCTGGCCCGCGCGGTGATCACACTTAACAATAATCCTAAAGCTGCAGGTATAGCTATCAACCTTTCCGGCGCGTCCTTCGAAGCTGAGGGGTTTGAAAGGTCACTCATGGCGTGCCTCTCGGCATACAAAGCGCCCCCTAAAAAGTTGATGCTTGAGTTGACTGAAACGTGGAACCTTAAAACGCTTGACCATGCGGCAGACATTTTGACGAAACTTCAAGACCGCGGTCATCCGATTTGTATGGATGATGTCGGCGCTGGCGCAGCCTCTATTCGTTACCTGCGCGCCCTGCCCGCTGATTGGCTTAAAATTGATGGCGAGTTTTTTCAAGCCGCCTACAAAAGTGAACGCGAAAAGGCCATTCTAAAGGCCCTTATGACACTCAAAGAACCGCTTGATGTGAAATTCATCGCCGAAGGCGTCGAGACCGAAGATATGCTGTATTTCGCGCGCGAATTGGGTTTTGAGGGTGCCCAAGGATATTACATCGGCAAACCCGGGCCGCTTGACGTTTTCGAGGACTAATCGTGTTATTTTTCAATAAGATGATATCGCTTGGCAATCTCATATTCCGCCCTATTCTGAATATTGATTCGGCAAAGGGATGAACGTGCGAAATTTGGTGACACGTCCACAGACCGAGGGAGCGCCTCAAAGCCATATCCCTCCTATGCCCGGGCGGTCTGCGCGCGGTATGGTGCCCCCTGCCAACCCGGAGCAAACCTCTGTTTTTCAAACCGAAGACCGCCGAGAACTCACGGTATCTCGCCACAGCGAGAAAATTTTTCAAAACTTCACCCTGCGCTCCCCCCGCCAAGCCTTCATTCTCGCCACGGGTATCTTCTTATTTCTCTCGCTCAGTATCTCTGCCCTGATCATCGGATCAGACCGTGCGCGTGATCGCGAGCAATCGCAAACACAGATCGCATCCATTCTGAGCTACCAACTTGATGATGTGACCAAAAATCTGAACACACAGTTAGAGTGGATCAACCGCACATTGACAGCATCAGAAACGCCAAACGGTATCGTTAATAGGGTCTCTCAAGGGCCGGGCATCATTGCTGCCGCGATTGTCGATGGTCAGGGAAATTTTATCTCAGGAACAAATAACTCATCGCCGCTCACGGGCATTAACCTGTCAACATTTCCGCAAACAGGCGTCATAGTCACGTCTCTTATTGGCGCATCCGGAGAAGTCAC
The DNA here is from genome assembly GCA_964352785.1 of uncultured Caulobacterales bacterium. Lineage (GTDB taxonomy): Bacteria > Pseudomonadota > Alphaproteobacteria > Caulobacterales > Maricaulaceae > JACOMS01. Next base: position 34,155 of record CAYGTI010000023.1, read on the forward strand.
GCCGGTTATTGTGCAAAAAGCCGGGGACAGTTTTTTGATTGTGGCCTTACAGCAAGGCGCGCTCCTGAACGGTGATCATTCGACTGTTGCTCTTATCGAAGCCAATGGCCGCGTCATTGACGGCCCCGCGCAAATGGGCTCTCAAGGCTCTTCGGCCTATTACGATATGCCGAGCGACCAGTTCTTATCCTTGCTCAAATCGGGAACAAACTCGTTGCAAGCGCACAAAATGGGCGGCGAAAAAGTCTGGCTGGCCGTGCAGCCTATCCCGGGATCAACTCTAAATCTGGTGATGTCCTCGACTAAAATTGGCTCGGGTGGATGGCTGACAACGCTCGCGCTCCTCGTTTTGATGTTCATGGCAACATGGGCGATCATATGGTACCTAATGCGCAATATGTTGACCCACATCCAACAATCCGAAGTCAACAATATGGAAAATGAGGTCTCACAACAACGCTACCGCGCCGCGATTGATAGCAGCCGGGGCGGTGTTTGGGAAATAAACCTCGCGCATGACGAAGCCTATGTGAGCCGTTCATTGGCTACAATGCTAGGGCTTCCAGACAGCGAACAAATCATGCCTGTTCAGCAGTTTTTGAGTATTTTTCACGCCGCAGACCGCGAGCGCCTGTTATATTTGGCCCGCCGCGCCCACATGTCGGGCGACTTTGAGATCGATCTTGCCGTCGCCCGGCTGCCTATTTTACTCTCTTGCCGGGGCCATCCTTTGACACGTGGCGGAGACAATGCGCGGGTTATTATCGGCATGGCGCTGGACGTGACAGAGCAAAAAGGCTCACAGGCCCGGCTGCAAGCCGCCGAAGCGCGCTTGTTTGATGCCTTGCGCTCTATGAATGATTCTTTCGTAATTTGGGATCAAAAAGACCGGCTGACGCTTTGGAATGCGCGGTTTGAGAGCTTTTTCGGCTTTGCGCCGGGCACCTTGTCCAAAGGGCTCGACCGCATAACAGTCGACTATAACGCCCAACAAGCCATCGAGCAGGTCGTTGATCAAGGTGATGGCCAAGGGATAGAGATTAAACTCAAAGACGGACGTTGGCTCAGATATTTAGAAACAGCGACGGATGATGGTGGACGCGTCAGTATCGGCACAGATGTCACTGCGATCCGAACGCGCGAGCAACAGCTTCAGGAAAACGAGCAAGCCCTGCAAAAAACAATCGACGTCTTACGTAAATCACAAACCCGGATTGTCGAACTAGCGGAAAGTTACGAGCAGGAAAAAATCCGCGCTGAGGAGGCCAACCAGTCCAAAAGCGAGTTTCTCGCTAATATGAGCCACGAGCTGCGTACACCCCTGAACGCCATCAATGGTTTTTCGGACATCCTGCAAAAGGAAATGTTCGGGCCACTGGGCGACCCGCGCTACAAAGAATATGTCAGTGACATTTTATTCTCCGGCCAACACCTATTATCTCTCATCAACGACATTCTGGATATGTCAAAGATTGAAGCGGGTAAAATGAACCTCAACATCGAGGCCCTGCAAATGGCCGATATGATTGATCAGGTTGTTCGTATTCTACGAGGTCGCGCCGAGGACAATCATCTCAAGCTTGTGTCTGGCGCCGAGCAAGTCAAAGAAATCGAAGCCGATCCCCGGGCGGTGAAACAGGTTCTGTTGAACCTTCTAACCAATGCGATTAAATTCACGCCCGAAGGCGGGGTTGTCAGCGTTGACGCCTCCGCCAACAATGCCGGTCTTATTGTTCGAGTTTCTGATACGGGTATCGGCATTTCAGCCGAAGACATAGAGCGCCTTGCCAAACCCTTCGAGCAGGTTGAAACTAAAAACAGCCGCCAAACAGAAGGCACCGGACTGGGCCTTGCCCTGTCTAAATCCCTTGTGGAAATGCATGGTGGTAATTTTAAAATCGAATCCGTTTTGGGCGAAGGGACAACCGTTATATTCACCCTGCCCAACAAGCCTCTGCGCAAAATGCCTGCCACATCCGACCGCGAAGTGGCCGACGAAATTTCACGTCTGGCCAAAGATATTGCCGATGTTCTCTCAGATGGCAGTTCCGGGCTCGGCGCAACAGCGCCGCATGGCCAAGAGACAGACGGAGCTGTGGTCGATCTGCAGTCGCCAGCGCCGCAGCAGCCTGCACAGCAAACCCAGCCGCAATCACCGCCTATGCCAATACTGGCAAGTAACGCACAACTAAAACCAGCCCCCACGGCTCCGCTACATCCTGCGCCGCCCCAACAAACAGCCATGCCAAGCCCTTATACAAATGCTGTAACAACCGCGCCGATAGCACCCCAGCACCAACCCAACGCGTACGCCTTGGCACCACAGGCTACGCCGCCAGCGCGCCCTGCTGAACCGCAAACGCCGACTCAGGCGCAGCCTTACGTGCCCGGTCAAACCTATGCCGCTACGCCTCAGCAATACAGCCAGCCTCAAGGCCAAAGCCAGAGCCCGCAACCCTCTTATATGCCGGAGCAAGGCGCCGCATCATCTGGGCCGCCGCCTTTACCGCCCATGCCATCACAAGCAAGGCCCGCCGCAAAAGCAGACCCCAAAAACCCTTACGCGGCTTAATAACCCTAAAACTGGCGGGTGCAATTCACGTTGAAATGGATTCGGAAATAGGGCCTTATCCTCTCATTTTTTAACATTTATTGAACTCAATTTAACGGGAAATGGACTAATCGTTGAAAATGTACTGATGTACACGTTTGGTGACGAAACGCCTGTGACGCTCAAACGCTTTTCGCAAATCAGCTCCGGATTCAAAGTCCAGCGCCATAACCGCCATATCCATAGCAGACGGGGTCATATCGGTTTCACTGCCAGTCATGCTCATGATTTGAGAGAGCGCGTCGTAAAATTTTACCGCCTCTATGAGGCGCGCCGCCTGTTTGCGGTGCAACAGCCCCTGCCCTGCCGCGATGTCTATCATACCCTGACTGTCCGTGCGGCCCGATGCGGAAAAAGCGTCACGATTTTGCAGGTAAAAAGACTGCGCGACAAACTCGGCGTCCCGTTGCCCCCCGTCCATATTTTTAATATCCCATGGCCCGCGCAGCGGCTTTTCGGCCTTTGTCCGCCGGAGCATGTCGGCAACATCGCGGGGCATATTAAGATCCGGACGCCCGGCTAAAACGGCTGAGGACAATATAGCCTCCATTTCAGTTTTAAATGACGGTGAGCTTGCGGCAATAATCCGCGCGCGGGTGAGCGCCATAAACTCCCACGTCCAAGCTTGCTCTTGATAATATGACGAAAAAGCCTCGGTTGACACCGCAACAGGCCCCGATCGCCCGGAAGGCCGCAACGCCATATCCACTTCGAATAAGCCGCCCTCTTCTGTGACGGCTGACAGCGCGCTAATCAAACGTTGAGTGACTTTGGTATAAAGCAGCTGCGGGGTTTCATCCTCAGGGCTTGGCTTATACACCAGCATAATATCCAAATCAGATGTCAGACGCATTTCCCGCCCGCCCATTTTGCCAAGACCTATAACCGCTACGTCGCCTCGAAGAGGCCCGCTAACACGCTTCGTCTCGGTGATGGCCGCCGGGAGCAAACCTACAACCGCCGCATCCGCCGCAGTGCTGAACAGACCCGCCGCTTTCCCGACTTCAATATGCCCCGTGAGAACGCCTGCAGATATCCGGAAATGATCCTCCCGCACACACCGCCTGGCAACATTTAACGCCTCTTCAAAATCGACAGCTTCAGAAAAAGCATTCTCATAGTTTTGCGGTAATGTGCCGACCTGTATGTTGAGAAAATCAGGATCCGCCATAGCATCCAGGATAGCGGGTCTCTCCGCAAGACGGTCAGCAATACGCGCGGAACGTGACATCAAAAGAATGAGCTGTGCCAGCCGCTCGGGCTCATTTATAAACATCGACAGGATCGACACACCGCCCTTCACCGCTGTGAAAAACCGTGCAAACGCATAAAAAGCGCGATCTGGCTCCCCCGTATCAGCGCAAAGATCGATTAAGCGCGGCGCGAGCGCCGTGAGATACTCGCGTGCGCGTTCTGTTTTTGTCGCCGGGATACGTCCGCCAAGCCAGCCAGCCATATCCTGCCACACCTCAGGGCCGCGAGCATATCCAAGGCGCACAAAGGTCGCGAGAGTTTCCGGGCCAGGCTCTACTCCCGTAAAGACAAGGCTACCTTCGCGCGAAGAGAGTGTTTCAAAGTCAGGGAAAAGATCAACATAGCGCGCATGTACATCCGTCAACACCCGCAATATATCCGCGTCTATCGCGCCCCGATGATCAAACCCGCAGAGTTTAGCAAAATTTTCACGCTCAATGTCATCTTCTGGGACATGGTGAGTTTGCGCGTCCGCGACCATTTGAGCGCGGTGCTCATAGGTGCGAAGCACGCCGTAATGCGCGCGCATCTGCGCCGCATCGTCAGGGCTTATAAATCCGCCCTCGGCAAGTTCAGCCAAAGCATCGACTGTGCGCATCTTTCGCAGTTCGGGCAGTCGCCCGCCAAGTATAAGCTGCTGTACCTGCGCGTAAAACTCGATCTCGCGAATACCGCCCTTACCGAGCTTTAAGTGATGACCGGGAACATGAATATCCATGCCGCCTTTGCCGGCATGGATTTGGCGCTTAATCGCCAGAATATCGTCAATCGCGACATAATCCAGATTACGCCGCCAAATAAACGGCGAGAGCACATGATCGACAAAGTCCTGCCCTGCAGCGTAGTCACCGCCGCACACACGGGCTTTAATCATCGCCGCACGCTCCCAGTTTTGGCCGAGCGTCACATAGTACCGCTCAGCCGTGCGCGTAGAGACCGCAACCGCATTGGAGCGCGGGTCTGGCCGCAAGCGTAAATCCGTGCGGAAAATATAGCCCTCTCCCGTGATGCGCTCAAAGCCTTTGATCAAAGACTGCACGAGCTTTATGAGGGTGCGCTCAGCTCGGGCCATATTGGGAAGCGTCAAAAGAGCCGGGTCATAAAAAACATTGAAATCGATATCACTGGAGTAGTTCAGCTCCCGCGCGCCGTATTTACCCACCGCAAGAACAAAGAATCCCGGAACAGGATTGTCCGGTGTACCGTCTATACCGGCCTCGCACCCGGCGGCGCGAAGCAACCGCGACATACATAAATCCGCGAGGCGCGTGAGGTGCTCAGTCACCTCTACCCAATCCCAAACCTCAGCAATATCAGCCAAAGCAATAAGTAAATGCGCCCGGCGCTTTAAGACACGCAGAGCCGACATTTCCGCGTCAAAATCCATTATTTCCGTTGGAAGTTCTGCGACCAAATCTTCAAATACAGTCTGCGGCGGGGTTACTTTCAGAGCCGACGCAAGATCAGGATATAGCTCAAGACTTTCGGACAAATAAGGCGCGTAAGTTCGCGCGCGTTGGATGGCCTCTTGAATCGTACTCATAAGACGCCTTATAGCGCTGTTTGGGCTCTACGTCTTTGTTTTACGGCGGCGGGGAAATACAATCTTGGCGGCAAGGCCCTTACCCTCATCTGAGCTTATACCGTCGTCCAGTATAAATTCGGCGCGGTGCAAATCAGCAACAGCATCGACAAGCGCAAGGCCTAAGCCACTACCGGGCAAAGAGCGGCTTTTGTCTAGGCGTACGAAACGTTCTTTTACACGCTCACGCTCCTCAGGCGGAATACCTTGCCCGCTATCTGTCACAGAAATTTCGACGCGCCCGTCCTTATTACGCTCCAATGATAAAACAATCTGACCCCCCTTGAGCGTATATTTGATTGCATTCTCAACCAAGTTGGACACAGCTTGTGAGAGCAAGCCGCGATCTGCACGAACAATCAATCCTTCGCTAATATTCGCGGTAAATGATAGCCCCTCGTCTTCGCAAGCGGGTTCATAAAGCTCGGCAATATCATCCAGCATAGGCTTGGGATCAACATCCACCAGAAGCTCCCGGCGCTCGCCCGCCTCAAGTCTCGCAATGCGCAACACAGAATCAAATGTTTTTAAAAGCTGTCCGGCATCATCAGCCGCCGCATACAAGGTATCTTGCGCGGTTTCGTCTTTGATGTCCCCGGCGGCGCTCTCAAGCCGGGTGCGAAGGCGCGTCAAGGGAGAGCGTAAATCATGGGCAATGCTATCGCCGGCATAACGCATGGCTTTCATCAGGCGGTCAATGTGATCCAGCATCGCGTTCAAATGCTCGGCGAGCAAATCAAGCTCGTCTTCGCTAAAATTACGAGGCGCGCGGCGATCAAGATTACCTGCACGAATGTCCGTGGCCAAACGGTTAAAGTCTTCTACCCGTCGCGAAAAACGCTGCGAGACGAACAAGCCAATGATCAGTCCCATCACCAGAGAAATAATCGCAGACGTCATCATGGCGGTGCGCACACGGTCAGCGGTACGCATTGTGACTTCGACGTCGCGGGCCACGAGGATTTGCCCTTTGATATCGCTGCCGTCCAGCAACGGGCCGACAAGACCGCGCGCACGGCGGGCGCGAAAATCAGAGTCCTCATCCTCCCGCGCGCCATATGTAAAGCGGCGTTTATAGAGCGTCATGCCGATATTTTGGACAAGCAAATTATCCACATCAATATCATCACCTGCAATTTGCCCGACCAGATTGCCTGTGACTTGTTTCTCGTAAACAATCAGGTAAAGCCCCTCGCGCGATGCTGATCGCAAGAAAACCTCTGTCGAAAGCGCGCCAGGTCCGCGCTCTTCAAACAACACATTAAGTTCATTGATCTCAGAGACAAGCGCGCGGTCAATCCGGCGAAACTCCGAACTGATCGTCGCAAAATACACATAGGCGAGCAGCGCCACCGAGCTGAGAACGAATAGCAGCGCAACCAGCAGGCTTAGCCGGAAAAGCGTGTTGCGATATAGTCGTTTGAGCGCGGGAAACATCACCGCAAGCTACGAATAAGCCGCTAAGGCTGCAAGCGATAACCAGCGCCGCGCACGGTGTGCAACAGAGCGGTCTCGAAGTCTTTGTCAATCTTTCCGCGCAAACGCGAAATATGAACATCAATCACATTAGTTTGGGGGTCAAAGTGATAATCCCAAACTTTTTCGAGTAGCATCGTGCGGGTGACAACCCGTCCGGCGTTGCGCATCAGGCACTCCAGCAAACGAAATTCGCGGGGTTGCAATAATATGTTCTGACCTTCACGTTTGACCGTGCGGGCCAATAAATCCATTTCAAGCTCGCCGACTTTTAGTTTTGTAACGGCCGCCGTTGGGTCGCTACGCCGACCAATAGCTTCGACGCGGGCAAGTAATTCTGAAAATGCGTAAGGCTTGGCCAGATAATCATCGCCGCCAGCCCGTAGGCCTTCAACGCGGTGATCCACCTCGCCGAGCGCGGATAAAATGAGCACAGGCGTCGAGTCGCCATCTTCACGCAGGTGAGAAAGCATTTCCAAGCCGTCCATTTTGGGCATCATGCGATCCAGCACCAGAGCGTCATAATCTGCGGCGCGGGCCATTTCGAGCCCCATGTCGCCATCGGCTGCCAAATCGACAACATGCCCTGCTTCCATTAAGCCTTTGCGGACATATTCCGCTGCAACTTCATCATCTTCGACAACCAAAATACGCATCCTGCGCTCCTTTATAGCGTCTCTCTAAATAGGCAGAGAGACATAATTTTCGCTTCCATTGATGGTTCTCACCAACAGTTGCATTTCTGAGACATTATTTTGCCGGGCAATATCCATCATGCGGCGAAAGCCGCGTACACTTGATATGGGAGCCCCGTCCGCTTCAAGCAAGACCATGTTGCCTTGGATACCTTTGCGCGCGGCGTGACTTCCGGCGTCAACGCGCTCGACATAGACACCGTTCTGGTCGGCCCTCATACCGATGGAGCGGCGAAACTCTGCGCCCAAATCAACTAACGACATGCCGTCGCTTCCGGCGCGCGTCGGGGCTGGGGCCGGCGACGTAGGCGACGGGCGGCGAGGCGCAGTACCGCCGACGCTAATCGCGCCGCCGGATCTGGCGCGCTCAACAGCATCTTTTTGTGGCCGCTCATCGACAACCAGTGCCAGCGCTTGAATAGTTTCGGCGCGTTCAAACTCGAACTGAACTTGCTGGCCTGGCTTAAATTTTCCAATTAGGCGAGTGGCTTCGACAGAATCCGCCACAGCCTTGCCGTTAATTTTCATTAAAATATCGTCGATTTGCATGCCGTATTTATGCGCAGGGCTACCGGGAACAATATTGTTTATAATGGCACCAGAACTATGCGGGCTCGCATTATTGCCGCGCGACAACTCCGCCGTTCGAAGGCCAACGCCGAGCCAGCCGCGCCGCACCCGACCATCAACGCGAAGCGCCGTAACGACTTCTTGCGCGGTTTGATGCGGAATAGAAAAAGCAATCCCAACGCTTGCCCCTGTTGGGGAGAAAATCGCAGAGTTAACGCCCACAACTTGCCCGGCAGGATTAAACAGCGGGCCGCCGGAATTTCCCCGGTTAATGGTCGCATCCGTTTGAATATAATCTACGTAAGCGCCGGACTCAACGCGGTCACGCCCAATAGCTGAAATAATCCCAAGGCTCGTGGACTGACCTATGCCAAACGGATTACCGATTGCAATCACCCAATCACCAATACGGATAGGCGCGCCCTGATAGAAGTTCACATGCGGAAAAGGTTGAGGGCTAGAGATTTTAAGTAGCGCAAGGTCTGTTTCTTCGTCAGTCCCGACAATCTGAGCCGGAAACGTCACATCATTGTTAAAGACAACGCTGATCGTTTGTCCGCCCTCAATGACATGATAATTTGTGACGACCTCGCCTTGCGGTGAAATGATAAAACCGGAGCCTTGGCCCTCGGAGGTGACTTCGCCCGTTTCTGTGACGACCTTGATGTTGACCACCGCCGGACTGATCCGTTCCACAAGATCAGCAATAGAGCTCGGACGTTCCTGCGGCGTTTTCATAACGACGGGCGTCGGCTGGTAAAGCTGAGCCGCGGCGGGAGCGCTCAAAGCAGCGCCGCAGAACAAGCCCGCTGATGCGAAACTTAAAACTGCGGCTTTACGAGCACCTGCTATGTTACGGTTTGATTGCGGTCTCACAATACTCTCCATGATGTGCGCAGGATGATGTCCGGCGTCTATCCTAAATCTGTCCAAAACATGACAAAATGTACATGTTTTCCCGATCCAGTCATGAAAAGTCTATTCAGAGAAAATCAGCATCCTGTTTTCTTTGGGCATGACGATACGGGTCATCTCTTTTAGCCCGGTATCTGCAAATATATGTTTAACGGAATCCAAATCACGCACACCCCATGCTGGGTCGCGTTTCTTGAGATTGACATCAAATTCTAGGTTCGACGCAGCCGTTTGCTCGCCTTCTTGAAATGGGCCGTAGAGACACATAATGCCAGACGGAGACAGCAGATGTACTGCGCCCGTAGCCAACCCCAAAGCCGCTTCCCACGGCGCGATGTGAATCATATTCGCGCAATAAACGGCATCAAAAGAACCAAGGTCATTCCACCAGTCAGCCTTTGTCGTATCAATGTCGATAGACGGTAAAATTTGCCCGGGACACTCTGACGCCCACGCCGATTGGCTCGCGCGCGACGCCGCGTCTGGATCGGATGGCTGCCAGATAATATCGCTTCGGCGACCGCAAACATGCACGGCGTGCTCTCCCGTCCCAGCCGCGATTTCTAGTACGCGGGCACCGCGCAGCAATCGCCGCGCCAGCACATTGGCAATATCCGGGCTGTTGCGCCCTGCAGACGGAGAATAAAGACGCGCACCGTCCGCTCCTCGGTTTTCAAGATGTATGGGTTTATCGCTCATAAATTATACGCGCCTTGGTAGTGTCAATGTCACATCAAGGCCCCCGTTTTGACCCGCGCCAAGCATGACTCCGCCCTTATACGCTTTGGCTAAATCGTCAACAATAGCCAGGCCGAACCCTGTACCGGGCGTCGCCTCATCAAGGCGCGCACCGCGTTTAAGCGCTTCGCCGTATTTTTCCGGCGGTAAGCCCGGCCCATTATCTATGACGCGAATGTCAAGCATGGCCTCATCCTGCGGCGAGGGTTTTGCGATCACAACCACATCAGACACTGTCCATTTACACGCATTATCCATCAAATTCCCGGCCATCTCTTCAAGATCGCGTTTCTCGCCGCGAAACATGAGGCCGTCTTCTATTCTAAGGTCAAAAGCGATGTCTTTGCTGCGGTAAATACGCTCCAGGGTGCGCGCCAACGGCTCCAGCGTGTCGTTGACCGACGCGCTCACGCCTATGGCTTGTCCGCGCGCCGCAGCACGGGCCCGGCGAAGGTGATGATCGACCTGATTTTTCATAGCTTCGGACTGGCGCGTCACAATATCCGCCAGCTTGGATTTAGAGCCACCCGCCTCATTAATGAGAACCGCGAGCGGTGTCTTGAGCGCATGGGCCAAATTTCCGACATGGGTTTTCGCTTGCTCGACAACATTTTTATTGTGATCAATCAAAGAGTTCAGCTCATTGGCCAGCGGCTGAATTTCTTGCGGGTAATCGCCGTCAACACGTGTGGCCCGGCCTTCGCGCACATCCACCACTCTGTCACGAAGCTCAAAAAGCGGGCGCAGTCCGAGCCGGACCTGCGTTAAAATACCAATGATAAGCCCTAATGTGAGCAAAATCATGAATCCAATCGCGAGCGCGGCAAAATTACGGACAGCCATCGCCGCAGGACGTCCGTCAGCGGCGGCAATCATCACAAGCGGGCGGTCTGCCATTTTCTGAAAAACCACGGACTTGGCAACAACCCGCAAAGGGTCATTTTGATCCGGGCCATCTGCCCTTGACTGCACAAATGTGCCCGGACGGTCTAAAATAATCCGTGCGTCGGCGGCTGGTAGGTTAAGGGTCTCTTCGGCCATAGACCGCGATGCCCGCAGCGGCGTAACCGCTCCGTTGGGCGCAAGCGTGCCCACCATCCAATAATACCCGGATAAGGCTTGTTGATAACGCGGATCAATTGGTTCTCGGCTCAGCGTTATATTCTCTTGGCTCTCACCCATTGGATCTGCACCAATTTCGACAGAGGCGATCAGCGACGTGATCGTATTATTCAGCGGCTCATCAAATAGGCGGTATGTGGATGAGCGGTAAAACCATGTGAGCGCGAACGCTGTAAACGCCAAAATCGGCAACGCCCACAGGGCCGCTCCGCGCACAAGACGCAGAACAAGAGACGGGCCGGATTTCAGCTCAGCGCCCGGCGTATCCATAGCTATTTTTTTATTTTTTCAGCCGGATCAGAAAGCCGATAACCCAAGCCTCTTACAGTCTCAATGCGGTCTGTACCGATCTTGCGGCGCAGCCGCCCGACAAAGACTTCAATCGTGTTAGAATCGCGATCAAAGTCCTGATCATAAATATGCTCGACCAGTTCCGTGCGGGAGATCACACGCCCCCGGTGCATCGCAAGATATGACAAAAGGCGAAATTCATGAGACGTCAGCTTGATCGGCATGCCGTCAACAAAAGCACGGGCGGCACGGTTATCCACCAAAAGTCCGCCAATTTCGATGGCGTCAGTAGTATGCCCTGCCGCGCGGCGCACAAGTGCGCGAAGTCGCGCCAGAAGCTCTTCGGTATGAAACGGCTTGGTCAAATAATCATCCGCGCCCGCGTCAAACCCCGAGACCTTTTCGCTCCATTGATCCCGCGCGGTTAGTATAATGACGGGGAATTTACGGCCATCCGCGCGCCATTTTTGCAAAACGCTAACGCCGTCAATCACAGGCAGACCTAGATCCAGCACCACAGCATCATAAGGTTCTGTATCGCCCAAGAAGTGCCCCTCTTCGCCGTCATTGGCCACATCCACAGCATAGCCGCTGTCTTTGAGGGCTTCGGCTAGCTGCCGGGACAGGTCGGGATCATCTTCAACAACTAAAATACGCATGGAAATCTCACAGTGGCTAGTAGGTGTTATCGGACACGGCCTGTGACCGCGTCAACATAAACATCAACAACACGGCCATCACGGCGCTCCATACGAACACGGTATGTATTTCCGTTCAGGGAAATGTCCACAACCTTGGCCCCTGGAACCCTGCGCTCTGCAATGGACTTGGCTTGCGCGTAAGAAATACGCGCTTGGGCATAGCGCTGATTCTGCGCCGCAGACGCCGGAGACTGATAGGTCACCGCAGGGCGATATTGCTGCGGATAATGCGACTGACTGGCCTGCGCCGCAGACGACACCGCAAAACTGCCTAGAGCCGCCGCCGCGATCAGCGGAATATGTCTAACCTTGAACATCATATCCTTGCTGTAGCCTATGACCCCTGAATAGAATCTGAATATGGAGTTCATTTTTACGTCGATTTGGTTAACATTTCTCGCGCCGAATTATCTGTCGCAACACCCGTTTGTTCGGCCCAAGCCCGTAAGTTATCATCTTTTGGATTATCCAACACAATCTGTGTTGTGACGAGAAAGTCCCCGCCGGGCAGGCCTTTATCTTTCACACGAAACGTTTTTCCCGTGTTCGTCCCCGCCGGTATGTTCAGGGACACAGCCCCGCCGGGCAGCGGCACACGAATTTTTGCGCCCAGCACAGCTTCTTGCACAGAGATCGGCAGGCTAAGCCGAATGTTTTTACCGTCGCGTATAAAATGTTTGTCAGGCTTGACTGAGACATCAATCTTCGCGTCCCCGGCCGCCCCGCCGTACAGGCCCGGATGTCCTTTACCGCGCAAACGCAATGTGGTGCCGTCTTCAATACCTTTGGGAATTTTCACATTCAAAGATGCACCGCCCCCAAGGCCTATGCGCTTTGTACCGCCTATAACGGCGTCCACAAAATCGAGTGTCAATTTATAGCGAATATCCGCGCCTTTTTGCGGTCTTTGCACACGTGTTCGCCCCCGCGCGCCCGGCCCAGCGCCCATTTGCATCCCAAACAGCGAAGAAAACAAATCGGCCATGTCATCACCGCCGCCAAATCCGGTTTGCTGATAACCACCGCCAAACGGGCCGCCGCCGCTGTACGCGCCTGCAAACGGGTTTTGCTGCTGACCGCTGGCGTCAACTTTGCCGCTATCATACTGCGCACGCAGGTTTTTATCCGACAACAGCGTATAGGCCGCCGTGATTTCCTTGAACCGTTCCTCAGCTTTGGCATCACCCGGATTTGCATCAGGGTGCATTTTTTTCGCCAGACCGCGATAAGCCTTTTTGATATCAGCTTCACTCGCGGATTTGCTCACGCCCAGTAATTTATAGGGATCTTTTGCCACAACACTCTCCTTCGCTCTTTATTTAGGAAGGAACCTAGGTTTCGCAATGGGGAGAGTTGGAGCAAAACTCCCACATATGATGGACTTTAATCCGCGAGCACCACCAAAGCCGGGCCATAGCCGAAGGCATCTGAGCCTTGGCTAATACGAATCTTATCATATGCGCCGATGGATTGCAGTGAGGCGGCGGAGACAGAAAGGCGCGGCTCCGCACTTTCAAAACTTGTGATGACGATATCGTCTTTCACAAATTCGGCACGGTAAAATTCGCGCGCCTCGCCGAGCGGAACGTCTATCCCCGCCCACGTCTCGCCGCCGGTGCGCGTTCGGCGTATCCAAGACAGGTTTAAGCCTCCCTCAATCATTTGCGCTATGCCGTGAACAGGCGAGAGCGGACGCAGGTGCCGCGCCGAATAAACCGTACTTACCGGATCGCTCTCCCGCCCTGCCGCTGTGGCGGTCAACGAAATCTGATCACCCAAATGGTCATTCGAAATAGGCAAATCCGCAAACCCTTGCCCGAGGAACACAATCCGCGCGCCGGAAGGCACCACGTCCATCATATCTGCGTCTGTCCCTGCCAGACCGCGCAAGAACGTCCCCAACCGATAGGTGTTAATGCTGATCAGTTCGATATTTCGGGCTTGAAGAGTTTCCCATCCCGTTTCTGTTTGAACGGCAAAGCGGTTCTCGCCAGCCAGCAAAGCCAGATCATCCACAGCCGCTAAATCAATGCCCGGCATATAGATATCGAACGTGCCAGATTTGTCCCAGCGTCCCATAGGCCCGCGCGCTAAATCGGTGAGCAGCGCGCCGATGGCGGCGGGAGCGGTTAACGTGACCTCTCCGTCAGGGCCGGACACGGTGTCCGTCGTCATATAAAATGGCACGGATTCCGGTCTGGGCTAAGAGAGACTTTGCTCACCTCTTTGGTTGATATTAAGCGACGGCTTTGCGGTATTGCAAGCGTCGATGTTCGATAGTTTTCTTCTTGATCCTTTCTCTGCGGTTTAAAATAGTTTGGGCACGGCCGAAGTAGACGTCAGCGGGCGTGACGTTTTTCAGGCTCTCGTGATACCGATGATGGTTGTAGTGATCCACGAAGCTCTCGATCTGGCGTTCCAAGTCTCCTGGTAAGAAGTAGTTCTCCAACAGAATGCGGTTCTTCAGCGTTTGATGCCATCTCTCGATTTTGCCTTGGGTCTGTGGATGATACGGCGCACCGCGAACATGGCGCATACCATTGTCTTTGATGTAATCCTTCAAGTCTCCAGAGATATAACTGGAGCCATTATCAGAGAGCAATCGTGGTTTGTGAACGACATTGACTTGGTCACAGCCAGAAGCTTCGAGCGCCATATTAAGCGTATCGGTGACATCAGATGTTTTCATCGTGGAGCACAGTTTCCAGCTAATGATGTAGCGCGAGAAGTCATCCAAGACCGTCGACAGATACATCCAGCCCCAACCGATGATCTTGAAGTAGGTAAAATCAGTCTGCCACATCTGGTTTATGGCGGTCGTTTTATCCTTAAACTCACTGACAGCTTTCATGACGATAAAGGCCGGACTGGATATAAGGTCATGCGCCTTTAAAAGTCGGTAGACCGAGCTTTCAGACACAAAATAGCCCTTGGTATCTGTAAAACGCACAGCTAACTCACGCGGCGACAACTCTGGTATATCGAGCGCCATGGTAAGCACATCACGGCGAACAGTGTCAGGTATCTTGTTCCACACACGGCCGGGATGTGATGCGCGATCGACAAGCCCGTCCTCGCCGTAATCCAGATACCTGTCATACCAGCGGTAGAACGTACGCCGCGGTACGCCGAGCTTATCAAGCGTCCACTTGGCAGGGCGCTGCGAGCGCTCTACCAAACGGATGATCTCCAGTTTCTCTGAAGCAGGATATCTCATTCGTCTGACCCCCCATCCCCGATCATGCTTTTTTTGAGTAGGCGGTTTTCTAGGGTCAGTTCAGCGACGCACTCTTTCAGCTCACGCGCTTCTGAGCGCAGCCCTTTGACTTCGGATGTATTGGCTTGGCGGGTG
>CAYGTI010000024.1:0-46168 GCA_964352785.1 uncultured Caulobacterales bacterium
CGACCAATCCGTTATGAGCGGATGGCTCTAACCAACTGAGCTATCCCCCCATTGGTAATGAGCGCGCGGTATAGCGCGGGCGTCGTGATCTGAAAAGCCCTTTTCGGGAACCCTTTGCGGAAAACTGCGTTTGGTCTGCGTCTTGCAATTGTTGCGGCGGGCCGCCTATGCCATAATGCAGAATGGAGATTTATTATGAAACTGACAAAAAAACTCGCAGCTCTTGCCGCCGGGATCATGCTTATGAGCGCTAACCCTGCAAGCGCGCAGGCTTGCTGTAATGCCGTCAAAGCCGGTCAAATAACGGTCTCGGCCACGGGCGAAAGCTACCGCATACCGGACACAGCGACCGTTTCAGCGGGAGTTGTCACCCAAGCGATGAGCGCCAGCGAGGCTATGGCGGCCAATGCCCGCAAAATGAACGCGGCCTATAATGAGCTGCTGCGCGCCGGGATCGCCCAGCGCAACATTCAAACCTCGCAGCTCTCCTTGCAACCCCGCTATGATTACTCAGACCGCCAAGCACCCAAAATTACAGGCTACGAGGCCCGCAATACGGTGACAGCCAAAAGCGAAAATCTCGACACAGTGGGCGCGATGCTGGATGCTTTGGTGCGCGCAGGAGCCAACAATATTAACGGGGTTCAGTTTTCAATTAAAAACCCGGACGCCGCGAAATCAGAAGCCCGGGCCGCCGCCATTCAAACCGCGCGCCGCCAAGCCGAAGAAATGGCCGGAGCGGCGGGTGTACGTCTGGGACGGATTGTCAATCTGTCGGAGTCCGGCGGATATAACCAACCCGGCCCGGTGATGCTGGCCGCGCGCTCTGAGGCTATCGCGAGCACGCCTATCGCCGCCGGGGAGCAGGCTTTGTCTGTGACAGTTAATATTACTTACGAAATCGTCCAGTAATATAGACGACCATACACAAGGATGACGTTAAGCGACGTCAACACCGTGAAGGCCAAAGACCTCGTCCAGTAGCTCAAGTGTGCTGGACCACGCCCGGCGCTCTGAATCTGCATTATGTTTGAGCGTACCATCGCCACTATCAGCGCCGGGCACCATGAAAGCGTGCGTCGTGCCGCCGTAAGCTTGGAGTTGCCAGTCGCACTTGGCCGCTGTCAGCTCTTCGCCAAGCGCGGTGACATGCGCCGGGGGCGCCATAGGATCATCCCAGCCATGGGCAACTAAAACCTTGGCTTTGATTTTCTTTTTTGGCAGGTCAGGCGCATCGAGCAATCCGTGAAAACTGATCGCGGCTTTCAGGTCAGCACCAGAGCGCGCGGCGTCAAGGGTGCAAAGGCCGCCAAAGCAAAAGCCCAACATGGCCATGTGCGCGCCGTCCACTTCGGGTAAACTGGCCGCCGCTTTGAGGCCCGCTTTAAGGCGTTTGAGCAGCGCTTTACGATCTTCTTTTAACGGGCCCATCATCGCCACTTTATCTTCAACGCTTTCAGGCAACGCGCCGTCGCCATAATTGTCCAGCGCAAAGCCGACATAGCCCAGCGCGGCCATTTGAATGGCTTTATCCTCGGCGAAACTATCAAGCCCGCCCCACGCATGGCTAACAACCACGCAGGGTTTGGGGTCGGCATAGCTTTCATCCCACGCCATGTAGCCGATACATTTTTGCTTGCCGTCCATATATTCAACGGGTTTGGTTTTGATGTTCATATGAGGCTCCGCTCGCGGTTAGATTTAAAATTTGGCGTAATCTAACGGGATTTTCTTGCGGGTCAACAATGCGCGATAGGCATACATTTGCACTGCAAAATTTGGGCCGCTATTAAGGGAATATTAGCCATATCAAGGCCTAATGGATGCGATTATTGATGAGAGGTTCGTGTCATGTCTGTCCGTTTACTTTGTGTGTCTACCGTTTCCGCGATTATTCTTGCGGCCTGTGCTACGTCGCAGGAAAACCCGAATTACCAGTATAGTACAAAATACAAAGGCTCGTCGCCTTATGGTACATCAACGTCTACCTCCACAGGATCAACGCAGCCTGTCAATTATGTGCAAGGCACGACGCGAACAACACAGCCCGTCACGTACACGCAGTCTTCAACATCCCAGTACCCCGTGATTTCGGCCAACACCGGATATACACGCATCGATCATAATTGCCTGCGCCAAGAGACCAACAGGCAGCTTATTGGCGGCGCGGTCGGCGGTACAATTGGGGCTGTTGCCGGCAAACAATTCATTGGCGGGACCAAAGGGACGATCATCGGCGCTGCGGCAGGCGGCGCGGCCGGATATGGTCTGGGTGACAAGAGCATTAACTGCGACCCTGTGCCCGTACCCGTGACGCAAACGAGCACGATTGTCACACAACCCTACCAAACACCCGCGCAGTATGCTCAGCCTCAGACACAACCCCAAACATACGTAGCGCCAACTGATCGCGCCTACGGAGCGGCAAGCGGCGGCACTCCGGGATATGACGCGATAAACGGCGGACGCGCGGCCACGACATATATGCCGACTCAGCCAGAGCCTAATTATACAAGTGCGCAGCCCCAACAGCCTGTCTATATCAATCCGCAGCCCATTTACGTGCAGCCGCCCGTATCCTACCAACCGCCCGCGTCCATGACGCCAGTTTCTAGTTCTACACCGCAGCCGATTTATACTGCGCCGGGATATGCGCCGCATCAAGTTTCCGAGGGCGATACGGTCTATTCAATGGCGCGTCAGCTCTGCGTTGGCATCGAAGACATTCGCCAAATCAACAGTCTGGATGCGAACTTTAACATTAAATTAGGCGAGTTCATTCAACTACCGACATCGCGCTGCCGCTAGGGTAGACCTTTGAGAAAAACAGGCTCATTGCGCTTCAAACAATCATCCACTTGACTCTTCTCGCTCGGCAAGGCAAATTTTACTGATCTAATAACATTTGTCGTCTCCTTTCGTTGGATGTGCATTAGATGCAGGCGGCAGGGTGGCACCCCTGTCGCCGTTTTTATGAAATATTCGCCGCACTTATGATGCCCAATTAAACTCTTGATTTACGAAAAAAACCCCTTAATTTGCCTGCGCTTACGTGATCCGATATGTAAAATCGGCCAACAAGGACACAGACCATGCAAAAATACCCTATGACCATTCAAGGCCACGCTGCCCTTGAAACAGAGTTGAAGCATTTGAAATCCGTTGAACGTCCGGAAATCATTCAGGCGATCTCTGTGGCGCGTGATCATGGCGATCTTTCCGAGAACGCTGAGTATCACGCTGCCAAAGAAAAACAGGGTTTTATCGAAGGGCGCATCAAAGAACTCGAAACCAAGCTCACGCTCGCTCAAGTCATTGATGTTGCGAAAATGAGCGGCGAAACTGTCAAATTCGGCGCGAGTGTCACCATCGTGAATGAAGATACGGACGAAGAGAGCACCTACCAAATCGTAGGTGAAGACGAGGCCAGTGTCCGCGATGGTAAAATCTCAATTACCTCCCCTATTGCTCGGGCCATGATCTCCAAAGAGGTGGGAGATGTTTTTGAAGTCGTCGCGCCCGGCGGGGCAAAAGGCTATGAAATTTTGGCGGTCACATACGGATAATGCCTCCACCTCCCCTCTCTTGCTGGGTGATTTCAGATGGACGGCGCGGTATTGAAAACCAGGCTCTGGGTCTAGCCGAAGCCTGCGCCCGAATACGTCCGATACATTTTCATAAACGTATCATCGACTCCAGCGGGGCCTTCAAAGCTGCGGGTCCAAAATTGCAATTTACAATGCGAGGTGATCCCATACGTTACGGTCTGAGCGCACCATTTCCCAACATTGCGATTGGCTGCGGCCGGCAAGCGATTGCGCCTCTGATGTCGCTTAAAAAAGCTCTGGGAGAGGCCGTTTTTACGGTCTATGTTCAGGATCCCCGGATTGAACCGGAACAGTTTGATCTAGTCATTGCGCCCCAGCATGATGACATTTCTGGTGAAAACGTCATCACCATGATTGGCGCGCCTAACCGTATTACAAATACAGAATTAATCACTCAGGTTCTGAGCTTCCAAGACAGGCTCGCTGATTTAACCATGCCACGGGTGGCAATGTTAATTGGCGGAACGTCAAAAACGCATAAGCTAACTGAGCACGTTCACGCGCAACATATGAAAGCCGCACAAAATGTGCTTAGTAGCGGACGTTCTTTGCTTATCACAACATCCCGGCGCACCCCAGACTGGGCGAGCGCCGCCTACCGTGACCTTGCGCAAGACAATAAGGATGTGTGGCTTTACGAGAGCGGAGAGCCGAACCCTTACATGGCTTTTCTAGGCGCGGCGGATACAATCCTAGTGACCCAAGACAGCACTAATATGCTGACCGATGCGTGCACAGCTGGCAAATCTGTCTTTACTTTGCCAATGGATGGCACACCGGGTAAATTCCAGAAACTTTATGATCAACTCGTCGCGCGCTGCAATGTGAAGCCTTACGAGCTTACGTTCAAAACGGACGCTTATGAGCGCCTTAATGAAACTGCCCGCGTGGCCGAAGCCATGCTTGCGCTTTTGGACGCAAAAGCCTGATATATCAGCCAAAAAAAGAGGGCGATAAGCGCCCTCTTTTCAAGTGTTTAAACAAAGTCCCTTAAGCGTCCTCAGTCGGCTTTGGTGCAGGAAGTCCCTTGCCGCCTTTGCGGCCCTCGATCTTGAGCTGCGCGGGTTTAAGTATCTTGAATGACAATTTGTCATTCTTTCTATCCACGCCGACTTTGACAAGACCGCCATTTTTAAGCTTACCGAAGAGTATCTCATCCGCGAGCGGCTTCTTGATATGCTCTTGTATTGTCCGAGACAAAGGCCGGGCACCATAGCGTTTATCATATCCGCGCTCTGCGAGCCATTTGTTCGCGCCTTTGGACAACTCAAACATAATTTTTCGCTCTGAGAGCTGAGCCTCAAGCTGGATAACGAATTTATCGACAACGCGCGCAATCGTACTGGTTTCAAGCGGCGCAAAGTGCACCACCGCATCCAAACGGTTGCGGAACTCCGGCGTAAACATGCGTTTAATCGCCTCATTTGCTTCGTCGGTTTTAAGGCCGCGGCCAAATCCAATTTCAGATTTCTGCGCGTCTGCTGCCCCCGCATTAGTCGTCATGATGACGATGACATTGCGAAAATCTATAGTTCGGCCATTCGTATCTGTCAGAGTTCCATTATCCATGACTTGCAAAAGGATATTGTATATATCCGAGTGCGCTTTCTCAATCTCGTCCAGCAACAAAACGCAATGCGGGTTTTGATTGACCTGATCAGTCAACAGACCACCTTGGTCATATCCGACATAGCCCGGAGGCGCGCCAATGAGGCGGGACACCGTGTGGCGCTCCATATATTCGGACATATCAAAGCGTAGAAGTTCAAGTCCTTGCGTCATAGCAAGCTGTTTTGCAACTTCGGTTTTACCCACGCCCGTTGGCCCCGCAAACAGATAAGACCCGATAGGCTTATTTGGCTCGCGCAGACCTGCCCGCGCAAGTTTGACGGCAGAGGCAACCTTTTCAATCGCGTCATCTTGGCCAAAGACCATACGCTTGAGGTCCATAGCCAAGCTCTTGAGGGCTTTTTCGTCATCACGCGAAATACTCTTGGGCGGAATACGGGCAATTTTAGATATAACCATCTCAATCTCTTTGATCGTGATTACCTCTTTGCGGTCTTCTTTGGACAGTAACCTTTGACGTGCGCCCGCTTCGTCAATGACATCAATTGCTTTGTCAGGCAGCTTACGATCTGTAATATGCCGGACAGACAAAGTGACTGCGCCGTCGATAGCTTCATCAGTATATGTGACTTTGTGAAATTCTTCAAAATAAGACTTGAGACCCATGAGAATTTTCACAGCGTCCTCGGATGTCGGCTCTGAAACGTCGACCTTCAGGAAACGGCGGGATAGAGCCCGGTCTTTCTCAAAATGCTGGCGATATTCTTTATAGGTCGTAGAGCCCATACATCTGAGCTTACCGCTTTGAAGCGCCGGTTTAAGCAAGTTTGAAGCATCCATAGCCCCGCCAGATGTCGCGCCAGCGCCGATAATGGTATGGATTTCATCGATAAATAAAACCGCGCCAGGTGTGTCCTGCAACTGGTTCATCACGGCTTTGAGGCGTTCTTCGAAATCACCCCGGTAGCGTGTACCCGCAAGCAAAGCCCCCATATCCAGACTATAAATTGTGGCGTCCGCCAGTACTTCGGGGACTTTTTCGTTCACAATGCGCCGCGCAATACCTTCAGCAATCGCCGTTTTACCCACGCCGGGATCACCCACGAGTAGCGGGTTATTTTTCCGGCGGCGCGAGAGCACCATAATACAGCGCTCAACTTCTTCGTCACGCCCGATTAATGGATCTATATCGCCTTCACGGGCTTTTTGATTTAAATTAACCGTGTATGATTCGAGCGGGTCAGGCTGTTTCGCCTCATCGCCCACCTCTTCATCCGCCCCTTTAATGGGCCGCGTAACCATGTTCTCGCCGTTCTTGGCTATGCCGTGCGAAATGTAGTTCACAGCATCATAGCGCGTCATGTCGCGCTCTTGAAGGAAGTAAACAGCATGCGACTCCCGTTCAGCAAACAAGGCTACAAGCGCGTTAGCTCCTGTCACTTCTTCACGACCGGACGACTGTACATGAATAACGGCACGTTGAACAACGCGATGAAAACCTGCTGTCGGACGGCTTTCCTCAAACTCCTCGACAATGAGGCTTTCAAGATCATCGTCCAGATACTGCGTGATGTCCGTTCGGAGTGTTTCAACGTCAACGTCACATGCTTTGATAACAGCATTAGCATCCTTATCATCGAGGAGCGCCAATAAAAGGTGCTCAAGAGTTGCAAGCTCATGCTTACGCTCACTTGCATAGGTCAAGGCACGATGAATTGTGTCTTCTAATACCGGGGAAAATGAAGCCATATTAGTTCCTTTCGAGATCCATATTTGGGGGCTCTTTAAACTTTTTCAAGCGTGCACTGCAGTGGATGTTGTTGACGTTTTGCCGCGTCCATAACTTGTGCGACTTTCGTCTCGGCAATTTCAAACGTGTATATTCCGCATGTCCCCATGCCAGACTGGTGCACATTAAGCATGATACGTGTCGCCTCTTCAGCGCTTTTTTGAAAAACGCCCATCAAAATAGACACCACGAATTCCATCGGCGTGTAGTCATCATTCATGAGTAAAACCCGGTACATTGCGGGTTTTTTTGTTTTAGGGCGAACCTTTGTTGTAACGCCGCGCTCAACACCGTCGCCTTCGCCATTTCCAAAGCCCGGGCCAGTGGGGCCCTTCGGACTAGGAGGGCCAAAATGAATGATATTATGAATGACTGTCATTGCCTTAAAGTAAGGGTTTCATACACATATGAAAAGACCGTGAACGCATTTTTCCATGAGATGGCCACAATCATATGCGCTTAGGTTGGCTACGGTAACTTTGAAGCTCCATTATGTAACGATTGCGGGAGATATTTGGATTGCAGTTTGTTTTCAGCTTATACACTTAAATAAGTGCAGTCGAAAAATTTTCATTAAAATAGGCTTAATACTACTGTGATACCTCCCAAATTCCTGAGGGGATAACGCGTGCCTGCACTTATTCAAAAATTAAAACGTACAGTAAATGGGCATTTTCAAGCTCTTGAGACATTGTATCAGCACGACGTTGATTTGCACTTTCGCGCCCGAAATTTAACCATCATTACATATGCGGTGATACCCTTGTTGATCGCCTTTGTTGCTTTCTTTGTTTTGTCAGACAGCGATGTCATTGAAAACAGGACAAAACTGTTCTTTGGTCCACCATTGTTGTTGGTGATATGTTTTCTTTATAGCAATTTGAAACTTATCCTGTCTGGCAAGTTTATTGTAGCGAGGAATATATTTCTCACTGTTATAACAGCAGCAATAAGCGCCGCAGTTGTGACAACTGGCGGCGCGCCAGAATCTGTCGCACTGCCGGTTCTGATGATACCCATTGTTATGTATTATTGCCTTCTTGGCGGCGCGCTAAGTACGAAACTGTCTTTCGGTTTTCTCGCCACTTTGGTACTCATCGCATTGATAGAGCATAACACATCTTTTGTTTTACCGGATTATACGTCCAGATCGAACACATATACAAACGCCATACTCGTTTACGCGGTCACGTTTTTAATTTTGATTATGGCGTTTATTTCTTTTGATGGCTCTGTGCGGCATTTTTCAAAACGGTCCGAGGTCGCGCTTGAGTCCAAATCTCAATTTCTTGCGAATATGAGCCATGAGATTCGTACGCCCATGAATGGGGTGTTAGGTCTGGCGCAAATATTAGGGAAAACCGACCTCACACCGGAGCAAAAAAAGTTTGTCTCTGCTATACAGCATTCAGGCGAAGCTCTCCTTGTCGTTATTAATGACATCCTAGATTTCTCAAAAATCGAAGCTGGAAAACTCGAACTTGATCAAAGTGTATTTGACCTTGAAACTATTGTCATGGATATCGGTCTTTTGCTCTCGACTAAAATTGAAGAAAAGGGCTTAGACTTTAAAAGCTCCTACGCCTCTGGGCTTCCAAAGAATTTCGAGGGCGACGAAGGGCGCGTGCGGCAGGTACTGCTTAATTTAATCGGTAACGCCGTAAAATTTACCCAGGTCGGCTCCGTTCAAGTTCACGTCATGCCGTCTGAGAACGGGCGTATAAGAATTGAAATCCGAGATACTGGAATTGGTATATCGCAAGAACATGTCAGCTCCGTATTCGATAAATTTAGCCAAGCAGAGACATCAATAACCCGCAGCTTTGGTGGCACAGGCTTGGGGCTAGCTATTTCGCAGCGCCTCGTTGAGCTTATGGGCGGCGACATCGGCGTAACATCGGTACAGGGCAAAGGATCAACATTTTGGATCGACGTTCCGATGAAGGTCGTAGAGAACGCCGCACCTCCTCCCAAAGATCGACGCCGTCAACCCACACGGCGCGAAACGGACACGAAAGTGAGAGACAGCACGGATCGGCACGTTAACAATGACATTCTCTTTGTCAGTAACTCCAATGATGCGCTACAGTCCAATAACGCTCTGTTTGAGACAACAGATTATTCTACAAAGTTCATGACGTTTTCTCCGGCTTTGATCAAACATTTAAACGGTATCGTGCGTGGTCGTCACCCTCTTCCTCTGTTAGTTCTGGATACGCGCGGCATTGCTAAATCCGCGAAAGTCTTTCTTGGCAAAATCAGCGGGCACGCCTCGCTTGCGCAAATGCCAGTGATCGCTCTTGTAGCTGCTCAAGATCAAGAGTCGATCACGGATGCAGACTTAAACAGTAATGTCACCATCATGGCCTGCCCCTATATCAAAGGTCAATTCTTGGCCAAAATCTCAGAAATCACGCGAACAATTGCCGATGAGAAAACACGTGAACCCGCGCTCATTCCCACGGGCCCTCCCGTAAGAGCGGCTTCGGAAAAAATTCAAATCTTAGTCGCCGAGGACAACCGCATAAATAAGCGCGTTATACAAAACATTCTGTCCTCTGATAATTTCGATGTGACATATGTCTACAGCGGTAAACAAGCGTTTGAGCTTTGCCAATTTGCAATTTTTGATATTATCATCATGGATATGGTCATGCCCGTTATGTCAGGGGCTGAGACCTGTAAAGCCATACGCGGCATAGAGCATCAACATGAGTTGCAAGCCGTCCCGATCATAGGTCTAAAACCACCCCAAACAGGTGAGATATCAATCAAAGAAACCGATGCTGACTTTACTGATTATTTGATCCAACCTATTCACAAAGACAGCTTTTTGGAGTGTGTCCATAAACATATCGGGGAGCCTACCGAAACGGATTTACCCCTAAAAACGGGCTCGTAATATCTCTTAATTTACGGGGTCGTTTGTGCTACATCATGAGCGTCTTAAAGCCGCTCGTGGTAACCTAATGTTATTCGCCTCTATTTATCTCTAACTTTAGACTTTGAGGTAAGGAGGATCCGATGAAACCTATAGACAATTTGGTAAATTTTACCGTACGGAAACGGGCGGGACGCGTCGCCCTTATAGGGCGCTATGTGTCTGTGCGGCCTGTTGATTGGTCTATTGATTTAACCGACTTGACTAATCATTTATGTGCGCCGGGAACAGATGGTCTGTGGGATCATATGGGCTTTGGCCCGTTTCAAAACGGGGCGGATATGCAGGCCACTATGGAGATGGCAGCATCACAAAGTGAGTGGGAAGTGATGAGTCTGATTCAATCAGGCACTGATGAGGCCATAGGTAGCGCAAGCTTTATGCGTAACAGAGAAGCCGATGGCAGCGTAGAAATTGGCTGTGTGTTATTTGGTCATGAATTGCAGCGGACGCGCATGGCGACAGAAGCCATATATCTTATGATGGCGCATGTTTTTGATGAATTGGGTTATCGGCGGCTAGAGTGGAAGTGCGATTCAATCAACTCGAAATCCCATGCGGCCGCTTTACGGTTTGGCTTTTCTTACGAAGGTATATTTCGCCAGGATCGTATTGTTAAAGGGCGCAACCGTGACACAGCATGGTTTTCTATTATTGATAAAGAATGGCCAGAAATCAAGCCTCGTTTTTCGGCGTGGCTTGATCCCCAAAATTTTGATGAGAATGAGCAGCAAAAAGAACGGCTCGCAGCGAGGCGGGTCTAGAAACCTCTCGTCCTTATAGCACTAGCGAGCGGCTTAAAGTAAGCCGCTCGCACTAAACTTGATTCATGAGGTAAAACGATCATTTGAGTTCATTGATCACAGCCATATTAACCTTTGAGTAACCCCAAAACCGTTAACCTCCGGGTAAGGAATCACACGGACACCCTATGCGTATTTTACGACTCATATTTGTGTGCCTATCTCTGCTATGGATGGATGCACAGGCGCAAACGCCCAAGCGTTATGCCTCCATTGTTGTGGACGCGGATACGCTTGAAATCATTCATGCCCGCCAAGTTGACGGGCAGAGGTTCCCTGCCTCCTTAACCAAAGTGATGACCTTATACCTCACATTTGACGCGCTAAATGCGGGCACTCTCAAAATTGATGAGCCCTTAAAAGTATCCCGTAACGCCGCCGCGACCCCGCCATATGGCCTCGGCCTTCGGCGCGGCCAAACGATTACGGTCGCCCAAGCCATACAGGCACTGACTGTGCGCAGCGCCAATGACGCCGCCGTTGTTCTGGCAGAAAGGCTGGCCGGGTCAGAGGCTGCTTTTGCGGCGCAAATGACCGCCAAAGCGCGCGCACTGAACATGCAGCGCACCGTTTTTAAAACGCCGCATGGCCTTCCTCATCCACAGCAGACAACGACTGCGCGCGATATGGCAAAGCTAGCGACAGGGATACTCACCAAGCATCGACGGTATTATCATTATTTCGGCCAAACGCATTTCACATGGAAAGGCCGCACCCACAGTAACACGAATAGCCTGCTGCATTGGCTTGATGGTGTTGATGGTTTTAAAACAGGTTATACGGATGCCTCAGGCTATAATTTGATCATTTCTGCCGAGCGTAGCGGACGCCGGATTGTTGCTGTCGTGCTGGGCGGCGCAACGGGCCGCTCTCGTGACCGGCATATGCAAGACCTCGTTGAGCGCAGTTTCAAAGCCATAGGCGTCAAACCCATCAGCGCGCGCCAGCCCGTTATGATATCCCATGATCCTCTGCCTGAGGCTATCCAACCGCAAACAACATCCATTACGCAAGCTGTCAGGCTTCGCGGCAGGGATCAGGAAGCGCTCACGGTTATTGACGGGCGGCAAGACTTGAGAATAGCCGGAAAATCCTACGACCGAGCCTGGAGCATACAGGTTGGAGCCTTTCAGACAGCCGACGCCGCCCAAACACGGCTTAATGATATCACGGCACTGGCGGGGCAAATCATAAATCCCGAAGCCTCGGCCATCGCCCCGTTAATTCGCGGCGAGCGCACACTCTACCGCGCCCGTTTTATATCTTTGACGGCACGTCAAGCACAAGAGGCTTGTGCAGCCCTCAAAACGTCTTTGACAGGATGCCTCGTTATTGCGCCGGGCAGCGGATAGGCGTAGTACCCTCACTATGACGAAACAACCCATTATCATTAGGTCAGAGCGGGAGCTTAGAGGGCACATCTGGGAGTGGCGCGGATTTGGCAAAACCATAGCGTTTGTACCGACCATGGGCGCTCTGCATGAGGGGCACATGTCCCTTGTTCGCCTTGCGGGTATGCATGCCCACAAAACCGTGGCCAGCATTTACGTCAATCCCGCACAGTTTGCGCCGGGCGAAGATTTCGAGAGCTACCCCCGGAGCGAAACAGACGATGTGGATAAACTCGCAGCCGCCGGATGTGATATGATTTATATCCCGGAACCCGGCGCCATGTACGGCCCGCGCCATTCCACCAAGATCAAAGTTGCGGGTGTTGGAGACGGGCTTGAAACCGATCACCGCCCCACATTTTTCGAAGGCGTGGCGCTGGTTGTAACAAAACTACTCAACCGGGTAGCGCCAGACGTGGCTGTGTTCGGAGAAAAAGATTATCAGCAGATTACTACAATCCGGCGCTTGGTCGCGGACCTCGACATGCCGGTTGAAATTGTTGGCGCGCCGATTGCGCGCGATACGCACGGATTGGCCTTATCATCACGCAATCAATATTTTGATGAAGACGGGCTGGCCATTGCCCGAAAGCTTAACGTGATCATGAAAGATTGCGCTGCAAAGCTGCAAATGGGGCATGATGCAGGGATCGCTACCTCTAAAGCAAGCGAGGCCCTATTAGGGGCCGGATTTGACAGTGTGGATTATATCAGTGCTGCTGATGCCTATACACTACAGGTGCAAAATTCCGGGCAGATAAATACACCAACGCGGCTTCTTATCGCCGCGCATTGCCGGGGCGTCAGACTAATTGATAATTGCGATGTTTAAACCTCATATTAAGAGGTAAAACCTTTGTCCTTGTGCCAAATCTACAGGGCCGTTAGAGCCGTAACATGACAGTCACGAAAGATCAGATTCTCAAGGCCGTGCACACCAAGCCGGATAAATTAACCCGGCGTGATATTGCGCGAGACCTTGGCATAAAGGGCGATGCCCGCCGCGACTTGCGTCATACGCTGCGCAAAATGGTTGATGACGGACAATTGATTATCTCGCAGCGCAAGACTTACCGGGAGGCAGGCGAGCTTCCAGACGTGATGGTGATCCGCGTGCGCGATGTCGATGATCAAGGTGATCTGATCGGCGTTCCGGATAAATGGAACGGCGAAGGCGAACCGCCTCTGATGATTATCCGCGAGGGCAATGCGCCGAAAAAGGGCTCAAAAGACCGGGGGGCGCAACTCGGCGTAGGCGACCGTGCGCTCTGCCGCATAAAAAAGTCCGATGAAGGCTATAGCGCTCTTGTTATGAAAAAGCTGGGCCGGGGCCCGACAAAACAATTGGGAATTCTCTACCAGGACGGACGCGGCTGGAAAGTCCGTCCGATTGATAAAAAAATACGCGACGAAGCCCGTCCTCTCAAAGTCCCGAATAGCGCTGAAAACAATTCTCTTGTCCAGTACAGAGCGTCGGGCAAACGCGGTAAATATGAACGCAATGTCGAGATTTTAAAAATCATTGGGTCCGCTAATGATCCCAAAGCCTTCACCATGATATCGTTAGAGCAGCACGGTATTCCTGTGGGCTTTGAAGATGATGTTATTACTGAAGCCAAAAATCTGAAACTACCGACATTGTCTAAATATAGAGAAGACTTGCGCAATCTCCCGCTGGTTACCATTGATCCTGTGGATGCCAAAGATTTTGACGATGCGGTGTTTGCAGCCCCGGATGATGATCCTAAAAATAAAAAAGGCTGGATAGTGTGGGTGGCTATCGCCGACGTTGCCGCCTTTGTTGCGCCCGATAGCAAACTGGATACCTCGGCGCGTATTCGCGGTAACTCCGTCTACCTGCCTGACCGGGTCGAACCCATGCTGCCGGAGGAACTCTCCGCGGATTTATGCTCACTGCGCCCCCACGAAGACCGTGCCTGCATGGCCGTCAAAATGCGCTTTGATAAGGACGGCCACAAAATCGATCATGTGTTTAAACGCGGCCTTATGCGGTCTCACGCGCGGCTGACATATGCCCAAGCCCAAGAAGCCTTTGACGGCAAACCCGGCAGTATTGCAGAGCCTGTAAAAGATATTTTAGCGGATATTTTTGCCGCCTACACGGCCCTGCGAAAAGCCCGTAATGAGCGCGCCCCGCTGGCGATTGAGCTACCGGAGCGCCGCGTGCATGTGAATGACAAAGGCCTCGTCACAGAGATTACGCTAAGGGACAGATTTGACGCGCATAAATTAGTCGAAGAATTTATGATACAGGCCAATGTCGCCGCCGCCCAAGCGCTGTCTGATAAGAACGTGACCACCATCGTGCGCGTGCATGAACCGCCAGCGCGCGAGCGTTTGCAAAGCTTATCTGATTTCTTGCCTGCTGTAGGGCTTAAATGGGCACTCGGTGAGCGCGTCAGCACAGCGCGTTATAATAAGCTTCTCGCTATGGCCGAAGAAAAAGACCTGACAGAAACCGTCGGCATGGCGGTTCTACGCTCCCAAAGCCAAGCCTATTACGGGCCTGACCCCAAGGGGCATTTTGGGCTAAACTTAACCCATTACGCGCACTTTACGTCGCCTATTCGCCGTTATGCCGATCTGGTCGTGCACCGCGCGCTAATCAGGACGTTCAAGCTCGGTCACGACGGCACAACAGAGCGTGAGCAGTCCCGCCTTAAGGAAACATCCGAGCACATCTCGGACACAGAACGCCGTGCCATGGCCGCAGAGCGGGACGCCAAAGATCGCTACGTTGCACAATATCTTGAGGGCCGCGTCGGGGCAGAGTTTGGCGCGCGCATCACAGGCGCTGCTAAAGCGGGATTATTCATCACTCTGGACGAGACGGGCGCTGACGGATTTATTCCGGCGCGCACACTGGGGGATGCTTATTTTGTCTTTGACGAGAAACGTAAAGCCCTGACTAATGTCGACTCTGGCGGCACATACCGCTTTGGCCGCAAAGTTATGGTACGCCTCAAAGAAGCCACGCCCGTCACGGGCGGCCTTATTTTTGAAATCCTATCAAAGCCAGAGCACGGCGAGAAACCCAAAAATAATCCCCGTAAAGGACACCGCGGCCAACATCCACGGGGACGACGTCGATGAAAGACCTGCTCGCACACACACCCAGAATTGTCATGAACGACAAGGAAAAGGCGCAGCGCGCAGCGCTGGACCGCGCGGCGCGTCCCCGTCTGGCCGCCACGCTGGTATTACTATGCGGGCCCAAAGATAATCCGCGTATATTGATGGGCCAGCGCGCCAGCCGCCATGATTTTATGCCTTCGGTCTATGTCTTTCCCGGCGGGCGGGTTGACCGCTCCGATCATTATATGCCTTACGCGGGGGATTTATCCGCGCGTACTGAAACTGTATTAGAATCCGCTTATGCGCCGCGCCGCGCCCGCGCGCTTGTTTTGGCCACACTTCGCGAAACTTATGAGGAAACCGGGTTAATGTTAGGCCGCACTAAGTCGACAAACCGTAACCCAAAAGATCCCTCATGGCAGGCCTTTGTGGACAAAGGCCTGATGCCTGATGTGACTGATATTGAGGTCTTTGGCCGGGCGATTACGCCGCCGCACCGCCACAAAAGGTTCGATACGTGGTTCTTCGCCAAACGCGTGATGGATGAGATGATGGACATTACGTCCGACAGTAAAGAACTGCTCAACGTGGATTGGTTTACGTTTGAGCAGATCGAAGACCTCAAGACACACCGCGCAACAGACATGATGCTAGCGGTGCTGAAGCAGTTTTTATCATACGATACTGCGCCGAGAGATATTTTTTTTAGCCGTATGGTGCGCGGTAAATTCGTGCAATCTGATTATCCTGCGGCGGAGTAAGTTATGAGCGACTGGACATTAGGAATTATCGGCGGCTCCGGCCTTTACGCTATTGACGGGCTTGAGAACGAGCAGTGGATAGAGATAGATACGCCGTGGGGGAAACCATCTGACGCTATTCTTTTTGCCGAGTTAAATGGCGTTAAACTCCGATTTTTACCGCGCCATGGCCGTGGACATGCGCTCTCGCCCAGCGATGTGAATTACCGCGCCAACATAGACGCTATGAAACGCGCGGGGTGCACAGACATTCTCTCTATCTCTGCGGTTGGCTCTCTCAAAGAAGACTACGCGCCCGGTCATTTTGTCATGGTCGACCAATTCATAGACCGCACATTTAAACGCGAAAAATCTTTTTTTGGCAAAGGCTGCGTCGCGCACGTGTCCATGGCGGACCCTATTTGTACACGGCTCTCTGCCCACGCAGGTAAGGCGGCAATATCAGCCGGAGCCACAGTTCATACTGGCGGCACCTATTTGACAATGGAAGGCCCGCAATTTTCGACGAAGGCCGAGTCCCATATGTACCGCGCGTGGGGATGCGATGTGATAGGCATGACCAACATGCCCGAAGCCAAGCTCGCACGAGAGGCGGAGTTGCCCTATGCCACCATCGCCATGGTCACCGATTATGACTGCTGGCACGAAGGGCATGGTAATGTCGATGTGGCGTCCGTCATCGCTGTTCTAACCAAAAACGCTCAAACGGCGACCGACACAGTTCGCGCGCTTGTACAAGCTCTTGGGAGCGAGGCACGCACGCCGTCACCTCTGGGCATAGAAACAAATCTTGATGTGGCGATAATCACTGCGCCAGAGGCGCGTGACAAAGCCATATTAGCCAAGCTCAATGCTGTGGCGGGGCGTGTGTTAAGCTAAAAGAATGCGCCTTGAACCCCGTCAATCGCAAACTGAATAGCCAGCGTCGCGAGCAGAACACCGAGCACCCGGGTCAAAACGTTGGTAAAGCTCTTGCCCATTAACCGCATGAGTGGCCCGGCGACGATAAACGATAAAAACGTGATGATCAAAACAAGCGCCAATGCGGCCATGATCGTCACCTCATCATGCCAATCTTGGGCATCCGACATCATCAAAAGCAATGACGCCATCGTGCCCGGCCCGGCGATCATTGGAATACCCATCGGGAACACGGAAATATCCTCAGGATCAGCCGTTTCTTCGAGAAGTTCCTCGGCCCGGTCTTCGCGTTTTTCTGTGCGCTTCTCGAACACCATGTTCAAGCCAATGATGAACAGCATAATACCGCCCGCAATCCGCAGCGCATCCAGACTGATCCCAAGCTTGGCAAAAATAAATTCACCGACATAAGCAAAACCAAACAAGATAACCGCCGCGACAAAGACAGATTTGACCGCCATGACCCTTTGGTGCTTGCGCGATGTGCCATGCGTTAGCGTTGCAAAAATCGGCGCACATCCCGGCGGGTCGATTATCACAAACAAAACAGCGAAGGCGGATATAAAAAGCTCTAATTCAAACATGTGGCGGCATGTATCAGAATAGGCTTTTCTGGCAACCCCTAGTGATTATCAAAAATACCGCAAAAATGCAGGTCTGAACTGCATAAGTTAGGAAAAGCGTCAGAGGGCCTATAAGCCGGGTTCTGTACTCTTACGAGCAGCGATCATTCATCTGGGACGCGTGTTACCACCCGCCTCTTGCGACCGACCCGGATAACGGCGAAAAGACGCGCCATATGTTATCCCTATTTGGTCTTGCTCCGGATGGGGTTTACCTTGCCATTTTGGTCACCCAAAACGCGGTGCGCTCTTACCGCACCCTTTCACCCTGACCCTTCAGGCGTTTCGCTTACGCGAAGCCTCCTTTGGGCGGTTTGCTTTCTGTGGCACTTTCCCTCAGCTCGCGCTGGCCGGACGTTATCCGGCATCCTGCCTTAATGGAGCCCGGACTTTCCTCGAAGATAAATCTCCGCGACCGCCCGGCCCTCTGACCGCGCCCTTAAAGCCCACCCCGTCAATTGTGACAAGACAAAAAGAATAAGTTTGATCTTCTGCGGATGTCTTTCACCTCATTGGTCAAGGTCTCAATACTTATTCAAACCCAAGCATAGCCTTCGAATGAATTTACATCCCTTTCGTCTCTGCCTATGAAAACACATGTCTTTGCTTGAAATCATCGCAAATATCGTACTGGTGGCCGCCGTTTTCTTGGCTGCGCGCAATCATTGGAGTACGTGGCCGTTGGGCGTCATCGCTTGCATGCTGTTTGCCATATTATTTTTCCAAGCAAAACTTTACGCTGATGTGACCTTGCAGATATTTTTTATTATCACAAATCTCATCGGCTGGCGTCTTTGGGTGCAGCCCGGCAGTAAACTGTCAGAACGGCCCATCACGCGCGTCAAGCCGCTGACTATTGTGCTCGTGTTTTTTCCGATGGCCGTGATCACAGCTCTAGGATATGGGACATTTCTCGCGCAAACGACTGTCGCGCACCTGCCCATCATCGACTCCTTCGTACTCACATTTTCTGTCGTTGCTCAGTTTTTGTTGATGGGGCGCAAGCTTGAAAACTGGGTATTCTGGATCATTGTCGATATCATCGCCGTCCCGCTATATGCTTCCAAAGGTCTCTATTTGACCAGCGCCGTTTACGCGGCCTTTCTGATCAATGCCGTCTATGGATATGTAAATTGGCGTAAAGAAATGAGA
The DNA here is from genome assembly GCA_964352785.1 of uncultured Caulobacterales bacterium. Lineage (GTDB taxonomy): Bacteria > Pseudomonadota > Alphaproteobacteria > Caulobacterales > Maricaulaceae > JACOMS01. The sequence continues at coordinate 18,655 of CAYGTI010000024.1, forward strand.
GCGGTAAACACGCCATGATGACGCTTTACGCCGCGCCGCGCACACGTGCTTTTCGGGTTCTCTGGCTGCTGGAGGAACTTAAATTACCGGTTAAGCTTAAGATGGTTGAGTTCAAACCCACATCGGATCAGTTTTTTATACAAGATACGCCAACAGGTAAAATTCCAACGCTCCAAGACGGCGAGACCATCATTTGTGAGTCAGGCGCGATCGTTCAATATATTTTAGACCGATACCCCAACCACGACCTTGAACCTCTAAAGAGCGACGCCAACAGAGGCTTATATCTGCAATGGTTTCATTATGCGGAAAGCTCTGCCTTTGGCCCGCTGGGCAATATTGTCTGGCTCACGCAATACCGCACGGATTATATGGCGCAAACAGATTTGATCGCTGATGCGGGTCTGCGCGCGCGAACAGCGCTGACCTTTATTGAAAGCCGCTTCGGAGAGAACCAATACCTTATTGGCGACAAACTGACTGCCGCTGATATCATGATGGGCTTTACATTGCTTGCGGCGAGTACACTTGGTGTTTTGTCCGGTGACTACCCTAAGCTAAGCGTTTACCTTGAACGGCTCAACGCTCGCCCGGCCTTCCGGACGACTTTAACGCTTCTTAGCTAAGTCCAGCGCAGATCAACAGTTGCTTAAACACACTGACGTCAAAGAAACCTAATCGTAATAGGCCACTTTGTGATTTTGCTGTGAACGCTTTTGTTTGCCGCGAGGTTTTCGGCCGCGAGGAGCTTCATACATATCGTGATTTAAATCAGGCATATATAAACCTTGATCATCGCCATCGCCTGACAAGAGCATGAGTTTAGACTTTCGGTGACGCTTGGACATAGAGACCTCCGTAAAACGTCAATATCGAGTCCCTTCATAGGACATCGTACGTTTATTTTATGCGCTTTTTAAAAATTACAAAAGTAAAAAATGCGTATGATAACGTTTATTTGAAATCTACTTTCTACTTGGTATCACGTCCAAATCACGCCTAATCTGCCTCTTGCACACATAATATTTTTCAGTCATCGTAGCTTATGATTAAATTAGCAACGCTCATTATCTTGATTGCCAGCCTACTAGTGGGAACCTGTCAAGAGACGGCAGCGCCGCCCGCATCAAGCGTCACTATTTTAACCGCAAAACACGTTTTAACACTTGATCCAAATAACCCAGATGCAGACGCTATTGCGATAGAAGGCGATACCATTCGCGCGGCGGGGTCACTCGGCGACTTGCGCGAAGCCTATAAAGGCGCGCGGATTGATGAGCGTTTTAAAGATAAAACACTTGTCCCCGGCCTGATCGATCCACATGTCCATATGACACTAGGGTCAATGATGTACGGTCTGGACTTTGTACCGCCGTGGGATATGCAAACCCCCAAAGGAACGGCGCAAGGCCTCCCTGATAAACAGAGCTTGCTAGCAAAAATCGCCGAATTTGGAGCCGCCGCCCCTGACGGCCCGCTCGTTCTGTTTGGCTATCACAACCTCGTTCAAGGCGATATTGACCGGCAGGATTTGGACCGCGTGAGCACCACGCGCCCACTTTTCATTTGGCATTATTCGGGTCATGACTTTTATCTGAACTCCGCCGCCATAGAGATGGCGAAACTTACCCCCGCCTTGGCAGAGCAATTTCACGGGGTTGATCTGGACGCAAACGGCGAACTAACGGGCCGTATATATGAAGATGCAGGGCTTGCCCTGTTCGCCGCCATTGGCCCTATTTTACTTAACCCGGCCCATATCGAAAAAGGTTTTACCGGGTATGAGACGCTGTTTCGCGCCGCCGGGGTGACGACCGTTGCGGAGATGGGTTATGGCATTTTTGGCCGCGCGCTCGAAGACAAACATATTGCCGCCCATTACAGCGATGATGATCCTTACCGCCTTTTCCTCGTGCCCGAGCATCGCGCGTTTTCCGCAGAATTTGGCGAAGCGGCTCCGGACAAAGTATTGGACATGGCTGCAGATACGACCCGCCGCGCGCCTGTTCTGCCGCAGATTAAGCTTTTCACAGATGCCGCCTTTTACTCTCAAACCATGCGTCTGTCAGAACCGGGCTATATTGGCGGCCAGTCCAAAGGCAGCAAAGGCCTGTGGGTGACAGGCCCCGATGCGCTTGAGGGCACCATGAAACCCTATTGGGATAAAGGGATTGATATTCATATTCACTCCAATGGCGACGCAGCCCAAGATGCGACGCTCGACGCCTTTGCAGCGATCAAAGGTGAGCCGCAAGACGGTCAGCGCTTAATCATTGAGCATGGCGGGCTGATAACGCCCCCCCAGCTTGCACGCGCGAAATCTCTGGATGTCGGCCTCTCTGTGGCCAGTCATTATGTATTTTATATGGGTAAAAATTACGAAGACGCTATCGGTGAGCGGGTAAAATATATCACGCCGCTCAGGTCGGCTATGGATTTGGGCTTGCGAACGACCGTGCATTCGGATGCCCCCCTCGCCCCGCCCGTACCGCTACGCGCGGCCAGTGTTCATATGACCCGCGCAACCAAAGAAGGCGGCGTGTCTACACTGTCAGAACGCCTCACCAAAACACAAGCCCTGCAAGCCATTACAATCAATGCCGCTTGGTCATTGGGATTGGAAAGTAAAATCGGCTCTCTCGAGGCCGGCAAACTCGCAGACATCACTGTTCTGGGTGCCAACCCGATGGAGACGGCTCCCGAAGACTGGCCTGATATTCCCGTATGGGGCGTTGTGCTGGGCGGCGAGTTTCATCCAGCATAGTAATAACGCACCGCTGAGTAGATACTTTATGATTGGTTATCCTTTTGAATAATTCGGCCCTAGACGAATTTCATCTTGACCTTGGCGGCTCGTCCGAGGTTTTGCTGGCGCTTATACTGGCGGTTATGATGTTTTCAGTCGCGCTTGGCCTGCGCGCAGAGCATTTCAGGTTTTTCAAGGAAAACCCAAAAGTCTATTTGGGCGGCGTTATTTCGCAAATATTAGGCCTGCCTCTCCTCACAGTGGGGCTGTGCTATGCGCTCTCCCCGGCGCCGAGTGTGGCGCTCGGCATGATTTTAATTGCCTGTTGTCCGGGCGGGAACGTCTCTAACCTTTTGGCTATGTTTGGCCGGGCGAATACGGCGCTGTCCGTGTCTCTGACGGCGACGTCCAGCCTCGCGGCAGCATTCTTGACCCCTATATCTATTCTGTTTTGGTGCGCGTTTTATCCGCCGACACGCAACTTGCTCACAGACATTGATCTGGATGTTGCCGCCTTCCTTAGCCAAACACTCATCATTTTAGCGCTGCCCTTATTACTTGGTATGTGTACCGCCCATTTTGCGCCGCGCCGCGCCGCTCTAATTCAAAAACCGCTCGCAGTGCTGAGCGCGATCGGCCTCGCCGCCATTATCATTTTCGCTTTGATTCAATATTTCCCAGCCTTCAAGATACTGGGCTTGCCGCTGCTGGGCCTAGTCATTTTGCATAACGGCCTGGCCTTCGCTTTGGGCGCGCTGACAGGCGTTGTGACGGGCGCAGACACACGCTCACGGCGGGCACTCACCTTTGAGGTCGGCATTCAAAATTCAGGGCTGGGGATTGTCATTCTGCTAACGCAGCTTGGCGGCTACGGCGGAGCAGGCGCTATTGTAGGACTTTGGGGCACGTGGCATATTGTCGGCGGACTTATCCTCGTAGGTGTTTTTCATTGGAGTGACAGACGGCATGTATGATCTGATTATTGAAAACGGTACAATTTATGACGGCAATGGCGGCGTGCCCTATGTGGGCAGCATAGCAGTCACAGACGGCAAAATCGCAAGCGTTGGACGGGTGACGGGTAGCGCAAAAAATACGGTCGATGCGCGCGGCTGCATTATTACCCCCGGCTTTATTGACTTGCACACACATTATGATGGCCAAGTGAGCTGGGACGAAGAGCTACAGCCGTCCGTCAATCACGGCGTGACAACGGCTGTGCTGGGGAATTGCGGGGTCGGGTTTGCGCCCTGCCGCAGCGAAGACCGCGACCGTTTGGTCCGCCTCATGGAGGGCGTTGAGGATATTCCCGGAACAGCCTTGCACGAAGGGCTGACATGGGATTGGGAAACCTTTCCGGAATATATGGACGCCATTGACAACATCCCGCACACAATCGATTTTGCCGTCATGGTGCCGCACGATCCTCTGCGTGTTTTTGCTATGGGTGACCGCGCCGCCGCGAACGAGCCTGCTAATGATCATGACATCAAAACCATGCAAACGCTGATGCGCGAAGCTATGAACGCAGGGGCTATAGGGTTTTCAACCGGGCGCAGCGATTTTCACAAGACGTCTGACGGCGATTGGACCCCGGCATCAGAAGCGGGCGTAGCTGAATTAACCGGCATTGCCCGCGTGATCGCCGAGCTTGACCACGGCGTTCTGCAAGCCGTGAGCGATTTTGATATGATCCGCCCGGGTGATAATTTTGACCGCGAGTTTGAACTCATTGAGGCTTACTTTCGCGCGGGCGGTAACACCCCCGCTTCTATCTCTTTGATGCAGCGTGATTTTGTTCCCAACGACTGGAAAAAGATCATGGAGCGCTCAGAAAAACTCAAGACCGATGACGGTATTGATATCCGCTTCCAAGTCGCGCCGCGCGCCATCGGAACGTTCCTGGGCCTTGGATCAACGTTCCATCCTGTTATGGCGTTTCCGTCCTACCTCGCGATCAAAGATAAACCGATTTCCGAGCAAGTCGAGATCATGCGCGATCCTGCTTATAAAGCAAAAATGCTTGCCGAGACACCGGTGCAACTCTCTGGCCCCGGATCATCCATCCCCCCCATGACGGATATGCTCATTGCGCAGTTCGAGGCTGTCGCCGAGAAGCTTTTCCGGCTGGATGATCAGGATGGAAATGTGAATTATGAGCCCCATGCCAGTACATCACTCGCGGCTAAGGCCCGTAAAGACGGCGTCAGTGTATGGGAGAAAGCCTATGACATATTGCTCGAAGATGACGGCAAGTCTCTAATTTACTACCCCGTCTATAATTACACAGAGATGAATTACAACAATGTGCTGACAATGATGCGGCACCCGCAGTCTCTGCCCGGCCTATCAGATGGCGGCGCTCATGTTGGCTTTATTTGCGATGCTAGCTTCCCGACATATTTACTTTCCTATTGGTCACGGGACCGCCTCAAGGACGGAAAATCCGGTTTCGATCTCGCGCGTTCGGTTCAGATGTTAACGGCGGACAGTGCAGATTTTCTAGGCTTATCAGACCGAGGTAGATTATCGGTTGGGAAAAAAGCCGACATTAATGTCATCGACTTTGAGAATCTGAAACTGCGCGTTCCTGAAATGGTCAAAGACTTGCCCGCTGGTGGTCAGCGTCTATTGCAGCCGGTCACAGGTTATAAAGCGACCTTTGTGGCGGGGCAGCAGGTGATCGCCAATGATAGCGTAACAAAAAACCGCCCCGGACGGCTCGTGCGTTCAGGGCAAACTCGGTAAACATTAGTCCGTTTCGGGGCGCGGCGTATTTTTATGAGACGCAGCCGATTTAGCGGCTGGCTTTTTCGCCGATGCTTTCTTTGCCGCAGATTTCTTTACGGCTGTCTTTTTCGCGGCAGGTTTTTTCACAGCAGCTTTTGACGCTACCGCTTTTTTCGCGGCCGGTTTCTTTACGATAGGTTTATTGGGCGCAGGCTCTATAATCTCGGCCTCAACATTGTCTTCGTCCGTTTCGCTGGTCGTTTTATTTCGGTTCACTGCAGAGCGCGTGGCAGCCGTAGCTTTTCTCGCCGCCTCTTCCGCAGCTCTTCTAGCTTCTTCTGCAGCTTTCAGGGCCTCGTGGATCGGGTCAATATCAGCGGTCTCAGACTTACCACCGTCAGGCGACAGATTGTCGTTGATGCGGAATATCGCAATCGCAATTTCGCACAGTAATCTTACGCCCACAATAGCCATCACAAAAGTAACGAAAAAGGCTCCGAACCCAAAAAGCCATCCGAGCGGGTCAAGGCCAATATTATCAAAAGCGTCTTCAGCAAACTGGAGTGCAAAATTGATCACTGCAAGCCAGAAGAACGCAATAACCAGTTTTTCCTTCATGAGTTTTTCAAATGAGAAAAAGAAATTTATAAGATTAGACACGTCAAGTTCCTCCGCAATACTTACAAAACATATGGCATAGGCCGTGTGGATTGCAAGACCCGCAGCGCATCATAGCCGCTCAAATAAAGTGCAGACTTAAAATTCAGCAAATATCAGAGTGCCAAATGTCGCCATTAGCTCTACGGAACGCAACAGATGCTCAGTTAGTCTATCCTCTCAGCCGCAAGAACGGGATCATCCACAGGCACTTGAGGCTGCGTCACAACATCAGCAACTTTACGCAAGGCGTCAATCTCTGCCCGTCTTTGATTAAAGGCCGGCAGAGCGTCCTTGCTTAGCGGACGGCCCGAGAGCTGCGAGAGGCGGCGCGGATTGATGTGGCGTCCGTTGAGCAAAACTTCGTAATGTAAGTGAGGTCCGGTCGAAGCGCCGGTTGAGCCCACATATCCTATGATCTGGTCTTGGCGCACCCGCACGCCGGGCCGCATGCCGCGGGCAAATTTTGACATATGAGCGTAGGCCGTTTTGTAACCATCAGAGTGGCGCAAGCGAATATAGTTACCATAGCCGCCGTAACGATTCGCACGCTCAACAACACCGCTACCGGCCGCCAAGATAGGTGTCCCTGTGCGCGCAGCAAAATCCACACCTTTGTGCATTTTCACATAGCCTTTAATGGGGTGGCGGCGCTTGCCGAAACTGGACGATAGGCGCGCGCCGTTAATGGGGGTGGCCCGTAATTTACGTTTGGCGGTCTTGCCATCAGAATCGTAGAAGTTTTCTTGGCCTTTATCGTCCTCGTAAAGGTAATAGTTCATGGTTTTACCGCGCGGCGAGAAACTCGTATAGAGTAAATCTCCCGCACTCACCATGTTGCCTTTTTTGTCCCGGGTCACTTCAAAGAACATTTCGAATTCGTCACCGGGTTGGATGTCGCGCTGAAAGTCCACAGAATACTCATAGATATTCGCAAATTGTTGAATGACCTTATCCGGCGCGCCCAAGCGGTTAGCATCATAATAAAGGCTATTCTCAATGGCCGATTTAACTGTCACGACGCCTGTTTGGAATTCCGCGTTGACCTTCTTAGCCGAAAAACTGCTATCGGACGTGCGCGTTAAAAACACGGTTTGTTCAAGATTAGGTTTAAAGGTCAGGTGCGTGAGGCGCTCATTGTCAAAAAACAAATTGAACTTTTGGCCGGCGCGCAAATAACGCGGATTAAACACTTCTGAAAATGCATTCGTCGCCAAATAGGCCAGATCAGGTTCGATCCCATTCTTTTGCAAAAGCGGACCAAGAGAGTCGCCATATTTCAACGTCAGTATTTTTTCTTGTGCGGTGCCTTGATTTTCTTCGAGGTAAAGATCGTGGCGCGTCAGATCAAACATCGGGGCCGCCTGTGCAATTGGCGCAACAATGATCTCTGATTTAGCTTCTGCATCTTGATGGTCGGGTAAGACAAGAACCATGGCCAGCACCATAGCAACGGAAACGCCTAAGAACCGAAAACGCTTATCTTTGTAAATACGGGTATTACTCATCTTAAAGAATGCCTCCAGACGCAGTGCAAGACCGCGAAAAACGCGCAACGTCGCCGCCAAAAGTTTGCACAAGAAGTTTCGTATCATGGCAGGTGTATCTTTTCGATAATTTCATTAGTGTGCGCCCCTTCAATGGCTTAATTATGCCTTATGATTAGTTAATGTAATGACATTAGGTCTGTATTGGCCTTGCGTAATTGCACTGTAAATTTAACCCTGCTAGGCTATTAAGAACATGAGCGCGGATTTCGCAAATTAAAATGTCTTTAACCGACCGTAAGAAAAAGGCATCGCGGCCCGCCAAAGCCACAAAACGCCAAGTTTTGCGGCGAATAGCCTTGGGGTTTTTATTCATAATTGCTGTCATCACAGCCATAGTTTGGATCCAACGCTACACACTTATTGAAAATTACGCCCGCAGTAAGCTCGCAGCGCAGGGGATCGATGCGGGCTTATCATTGCAAAAGATTAGCAAGAGCCGTGCCGTAATCGAGAACATTCACTTCTCAAGCGACAATAAGTCTTTCTTTTCAGCCAAAAAAATCTCTGTGGATTATAATTGGCGAGAAGCTTTAAACCTTAAATTTTCCCGCGTTGAGGTCACCAAGCCCGAACTTATGATTGATGTCGATGAGACCGGTAAGATTATCAGTGAGTGGCTGCCTACGCCCGGCAATCAAGGCGCGCCCGGCGTCTCGCTGCCAACGGACGGCGTAAAAATCACTGACGGGGCAATCACCCTAAATAGTCCTTTTGGGACATTCGCAGTCGATGCCGAAGCCGATATTCGCTCCGAAACAGACATGAGCGCCTTTATCATTGCGCCGCCGCAAGACCTGACTTACGGTGAGTTTAAAGGCCGTGTCGGCATAAATTTAGACATGAAAATCTCAGGAAATGAGATATATTTTGATGTCATTTCATTCCTTCCTAGCTGGCGTTACGCTGATATTTTTGGAACCCAAGTGTCGATGAATTGGAAAGGCACTCTGCCAAAAGAGCGGTTTTTTGAGACTGTAAATTCTACACTTGAGGCTCGCTTCAAGACATTGGTATCACCGGATGTGAGTTTAAGGAACGGGCTTGTCACATGGGACGGAGATATAACCGCGCCAACGGATACAGGCGGCTCTGCCTCGGCTAAAGGTATCTGGAGTGCGAACATCGGCGCGGCGAGCCTGACCAATAATGAGCGCCGCAAGCGTCTCGCGGCAAGCGTGACCTTAAACGATATGCTCATGAACATTTCCGCGAGCGCACCGTTTGCCCCCGGCCTGACCGGAGCGGTCGACGGTCTCCTGAAAGACAGTGCCGTACAAGCAAGCGGGCAGATCAACGTCAATGAGGGCGGCTTGGATATATATCTGGACGGGCCGGTACAAACGCGCGGTCAGCGCAACACGCTCAAACTCTCTCCCGTCGCAACAGCCCCGTTTTTTAGCTATGAACGCGAGGCTGGCGCTTTGCGCCTTAGTTTTAACGGTAGCCTCGCGGGGCCTTATGCCGCGTCCCTTGAAAATACTGAACTTTTGGCCCGCATCAAAGACGGGCGGAATTTGTCCAACATCGAATCATTTCGCGCAGACTTGGCCACGCAGCAAACATGGCGGGCCCGCACAAAGGCAGGACGCCCGGTCAGGCTGGCGCCTCTTAAGGCAAAAGTTTCTTATGACGCATCAAAACCTGTCCGCCGCGTGAAACTCATTGGAAGTATCGATTATGACGGCGAAGTTCCGGGCGCATATGTGGAAGACCTCAAAGCCCGCGGTGCATTAAGCCTGAGCCTGACAGACACAGATATGAGCGCGCAATTCACGCCTTTTCGCGGCGCGGGCATCAAAATTGCCCGGCTCGAGACTCCCAGCGATTGGGTAATAAAACAAGCCGTGTTTGACCTTGCATCCACCGCCCCGCAATATTGGCGGGGGCCTAAGCGTAGCCGCGTGACCGCACAGATTAGCCAAGGACGCGGCGAACTTACGCATCAAAGCGAGCCGCAAAGCCTGATGTTTGAATTGCCAACCGCAGATATCTCAGGGGACATAGACGCAAACATACAGGACTGGATTATCATAGCCCGCGATATAGACGTCACATCTGATAATTTCCCCAGCGCAGGAACCGAAATAAAAGCTGCAGAGGCTGTCCTGACTGCGCGGTTGCAGCTTGATAAGCCGATCACCTTTACAATTGAAAGCCCGGCAGCCGACGTGAAAACAACGCTCGTAAGCGCAGTCGGACTGCCCATAGCGGCAGAGGGTAAACCCAACGATCTTGATGTTTTATATGGGCCCGGACGGATCACTTTTACATCAGGGCAATTACCTGTGCTCCCTTTAACGGGAGACATAACGTACCAGGACGGCGTCTGGACCGGAGCCGCCGTTACAACATTGCCTAAGTCAAACAGTACGCCCATTAACATCGTATATCGTTTTGCCAATGGGACAGGCTCCGCAAGCGTTGACATTACGGATTTACCATTTTCGCCGTCTCGACTGCAACCGCAGAGCCTTATTTCAGCGCTTCGCGGCAAAATCAGCCGCGTTGAAGGCCTTGTTTCGGTTAATATAGACCTGTCTTACACAGCAGACACTCCCCTTACCTCATCCGGCACAGCAACCATTAAAAATATGAACGCCGGCACGCTTCCCGGGCCGTTTTACGGCCTAAACGGTGATTTGAAGTTTTCATCGTTTTTTCCGCTGCAAACAGACGGCCAGCAAAAGCTCACGCTGGATAAGTTTGACCCCGGCCTGCCTTTAGAAAATGGAGAACTTCTTTTTGAAATCATTCCTGACGGCGTCAAAATAGATGCGGCAAAATGGCCCCTAGGATCGGGTCAAATCTCGCTTGACCCGACTATATGGCGTTACACTGCGACGCAAAACAAGGTGAGTTTGCGAGTGCAAGATGTCTCATTAGGTGAATTTCTCAAAAATGTTGGCGGTGGAAAGCTTAAAGCCACAGGAGATGTCTCCGGCGTGTTTCCTGTTGTGATAGAGGGCGTGAAAGTACATGTCCAAGACGGTAAACTCAGCGTCAAAGACGGCGGTCTTATTCAGTACACCTCACCGCAAACCGATGCAGCAGGGAGTGCGAATGAGTATGCGGGCATGGCCTTTGAGGCTTTGAAAAACTTTAAATATGAAGAACTTGAGGCCAGTCTTAATGGTCCCCTCGACGGCGCTATGAGCCTTCGGATGAAATTCGGCGGCTCTAACCCCGAGGTTCTTTATGGAACAGAGTTCAAATTTAATGTCGGCATTGAGGGCGAATTGCTCAATATACTCCGGAGCTTCAAGATGGGAGATACGATCAGTTCTAAGATAATAGAGGACATTCAAGCCCACCGCGAGAGCACATCTGCCCAACCCTAAACTTAACTTGCGACAACACCGTATTAATGCCAAGTTCAGACACGTTTTTGTAAAGACATACACATGAAAACATTTGTACACATTGCTCCGCTCACCGCTTTAAGCCTCATTTTCATGGGACTCTCGGCCTGTCAGCCAACCGTGAGAATTATGGCACCCGATAAGCCGATTGAGATCAACCTGAACGTCAAGATTGATCAGGAAGTTCGCGTACGCCTCGACAAAGACGTGGAAGAGTTGATTACCAACAATCCGGATCTATTCTAAGAGCCATATGATGAAACATATAAAACCTATTTTTGCCTCCATTCTGGGCGCCTTAGCTCTGCTGGGCGGTGCCGTTACGATGACCACCGCTTTCTCCGCTCACACGGCGCAAGCGCAAAGCTATTCCCCTAAGAGCATTGTCGATAATGCGATCGCTAATGGAATCGTCGGAGAAACAGCTTCAGGGTACCTCGCCCTGACCTCTGGCACCGCATCTGCGGATATTCTCAATGCGATGAATGAAATTAACGCCGGGCGGAAAAGCGTCTATACACAACTCGCGCGCCAGCAAAATGTTCAGATTGAGGTCGTTGCCGCTTTGACCGGCGAGAAACAAATCGCCAAAGCCGCGCCCGGAACGAAAGTTATGACCAAAGAAGGCCGATGGATTACGGTCCGTTAAGTTCGGTCACATAAAATCTAAACCCGTCTCTGTCAGTGACGATGTAAGGGACGGTTTTTTGTCTGTTAAGAAAAGATTAACCTGTATCATGACAGGACTGTAACTTAGTCCAAACTCTATTTTCGAGATATTAATGTCAGATAACCCCCTTAAACTCTCCCCCTCCGATCTTGCCGCATTGCTGTGTGCGCGCATCTGTCATGACCTTGTCAGCCCCATTAGCGCGCTGGGGACTGCTTTGGAAGTCTTGGATGATGACAAGAATGTTGATATGCACGAGGATGCGCTTGATCTTGTGAAAATGTCCGCGCGCCAAGCCTCCGGTAAATTACAGTTTCTACGCCTTGCTTTTGGCGCAGGAGGATCAGCGCCCGGCATGATTGGCATTGATACTCTAAAAACTTTGGTTGATGGTATTTACGGCGATGCAAAAGCCACCATTATCTGGGACACCAACGGTAATACACTTGATAAAAACCACGCCCGCTTACTGCTCAATATGGTCATGATGGCCATGCAGTCAGTCCCTCGCGGCGGAACTGTGACCATCAATTTAGACGACACGTTAAAACTAACGGCAGAAGGCCCCCGCGCTCGTATTGACGCCGCTGTTTATACAACACTCGCCGGTAAAGCCCCAGAAGACGGGTTTGACGGCCGCTCTATACAGCCCTTTTATACGGGACTTATTGCCCGTGAACTGAACGCAAAAATTACGGCATCAATTGACGGCGAAATTGCGGTCTATACCGCCATGATTCCGGGCATGGCCGCACAAGACGCCGCTTAACCCCAATTGTCCCAATAGGGTTCAGCGCCGCCGCAATGCTCTGCAAGATAATCTACCAACGCTCTTACCCGGGCTGATAAATGGCGCGTCGGTGGGTATACCGCATAAGCCGCAATTTGAGGCAGTGTATAATCCGGTAAGAGATGAACCAGCCTGCCTGCCTTTAAATCTTCATACAATATAAAGGTGGGTTCAATCACCAGCCCTTGTCCTAAGACCGCCGCATCGCGCAAGAAATCACCATTCGTGGCGCGCAGGGTTGAGTTGACTTCTATCTCATGCGTTGACCCCTCCGGGCCGCTAAACCGCCACCCGATCTTATTTCGATAGCCGTATCTAAGCTCTGTCATTGCCCGTAAATCGTCCGGCGTTTTTGGCATACCATAAGGTGCAATATAGGCCGGACTAGCTGCCACTACCGTCTTGATGGTTGCGAGTCTGCGTGCAATGAGCGACGAGTCAGGCAAATCTCCAATACGAACAGCTATATCCACACCCTCAGAAATGAGGTCGACTTTCCTATCATTAAAATCGATATCAAATGTAACATTTGGGTATTGCTTCATGAAGGCTAACAATGCCGTCCCGAGATGGGTGACGCCAAAAGAGAGCGGTGCGGCCAAGCGGATGTGACCGGACAAGGCCGTCTGCTCTTTAGCAATGACATTTTCCGCCTCATCCCAATCCGCAAGTAGGGTAACAGAGCGCTCATACAGTGCTCGGCCAGCCTCTGTTAGACTTAAACGGCGCGTTGACCGGATCAAAAGCTGCGCGCCGAGGCGCTGCTCTAGCTCTTGAATGCGTCGGCTAATGGCAGACTTGGCAACGCGCAGCTGATTTGCAGCAGCAGTAAATGACCCCGCATCCACTGTGCGAACAAAGGCTTCAATTTCTTCATAACGACTCATTTGTTCTAATTATCAGAACAATAATTTCATGAAAAGCCCTCTAATCAATGAAATTTCGACAATCTATAAGAAAACTATATTAAGCCCAAGGAGCAAACATGACTGACCTGACAAAAATACTACGTATCGACTCTAGCGCACGCCGCGCCGGGTCGACTACGCGCAAACTCACGGATGCCTTGATTGATCAACTCGCCTCACGCGGCTCTGTTCAAATCACGACCCGCGATGTTTCCAGTGGTTTGCCCTTTGTGGACGAAGAGTGGGTGAGTGCAAATTTCACACCTGCGGATACACGCAGCCAAGATCAAAAGGCAAAACTCGCCTTCTCCGACGCCCTTGTGGCCGAAATAGACGCAGTTGATACGCTGATTATAGGTTTGCCGATCTATAATTTCGGCGTCCCTGCCACGCTCAAAGCTTGGATTGATATGGTGGCCCGCGCCGGTCTGAGTTTTAAATATACAGACAAAGGCCCGATTGGACTACTCAGCGGAAAACGCGCCATTTTACTTGTGGCATCCGGCGGCACACAGGTTGGCAGCTCCATTGATTTTGCCACGCCATATTTGCGCCATGCACTTGGTTTTATCGGCATTCAGGACGTAACCTTCATTGCCGCGGATGCCCTTGGCCGAGACGCCGAAGCTAAAATAAACAAAGCCATTCAATCCATTGAAACCCTCGCAGCTTAAGGAGAAAAATATGACACGTAGAGACATGTTAGCCGCCAGCGCGGCCACAACGATCGCCCCCACAGCTATGGCTGCAAAAGCCCCAAAACTTGCCACCGAACTTCGCTTGCGCCCCGCAGAAGCGCGCGGCATGGCCGACCATGGCTGGCTGAAATCGGCTCATAGTTTTAGTTTTGCAAATTATTTTGATCTCGAGCACATGCAATTTGAAAGTTTGCGCGTGATTAATGATGATTATGTCGCTGCCGGGCAAGGCTTCGGGACCCATCCACACAAAAATGCAGAAATATTTTCCTATGTCCTTGAAGGATCTCTTGAGCATAAAGATAGTCTAGGAAATGGTTCGATCGTACACGCCGGCGGCGTTCAGTATATGAGTGCTGGGTCAGGTGTGCGCCATTCCGAATTTAACCCGTCGAAAGAAACCCACGTTAAATTTCTACAAATCTGGCTGATACCGAATGTTCAAAACGAAGCGCCTGTTTATGATACGCTGGACGTTAGCCCTGCGGAAAAAGACGGACAGTTGAAACTTATTTTGTCCAAAAACGGCCGCGGCGGCTCTATGCGGATGAAAGCTGATGCTGATGTTTACGCAGCGACGTTGGAGGGTGATCAGCGCCTGACATATGAGATAAGCTCTGGACACAAAGCTTGGGTTCAAGTGGCCAAAGGCACGCTGATGGTCAATGGCATATCGCTTCGTAGAGGCGACGGTTTGGCCGTAGAGGCGTCCGGCGCTTTGGAGTTTTCTGACGCTGTTGATGCGGAGTTTTTACTCTTTGATTTGGAGCCATTGCAAAACACTTAGTAGCTAGCGTGCCTGTGACTATCCCATGGTCACTGGCGCGCATTTTCTTATGACGCCTCTTAAATTTAATGTCCTAAGACGCCAAGGGTTTAGGTCATTTTAACGTTTCATTGCCATTATTTACCTTAAATTAAAGCCCGCGAACTTCGCGGCATAAGGATAGACCCATGAGTGAAGGTGATGATCTGGCAGAAGCGCGGCGCTTCGCGAGTTTATGTCAGGAAACCATGTCCGCTTTTATGAGCGCTACGCACCACTCGACCCAGAGTGCCATTGCGGATTTAGAGGTTTTGCAGACCCAAGCCCGCCATATGCAGGCAAGAGCCATTTCCCGCACAGCCCTACTGGCGATTGATGATTTAACGGCGGCAAAAAATTCCAACCAAAGCGCAGGGACATTGTTAGCCCTCAACAAGCTTGTCTGTCAGTACACCGCAGGCCTTGATGAAATCGCGCCGCAAGAGCTATTCTTTTTAAACGACCTTGAAGAGCGCCTTGAGGCTTTGCTGGCCATCCAAGAGCCCGAACTGGCAGCCGCACGTGGCACCTTAAAGGCATTACTGCCTCAAGCCCGTTCCGGCAATGAACGCGAAAGCCTTCGCCGCCTCATGATGATACGACATACCAGCGCAAACGCTGCAAGCGCTCCGCATAGCGATAATTTTGATGTTATTATGCCTGCCGTGACAAACGAAGCTTTACGAAGTGCGCGCCGCGTTAAAAAGTCTGTGAGCGTGTCTTACGCCGCAGATAACATTCAAATGGACGCGGATCTCTCGGTAGCGCTACAGACGGCCATAATCTCAATCTGTGACGGACTTGTTGAAAGATGTATCGAAGCGCCTCTCAGGCGGCAAAACCAGGGTCTTTCGGGCGCAGCTCATATTGCCATCACAGCCCGCACCTCGGGCGGCGTGTTCAACATACTTATGACCTGCGACGGACCAGCGCCAAACCCCGGCATGCTCAAAGATGAGACCATCGCCGCGCTCGAAATTTTCGGCGCGCAGCTCTCTGTAAGCGGGCAAAAAGGCCTAACCCGTATTGAGCTGTCACGGCTGCCTCTTGCCGAGCGTAAGGCATCGCCAGAGCGAGAAATATTTACACCGTTAGCGGAGATGCGCGCATGAAAACCTGCCTTGTCGTCGACGATTCCAAAATGATCCGCCGCGTTGCCGGACGTATTTTGAAAGACCTTAAGTTCAAAACCGAAGAGGCAGAGAACGGGCAGGAAGCGATGAGCCAATGCAAAACGCAAATGCCGGATGCTATATTGCTGGATTGGAACATGCCCGTCATGGACGGTTTATCATTCCTCAGGTCACTACGCTTGGAGCCCGAAGGTGACCGACCAGTCGTTGTTTTCTGCACGGCAGAGCGCAGCGTCGAGAAAATCACAGAGGCGCTAGATGCCGGAGCCGACGAATATGTGATGAAGCCTTTTGATAGCGACATTATTGCCAGTAAATTCTTCCAAGCCGGTCTTATATCAGCATGAGTAACGTGCTGAGCCTAAAGCCCAGTTACTATGAGGCGCTTCGGCGATTAACCCTTGAACTTGCCGGAATAAACCTTGGCAAGGATCACCCCTTTTTGATTGAAACCCGGCTACGAACTCTCGCGCGTCAAGAAGGTTTCGATAGCCTCTTGCATATGGTCGAGGATTTATTTGGCCAAGGCCAAGCGCGCCTCGCCCTGCAAGTGGTCTCATCTTTGCTGGAGCGGGATACGCATTTTAATCCTGATCCCGCCGGGATGACACATCTTGAAGAAAAAGTCCTGCCGCCGCTCACAGACCTTTATGGTGACAATCCTATCCGTATTCTGTCATTTGGTTGCAGTAGCGGCCAAGAAACCTACTCTATAGCGATGCAGATCGAAAAATGCCGGGATAGGTTTCCGGATGTGAAATTCGAGATTGTTGGCGTTGATTACCCCTCGCGTGCATTGGAACGCGCCAAGCGCGGACAATACACACATTTCGAAGTCCAACGCGGCCTTCCTATTCGTGATTTAGTCAACAATTTTGAGCGCCGTGGTGAAGACTGGGTGATCAAACAGTCACTGCGCGACAAAGTCAGTTTTCAAGAACATCACTTACTCTCCAACTTAACAAGCTTAGGGCATTTTCACGTTATCATTCTGCGAAACCGCATGGCGAGCTATGCATCAGGTGCGCAGGTGCGTGTTCTTAGAGGGTTATCTAACATTGTCCCTCCGCTGGGGTATTTGATCCTTGGTACGGATGAAAAATTACCACGTATTACCTATGGATTTGATGCCCTTGCGGGCACTACCGGTATTTTTCAGCGCCGCGCTGTACCCGAACCGATTGACGAAAGCGAGAGTTCCGAGTCAGAAGAGCTACAGGTTGAACGTTTGACAATGCTCGAAACAGAACTTCGTCGCCGCCAAAGCGCTTAACAGCTGCAGTATATCCTTATTTGATTTTCGTTCCGAACATTCATTTTTGAGTGTGAAATCCTTACAATCAGAAATTTAAACAAACAAAAACCCGCACAAAAGGCGGGTGTTGCTCTGGATATGTTCGTGCGAAGCTACGCAGACATACGATCTTTGGCAGGATCACGAAGCACATAGCCACGTCCCCAAACAGTTTCAATAAAGTGGTCACCGCCGGTGGCAGACGCTAATTTCTTACGCAACTTACAAATAAAGACGTCGATAATCTTCAATTCAGGCTCGTCCATACCCCCGTAAAGGTGGTTTAAGAACATTTCCTTTGTGAGCGTTGTGCCCTTGCGGAGCGATAAAAGCTCAAGCATTTGGTATTCTTTACCGGTCAGGTGAACCCGGTGATCACCCACTTCAACAGTTTTTGCATCAAGATTCACTTTGATATCGCCTGTTGCAATGATCGATTGTGAATGACCTTTGGAGCGGCGCACAACAGCATGAATGCGTGCAACAAGTTCATCTTTGTGGAAAGGCTTTGTCATATAGTCGTCAGCGCCAGTACCAAGACCGCGAACTTTGGAATCTATATCGGACGTTCCGGATAGAATAAAGATCGGTGTGTTGATTTTTGCCATTCTGAGCGTTTTGAGGACATCAAACCCCGGCATATCCGGTAAGTTGAGGTCAAGGAGTATGATGTCATAATCATAGAGCTTGCCCAGATCGACCCCTTCTTCCCCTAGGTCCGTCGTATAAACGTTGAACCCTTCAGATTTTAGCATCAGCTCAATTCCTTGAGCCGTCGCACTGTCATCCTCAATCAGAAGCACGCGCATAATGTACCCTCCCAGGCGAATCACTATTCCAAACACCGGAATATGTTTAACTTAATATGAGTCCTACGTGAATCCCGTAAATCAAGTGTTAACGCTAATTCGGGTTTTTTACGCTATTTATGTCTCTGCGCGGGACGGACCGGAAATTCTTTATCGGCGTTTACCTGACTTTAGGGTTGTTCATCTATCAAAACCACAAGGCAGAAAACTGCCATTTAATAAAGAGTTAGGTGAATCACATGAATCAATCAATGGAAAGGAGTGTCAGGCAAACCCGTTTTGCCATCGAAGACCTCCAAAAGCGCATCGCGGTTCTCGAAGCCACCAAGGAAGACTTGGAGCGTCAAATCGCGAAGCTTAATGATAGTGTCCCGGAAGACGAAATAGACCCCAATGCACAAAAAGAGGGCTATGTTTCATATGGATCCTATGCTCAGTCAGTGATTGAGCGAAAGAAAAACATCCGCGCGTCACTGGATAATATCAGCGACCAGGAAATAAATTTGAGCGAAGAACTCAAAATGGCTATGGAAGCGCTGGACAGTTTCGAACGTGTCCGGGCCAGACAGCTTGCCGCGCAAGCTGAAAAAGCGCTGAAAAAGCGCGCCTCATAAAATCAAATAAAACTGATGCAAATTCACGGGCCCCTACAGGCCCGTATTTTTTTGTCAGATTCCGTTTTGGACGGAAACAACATCCTCACCGTGAACCCAGTTATAAACATCTGACACACCCAGATCATCGGCAGCTTCAAGCCACGCCCCATCAACAGTTTCGGCTGTCGCAATAGAAACTCCGTCCCCGGCCGGAGTGCCCGGCGCAAGAAAATATTGCGATCCGCCAAACCCAAGACTGAAAGCGGCAACCACCATGGCGGCAATAGCGTGCCATCCCGGCGTTTTAGACTTTTGCGGGATTTGCTGCGGAGGCAGCGACCTTAAAAGACGCGCTGTTAACAGATCACTTGGCGGAGCAGGCACATATTGGCTCAACATGTCATCCAAATTTGCGGCGTCCGCTAAAGCGGGCCCAAGTTCCGCCTGATGCGTGGTTAAAAACGCCTGAGCCGAGACGCGGACAGTCTCCGGCCAGCGCGCGGGATCACGCCCATATGCTGCTAGCAGGTTTTCAAATTCTATTTTTGTCATATTCTCTCTCCAGCCTGTAGTTTTAGCATTGGATCATTGGTGACAGCGGCTTTAAGGGCTTTGCGCGCCCTGACCAAAAGTGACTCATAAGCAGATATACTAATATTCATAATTTCAGCGCCCTCGCTTTGCGAGACGTTTTGATAATAAGACAGCGTCAATGCCAAACGCTGGCGATCCGGAAGCGCGGCTAATGCACCGCCAACCATCTTTGCATCATCCCCGGCCAACAGAGCTGCGTCGGGTAAATCAGATATATCTGTGACCTCTGGCAGAGTGTCCATAAAGACAGGACGCTTTTTCTTTAGAATATCCAAACATAAATTTGTCGCCACGCGCCGCATCCATGTGATTAGTTTTGCCTGCCCGGGCTGCCATGACGGCATCATTTGCCATGTCCGTAGAAAAGTGGACTGGGTCACATCTTCAGCCATGAACGGGTCTCCCAGCATATAGGCCGCAAGATTATTTATCGTTTTAAGATGCCGGTCCATCAATTGCGTAAACGCACGTTCATCCCCGCGCGCGAGCGCCGGAATAATATCCCCGTCCGGATCAGCGGACGGGGCTTGCTTTATGATAGACAGCATAAAGGCTATTTCATTCCTCGCTTGCCGCCTCTTTTACGACCCTCACCTTTGGTCAAAACGCCGTCACCATTGGCGTCGAGCCGCAAGAACATCGCTTCGCTGGCGGCCATATGCTCATCTATACTTATGAAACCATCTGCGTTAGCATCCACTTTGGGCATGCTACGGCGCTCTTTGCGCTTATTTTTGCGATCCGCTCGCATCTCTTTGCGTTTGAGTTTGCGGGCGTCGCGATCTTGATCTGATGTACCCTCACCCCGCCAAGATTCGCGGCGTTCAGATTGTTTATCGGCTAGCGCATCAAATTCTGCGCGCGTAATGACACCGTCTGTATTGGTGTCCATGCGGTCAAAGCGTTTGGACTTCATTTCGGCACGGCGCAAATCACGGGCAGCCATACGTTCTTCTTTTGAAATCAAGCCATCTGCATTCGTATCACCTTTGGAAAAACGCGCTTTGGCCGCATCCATAAATTCAGCTTGAGTAACTTGGCCGTCATTGTCCGTATCCGCAGAGGGTTTGGCAAATGATGTACCCGTAACTAAAAGTGTTGCAGCTGCGGTTGTAAGAGCAAGTTTAGTAAGTAAACTCATTTTTTTGACATGGGTCATAGAAAACTCCTTTGTTGTGTTTCTATCATATCTAACGCCCCGCAACTTGTTTTCCGTCGCGACCTGTCAGAAAATTAATGAATAAACGCGCAGGTTACATACTGAAGCCGAACAAAATCCAGAGACAGCCCCCGCTGTGCCATCCTCATCTTCGAACGAAGTGGCTGTAGACATAGGTGAAACCTATAACTAACTTAAGCCAATGAACCTCAAAGATTTGAAATATCTCATTGCCGTCGCTGATGAACAACATTTCGGCCGCGCAGCAAATGTGGCCTGCGTCTCTCAGCCGACGTTGAGCGGGCAAATAAAAAAACTCGAAAAACGGCTAGGCGTTATGATTTTTGAACGCTCCACACGCGGCGTTAAAGTCACCCCGACGGGACAGCTTATTATCACCAAAGCGCGCCATATCATCGAACATGCTCAAGAGATTGAAAACATTGCGTCCACCCAAAGCAGCGCGATGACAGGCCCGCTCAGCCTTGGACTTATACCGACGATTGCGCCCTATCTGGTGCCGCATTTCCTCAACCAAACCCTATCCGCTTTTCCGGAACTCGAGATGAGCATCAATGAAGATTTCACCGACAATCTTCTTGATATGCTCGATGATTTTCAGATTGATGCAGCAATTTTAGCAACAGATACACCAGTTGATCGCTTCATCGAAATTCCGTTATATGACGAAGAATTTTTTCTCGTCTGCCAGCAACAGCACCCTCTCGCATCTGTTGGCACTGTTCAGGCAGCGGATATAGTACCCGCCGACTTGCTGCTTTTATCCGAAGGGCATTGCCTAAGAGATCAAACGCTGGAACTTTGCCGTCTTAATGATACGGCGCATAAAGGCCCGCTCGATTTAAGAGCGGCCAGCCTTCAAACACTGATTGAACTTGTCAGAGCCGGCCGGGGATACACACTTCTACCTAAACTGGCCGCGCTTCCCATTTCAAGCCGATCAGATCTTTTACATTTAGTTCAAATCGAGCCCCGGCCCAAGCGGCATGTGCGCTTGGTCTTTCGTAAATCCTTTCCGCGTGAATCATCGCTAAAGATTTTCGCCACGTCCATCCGATCCTCTCAAAGTCTGACAGAAGCCCTAAGCGCAACCTTAAGGCCCGGCGTTTAACATATGGAAGTTTGATTTCGCGCACCAAAACCTCGCTCATAGCTTATGCCGATCAATATGTTCGATATAAACAATTTGAACAATATATAATATATTCGTATTCTAGATACAGAACACCTGAAACACTTTTTATTTTTGGAGAACAAAATGGCTGAAACAACCTATGACATTAATGAAGAAGACATAGCGAAGTGCCCCGTCATGCACGGCCAGCATAAACAAAATGCCACGGGCGCGCCAGCGAACCAGCACTGGTGGCCGAGTCAGCTTAACTTGCAGATGCTTCATCAAAATTCCGCCAAAGGCAATCCAATGGGCGGTTCTTATGATTATGCCAAAGAATTTTCCAAGATCGATTTAAATGAGCTGGCCCAAGATGTGGACGCTTTGCTGACAGACTCCCAAGATTGGTGGCCAGCTGATTATGGTCACTACGGCCCGTTTATGATTCGCATGGCGTGGCACAGCGCCGGGACGTATCGCATTCAGGATGGCCGCGGCGGCGCGGCGTCCGGATCACAGCGATTTGCCCCGCTCAACAGTTGGCCGGATAATGGAAACCTCGACAAAGCCCGCCGCCTTCTATGGCCTGTCAAACAAAAATATGGCCGCAAACTGTCTTGGGCCGATTTGATGGTTTTCGCTGGCAACCGTGCGCTTGAAACCATGGGCTTTAAGACCTTTGGTTTTGCTGGTGGCCGTGAAGATATATGGGAGCCCGAGCAAGATATTTACTGGGGTCCGGAAACAGAATGGCTCGGTGATGAACGTTATTCAGGCGAACGCGATCTTGCTGATCCACTCGGCGCCGTACAAATGGGCTTGATTTATGTGAACCCCGAAGGCCCGAACGGTAATCCGGATCCGCTAAAATCAGCTTTCGATATTCGCGACACGTTCGCGCGCATGGCCATGAACGACGAAGAAACAGTCGCGCTCACCGCTGGCGGTCACACCTTTGGCAAGGCGCACGGGGCGTCTGATCCTGACACATATGTTGGCAGAGAGCCGGAAGGCGCGTCGATGGAAGAACAAGGTCTCGGCTGGAAGCAAAGCTACGGCACAGGCAAAGCCAGCGATATGACCACAAGCGGCATTGAAGGCGCATGGACAGCGAACCCAACGCAATGGGACAACGGATATTTTGACGTCTTGTTTGGCTATGACTGGGAGCTCACAAAAAGCCCCGCCGGAGCCCAACAATGGACGCCTAAAAAAGGATCCGGTGCGCCTATGGCCCCCAATGCCAGCGATCCATCCAAATCCGAACCCCTGATGATGACAACAGCGGATATGGCGATGCGTATGGACCCGGCTTATGAAAAAATCTCGCGCCGCTTCCATAAAAACCCTGACGAGTTTGCAGACGCTTTTGCCCGCGCGTGGTACAAGCTAACGCACCGCGATATGGGCCCGATGAGCCGCTATCTCGGCTCTATGGTGCCCTCAGAAGAACTGCTCTGGCAGGATCCTATACCGGCCCCAACTGGTAAAACACTCGGCAAGAAAGAGATTAAGCGGCTAAAGAAAGCCATCTTGGCATCGGGCTTGTCAGTCTCCGAGCTTGTCTCAACGGCGTGGGCGTCGGCCTCAACATTCCGAGGATCGGACATGCGCGGCGGGGCGAACGGCGCGCGTATTCGCCTCGCGCCGCAAAAAGACTGGGCGGTAAACAATCCCTCGCAGCTCAAAAAAGTGCTGCAAGCACTTGAAGATATTCAAGGTGATTTTAGCGGCAAAGTCTCCATGGCCGACTTGATTGTACTTGGTGGCTGCGCCGGCGTTGAAAAAGCTGCGAAGAACGCGGGTTATAAAATCAAGGTGCCATTTACGCCCGGACGCACCGATGCCACAGACGCACAAACGGATGTGGACTCGTTTGCGGTCTTAGAACCTAAAACAGATGGCTTCCGGAATTATTTGGGTACAAACCCAACGCGCCGCGCCGAAGACAGCTTGGTTGACCGGGCACAATTGCTCACACTCTCCGCGCCTGAAATGACCGTGCTTGTAGGCGGCCTAAGAGTTTTGGGTGCAAACACGAACGGCTCTGCACACGGTGTCTTCACGGATAATCCTGGACAGCTCAACAATGACTTCTTTGTAAACCTTCTCAGCATGGACACGGTCTGGAAAGCGACATCCAAAACTGAAGACACATTTGAAGGCCGCGACCGCGTCTCCGGCGAGGTGAAATGGACGGGCACACGCAACGATCTTGTCTTTGGGTCGAATTCCATCTTGCGGGCTCTTGCAGAAGTCTACGCCAGCAACGACGCCCAAGAAACTTTCGTTAAAGACTTTGTCAAAGCCTGGAACAAGGTCATGAACCTAGATCGGTTCGATCTGACATAAAACAAATTAGTATATAGAAATAAATTGGCGGTCTTTTTGGCCGCCTTTTTTACGAGAAAATCTTTTATTTTAAGCGACTGCTCTATGCGGCGTGTAATCCTGCAAAGATGTAATCAGCGTATCAATAAATTCTGGATTATCCATATGCCCCATATAGGGTGGCGGCGCGCCTAGAAACTCGGCAATCGTCGACGTTAAAACCTTCGCCGACTCGTTGGCTTGTTCTGCATCTCCAATCGAGAGCAGGAGCGGATCAAATTTTGGATATCGTTGCCGGCAGGCATCCACCATCCAATAGGCCCGCATAAAATTATCAGAGGCGCTGTCATAGGCCAGAAGGCTCATATCCGCCGCGCCCGCGAGACGTACATGGCTTGGAGTGCAGCCTGCACTCGTGCCGACAAAAACCCAATCATATTCCAGCGATAGGGCGGCAAGGCTACCGAGAACGGACTCCAGCGTGGCTTCACCTGCAGCTATGGCTGTAAAGTTCTCATGCGGTGTTACATATTTGGCATCGCTTATCTCAGCTCCCCGAAACAGCACATCCGCGAGCGAGATATCATAATCAACGTCGGACGCTTGCATGAGCTCGCCTGACTGGCAATCCACCAACAGAACTGACTCTCCGGCCGCAGCGCTTGTTTTCGCCAGAGATAATGTCAATTCAGCGGCGCGCATGTGATCATTCGCGCAAAATACAGGTACGAGGCGCCCTGCCGGTAAATATGTCTGAGATTGCCCTGTCATGCCCGCCTTGAAACATCATTACAATTAAGTGACATTACCCTTAGAGCATTGGGTTTAACCCGCCGCTAAGTAACACGGAAAATATTATGTTAAAACATATAGTTAAGAAGGTTTAACAGGTATTTTTTGACATAAAAAAACCGCCTCGGAGGAGACGGTTCTTTTAAATTTTTTTGAGAAGCTTCACTAGCGGTACTGCTGTATCCGCGTTGTGCGCAGTCCGGCAATCCCGTGGGATTCGATTGAGCGTTGCCACGCCAAAAACTCTTCACCCGAGAGACCATAACGATCACACGCGGCCTCGAGCGTCAGCAATCCGCCCCTTACTGCGGCAACAACTTCGGCCTTGCGGCGAATAACCCACCTGACAGTGGTTGGCTTTGGAAGGTCTGCCAAAGTCAGCGGCGTCCCCTCCGGGCCAATCACCATATTCTCTTTTTTCATTCTGCGCTCCGACATGGGTGCCCCTTGAAATATTATTTAGAATAGAGGTCTTATAGGGGCCGGGTCTTAAAAAGGTTTTAAGGGCTACAAATTTTCTCAATAAAAACAATAGTTTACGAAGGTTAACAGCCGAAATGGCGTTAACAATTATTTACACAAAAAGTAAGCTATTGATTCTATTACACCTTTTTCCATGCCGGGTTTAAGTCGTGTCTCGACTTGGCACACAAGGCTCCCTATATGAGAGGCGAAATTAACGAAATATGCTTACATTGGAACAAATGAATCCCTTCGGAAGGTTAACAGACTCGTATGAATGGTGACGCAAATACAAAAAGCGCCGCGCCGAGCGTAAATTCTTTGGGCTTCGCTAAGCCCAAATCAGAAACACGCGTGGTTGTGGCCATGTCCGGCGGCGTGGACAGCTCTGTGTGCGCTGCGCTGCTTGCCCGAGAGGGCTATGACGTGATCGGCGTGACGTTGCAGCTCTATGATCACGGCGAGGCCATACAAAAAGCCAAGGCCTGCTGCGCGGGTCAGGATATCTATGATGCGCGGCGCGTGGCCGAAATGATGGAATTCCCGCATTATGTGCTCGACTATGAAAGTAATTTTAAAGACGCGGTCATAGAGAACTTTGCCGATACTTACTTGATGGGCGCGACCCCTATTCCCTGCGTGCGCTGTAACCAGACCGTTAAATTTCGCGACCTTTTAGACGTCGCCAAAGATTTGGGCGCAGATTGCATGGCGACGGGTCACTATATTAAACGCATTGACGGCCCCGCCGGGCCGGAGCTTCACCGCGCCCATGATTACGGCAAAGACCAATCTTACTTTTTGTTTGCCACCACGCCCGAGCAGCTCGATTACCTGCGCTTCCCGCTTGGCCATATGGATAAAACCGAGACCCGCCGCTTAGCCGTGGAGATGGGCCTCAACGTCGCCGCCAAACCCGACAGCCAAGACATCTGCTTTGTCCCGACCGGGCGCTACACGGATGTCATAGAAAAACTACGCCCGAATGCGGCGGAGCCGGGCGACATGGTGCATCTGGACGGCCGCGTGCTCGGTACCCACCGGGGCGTGATGTACTACACGGTTGGGCAGCGGCGCGGCCTCGGTCTGCCGGATGGTAGCGGCGCAGACCCGCTATATGTGACTGGTATTGACGCGGATAAGAAACATGTAATTGTCGGCCCGCGCAGCGCGCTGGACCGCTCAGAGATTTATCTGACAGATATTAACTGGATCGGCAAAGGCAAATTTGACGACATAGCCGACGGCACAGCCATCAAAGTCAAAGTACGTTCAACCCGCCCGCCCGAGCCCGCCCGGCTGGAACGGCGCGGCGGGGCGCTCTGCGTTGTGCTTGACACGCCCGATCAAGGCATCTCGCCGGGACAAGCTTGCGTTTTTTATGACCCGGCTGGCGATGCAGCGCGCGTCCTCGGCGGCGGCTGGATTACACACACGGCTTGAGGCCAAAAGTTAAAAACAAAGAAGAATTATTATGGGTGACTTAAAGCTATTCACAATTGGCACCAAGCAAGTCGATGAACTGGAAGGTCAAGCTGCAGGACTTGAGCGCTCACTACAAGTTATTTTTGAGAGAAACTTAGAAACACTGCTTGGTGTTAGATTTTTGGAGTCAGAATACTCTACCTCACACGGTGGCCGCATGGACACGCTTGGAATTGATGAAAACGGGTGTCCGGTCATCATTGAATATAAACGTGACAGAAGCGAAAATGTAATCAATCAAGGATTATTTTATCTTGATTGGCTGATGGATCATAAGGCAGCCTTCGAATTGATTGTGCAAAATAAATTAGGGCGCAATGAAGCTGATAAAATTGAATGGACAGCCCCGCGTCTAATATGTATCGCGAGTGACTTCACGAAATATGACGAACATGCAGTCAATCAAATGCATCGAAATATTGAGCTTATTCGTTACCGAAGATTTGGAGAGAGTTTGCTTCTATTAGACCTGTTGACTGCAACGAGTGCTAATAAGTCCAGTTCCCATTCCACAACAAATTTGGGTGCGCCTCAAACTTATAAAACTATTTCAGAAATGATAAATGAAGCCGATAAAAGTTTAGGTGAACTATACCAAGATACGCAGGCTTTTATGATGGGCTTAGGCGATGACGTCCAAGAAAAGGTATTAAGGTTTTACGTCGCATATAAACGCATTAAAAATTTCGCCTGTGTTGAAGTCAAAAATCAAATCAAAGTTATTCGCTTATACTTAAAGGTCAACCCAGATGAGATAACTGATGTGCCCCTAGCTTTGTAGACACCTTGCAAGGTAAAACTGGAAGCAAGG
>CAYGTI010000025.1:0-42383 GCA_964352785.1 uncultured Caulobacterales bacterium
CGAGGGTGGACGCACCGTCGGCGCCGGCGTCGTCGCTAAAATTATTGAGTAGGAATTTTTGAGGGCGGCGCCGCTGCCTTCAAGTTGTTTGACAGCGTTGGGCAAACGGAAAGTCACCACTTGAATGTGGCCCAAAGGAACTGGATTAAGTTATGGAACGTCAAAACATTCGTATCCGGCTAAAAGCCTTCGATCATCGTATTTTGGATAATTCCACTGCGGAGATTGTCTCTACGGCTAAGCGTACAGGCGCAACCGTTCGGGGCCCGATCCCGTTGCCGACACGTATTGAGAAATTCACAGTGAATCGCTCACCGCATGTGAATAAGAAATCACGTGAGCAATTTGAGATTCGTACGCACAAGCGTATGTTGGATATTGTTGATCCAACACCGCAAACTGTGGATGCGCTCATGAAGCTCGACCTCGCCGCTGGCGTGGATGTCGAGATTAAGTTGGGAGCATAGATATGTTACGCTCTGGTGTAATAGCAAAAAAACTGGGTATGACCCGTGTCTATGCGGAAGACGGATCGCATGTCCCTGTCTCTGTTCTCTCCCTCGAGGGTTGTCAGGTCGTGGCTCAAAAAACGTCATCACGTGATGGGTATCAGGCGCTACAGCTCGGTGCTGGCGATGCCAAACCTAAGCGTGTTTCTAAGGCTGAGCGTGAGCGTTTTGCGAAGGCAAAGGTTGCGCCTAAAATGAAACTGGTCGAATTTCTTATTCAAGACGAAACATCTATGGATGTAGGTGTTGAGATAACGGCTGACCATTTTGTTGTCGGGCAAAAGGTAGATGTCGCAGGTACAACGGTTGGTAAGGGTTTTGCGGGTGCGATGAAGCGTCATAACTTTGGCGGTCTTCGCGCGACGCACGGCGTATCTATCTCTCACCGTTCACACGGTTCGACGGGGCAGTGTCAAGATCCCGGCAAGGTTTTTAAAGGTAAAAAAATGGCCGGCCACATGGGCGCGGTTCGCCGGACACTTCAGAATTTGGAAATTGTACGGACTGATGTTGATCAAGGTTTAATTCTCGTAAAGGGCGCTGTTCCGGGTTCAAAAGGCGGATGGGTTGAAATTCGTGATGCGGTTAAAGGTGTGGCGGCTGAAGACTTGCCTTTGCCGGGTAAATTCCGCGTTGCTGCACCCGTTGAGGCGGCTGCGCCTGTACCAGCTAAAGGTGAGGAAGAGTAATCATGAAAATGGATGTCCAAACACTCGACGCCAAAAAGTCAGGATCCGTTGATCTTGACGCGGGCGTGTTCGGTCTGGAGCCGCGCAAAGATATTCTGCACCGTATGGTACGCTATCAACTTGCCAAGCGCCAAGGCGGAAACCATCAGGTTCAAGAACGTGGTGATGTTTCAAAGACAACTAAGCGTATTGGTAAGCAAAAAGGTGGCGGCACGGCCCGTCATGGTAACGGGTCTGTCTCGCAATTTCGTGGTGGTGGTAAGGCCCATGGTCCGCGCGTTCGTGATCATTCGCACACTCTTCCCAAGAAAGTCCGCGCTATGGCTATGCGTCATGCTTTGTCGTCCAAAGCTGGTGCGAAAGAAATGATCATAATTGATGATGCGGTCATGAAAACAGCAAAAACGGCTGATTTGCGCAAGTCGCTCGAAAAATTAGGCATCACAAATGGCCTGATAGTTTCCGGCGGTGTAATCGAAGAGAATTTTGCAAAAGCGGCCCGCAACATCCCTAACCTCGATGTCCTGCCAAGTCAGGGCGCGAATGTGTATGACATTCTGCGTCGCCACACGTTGGTTCTGACCAAACAGGCTGTCCAAGATTTGGAGGCTCGACTAAAATGAGTGAAGCCGCCCGTCATTACGACACCATTCTGACTCCGGTCATTACAGAAAAGTCCACTATTTTGTCTGAGTACAATCAAGTGGTTTTCGAAGTGCCGCTGTCAGCTACAAAAGTAGATATTAAAGACGCTGTTGAGACACTGTTTAAGGTCAAGGTTACGGCTGTGAACACGTTGCGTCTCAAAGGTAAAACCAAGCGCTTTCGGGGCATTCCTGGTCGCCGCAAGGATATCAAAAAAGCCATCGTTACGCTTAAAGACGGTGACACGATTGATATCGCAACAGGTTTGTAGGATCAAAAAATGGCTTTAAAGACATATAATCCAACATCGCCTAGTCGTCGTCACCTTGTTCAGGTTGACCGGTCTGACCTACATAAGGGTCGTCCGGAGAAGGCTCTGACAGAGGGTTTGACGAAAAAAGGTGGTCGTAACAATACAGGCCGTATTACCATGCGCCGCCAAGGCGGTGGTCATAAGCGTCTTTACCGTATGGTAGATTTCAAACGTCGCAAAACGGATATGGAAGCAACGGTTCTGCGCCTCGAGTATGATCCGAACCGGACAGCGTTTATTGCGTTGATCGAGTATAAGGACGGTGAAAAGTCTTACATTCTTGCGCCGCAGCGTCTTGCAGAAGGTGATAAAGTCATCTCGTCTGAAAAAGCGGATGTGAAGCCGGGTAACACTATGCCGCTTCGCGTCATGCCGGTTGGTACGATTATTCACAATATTGAAATGAAGCCCGGTAAGGGAGGCCAAATCGCGCGCTCTGCCGGGACATATGCTCAGCTTGTCGGGCGGGGTGACGGGTATGCGCAGGTACGTCTTAAGTCTGGCGAAATGCGTATGATCCACCAAAACTGCTTGGCTACGGTTGGCGCTGTATCCAATCCGGATCACATGAATATCAATTTGGGTAAGGCTGGGCGTAAGCGCTGGCTTGGTAAGCGTCCGCAAGTTCGCGGCGTCGCTATGAACCCGGTTGATCACCCGCACGGCGGCGGAGAAGGCCGGACATCCGGTGGTCGTCACCCGGTGACACCTTGGGGTAAGCCAACAAAAGGAGCGCGTACGCGTTCCAATAAGGCGACTGACAAATTCATCATTCGTTCGCGTCACGCGAAGAAGAAACGATAGGGAGCGCGGAGTATGCCACGTTCAGTCTGGAAAGGTCCGTTTGTTGACGGTTATCTGCTGAAAAAAGCAGCCGCGTCACATGCAGAAGGCCGTAAAAAACCAATCAAAACTTGGTCGCGTCGTTCAACCATTATGCCGCAATTTGTGGGTCTGACATTCCAGATTCATAATGGCCACAAATTCGTCCCTGTCTCTATCGACGAGGACATGGTGGGTCACAAGCTTGGCGAATTCGCGCCAACACGGACATATTATGGTCACGCTGCGGATAAAAAAGCGAAGCGGAAATAGTCATGGCTAAAACAAAAAACCCACGCCGCGTTGCTGACAACGAAGCAATGGCAAAATTGCGAATGATCCGGACAAGCCCGATCAAGCTAAACTTAGTTGCGCAAATGATTCGCGGCCTCAAAGTCGAAAAAGCGCTTGCTGATCTTGAGTTCTCGCATAAACGTATTTCTCACGACGTGAAGAAATGCCTTGAGAGCGCAATTGCGAATGCGGAAAATAATCACGGTCTGGATATTGATAGCTTGATTGTCTCAGAAGCCTATGTCGGTAAGAACCTTGTTATGAAGCGTTTCCGGGCCCGGGCCCGCGGCCGCGGCGCTCGTATTCTAAAGCCGTTTTCCGAGCTGACGATCATCGTCCGCGAAGTTGAGGAGGCCGCGTAATGGGTCAGAAGATTAATCCAATTGGCCTTCGCCTCGGTATTAACCGCACATGGGACTCTCGTTGGTATGCTAACACGCGCGAATATGGCGATTTGCTTCATCAAGACTTGGCGATTCGTAACTTTTTGCACGAAGAGCTTAGAAACGCATCAGTCGCGCGTATCACGATTGAGCGCCCACACAAAAAGTGCCGCATTGCAATTTACACGGCGCGTCCGGGTGTTGTGATTGGTAAAAAGGGTGCTGATATCGAAGTGCTGCGCAAGAAGGTCAGCGAAATGGTTGACGGCGAAGTTTTCATCAATTTGATCGAAGTGCGTAAGCCTGAGGTTGATGCCAATCTCGTGGCTGAGGGTATCGCTCAACAGCTTGAGCGTCGTATGTCATTCCGCCGCGCGATGAAGCGCTCGATGCAGTCGGCTATGCGTATGGGCGCGATCGGCTGCAAGATTAAATTAGGCGGCCGTCTTGGCGGTGCTGAAATTGCTCGGGTTGAGCAATATCAGGAAGGCTCTGTTCCGCTTCATACAATGCGTGCAGATATTGATTATGGCACGGCGCGCGCGCTGACCGCTATGGGCATTATTGGTATCAAGGTGTGGATTAATAAGGGTGAGATCATGGAGCATGATCCTTACGCTCAGGAAAAGCGCATGAACCAGCAGGGCGATACTCGCCCGCGGGGTAATGATCGTCCGCGCGGGAATGACCGGGCGCGGGGTGATCGTCGTCCTGCAAGAACGAACTAGTTCGAGCGGCTTAGTTAGAGGTATTAGGCAATGTTACAGCCAAAACGTACAAAATTCCGTAAGGCCCATAAAGGCCGGATCAAGGGTATTGCCAAAGGCGGTTCAGCTTTGAACTTCGGGTCTTATGGTCTGAAGGCTTTGGAGCCTGAGCGGGTTACGGCACGCCAGATCGAAGCAACACGCCGGGCGATCACTCGTCACATGAAACGTGCGGGCCGTGTTTGGATTCGTATCTTTCCGGATGTGCCTGTCACAAAAAAGCCAACCGAAGTTCGGATGGGTAAAGGTAAGGGTTCTGTTGAATTTTGGGCCTGTAAAGTGAAGCCTGGCCGGATCATGTTTGAAATCGACGGTGTCAGCGATGCGGTCGCCCGCGAAGCGCTGCGTCTTGGCGCCGCTAAGCTGCCTGTCCGGTGCAAAATTGTTACCCGTCCGGGCGAGCAATAGGAGCGTATCATGGCGAAACGTGAAAGTTTAAAATCAATTGATGTGCGGGCAATGACCGAAAGCGAGCTCAACGACAAGCTCGTCGCACTCAAGAAAGAGCAGTTTAATCTGCGGTTTCAGGCCGCGACAGGACAGTTGGAGCAAACGGCAAGTGTGCGTTTGGTTCGCCGCGATATCGCGCGGGTAAAGACCGTCATGGCGGAAAAAAAGTCCGCTGCTAAAGCAGCTGGTTAGAGGAAGAAACGATGCCAAAACGTATACTGCAAGGCACGGTCGTGAGCGACAAGGGCAATAAAACAATTGTTGTCAAGGTCGAGAGGACTTACATGCACCCGCTGTTCAAGAAAATTGTTCGCCGGTCTAAGAAATATCATGCCCATGACGAGGGTAATGTACACAAAGTGGGTGACGCGGTGCGTATCATCGAATGTCCGCCTAAAAGTAAACTCAAGCGGTGGGAGGTTGTGGCCGCATAGGCGCAATCATTTATCGGGCCTAAGCTCAAGGGAGACGTCGCATGATTCAAATGCAGACAAATCTAGATGTTGCCGACAATTCCGGCGCCCGCCGTGTGCAGTGCATTAAAGTGCTGGGCGGCTCGAAGCGTCGTTATGCCCATGTGGGCGACGTGATAGTTGTATCCGTGAAGGAAGCCATTCCGCGCGGTAAAGTAAAAAAAGGTGATGTACGCCGGGCTGTTGTGGTTCGCGTCGCGAAAGACATTATTCGCAAGGATGGGTCTGTAATTCGTTTTGACGGTAATGCTGCGGTCATCATCAATAATAATGGTGAGCCCATTGGCACACGCATCTTTGGCCCTGTGCCGCGGGAACTCCGCGCCAAGAACCACATGAAGATCGTGTCTCTCGCTCCGGAGGTGTTATAGTCATGGCGGCTAAGATTAAAAAAGGCGATTACGTCGTTGTCATTTCAGGCAAAGACAAGGGACGTAAGGGTGAAGTCACAAAAGTCTTCCCTAAAGAATCACGTGTTATCGTGTCCGGTGTGAAAATGGTAAAGCGTCACATGCGCCCAAGCCAAGCTGACCCCGACGGCGGTATTAAACAGTTCGAAGCGCCTATACACGTCTCAAACGTGGCGCATATCGATCCAAATGAAAATGTTCCAACCCGCGTCGGGTTCGGTACGTCCAAAGATGGCCGTAAGATCCGGATCGCCAAAAAGTCAGGGGCCGCACTCGATGACTAAGCCTTATGAACCCCGTTTGGCCACGATTTACCGTGAGGAAGTCCGTGCTAAACTCAAAGAGCAGTTCGGTTACACGAGCGATATGCAAATCCCGCGCATTGAAAAGGTCGTCCTCAATATGGGCGTCGGCGAAGGTGTTGGCGATAAGAAAAAAGTTCAAGCCGCAATCGCGGACCTTGAATTGATCGCAGGCCAGAAAGTCCTGCCAACGGTTGCCAAGAAATCCATTGCGGGCTTCAAGCTTCGCGACGGTATGGTGATTGGCGCAAAGGTGACTCTTCGCCGTGATCGTATGTTTGAATTTGTTGACCGTCTTGTTAACATCGCGCTTCCGCGCGTGCGTGACTTTCGCGGCTTAAATAACAAAAGTTTTGATGGTAATGGCAATTACGCTATGGGCTTGAAGGAACATATCGTTTTTCCTGAAATTGATTACGACAAAGTCGATTCGGTTCTCGGGATGGATATCGTGGTGCAAACCAGCGCCAAAACAGATGAAGAAGCCAAGGTACTGTTGGCTGAGTTGGGGTTCCCTTTTCCTAAGTAGGGAAGGGCCCAGCTAACGCAACAGATCAAGCGAGCTGCTGGTTAATTGTTTCCGCAGTTCTGCAAGGAGGAGAATATAAATGGCTAAAGTAAGTGCAACTGAGCGAAATATTAAGCGCCAAGAGTTGGTCGCAAAATATGCGGCGAAACGCGCTGTGCTCAAAGACCGGGCCCGGGATAAGTCTCTTCCGGTTGAAGAGCGTTTCGAGGCGCAGTTAAAGCTGGCCGCTCTGCCGCGCAACTCTGCGCCGAGCCGTGTGCGTAATCGCTGTCAGGTCACAGGCCGCCCGCGCGGTTATTACCGTAAAATGAAAATGTCCCGTATTGCGCTTCGTGAACTTGGTTCACAGGGCTTGATCCCGGGCCTCGTAAAATCAAGCTGGTAGGGGGCTAATATGTCATTTTCTGATCCTCTCGGTGATATGCTCACACGTATTCGCAACGCCATTATGCGAAGCCGTGGTAACGTAAATACACCTGCGTCAAAACTTCGTGGCCGCGTTCTCGATGTTCTTGTCGATGAAGGCTTCATCCGCGGTTACACCGAGGTTGAAAAAGGCGGTTTCAAAGAGTTTGAAATCGAACTTAAATATTTCGAAGGCGAAGCGGTTATCCGCGAAATTAACCGCGTGTCCAAACCCGGACGCCGCGTTTATTCGTCTGTCAAAAGCCTGCCTCAGATCCGTAATGGTCTTGGTATTGCTATTCTTTCAACCCCTAAAGGCGTGATGAGTGATCATGCTGCCCGCGAGAACAACGTCGGCGGCGAAATCCTTTGTCAGGTCTCCTAGAGGGAGCGTTTTATGTCACGTATTGGAAAACAGCCTGTAACGATCCCCGCTGGTGTCACTTTGACCCACGAAGGGCAAGTCGTGACGGCAAAAGGCCCTAAAGGAGAACTCTCCTTTACGTTGCCCGAGTCTATTGTGGGCTCACTCGAAGATGGCACTTTTACTGTCTCGCCAACCCGCGAAAACGATAAAATTGCTAAATCCATGTGGGGCATGTGCCGCACAATGATCGTCAATTTGACTGTTGGTGTTACCGATGGGTTCAAAAAAGACCTTGAGCTTCGTGGCGTCGGTTACCGGGCGCAAATGAAGGGCGATATGCTCTCTATGCAGCTTGGCTTTTCGCACGATGTCGAATACACGCCACCATCTGGTGTTAAGATTGAAGCGCCAAAGCCGACACAAGTGATCGTGACGGGTATTGATAAACAGCAGGTAGGCCAAGTTGCGGCTGAAATTCGTGCGTTCCGTAAGCCGGAGCCCTATAAGGGCAAGGGTGTGCGTTATGTTGGCGAATTTGTAAGGTCCAAAGAAGGTAAGAAGAAGTAAGATGAAAACGGCTCGTGAAAATACAAAGCGCCGTGCCGCCCGTGTGCGTCGCCGCTTAAAGAAAAATTCGAATGGACGTCCGCGTCTGTCTGTCTATCGCAGCGATAAGAACATTTCTGTTCAGATCATTGACGATGCTACAGGCACCACTGTGGCCGCCGCATCAACGCTCGAAGACCGTGGCCAAAAGGGCTCCAACGTAGAAGCAGCTGTGCGCATTGGCACATTGATCGCCGAGCGCGCTAAAAAAGCTAAGGTCGAAGCTGTTGTCTTTGATCGTGGTGGCTATCTGTTCCACGGCCGGGTGAAAGCTCTGGCGGATGCGGCTCGCGAAGCCGGACTGAAGTTTTAGGAGACCCCATGGCACGTGATAATAATAACAACCGGCGGGACCGCGACGAAGACAATGAATTCGTTGACCGTCTCGTACACATCAACCGTGTTGCGAAAACTGTCAAAGGCGGTCGTAATATGAGTTTCGCAGCACTTGTCGTTGTGGGTGACGAGAAAGGCCGTGTCGGCTTTGGTAAAGGTAAAGCGCGGGAGGTCCCTGAGGCGATCCGCAAGGCCACCGAAGAGGCCAAGAAAACAATGATCCGCGTGCAACTGCGCGAGGGCCGCACTCTACATCACGATTTGCGTGGTCGTCACGGAGCCGGTAAAATCATCATGCGGGCTGCGCCTCCGGGGACCGGCGTTATTGCGGGCGGACCGATGCGTGCGGTTCTCGAATGCCTTGGCGTTCAAGATGTTGTAGCCAAGTCACTTGGGACATCTAACCCGTATAACATGGTACGCGCGACATTTGATGCTCTTAAGCGTGCGGAAAGCCCGCGCTCGATTGCAGCAAAACGCGGCAAAAAAGTGGGCGACGTTGTCGGCCGCCGTCAAGACGGCGCAAGCGCGCCTGAAGCGATCGAAGCTTAGTCTTAGAATTTAAAGGTAGGTCATTATGGCTGCGAAGAAAAAGACAACTCTGAAAGTACGCCAGACCGGAAGTGCGATTCGGCGTCCAAAGGATCAACGTCAAACCTTGACCGGATTAGGCCTTGGTAAAATCGGCCGCGTTCGCGAGCTGGAAGATACACCCTCTGTACGCGGTATGATCAGTAAGGTCAGCCACATGGTAGAGATTGTTGAAGAGTAGAGTTTCAAATTTATTTGGAACCCGCTCTTAGGAGAAGAACATGCGTTTAAATGAACTCAGCGATAATCCCGGCGCGACTAAAGCGCGCCTTCGCGTCGGCCGCGGTGTCGGTTCCGGCAAAGGAAAAACAGCTGGCCGTGGTGTTAAAGGGCAAAAGTCACGCTCTGGTGTGGCGATTGCTGGCTACGAAGGTGGCCAAATGCCGATCCACATGCGCCTCCCAAAACGTGGGTTTAACAAACCTAATCGTAAGCGCTGGGCCGAACTCTCCATTGCGACCCTCGAGCGTGCTGTTCAAGCGGGTAAGCTTGATTTGAAGAAAGACGTAGATGCAGCCGCGTTGGTTGATGCTGGCGTTATTCGCCGTGCACATGATGGCGTTCGCCTTATTGGCGGTGGAGAATTGTCTAAGGCTGTCAAACTTGTTGTGTCTGGCGCGACATCCGGTGCTGTCTCTGTTGTTGAAGGTGCAAAAGGATCAGTGACGGTTCTGGATACAGCCATGGTACGCCGTCCAAAAGGTGTGAAAGCAGATAAATCCGCTAAGGCTGCAAAAAAAGACAAGGCGCCCAAGGAAAAAGCTGTAAAGGCGAAAGCTGAGCCCGCGAAAAAAGCCGCTCCTAAAAAGACTACAGCGAAAGTTTCTTCCGGTGATGCTTACGACAAGCACATCCCTTACTTTGAAAACATCAAAGACAAGTACGATGCCAAAGCCGACGAAGCGATTGTTATGACGATCACAAAATATTTAGGCGCGTCTTTGAATGACAAAGACTCTAAATATGTCGCTTGCGGCGACGAGACCGAACGTAACACGGTTCGTGATAATTTCTTGAAAAAGAAACTTGGTCTCAGTGATGAAAATGACGTTCTTGATGCCAAAGTTGTGGCTGTCTGTGATGAAATGAAAGCGGCCAAGCAACGCATGAAAGATCGCGTCTCGTTTTATTACTTGCTTGCTAAAAACGAAGGTAAACTCGGCGACCTTTAAATATTCAAATAAGCCCCCATATGTGGGGCTTATTTTATTAAGAGAAACAGGACCGTCATGGCTTCAGCGTCTGAACAACTTGCCGCAAATATGAATTTGGGGACATTCGCAAAAGCGAAAGAACTGCAACAGCGTCTCCTGTTTACACTCATGATTTTGGTTGTTTACAGAATCGGAACTTACATTCCAATTCCCGGCATTGACCTCGAGGTTTTTCAGGCGAACTTTTCTAACTCCGGCGGTCTTTTGGATCGCCTCAATATGTTTTCCGGCGGTGCCGTCGAGCGTATGGCTGTGTTTGCCTTGAATGTTATGCCTTATATCTCGGCGTCTATTATCATGACGCTGATGAAGGGCTCGATCCCGACCCTCAAAGAACTCGATAAAGACGGTGAGCAAGGCCGCAAACAGATCAACCAATATACACGTTACCTGACGGTCTTTTTGGCAGCATTTCAAGCGTTTGGTATCTCGCGGGCTTTGGGCGCGAGCGGCGCGGTGATTAACCCGGGGCTATTTTTCGATGCCAGTACGGTGATTACATTGGTCGGTGGTACGATGTTCCTGATGTGGCTGGGCGAGCAAGTGACAGCGCGCGGCGTCGGTAATGGTGTGTCTTTAATCATTTTTGCTGGTATTGTGGCAGAGCTTCCTCGCGCGATTTTCCAAGTTTTAGATTTGAACCGAACGGGCTCTCTAAGCGCGCTTTTATTGGTGGGCGTCATTGTTTTGTTTGTTGCGTTGTCTGTCTTGATTGTCTTTGTCGAGCGTGCACAGCGTAGGCTGTTGGTGCAGTATCCCAAACGACAAATGGCCAGCGGTAAATCCTTTGGCGGTGAAAGCTCTTTCATGCCGCTTAAGCTCAACACGGCGGGTGTTATCCCGCCAATTTTTGCCAGCTCGCTTTTGCTTTTGCCGGCGACAGCAGGTCAAATTATGCTGTCTGACGGCGGCGGTAGTGAGTGGGTGACAACGATCTTGGCCTACTTAGGGTATGGCTCTCCGACATATCTTGTTCTGTATGGCTTGTTGATTATCTTCTTCTGTTACTTCTACGTGCCTTATGTCTTTAAACCAGATGATGTTGCTGACAATCTGCGCAAAAATGGCGGCTTCCTGCCAGGCATTCGCCCAGGAAAACGCACTGAAGAGTATTTGACATATGTCTTGTCTCGCTTGACTTTCATTGGCGCGCTTTACGTGGCGTTTGTCTGTGTGTTGCCGGAATATGTGATTTCGCAGAACAAAGAAATTCCGGCCTCTGTGGCTATGCTTATTGGCGGTATGTCGCTCTTAATTATTGTATCTGTGACTCTGGATACGGTTTCCCAAATTCAATCGCATCTGATTGCGCACCAATATGAGGGGCTGATTAAAAAGTCCCGCATGCGCCGGAAGAAAAAATAAGGGGAGACGTATGAATATTATTTTGTTTGGCCCGCCTGCAGCAGGTAAAGGCACACAAGCGAAACGTTTGGTATCCGAGCGCGGTTTGATCCAACTTTCGACGGGTGATATGCTTCGCGCTGCAAAAGCTTCGGGAACTGAACTTGGCTTAAAGGTCGCAGGAATTATGGAGCGGGGAGATCTTGTGTCTGATGAGATCGTCATTGCTTTAATAGAGGAACAGCTGGACACGCATACAAATGCCGCTGGATTTATTTTTGACGGCTTTCCTCGTACGGTTCCACAAGCAGAAGCTTTGGACGCAACGCTCACCTCGCGCAATACTCAGGTCGACAGTGTCGTCCGGCTTTGTGTGGATGATGCAGCGCTTCTTGCGCGCATTACAAAACGTTTCGAGGAGGAAGGTCGCAAAGACGATAATCCCGAAACGTTCAAGATGCGATTGACAAATTACAATGAGCAAACAGCGCCCTTGCTGCCTTATTATTCTGGGCAGGGGAAGTTGGCCGAAGTTGACGGCATGGCAGATATCGAAGCTGTGGCTGCTAGCGTGGCGCAGGTCTTGGACGCCAACGGACATTCCGGCGTAAAAACCAAACCGTCTTTTTGGGCGCGCCTTTTTGGCCGATCATAAAAACGTAAAACAGTCGTAAACGGCGCTTGACGCCGGGTAAAACGAAGATATAAGTACCCGCTTTCGCGGAAGTGTTTTCACCATCCGCCCTTTTTATATGGGGCAACGGTAAAAAGCACCGAAGGCGCGGAACTTGAGATTTTAAGGAGGCCAGTGTGGCACGGATTGCGGGTGTAAATATTCCCACGAATAAGCGGGTCGTTATCGCTTTGACATATATATACGGTATTGGCCCAGCAAAATCTGAGATGATTTGCGAGCGGGTCGGTATTGCGGCAGATCGCCGGGTACAAGATTTGACCGACTCTGAAATTCTTCAGATACGCGAAACAATCGACTCTGACCTCATGGTTGAAGGCGATCTTCGCCGCGAAGTCTCTCAGAACGTCAAGCGCTTGATGGATATGGGCAATTATCGCGGTTTGCGCCACCGACGCGGCCTGCCCGTGCGCGGACAGCGAACACACACAAATGCGCGCACGCGCAAAGGCCCGGCAAAAGCTATCGCCGGCAAGAAGAAGTAGGATCTGAGCTATGGCAAAAGAACCCGTACGTATTCGCCGCGCTGATCGGAAAAACATTACTTCCGGTGTTGCGCACGTTAATTCAACCTTTAACAACACAATGATCACCATAACAGATGCTCAAGGCAACACCGTTGCTTGGTGCAGTGCCGGCGCTATGGGGTTTAAAGGCTCACGTAAATCAACGCCTTATGCGGCGCAGGTTGCGGCCGAGGAGGCTGGTAAAAAGGCCGCTGAACACGGTATGACTACACTCGAGATCAATGTAAACGGCCCGGGTTCTGGACGTGAGAGCGCCGTTCGCGCCCTGCAAGCTACTGGTTTCACTATTACAACTATTCGCGACGTTACACCTATTCCGCATAATGGTTGCCGTCCACCAAAGCGCCGCCGCGTTTAGAAACGTCTGCGCTAACACAAGGTCTAGCCTTGTGAACACTCCTTCGGGTGAGCTTTTACGTTCACCCTAGACCTTAAGAGGTACACCGTGATTGAAAAAAATTGGCAAGAACTTATTCGTCCGATCAATCCAGAAATTGAGCCTGGACGTGACCCAGAACGCACAGCCGTTGTAACGGCTGAACCGCTTGAGCGCGGTTTTGGTATGACACTAGGTAATGCGCTTCGTCGCGTTTTGCTCTCCTCGCTTCAAGGATCTGCGGTCAGCGCCGTGCATATTGATGGCGTCGTTCATGAATTTACATCTATTCCAGGCGTTCGCGAAGATGTCACAAACATCGTTTTGAACCTCAAAGACCTAAATGTGCGTATGCATGCGGATGGACCAAAGCGTCTGTTGCTGAAAAAGTCTGGTGCTGGACCTGTGACAGGCGCTGATATTGAAGAAACAGCCGACGTTGAAATCCTTAACCCTGACCATGTCATCTGTACGATGGACGAGGGTTCTGAAATTCGTATGGAGCTAACCATCACATCTGGCAAAGGCTATGTTCCTGCCGCCGACTCGCGGCCCGAAGACGCGCCCATTGGCCTGATTTCTATTGATGCGCTCTACTCGCCCGTCAAACGCGTCGCTTACCGCGTCGAGGACACACGCGAAGGCCAAGTTCTTGATTATGATAAGCTAATCATCGACATCGAAACAAACGGCGCTGTCACCCCTGAGGACGCTGTGGCTGTGGCTGCGCGCATCCTTCAGGATCAATTCCAAGTTTTCGTCAACTTTGATGATCCAGAAGATAGCTTGCGCCAAGACGATAAGCCTGAGCTTGACTTTAACCCTGCGCTTCTGCGCAAAGTCGACGAGCTTGAATTGTCAGTGCGCTCAGCTAATTGCCTCAAGAACGACAATATTGTCTATATTGGTGATTTGATCCAAAAGTCTGAGGCCGAAATGCTTCGTACACCAAACTTTGGCCGTAAGTCACTGAATGAAATTAAAGAAGTCTTGGCCGCTATGGGTCTTCACTTGGGTATGGACGCGCCAAACTGGCCGCCGGAAAACATCGAAGAACTTGCCAAGAAATATGACGACCATATTTAGGTCGATACGCTAATATAAGAGGAATATGCCATGCGCCACCGCATTGCCCACCGCAAACTCAACAAGACAGCAAGTCACCGTAAGGCGATGTTTGCCAACATGTCATCATCACTGATCGAGCACGAGCAAATCGTCACGACACTGCCAAAAGCTAAAGAGCTTCGCCCCTTTGTTGAAAAGCTTGTCACACTTGCGAAAAAAGGCGATCTGAACTCTCGCCGTATCGCAATCGCGCGCACACGCAATAAAGAGATGTCCAAGAAGCTCTTTGATATTTTGGGCCCGCGCTATGCGGATCGCCAAGGTGGTTATATCCGCGTTCTCAAAGCGGGCTTCCGTTATGGCGATAACGCACCAATGGCCGTCATTGAATTTGTGGACCGCGACGAAGATGCCAAAGGTGCAGTTGACCGCGCCCGCATGGAGTCTGAAGAGGCTTAAATCCCTCGTGCAGAGCGCCCTTGTCGTCCCCGTTGGTCGACATCGTGAGAATTTACTGGCTCTATCTACTACTTAAATAAAAACCCGCCCTTCGAGGCGGGTTTTTGTGTTTGATTGATGTAGTACACATAATGATTCCAACAAAAAAGCCATCTTTCCAACTTTTCGAAAACCATAATGCAGGCCTTTTCAACGGCTTACCGTGTAAAACAAGAGATGTCTTCACGGTCTTGATTTTGCCTCTATTGTCTCATCATGACCTTTTCAAGCAGCCAACCTCATAATATAGCGCTATGCGCCGCTGATACGGCCCAGATTTTGGGTGATGTCTCTGGTGGATTTTCGCCGGTCTTTCAGGCGGTGCTGCGCGCAGCGCTTATGATGCTCGCGCGGTATAGTACCCGGCGCGAACCAAAAACACGCAAGATGTTAATCGCCGTGCTTGTGCTGCTACTCGCTCTGTTTCAAGGTACACGGGACGAAAAGAGAGCGTTTCTTAAGCGCCTTATTGCTCAACATAATGAGATCCAAGCCCGCGTTTATGCGCGTTATAAAATCTGGCGGCAACGTAAATGCTGGATGTGGGGCGGTGGTTTTCGGGCCGGGGTTTTGGCGGCTTTTAGGAGTGGTTTTACGTCGGCCTGTGATAAAAAATCGTTTGACGCTTTAATTCCAGATTAACCTCCAACACATGTCTGCTGTATTGTTGAACCGCGCAGGCCCATGTCTGCGGGGCGATTACTGCTGTAACAACCGTATATTCCGCCCGGCATATTTCTGAGCCGGGGCTTTATACGGGGATTCAACGCCAGAAATCGTCTCTGGTCTTGTTCGGGCTCCGGCCTATAAAGGCCTATGATTATACCGTCTCAAAAACACATGTTTGATATCCCTGAGAATATCGCCTATTTTAATAATGCCTATATGTCACCGCTGATGCGTAGTGTCAGCGCAGCCATGATTTCTGCTTTAAACCTGAAAGTTCAGCCTTGGACCTCAAGCTCGGAGGGGTTCTTTACCTACGCCGAAGAGGCAAGGGGGTTGGCCGCGCAAATTTTCGGCGGCGGCGTTGATGTGTGCTCGCCGGACAATATAGCGATTGTGCCATCGGCGAGTTATGGTTTGCAAACGGCGGCAAATGCGCTTCCTCTGTCCAAAGACCAAA
Organism: uncultured Caulobacterales bacterium; assembly: GCA_964352785.1. Taxonomy (GTDB): domain Bacteria; phylum Pseudomonadota; class Alphaproteobacteria; order Caulobacterales; family Maricaulaceae; genus JACOMS01. The sequence continues at coordinate 15,739 of CAYGTI010000025.1, forward strand.
CGGTATTGGTTCTCGAAGATCAATTTCCGTCTAATATTTACCCATGGCAGGAAAAAGCGAAAGCTTGCGGAGCGCATGTGACTATTCTGCCTACGCCCAAAGATGATGATTGGACACCGTCTGTTTTGGCCGCCATTAAAGACGATACGGCGATCGCGGCGCTCCCTCAAACGCACTGGGCGAGCGGAGCGACCCTAGACCTTGCGGCTGTTCGAGATGCTCTGAATAAAGTCGGCGCAGCGCTTGTTCTGGATTTGACTCAGTCGTTGGGCGCGCAGGTTTTTGATCTCGCGGCGGTTCGGCCGGATTTTGCAGTCGCCGCGACTTATAAATGGATGATGGGGCCGTATACGATGGGCTTTATGTACGTTGATCCACGCTGGCACGGGGCTGCGCCGCTGGAGCATAACTGGATCAACCGCAAAGGCAGTGAGGATTTTACAGGCTTGACGAACTATCAGTCAGACTTTGCGGCGGGGGCGCGCCGTTTCGATATGGGCGAGAAATCCAACGCTTCGCAACTGTCGGGGGTAAGTGCGGCGATGCGTCAAATTCTAGATTGGGGTATTGGCAATATTCAAGAGACGTTGGGCGTGAAGACCGCTTACTTAGCTGAGACTTTAAAGTCTCTGGGACTTGCCGCGTCTCCTCACCGCGCGCCGCATTATCTCGGCTTGCGGCGGCAGGGCGGCATTCCGACAACATTATCGGCAACTTTGGCCACGCAAGATATTTTCGTTTCTGTCAGGGGCCCCGCCATGCGGGTGACGCCGCATCTCTATTGTGATGATCGGGATATGGCGCGGTTAATCAGCGCCTTAAAGGCCGCGTTAAAATAAGTTTTGTTTAACTTCCCCTCGGCCAGGGCGTGCCGTATCTCAGGGCGTAATATTTCCCGATACCGACAGCATTATTGATAAATTTGTGACCGCGGTAGGTCATGATCCCGCAATCTTCAATCACGGGGCTATTAGCATTTAACATCAGCGTGGGTGCGTTTTGGTTTTTTTCGCCGATGAGATTGGTGATGGCTGTGCGGGGGCGCTCAATCGGAACATATTGAATGTCCAAGCTGTCTTTGATGGCCGGAAACCAAGACAAAAGCCCCCACATTTCGGCGCATTCCGGGCAATATTCGCGGCGGCCATTATCAGCAAACCCCGGCGGGAGAAGGAAGAGAGTGTCTTTCATTCAATCCACCAACAAATAAGGGCCAAGCGTTTCAAGCATCCATTTTGGCGGGCGTTTCGGGCGGCCCTCAGGGGTAATGCTGGCGGCCTCGGATATGGCTGTGACTAAAAGTTCGTTGCCCCGGTAGGCCGCTTGCGAGACCCAGAGTCTTGCGCCTTTAAATTTGTCATAGGTGGTGACAATCGTCAGGTGATCGTCAATGCGGGCGGGCTTTTTATAGTCCAGCTCGATTTTGCTGATCGCAAAGGCCAGAGGGTCGTCCCCGTCCCACAGCGCGGCGTGTTCAAACCCAACAAGGCGGAAAAAGCTGGAACGCGCCCGCTCAAAAAACCGCAAGTAATTGGCGTAATAGACAATGCCGGTAAAGTCTGTGTCTTCGTAAAAGACGCGGATCGGATAGTGATGCTCACGGCCTTTGAATTGGCCCATTGTCGGGTTTTCCGGGGAGATAGTATGAGAGGTCATCCTGAGCTTTCCTCATCAAATAATGACGGCATAGCTGGCTTGATTGGCGCGGCGAGGCCAAGATGCGCGTAGGCGCGGGCCGTCGCAACGCGGCCTTGGGGTGAGCGCATCAAGAAGCCTTGCTGGATCAAATATGGCTCTATGACATCTTCGAGCGCGTCGCGGGCCTCGGATAGAGCCGCCGAGAGCGTTCCCGCACCAACAGGGCCGCCGCCAAACATCTCGCAGAGCGCATGCAGATACCTCATGTCTTGGGTGTCTAGGCCGATATCATCCACGCCGAGGCGTAAAAGCGCTGCGTCGGCTGCCGCGCAGTCGATGATCTTGGCTCCCGCATGTTCGGCCAGATCGCGCACGCGGCGCAAAAGCCGCCCGGCGACTCTGGGCGTGCCCCGTGCCCGGCGGGCAATTTCTGCCGCCCCGTCTGCGCTCATGTTCATGCCTAGTTTCTGCGCGTTGCGGATCACGATTTTTGTCAGCTCTTCAGTGTCATAAAATTCGAGCCGGACGGGAATCCCAAAGCGGTCACGCAGAGGCGTTGCTAAAAGCCCCGCTCTTGTGGTCGCGCCGATCAAGGTAAACGGGGCGAGATCTATCTTGATTGAGCGCGCCGCAGGGCCCTCGCCAATGATTAAATCAAGCTCAAAATCTTCCATGGCCGGATACAGCACTTCTTCGACTACGGGGTTCAGGCGGTGAATTTCATCAATGAAAAGCACGTCGCGCGGCTCAAGATTTGTTAGCAGCGCAGCCAAATCCCCCGCCTTGGAAATCACAGGTCCGGAGGTGGAGCGGAAATTAACGCCAAGCTCGCGGGCGGTAATTTGCGAAAGTGTTGTTTTACCCAGCCCGGGCGGCCCGGACAGTAATAAGTGATCAAGCGGTTCGCTGCGCCGCCGCGCGGCTTCGACATACACCTTCAAATTAGAAATTGCGCCGGATTGACCCACAAAGTCAGAGAAGCTTAGCGGGCGCAGGGCGCGATCACGGCCATCACCAGCTTGCGCATCGCCAGATATAATCCGGTCTTCGCTCACGCGCTCATCTCCTTGAGCGATGCACGGATGAGGACATCAAGCGTGGGATCGTCTGTAAAAGATTGATAGGCGCTGGCGACAGCGCGCAGGGCGTCAGACTGGCCGATACCCAGATTTTCTAGCGCCGAGATAGCGTCATTTCTAAGCTGCATATCGGATAGGCCCTCATTTCGGGCCGCACCTGACGGTGTGCCTCCGCTAGGCGCAGTAAATACGCCGCCAGGGCCGCGTCCGCTAGGCGGAGGTTTGCCTGCAAGCTCGGTGGCGATACGGGCAGCGAGTTTGGGGCCGACGCCGGAGGCGCGAGCAAAGGCGGCTTTGTCACCAAGGCTGGCAGCAGACAGAATGTCTCCGGGGCTAAGAATATCGAGAATAGCGAGCGCGGCTTTGGGGCCAACGCCTTGTACCGATTGCAAGCGCATGAACCACGCGCGGTCTTCTTCGCTGGCAAAGCCGTAAAGCGTTATGGCTTGTTCACGCACATGGGTTTCCACGTGCACACAGATTGTCTCGCCCACACCCATTTTTCCAAGCGTGCGGGAGCCGCACTGCACCAGATAGCCAACCCCGCCAACATCGATGATGGCTTCGCCTGACCCTGTCATGAGGCAGGTTCCTGTGAGCATGCCGATCATGCGCGCCTCCGAAATAAAGCACCTGCTGCGCTCACGCGGTGGCCATGGCAAATTGCAATGGCAAGCGCGTCGGACGCATCGCCCGCTGTGACGCCGCAGCCGGGCATCAGCACGTTCATCATATGCGCGACTTGAACTTTGTCGGCCGCGCCTGTTCCGACGACAGATTTTTTTACCGAGCGCGGAGAATATTCGCCAATGCCCAAGCCCGATGTGCTGGCTGCGAGGAGGCAGGCCGCGCGGGCGTGGCCGAGCTTCATTGCGCTGGAAGGGTTGTTTTTCATGAAGGCCTCTTCGACGGCGGCCTCGCTTGGGTCATGCAGCCGTATAAGTCCGATGAGATCTTCGAAAATTTCTCTTAAGCGGGAATGCAGTTCGGCCTTGGGCGCAGGACGGATAACACCGTGCGCAATGTGGCGCAGCTTCGTGCCCTCAATTTCCACCACACCCCAGCCGCAAGCCACGAGGCTGGGGTCAATCCCGATGATACGAATCCCGTTTTGCATAGGGGAACAGTAAGCGAACATTGGAGGTCTGCCAAGGCAAAAGGGGTTAACGGGCATTAACCATAACCGCCTCATTTCTGTCTTATTTCTGTCTTATTTTGACCATCTTGTGGCGTAATGAAGGTGAAAAGAGGGGAAACATGATGAATAAATTATTACTTATAGCCGCTGCGGCGCTCATTTTGGGTGGGTGCGAGAGTACTTCGCAATACACATCCGGTGCAGACTATTTAAAAAAATATGATCAGGCAGCTTATCAAAAAACCTATCAAACAGGCGGTACGGTCAATACAGGCATTGACTCCGACGTTCGGCGGATCGCCGCCATTGAGCCGAATATTTCATTTCCCTCCCGTATTGGCATTGCTCGTATTGAGCACGGACACCTCACGTCGGTGCCGATGGATGAAGCGCATGTATGGAAAAACTTAACAACAGAGCTCGGTGCGGCTTACGGCGCCTTTATCCCCGTTTCGCCTCTTATAACCGAAATGGTACGGGCCCCTTCAGACAAAAATGGCCGCCGCCCCGGAAGCGTTGTTGATGATATTCGGCGCGGGAGTGCGCGGCAACACTTGGATCACGTGCTGATTTACGAGGTCAACGCGCAATCCGACTATCAGAGTAATAGCTTGCGGCTCGCGGATTTGACGATCCTTGGGCTTTATGTCCTGCCGTCTCGTGATGTGAAAGTTGAAGCGTTTGCCTCGGCGATGCTCATTGATGTGCGCAATGGATACCCTTATGGCACAGCGAGCGCTTTTGCAGAAAAAGACAAGGCTGTGACCTCTGCGGGTAGCCGCAAAGCCCGTGCGAAACTTACTGAGGCGGCCCGCCTTAAAGCGGTTGGTAATTTGTCGGGTGACGTCGAAGCTTTCATGCAAGAGTTATGGGCGAAAGCTGCGGAAAAAAAGACCGTCATGAATAAGGCAGGCGTGCCTGAAACTGACCATAATTGGCACAATTGATCGTTAAATTTCCTTAAAGGCGGCACCCTGCTGCCTTTTTTACCGTGCACATAAGTCTCATCACAACACACTGGAGAGCCTTATGAAAACGTTTCTAACCACATCAATCGCGGCCTTAGCTTTACTCGCCGCTACGTCCGTTATGGCTGAAGATATTACTCAAGACATCTCTAAAGACACCCTTAAAGACAAGGGCATGGTGCTTTACGCTAGCGCTCAGATTGAGGCATATAATTTGCCGGCGTCTATTTCACATCTCTCGCCAGATGCTACGATTGCTGTCGCGCGGATTGACGGCGGGCGACTGATCCTGACGCCCTCAGGCGAGCTACAGGATTGGGACTATTTGAACCGCCGCACCAGCCTGAATATCATCCAACTTAGCGAGACGGGGCCGATTGCTTACATTCCTGAATTTTCGCTCTCAGGCGCGACGTCAGAAAACCGCATTGATGAAATTCGCCTAAGGGCGGCTAATGAAGGGTTGGACTATGTGCTGATTTACGGGGTTGGGCCGGACGCGACATGGTCTAGTTTTGGCGGCAAAGCCTTGGTGGAAACGGGTCTGAGCGTAAAACCAAACTGCGCCGCATGGAAATCGGGCAAAGCCAAAGCACTTTTAGTCAATAGTTTTACGGGCGAGGTGTTGGGCGCGGCCGTCGCTGATGATATCGAGTTTAATATTGGACAGCTTGCTGACCGCACGCAGACGCTATTTGAGGGTCTTATGCGGCCCGCCGTGATGGCTGAAGCAGATGCGTTGCCGGGTAAAACAAAGATTTAGCGAGTGCGACCTTGCCGGGTGTTATCTCCTCTTCTTTTGCCATGCGGCTTGGCTGCATGGCAAAAGCGTTTCACATATATCTGTTTATCCACAGTTTTATAGGTATATGTTCTTTTAATGTTCTTTTATTGGGACATTATTCCTTTATGGCTAAATCACATCCTTTATCGTTCAAACCGGAAAAACCCCGTACGGAGAAAGGGCGCGGCGCGCGTACGAATGCGTCGGGTCGATATGAAAGCCAAAAGCGCATCCGGATTGATGATGGGTGGGAGTCGCTGGGCGAGGATTTTACCAATGGTACAAAAACCTCGGTGACGATGGAGACACCGCGAACCATTATTAACCGCGTCATCTCCCCTTATGTGGGGTTTGATCGCTCGATCAATCCGTACCGGGGCTGCGAGCATGGCTGCATCTATTGTTTTGCGCGGCCGACCCACGCTTATATGGGCCTCTCGCCGGGGCTGGATTTTGAAACCCGCCTTTACGCCAAACCCGATGCCGCCAAGCTGCTGACAAATGAACTGTCCAACCCGCGCTACCGGGTACGCTCAATGACAATCGGGACGAATACGGATGCCTATCAGCCGATTGAGCGGCAATTGCAGATTATGCGCGGGATTGTTAAAACTCTCTCGCGCTTTCACCATCCCGTATCTATTTTGACAAAGTCTGATTTAATTATCCGGGATTTGGATGTCTTAGGGCCGATGGCAAAGAAAAATCTGACCCGGTGCATGATGTCAATCACGACCCAAGACCGCAAGCTGGCCCGCGCGATGGAGCCGCGCGCGCCGACGCCGGGACGGCGGTTCGAAGCACTAAAGCGCCTCGTTGGCGAGGGCATCCGAACAGGCATTATGCTCGGGCCCATGATCCCGGGGTTGAACGATTCAGAAATGGAAGAGATCATGGAAAAAGCCGTAGATATCGGCGCGTCGTATTCGGCCTACACAATTTTGCGGTTGCCGCTCGAAGTCGCGCCCTTGTTCCAAGAGTGGCTCGAAGCCTTTGCGCCGACGAGGGCCGCGCGTATCATGCGCCATATAAGAGAGATGAACGGCGGCAAAGATTATGACCCGGAATGGTCACGCGGCGCGGAGGTCAAAGGCACGTTTTCCAAGCTGATTACGCTGCGGTACCGCAAAGCCCGTGCGCGGCTGGGTCTTGCCGATGGACGGGACCGTCTACCGCTGGATATTTCGCAGTTCCGAATACCCCCTGCGGTAACGGGGCAGGGGGACTTGTTTTTTGCCGATTAGTTTTAGGGTTTAACGGCGGGGCTGGCGCTGTCCGCGTTGGCCATTTCCGCGCTCTCCGCCGCGTTGCCCGGCTTGATCACCGCGCTCGCGCTCTGGTCGTTCCATGACGGTAACAAGTTCGCTAAAGGCGACGGCTTTATCATCGTCTTTATCGGAGCCAACAAATATAGCGATGAGTGTGGCGTCGAATTCGGCCTTTGAAATTGAACTATTATAATCATTGTCAAATTGCAAAACATGCGGAGAGGCATCTTGAGAGCCAAGCGCATTTTTTCGCCAATCTTCAATATCGAACAGGCTCAGACGTTGGTCCTTGTTTGTATCAAGCGCAGCAAATGTCGCGCTTAGCCCTGTTTCAAATTCGTCTTGGGTCACGATATAATCGTGATTACTATCCAGTCCGGCCATCCAGAGCGCCGCCGGGCGGATCATTGTGATTGGGCCGCGCGCCGAGGGTCGGGCGAAATTCTCATTTTTTTTATCGCCATTAATCGTCTCAAGCTCGGTGCTTTGGCTTTGCGCCGCGGCTATAAAAGGCATCGCTATCCCAGCAATAAATGCCGCGCCAATAAGAGCGGTGCGCCCAAAAGTCTTGTAAGTGTCCGTTCGCATAAGTTTCTCCAGATATCGTGGGCCGTTGTTGCCGCAAGCACGTCGATTATGCACCTAAAATCCCGGTAAGGTCTGTATCAAATTGTATCATCATCACATAGTTGATTGATTCACATCAGGCTTGTCTTTCGCGCTCCAATTAGTAATCTGGCCGTTGATCAAAAGTGGGAGTGGGTTTTGAGCGATATTTTAGAGCAGTTGGAAGCGCGCCGGGCCGAAGCCCGATTAGGGGGTGGTCAGAAACGGATCGACGCCCAGCACGCCAAAGGAAAACTTACCGCTCGTGAACGGCTCGAATTGCTTCTCGACCCCGGCTCTTTTGAAGAGTTTGATATGTTCATCCAGCACCGTTCAACCGATTTTGGCATGGAAAAGACCCATTATGCGGGCGACGGCGTTGTCACTGGTTGGGGCACGATTAATGGACGCAAGACCTTTGTGTTCGCGCAGGACTTTACCGTTTTGGGCGGATCCTTATCCGAAACCCATGCGCAGAAAATCTGCAAAGTTCAGGAAATGGCGATGAAGCAAGGCGCGCCTATTATTGGCCTGAACGATTCGGGCGGCGCGCGTATCCAAGAAGGCGTGGCTGCGTTGGCGGGCTATACGGATGTGTTTCAAAATAATATTTTGGCCTCGGGCGTCGTGCCGCAAATCTCTGTCATTATGGGCCCAAGCGCGGGCGGCGCGGTGTACTCTCCGGCGTTGACAGACTTTATATTTATGGTGCGCGATAGCTCTTATATGTTCCTAACCGGGCCGGACGTTCTCAAAACCGTGACCAACGAAGTCGTCACGGCCGAAGAGCTGGGCGGGGCGAAAACGCACACCACTAAATCGTCTGTGGCTGACGGTGCGTTTGATAATGATATGGAAGCGATCAGCGAAATTCGCCGCCTGTTTGATTTTCTGCCGCTCAATAACCGCTCCGGCGTACCCGAGCGCACCTTTTATGATGATCATGACCGGATTGATGCCAGCCTGAATACCCTTGTGCCTGAAAACCCGAACCTTCCATATGACATGCATGAACTGATCACGAAGGTTGCGGATGAGGGTGATTTTTTTGAGATTCAAAAAGACTTTGCCAAAAACATTCTCGTCGGTTTTATTCGGCTCGAGGGCAAAACCGTGGGCGTGGTCGGCAATCAACCTATGGTGCTGGCGGGCTGTTTGGACAGTGACGCCTCGCGCAAGGCCGCGCGGTTTGTCCGGTTCTGTGACTGTTTCGACATTCCGATCCTGACATTTGTTGATGTGCCGGGATTTTTGCCGGGCACGAGCCAAGAATTTGGCGGCGTGATCAAACACGGCGCCAAGTTGCTTTATGCTTACGGCGAGGCAACCGTGCCCAAAGTCACGGTGATTACGCGCAAAGCCTACGGCGGGGCCTATTGCGTCATGGCCCCGAAACATCTGCGCGGGGATATTAATTACGCGTGGCCGACGGCGCAAATCGCGGTTATGGGCGCAAAAGGCGCGGTGGAAATATTGCACCGCAAAGACTTGGACGACGCGGAGAAAACCGCAGACCATATCGCTGATTACGAAACCAAATTCCTCTCGCCGTTCCGCGCCGCCGAGCGCGGCTATATTGACGAGGTTATTCAGCCGCAAAGTACACGTCGGCGCGTCGCCCGCGCGCTTGCACTCCTCGAGGATAAAGTGCTTGAGAATCCGTGGAAAAAACACGGGAATTTGCCGCTTTGAGTTTGGCCGCCGACATATTCTCGCGCTCCGCGCTCTCTTTTTATCATCCCTGCGAAAGCAGGGACCCATCTCCTATTCCAACCTCCATCTCTGCATTGAAAATGCGGGTGATGGGTTCCTGCTTTCGCAGCATCGAGGGATGGATTACCGCCATAAGGGCGGTAATGGCGGTGGTATGAGTTGGCTGCGTGGAGGTGCGACGTCTTAATGCTTGCGTGCTCTCTCACATATCCCTGTTCCGCACTCTCCTCCCAACCACTCATCCCCACGCAGGCGGGGATCCAGCCTGGCCCGGTTCTAAAACTGGATCCCCGCCTGCGCGGGGATGAGCGGATTTAGGTATGGCGGATAAAGGCACCGAAATATCGCTTGGAAAAGATGGTTTCAGTTTCAAGACTGATGGTGAAGCGAGTCAGCGCTTAGCGAATGCTGCTTTGGATTTTTTGAGTCCGATCACCGAAGGCGCTGGTTTTTTAGGAACAAAACTTCGCGGATATAGAATGGAAGCTGCACTTGAAGCTACAATCCGAGCTAAAGCTATTTGCAAAGAGAATAACTTGTCAATTAATCCCGTCCCACCAAAATTTCTTTTACAATGGGTCGAAGGCGCTTCGATGGAAGACATTGAAGGTGAAGATAATTTAGTAGAACTGTGGGCAAGGGTGTTGTGTGCTGAAGTCACTACAGGTGACCCAAATGCTCTAATATTTGTAGATATTTTGCGGAAAATTCATAAAGAACACGCCGAATATTTGTCGGGAATGTTCAAAAATACTGACGATAAATTATTAAGAAATGTTCGTAAATATATAGGTCAAGATTATTACGAAGAGGTAATAATTGAAACTCTTTTAAAATATGAATTTCCTTACAAACATTTTGATAAAGAAGAAGAGCTTACTAAAGAGTTGATGAAACAGCTAGCTGTGCCCGGTTCTTATAATTTTTATTTGTATGTTTCAGATTTAAAAACTCAAGCGAATTTTGAAAACTGTGCGTTACCTCTGTTAGGTGTGGATTTTAATAGTAGGCCGGTTTCAATTCATTCATCACTGCACGACTCTCTTAGACTGTTAGGCGTCATCGAGGACTTCAAACATAACTTTCACTGGAAAACCGGCGCATTAGATTTTGAAGTCTCTATGTTTTCTAGAAAATTGACTGCATTAGGCTGGGAATTTGTTTTTGCGTGTGGAATTGCTGAGGCGGGTTTGTGATTATGAATAACAAGAGACTGAAATCATGATAAAAAAAATACTGATAGCGAACCGGGGTGAGATTGCTTGCCGGGTTATTAAGACCGCCCAGAAAATGGGCATTAAAACCGTGGCGGTTTATTCGGACGCGGATAAAAATGCGTTGCATGTGTCAATGGCGGATGAGGCGGTGCATATTGGGCCGCCCGCTGTGAACCAATCTTATTTGGTGATGGATAAAATCATTGATGCGATTGAGAGTACAGGCGCGGACGCTGTGCATCCGGGGTATGGGTTTCTCTCGGAAAACTCTGAATTTGCTAAATTACTCGATAAGAGGGGCATTACTTTCATTGGCCCGAACCCCCATGCGATTGTGTCCATGGGCGATAAAATTACCTCCAAAAAACTCGCGCAGGAGGCGGGCGTGTCCTGCGTGCCCGGCCATATGGGCTTGATTGAGGACGCGGACGAAGCGGTCAAAATTTCACAAAAAGTCGGCTATCCCGTTATGATCAAGGCCTCTGCGGGCGGCGGCGGCAAGGGTATGCGCATTGCCTACACTGATGAAGAAGCGCGCGAAGGCTTTCAGTCCTCCAAAAACGAAGCGGCCAACAGCTTTGGCGATGATCGTATTTTCATCGAGAAATTTGTTGAGCAGCCCCGCCATATCGAAATTCAGGTGCTTGGCGACAAGCACGGTAATGTCATTTATCTCGGCGAGCGGGAATGCTCCATTCAGCGGCGCAATCAAAAAGTGATTGAGGAAGCCCCATCGCCGTTTTTACACGAAGCGACCCGCGCCGCTATGGGCGCCGAGTCTGTGGCGCTGGCCAAGGCCGTGCAATATGATAGCGCGGGGACGGTCGAGTTTATTGTCGATAAAGACAAAAATTTCTATTTCCTTGAGATGAACACACGCTTGCAGGTCGAGCATCCCGTTACAGAACTTATTACAGGCGTAGATCTGGTCGAGCAAATGATCCGCTCGGCCAACGGCGAAGAGCTATCTATGACCCAAAATGATGTCACTTTGACGGGCTGGGCGATTGAATCGCGCATATATGCCGAAGATCCGTACCGTAATTTTCTGCCCTCAATAGGGCGTCTGACCCGTTACCGCCCGCCCGCTGAGGGCCATTGGGAAACCCACTGCATCCGCAACGATACGGGCGTTTTTGAGGGCGGCGAGATTAGCATGTATTACGATCCTATGATCGCAAAGCTCTGTACATGGGGCAGGGACCGCGGCGAGGCTCTGCGCGTCATGCGTTCTGCACTGGATACGTTCGAGCTCGAAGGCATCGGCCACAATATCCCGTTCCTGCAAGCCGTTTATGATCATGACCGGTTCGAGCGCGGGGACATTACAACCGCCTTTATTGCTGATGAGTACCCGGACGGGTTCATGGGCGCGCCCATTAATTCCGGCCATACCCGCAAAATCGCGGCGGTTTGCGCGCTGATGCACGATATGTCCGAGCACCGCAGCGCTGAGATCAGCGGCGCGCTGCAAAACCATGAGCGTCACATCCCGGATAAGTGGGCCGTGCAAATTGGAGATAGCCATTACAAAGCGGCTATTTACGGTAATAGCGGGACACGCACCATTGTTATGGATGATGACAGCGACAAAGCGGCGCTGGAGATGGACGTAGCCACAAGCTGGACACCGGGTCAGCCTTTGGTGCGCGCGCTGGTCGATAATAAACCGTTTAATTTCAAGGTCGCAAAACGCCCTGAGGGTTATCATGTGCGCCACCGGGGCTGTGAGTTCAAAGTCGCTGTCCGCAATCAACGCGCCGCCGCGCTGGCGCGGCTGATGCCCATCAAAGAAGCGCCGGATACCAGCAATTTATTGCTTTGCCCAATGCCCGGTGTGATCGTCTCTGTACTGGTCGAAGAGGGCCAAGAAGTGCAAGATGGACAGGCGCTGGCCGTTGTTGAGGCCATGAAAATGGAAAATACGCTACGCGCCGAAAAGAAAGGCGTCATTGCCAAAGTCAACGCGTCGGCGGGCGATAACCTTGCCGTTGATGACATCATCATGGAATTTGAAACATGACGGCGACGCGGATATTTCTTTTAATAAATGCCATAGGCTGGTCGGCCTTTGGGCTGTTTTGTTTTGTGAATCCAAGCGTGCTCGTTGACCTGCTTGGTGCGGATATGGTGAGCGCTGATGGGTTGTTTGAGCTACGCTCTATTTACGGCGGGACCAGCGTCGGCGCTGCGGCTTTGTTTTTGGCGGGATTTCTCAAAAAATCCATGCAGCGCCCGGCGCTTTATTTTATTGTGGCTTATATGGGCGGATATGCAGCCGCCCGCCTCGGAGCGAGTTTATTGACGGGGCTCCCCGGTGCCAACTTAATGGGGTTTTGGGCGCTCGAGATGGCCGGAGCCGGACTCGCGTTTTATTTTCTGCGGAGACAGAATGCCTGATTCTACAATGCCTGACCCAACTATGAAGGACTGGTACGAACTGGCCCAGAAAGAGCTGAGAGGCCGTGACGTCGAGAGTCTGACAACTCACACGCCTGAAGGAATTGCGCTCAAGCCGATTTACACAGCGGGCGATGCTCCGGATATGCGCGAGCTGCCGGGTTTTGTACCGTTTACGCGCGGCGTGCGCGCGACCATGTATACCAACAGGCCGTGGACGATCCGGCAATATGCAGGCTTTTCGACCGCAGAGGAATCAAATGCGTTTTACCGTAAGAACCTAGAGGCGGGGCAAAAGGGCCTGTCTGTCGCGTTTGATCTGGCCACTCACCGGGGATATGATTCAGATCATCCGCGTGTGTCGGGCGATGTCGGCAAAGCGGGCGTGGCGATTGATTCTGTTGAGGACATGAAAGTTCTGTTCGACGGTATTCCGCTTGATCACATGTCGGTCTCAATGACCATGAACGGCGCGGTTATTCCCATCCTCGCTATGTTTGTCGTTGCCGGCGAAGAGCAGGGCGTGGACCGGGCCAAGCTGTCTGGGACAATCCAGAACGATATTCTCAAAGAGTTTATGGTGCGTAACACTTATATTTATCCGCCGGAGCCCTCCATGCGGATTATCGGGGATATAATCGAGTATACATCTCAGGAGATGCCGAAATATAATTCCATCTCAATCTCAGGTTATCACATGCAGGAGGCGGGCGCGACGCTCGCGCAAGAGCTGGCCTTTACGCTTGCGGACGGCATGGATTATGTGCGCGCGGCGATGGATAAAGGCCTTGACGTTGACGCTTTTGCGGGGCGGCTTTCGTTCTTTTTCTGCATCGGTATGAACGTGTTTATGGAAGCGGCCAAGCTACGCGCGGCGCGGCAATTATGGGCGCGGATCATGACCGATTTTGGCGCGAAAGAGACAAAATCCAAAATGCTGCGGACGCACTGCCAGACCTCCGGTGTCTCGCTGACCGAGCAAGACCCCTATAATAATGTCGTGCGCACCGCGTTTGAAGCGATGGCGGCTGTTCTGGGCGGAACGCAATCCCTTCATACCAACAGCTTTGATGAAGCGATTGCCCTGCCCACTGAATTTTCAGCGCGAATTGCCCGTAATACACAGCTCATCTTGCAAAACGAAACGGGCGTGACAGATGTGATCGACCCGCTTGGCGGCTCTTATTATGTTGAGGCGTTGACCCAAAATCTCGTGGATCAAGCGTGGGCGACGATCCAAGAGATCGAAGCCGAAGGCGGTATGACCAAGGCGATTGAAAAAGGTCTTCCCAAGATGAAAATTGAGGAAGCCGCCGCGCGCCGCCAAGCCCGCGTTGACAAAGGCGAAGACGTAATTGTCGGGGTGAACAAATTCCGGCTCGACGATGAAGACCCGGTCGATATTCTTGACATTGACAACGCTAAAGTACGCGCGGGGCAAATCGCGCGTATCAAAAAAACGCGCGCGACCCGTGATGAAGCGGCTTGTCAAGAAACGCTCAGCACGCTGACCGACGTTGCTAAAAGCGGTCAGGGCAATTTACTTGCGGCGGCCGTCGATGCGGCCCGCGCCCGGGCGACATTGGGCGAAATTTCTGACGCGATGGAGGTGGCCTTTGGCCGTCACAAACCCATTACCCGCGTGATCAAAGGTGTCTACGCCGCAGCCTATCAGGATGATCCGGCCTATAAGTCCGTGCAGGAAAAGATCGAAAATTACACAGATGATAAAGGCGCTGAGCCTTATGTTTTGATCGCAAAAATGGGACAGGACGGTCATGACCGCGGCGCAAAAGTGATCGCCACCGCCTTCGCTGATCTAGGTTTCAAGGTCGATATGACGGACTTGTTTTCGACGCCCGAAGAAACTGCAGACCTGGCGATTAAATTCGGCGTCGATGCGATTGGTGTATCCTCGCTTGCGGCGGGGCATAAAACCCTCGTGCCGGAATTAATTGCGCAACTAAAAGCTAAAAACGCAGCGCATATCAAAATTTTTGTGGGCGGCGTGATTCCTGAGCAGGACTATGCGTTTTTGCGCTCCAGCGGCGTTGAGGAAATTTTTGGTCCCGGCACAAATGTTCTGGAAGCGGCCTACGCTGTACTGGCCGTGATATCAGGGATGAAACGCAATAGGTAACAATACGGCCTAAATTACACCCATCTTGATCAGGCGCTCAATGACCTTTTCCTGTCGTGATTTATAAAAATCGCGCGCGGGAGCTTTGGCCCCATCGCCAAGAGATTGCGCAGGATGGATGTCAAATTTGGCAAATTGCGCGGCATATAAGGCCATAGGCTGGCGGGCCAGGCGGTTATCCATACCGGGGCGACGGCGGCGGTGACGTAGCGCGCCAATGTCAATATCGGCGCAGGCTGTGATGCTTTCCCCGCTAGGTGTTTCCGCCAAAATAAGTCCGCGGTCATCGACAATTTGGCTTCGTGCATCAGTGGAATAGGCCGCAAGCCCGCTGCCCGTAATCCCGGCAGAATTAGCAGAGACAACATAAAGCAAATTTTCCTGCGCGCGGGCAATCTTGGCGATATTTTTGGGCGACATTTGCGTACTCGCGGCTTCGGACGTGGGATGCATCAGGACCTCCGCGCCTTTGCAGGCTAATATACGCGTAATCTCGGGATAAAGAATTTCTTCGGAGGCCAATGCGGCGAGCCGCCCAAGCGGAGTCTCGATAACCGGAAACAAATCCTCCTCTGCGTAATGAGAGAGATAATCCTCCATCACGTCATAAGGGCTGGGGGCATACATAGAAATCAGGCGGCGATAGCGCAGTTCCATATTGCCGCTGGGAGCAAAGATGAAAGAGCATTGAAAATAAAGCTCTGGAAAATGCGGATCAACCTCATAGGCGTTCCCAGCCAAATAAATACTTGCATCTTGGGCTAGCGCGCCTAGCGCCGCATATTCCGGTCCGTCCATTTGAATGCAGGCTTTATCGCGCCACTGCGCAGCGGTTTCGCCTGCTGGAAAGCTGGTTAGGAAATATTCGGGCAAACATACAAGATTAAGGTCAGAGCCGTGAAAAGCGCGCGCAGAGAATATTTGGCCGCGAATACGGGCAATGGTGCCTTGTATGATACCGCGAGCGTCTTCGGCAGATGAGACGCGGTTTACCGCGCGGCATTCCGTTTGTAAGGCCATGGCTTTATAAATAGCAGGTATAGTCATAATGCCTCTTAGGTTGCGCGGGATTAGCCATGTTGATTTAGGTCATTTATGCTGTGTATGGCAAAGCTATCATATTATAAAATCATCGACTGGAAAAGGCTTAGCTATGGCGCGCATAATAGAGGTAAAAAATCCCCGCAGCGGCCAAGCGGATTATCAAATCATAGGGTTAGGCCCGGTTGAACTCTCCACGTTGGCGCAGACGGCGCGAGCCGCGCAACGTGAATGGCTATCGCGCGGTATGTCGGCGCGGGGGCTGGCATTGACGCGTTTTGCAGACGCGGCCGAGACGCATTTCGAAGACATAGCAAAAGCGCTTGAGGTTGATACGGGCCGCCGCCAAATTGCCCGCAGCGAGGTGAGCGGCTTTATAGGTCAGCTTCGCGGTTGGGCTGTGCAAGCCTCGCTTTTAATGCCGGCAGACGAATGGCAACAAGGCCGCATGAAGCCGAACTTTAAACACATGCAGGATTATGTGCCGTACAGCCTCGTCGGGGTGATTAGCCCTTGGAATTTCCCGCTAACGCTGTCTTTTATTGACGCGATCCCGGCGTTGATGGCCGGGGCCTGCGTCATGATTAAGCCGTCCGAAGTGACGCCGCGCTTTGCCGATGCTCTGCGGCCTGTGATAGAGGACGCCGGACTAAACGGGATTATCACCTTTGTTCAAGGCGGCGGTGATACTGGCGCGGCGCTGATAGATTGTGTCGATAATGTCTGTTTTACGGGCTCTGTACCCACTGGCCGTAAGGTTGCGATAGCTGCAGCGAAAAACCTGATCCCGGCAAACCTAGAACTTGGCGGGAAAGATCCGATGATCATCACACAGAGTGCAAATATTGACATCGCGACGACGTTGACACTGAGGGCATCTGTGCTGGCAACGGGGCAAGCGTGTCAATCGATTGAACGGGTTTATGTACCACGCGCATTATACAAGGACTTTACAGAGCTGCTTGCCGCTAAAGCCAAAGAGGTGCGTCTGACATGGCCAAATATTGAAAGAGGTCATATAGGGCCGTTCATTTTTGATAGGCAAGCCGATATCGTTGCCGCTCAAATCGCGGAGGCCGTTCAACAAGGCGCGCGGGTTTTATCAGGCGGAGAGATATTAACCCACGGGGGTGGCCGCTGGCTTGCGCCAACGGTTTTGGCAGACGTTACGCATGAGATGACCATTATGCGTGAGGAAACCTTTGGCCCGGTTATTCCAGTCATGGCCTACGATACTCCGGATGAGGCGATAACGCTTGCCAATGATACGGAGTATGGGCTGTCAGCGGCTGTGTTCGCGGGGAGTATCGACGAGGCCAAAGACATCGGTAACAAGATCAATGCAGGCGCGATTAGCTTGATGGACGGGGCGCTCACGGGGCAATATTTCGAAGCTGGAAAGCAAGCGTTTGGGCACTCGGGACTTGGGCCGTCACGGATGGGCGCGGATGGGTTCCTGCGGTTTTTCCGGCAAAAAGCTTATATTGCAAACACGGTAGCGCCGCTGACATTGGATGATTTTGCAGAAGGTTAAAGTTTTAGGCTGATTTGCTCTGCATAAGCGGGGAGGCGTTGGGCATACCGAAGATAAAGCCTTGAAAATAGGTCACGCCAAGGCGCTCCATTAAGGCTGCATCCGCTTCGCTACTGACCATTTCGGCCACGGTTTCAACGCCGAAAGTACGGGCGAGGTCAACCATCATGCGCATGAACGCTTGTTTGTGAGCGGAGCCAGACAGGTCTTTGACCATGGAGCCATCAATTTTGATGATATCCGCATTGAGCGCCATCAAGTTCTGGAAGGTCGTGTGACCGGAGCCAAAATCATCAATGGCAAACCGACCATTCATGGCTTTGATGTTTTCGGAAAAGACGGCCGCTTTATTGATGTCATCCAGCGGTAAAGTTTCGGTCAGCTCAATCGTAATGCGCCGTACGTCCCCTCCAAGAGATTTTAGCGTAGACAGATAGTTCTGCGCGGCAAACTCATTGCCAATTGTACCGGGCGAAACATTCAGCGCGAGATGAATGTCCGGGTTCTGGCGCAGCGTTAAAATCGCGATCTCCAGCGCGCGCTGATCGAGAAGGTGCACACATCCAAGTTTCTCTGCCGCGATAATCATGGGCGCGGCAGAAACTAAATCACCAGTGTCTGTTTTGACACGCAATAGGCATTCATAATGATGCACCTCGCGGGAGCGAGCATAAATAATTGGCTGGTAAGCGACTGTAATCTTTCGCTCGCTCAATAAGGAGAGGATTTTGTCGGAGGTGTATGCGTCAACTACTGCAGGCTTGGTAGTGCGGGTCTGCTCCATAAAAGCCCAAGCTTCGTTTGTAGGTCTGACTTGTGACTCCAGCAAGCTTAACATGTCGCTGGGCGTTGTTTGCATAGGGGTTAAGGGCAAACCAGAGACTGAAAAAGTTGACGGCATCGTCCCCGGTGTGTCTATCTCTATAAACGCGGCGAGGCATTGAGTGGTTTTATACTCGGCGTCTTGCTGTGTAAGGCCGGGTAAAAGAACACCAAAGCTTGCGGATGACAGGCGCGCGGCTTTGTAGGGAAGCGAGAGGCTGGATTTTAAATATGCAGCCGCGGCCTGAATCGAAGCCTCTGCGGCGTCGCCGCCCAAAGCGGCTTTGATCTCGTCAAAATTATTAAGGGCCAGACATACCGCATAACCGGGTTGCTTTTTCACGTGCGCTAAAGACAGTTCATATTCCAGCGCTTCAATAAAACGGGCGCGGTTCCACAGCCCAGTCAAAGGGTCACGGCTGGTTTGCCGCGCGGTGTGAAGAGCGGCCTGCTTGGCATCCGTCACGTTGGTTATGACGCCGCTAACTTGCAAAGCTTGATCTTGATTGCCGGATAGGCGTTGGCCGCGTTCTTCGGCCCAGCGCAGCTCGCCGTCAAAAGCCCTAATAGGATAAGTTATTTTGTACTGGTCACCATCCCACAAAAGATCACGCAGAGCGCTTTGGCGTAGCTCGCGCGATGATGGGGTGAGCAGACTATGGAAATCTTCCACTGATGTTGGAATGCGGTTTTCAGGCGCGCGCAGAAATGCACACAACCCAGCCTTGTCTGGCCAAACAAAATGATCACCATCAGTGGACAATGACAGCACAAAAGGAAAAGCGCCTAGAAGGCCCAAAGCTGCGGAATGGCTTGCGCCGCCGTTTATATTGGGGTTTGGCGCAGTTTCGCTTGGTGCCGTCGTGGCGGGCATAAGTTAGCCCCCAAACCCGTCGGCTACGGCAAAATCGCGGCGGGCACTGGCAATGGTTACCATAAACCCGGCCATAACATCCAGTAGCGTCATGAGCATAATCAAGAAGAAAACAGATGTCGCAAAGGCATGAAACATCAAAAACTCGATAATACAAATTATGAACAAGACCATAGAAAAGGCATGGTTCATGACAGCGGCGCGGCCAATACTGGTCGATTTTATCAATTCAAAAAATAGAATACCGATCGTTAGCGCGATCAGCGCATGTCCGGGCGTGACCGCCCAGTCTGCGCCTGACGCCATCGGGATGGATAAAAATTCCGCGTCCATCCTCTCTCGTACTTTTTCAGCCGTTGAGAATTCCGAACCGCTCAGCGCGATTAAATTATAAATGGCTACCGGGATCACCATCAGCGGAAAAACTGTAAAAATCCGCATCATTGCCTCCAAAAAAACTAAAGTCTTAATTGAGGTTAAACAAAAATGCCTAGCAAGCGGTTAACGCGTTAACGCTCTTTGCCGCCGAGCGTCTTCGATAATCGACCGTGTCTTCGGCCACATGCCCAGACCGTCAAGAGCGCTTGGCGGCATAAAACGTGCCTCCTCCGCATCATCCCCTGCTGTGGGCTCGCCGGATATCCAGACGGCGACAAAGTCGTGCAGCATATACTCTTGGCCCTCAAAACAGGCTGGAACCGTTTCGATTTTAATTCCAAGCTCTGCGTTCACGCCTGTTTCCTCAAATAGTTCGCGCTGGGCGGCTTGGCGCTCTGACTCTCCCGGTTCAATGCGCCCGCCGGGGATAGACCATTCGCCGCGGCGCGGGGGCGTGCCCCGGCGAATGAGCAGAACATCCTCGCCGCGAAAACATATAACGGCGGCGCAGTGTATGGCCTTTGCGGATAGGGCAAGATCGTGTGAAGGGCTTTTCATTGGCAAGGTCTTATCATAGTCTGGGCGCATGTGTGGCCGTTATGCTCTATATGCAACATTAGCCCAAATTGCGGCAAAGTTTAAGGCGGCTGAGGCCAATGACGGACTTTGGGAGTGGACGCCGAATTATAACATTGCGCCGGCGGCGGTTGTGCCTGTCATTGCTTGGAATGGTAAAAGGTCACCTAAAATTGTACCTATGCGCTGGGGCCTACACCCACATTGGAAAAAGCAACCACCAGAGGGACGGCCATTATTTAATGCGCGGGTGGAAACTGCGGCAGAAAAACCCAGTTTCCGAGCCCCTTTTCGCCGCCGCCGGGCGCTAATTCCGGCAAATGGCTGGTATGAATGGGAGGGCATTGAGCGCCCCAAAACACCTTACTACATCAAAGAGAACGGTCGAGAGTTAACGGCGTTTGCTGGTTTGTGGGATCAATGGCGCGTTGATGAAGGTATATCATTGCTATCAGTCACCATTTTAACCACGCCCGCGCTAGGAGATATTAAGCACCTGCACCACCGCATGCCTGTTCGCTTGCCTGAGCAGGAATGGGAGGCGTGGCTAAATTGGGATGAAAACCCGGTGCGCGCCCTCGAATCGGTCAAATCTGGGGCGGATTTATCGTTCCATACAGTCAAACCAACGATCAATTCCGGCCGAGCGGAGGGCGCAGCTCTGATTGAACGCGCTTAATTTTGACGCAAGCACCCCTTGAAGTAGGAGAAAATATTCCTATTTGAGGTCAAAGACATTCATTTATGGGAGCTTTTCACATGGATATTCAAGCTTACACACAGCGTAGCCGTAGCGTTATACAGGCGGCACAAACAGAAGCCGTTACGCGGGATAATCAACAGCTTACGCCCCTACATATTATGGAGGCGTTGCTCTCAGAAGATGCCGGTTTTCCCGCCAATCTTTTGCAAATGGCGGGGGCAAATATGAACACCCTGAAAACATCCTCGCAGGCAGCTTTGTCAAAACTACCCCGCGTGGAAGGCGGCGCCGGCCTGTCACTATCCACCGCTGCGGCTAAAATTTTTGCGAATGCAGAAAAAGCAGCCAAAACGGCGGGGGATGCGTTCGTCACAGTTGAGCGTCTTTTACTTGCGTCTGTTTTAAATGCTGACAAAGACCTTCAAGGTGTTCTCGCGGCGGGCGGCGTTGATAAAGACAGGCTGACCGAGGCCATCAAATCTGTGCGCAAAGATGGCCCGGTAACATCCGAGTCCGCCGAAGATCAATATGAGGCGCTATCCAAATATGCACGGGACTTAACTCAAGCCGCGCGTGAAGGCCGACTTGATCCGGTCATTGGTCGCGACGAGGAAATTCGGCGAACTATGCAAGTGCTGTCCCGCCGTTCCAAAAACAACCCTCTTTTAATTGGCGAACCTGGCGTTGGAAAAACAGCCATTGCTGAAGGACTGGCGAACCGTATCGTCTCGGGCGATGTGCCCGAGAGCATCAAAAATAAGCGGCTCTTAGCGCTAGACATGGGCGCGCTGATTGCGGGGGCAAAATACCGCGGCGAATTTGAAGAGCGATTGAAAGCGGTTCTTAAAGAAATTGAGAGCGCGGACGGCGAAATTATCTTGTTTATTGATGAAATCCATACCCTTGTCGGCGCGGGCAAGGGTGACGGTGCGATGGACGCGGCTAACTTGCTGAAACCCGCCTTAGCGCGCGGAGAGCTGCACTGCGTTGGGGCCACGACGCTGGATGAATACCGCAAACATTTGGAAAAGGACGCGGCACTTGCGCGGCGGTTCTTAACCGTTTTTGTGAATGAGCCGAGCGTTGAGGACACTGTCTCAATTCTGCGGGGCCTGAAAGAAAAATACGAGGTGCATCACGGTATTCGTATTTCTGACGGAGCCATCGTGGCGGCCGCGCAGCTTTCTAATCGCTACATTACGGATCGTTTCTTACCGGACAAAGCCATTGATTTGATGGACGAAGCAGCGTCTCGCCTGCGGATGCAGGTGGACAGTAAGCCCGAGGCGCTGGATGAAGTTGACCGCCGTTTAGTTCAGCTCAAGATTGAAGTCGAAGCTTTGAAAAAGGAATCTGATGAGGCCTCGCAAAAGCGCCTCAAAAAACGTCAGTCCGAGATTAAGGATTTAGAGGCTGAAAGCAGTGATATGAGCGCGTCGTGGCAGGCTGAAAAATCTAAACTCGCCAGCGCAACTGATGTCAAAGAGCAGCTCGAAGAGGCTCGATTCGATTTGCAAGATGCTGTGCGGCGTGGCGATTATGCATCTGCCGGGCGCTTGCAGCACGAAGATATTCCGGCGCTTGAAGCGAAAATGGCCGAGCTTGAAACGGCGACAGGCAGGGGATCTGCTCTTGCCAGTGAAACCGTTACATCTGAGGCGATTGCCTCTATCGTCTCGCGCTGGACTGGAGTTCCCGTTGAAAAAATGCTGGAAGGCGAGCGTGACAAGTTACTGGCCATGGAAACCTTGTTAGGTCAACGTGTTGTCGGGCAGGGCAAAGCGATTGAAACGGTATCAGACGCGGTGCGCCGTGCACGCGCAGGTCTCAAAGATCCAGCGCGTCCCATCGGCTCTTTTATGTTTCTAGGCCCAACAGGCGTTGGTAAAACTGAGCTGACAAAAGCCCTCGCCGGATTTTTGTTTGATGATGACAGTGCAATTACCCGCATGGACATGTCCGAGTATATGGAAAAACACTCTGTGTCCCGCATGATAGGTGCGCCTCCAGGCTATGTCGGCTATGATGAAGGCGGGGCTTTGACCGAAGCGGTGCGACGGCGTCCTTACCAAGTTGTATTGTTTGATGAGATCGAGAAAGCTCACCCAGATGTGTTCAATGTTCTGCTGCAGGTTCTGGATGATGGACGCCTAACGGACGGACAGGGCCGCACGGTCGATTTTCGTAACACATTGATTATCATGACGTCCAACATAGGGTCGCAACATTTACTCAATTTGGCAGACGGAGAAAATGTCAATGCCGCAAAAATTGGCGTTATGGCGGAGGTCAACGCGCATTTTCGGCCAGAGTTCCTTAATCGCCTAGATGAAATTTTACTGTTTGAGCGTCTTAAGCCCGAGCACATGTCGGCGATTGTTGATATTCAAATCAAACGCCTTCAAGGATGGCTCAAGGATCGCAACATAAGCGTGAACCTTACTGAGGCGGCACGTGATTGGCTGGGCAAGCAAGGTTATGATCCATCCTACGGGGCTCGGCCGCTCAAACGCGTGATTCAAAAACATGTTCAAGATGCGCTCGCGCGGATGGTGCTGGCAGGCGATTTACACGATGGCCAAACGGTTTCTGTGGATGTTGACAAGGGTCGCATGGTGCTCAAAGCGGCTTAGCTTTGCTTTTCAAGACGTCATAGCGCGTCCAAGATAGGTATAAAGCTCGAGCAACCGCTCTGGGTCGCCGACGGCGACAACTTGGCCGCCGTCTACGCAGGAACCGCCGTGCCAATTGGTCATGCGCCCGCCCGCGCCCTCAATTATGGGTATCAAGGCGCGCACATCGCAGGGCTTGAGTTGGGACTCGATGATAATATCCATGCGCCCGTCTGCGACCATGCTATAGCCGTATGCATCAAGGCCGAGGCGAGAGAAGCGCGCGCCGCGGCGGATAATATTATAGGCAGCAAGCTCTCCGGGGCTGAGCATAGCCAGTGGCTCGGTGCAGCCGAGGATAGCGTCTGATAATGCAGCGCAGCGACGAGTTCTAATTGGAGTTTTGCGGCCATTATGTAGCTTCCAAGCTTGGTTCGGGCCGCCCCAAAACGATATATCAAGCGCAGGATGATCGATCAGACCGATGACCGGTTTTTCCTGGTAACTCAACGCGATAAGTGTGCTCCAAACAGGAACGCCCGCGACAAACGCGCGGGTGCCGTCAATCGGATCCAGAGTCCAGAACCAATCAGTGGTGCCGATGACATCCTCAAATTCTTCGCCTGCAATATGATCATTTGGAAAAGCGCTTAATATCAGATCACGTAAAACCCGTTCGGCTTCGGTATCAGCATTCGTGACCGGGTCATATCCCCGCTCGGCTTTATTACTCACGCTCATGCCGTCTGCATAAAGAGGTAGAGTTATTTTACGGGCTGCGGTCTGTAAATCGCTGATTAAAGCGCGGCGATCCGCTAAGTCGATGGGGGGGTATTGAATCATAAAGGCGGCATATCATGCCGCCCAAAAGATCACTAGTCACATAAATCAAGGGTGCCCTATTGTAGGGTTACGACGCGGCTAGTCTCAGAACCGTTTCGGCTTTGCCGCCATTTTGCAATGACTTTGCGAGATCGAGCAGATGCTTACGTGGGGCTTCGCCCATGGAATAATAGGCCCGCACAAGATCCATGGTCTCTTTCTTGGAGAGCACGTCCGGCGCGATAAATTCCATATCGCCGTCCTCAAGCTCGTCGTCCATCAGGCCTTCGTAGAAATACTGGATCGGCACAGACAGGGCTTCGGAAAGCTCGAACAGTCTTGCGGCGCTGATGCGGTTGGCCCCGCACTCATATTTCTGGATTTGCTGAAACCGAATGCCGACCTTATCGCCTAGCACTTGTTGCGTGAGGCCTAAAAGCCGGCGGCGGCGGCGCAGACGTTTGCCGACATAATAGTCTATTTCGTTGGTCATAATCATCCTTGCCAATCGCCGTTATATAAATGAGCCGTGGGAGAACAGCTTCGCCGTTAAGGAGAGCAAGCTTCGTGCCAAGTCTTGTCACGGTTGTTCCCCGCAAAAGGGAGTGATGTCGCGCACAACGTATGCCTAACCCGGGAAAGTTCTGAGTATCTGTTCTATTTTGGAACAGTTTTCGGTTATTCAGCCGCCATCAATGATGATGCGGGTTCGCTGGAGATAATGCCGCGAATAATAACGTCTAAATCTTCGGCAAGCCGTTCATAGTCGCGCTTGGGCTTTAGTGTAACAGGATTAAGATAGAGATCACGGTTAATTTCTATTTGGAGGGCCTCAACCCCGTCGTGCGGTTGACCGTAATGGGAGGTGACATAGCTGCCCGCATAAGGGTAATTACGCGTGACGGAATATTGAAGCGCCGTGAAAAGCGCTTCGATACGCGATATTGTCTCCGGGCGGCAGGAGGTCCCGTAGCGGTCTCCCAATATAATATCCGCGCGCCGCGTGCCGGAGATGGAAAATCCGGGCATAGAATGACAATCAACTAAAAGCGCCCGCCCAAACTGCTCTTGCGACTCCCTTAAAAGGGCTCTGAGCGCCGCATGATAAGGGCGGTACAAGGTCTCTATCCGGGCTTTGACGGCTGAGGCTCTTAAAGGGCGGCGGTAAATGGGTTGGTTCTGCCCTAGCGCAAGCGGAATCACACCAAGCCCGCTGTCTGCGCGCATCGTGGCGGTCTGTCCACGCGGCAGCCATTTTTGCGGTAACTCGTCTTCGGCGCGGTTTACATCAACGAAAGAGCGCGGAAAACGGGCGGCCAATAGCGGCGCGCCGTATATGGCCGTTGGCGCAAACAGCTTATCAATGAAGGCATCTTCGTTGCGGCGAAGTCCGGAAAGGGGTTGATCACTGCGGCTAATGAAATCTGCTGGATAGTGATTGCCGGAATGCGGGGAGCAAAAAATAGCGCAAGACTCCCGAGTTTCAGGGAGCGTGAGGGCGATAGGTGGGTCAAATTCTGCGAGACATGCCTCTTCGAGGTGGCGTTGTCGGCGGATCATATAGACAGTGCGCTTGGGCGGCGCGGTGCTTTAGGGAAACGCAAAATACTTAATACAGTCTTGCAACGGCGCTTAGAAATATTTAACAGGCTCGCCTTAGTGTACGCGCCATTGGCGAGAAATATGCAGGGATCAGCAAAGCAAAACGTCATACGTCCCGATATAGGGCAGGCGCAACAGGAAATCTACAGGCACGTGCCCGGCAGTTTTGCCCGGCACATCATATCAGGACTAAACCATGGCGACCATTTTATACGCAGAAGATGATGACGGCTTGCGCCGCTTTTTTGAAAAAGCGCTAGAGAAAGCCGGTCACCATGTCATTGCCTGCGCCGATGGGGAGCGGGCACTGCGGGCACTAAAGTTTGCCGATGGGGCGTTTGATCTGCTGCTGACTGACATTATGATGCCGGGCCTTGACGGAATTGAGCTCGCCAAACAGGCCGAGACCATATCGCCTGGAATAAAAATCATGTTCATCACAGGATTTGCTGCCGTTGCTATGCAAGACCCGGCCACGGCTGATAGCGCCACCGTGCTGTCCAAGCCTGTACATTTGCGCCAATTGGTCAACGAAGTCGATAAGCTTATCGCCGCATAAACACTCGCAGGCACTTTGCCTTGCATTAGGGCTTGATTAGCCCGCATCACGGGGATATATCCCCACTTCTCGGCATGGGCTTCGGCCCTTATGGATGGTCTTGAAACACATGTTTTAAGGGCGATTAGCTCAGCGGGAGAGCACTACATTGACATTGTAGGGGTCACTGGT
>CAYGTI010000026.1:0-13912 GCA_964352785.1 uncultured Caulobacterales bacterium
AAGTCTCTCTTAGCCCGGGCCGAAATCTGTGCCATTTTATATGACGACGGACAAAGGACAGTACGTAAAAATTAGACGATCTGGAACGAACGAAGTTGTTGAGGGCATTATTGAAGGCGATGATCATCGGCCTTGGGGCGTGGTTCTCCATAAAGATGATTTACGATTAAAGGCCGCGTTAGGAAAATCAATAGGCGAAACGTTCTCTACAGACTCGAAAATGGGTGATGATGTTGAGTGGATCATCGAAGATGTCTGGCCTGAATATATTCGCGCATTTCAATACTTATCTAACGAACACCCTGATCGTTTTGGGGACGCTGCAATCATATATCGGATTGTAACTGATGGTGAAAATGTTGAACCGATTCTCGATATGGTTCGCAAGGACGGTGAACACCAAGATGATATATGCCGAGTAGTGATCGAGAAAAACCTGCCTCTTGCATTGATGGGAGGTGAAGATGGTTTGTGCGGTTTGAAACTGGCCAATGCTATCCGTCAACGCGGATATAAAATCCCAACCAATCAGGGTACTCAAGAAGTTCAGCAAGAAGCCGCAATGGTAGCTAAAAACGTCAAAAATGGAATCGTTATAGACTTATTTACAGCTGTAACGGCACTGGAACTCTCGATATTAAAACCGCTTGCGGAGACACTAGGCCCAATAAGGCTTTCCGAAAACGAGCTCGAACAGTTATTAGCGCATCTTGATTTAGTCAAAGTATCCAAAGGAGATAGCTTCTCTCTTACTGCTGTTGAAGGAGAAATCTATCGTGATGAAAAAGACAAAACATTTCACAAAAACCAGATTGAATGGTTGGAAACGGCGATTTCTGATTTAAGGAACCTCTGCGAAATCGAGCCTGTCATTTATGGGGACGATAAGACAGATGTAGAAGAACTCATTCTAGAACAGGTGCCACTAACGCTAGCACCAATAGAATTAGCAAAAAAGCACGGCGTGCCATTGTTGTCTGATGATAACTCATTAAGGCAACTTGCCAAGCAACTCGGCGTCGATGACGGACTATGGCTCTCAGCAAGCATTCAGCACGTGTTAGAGTCCCAAAAGCTCACCAATGTGCAATATATAAACGCCTCAATCGGTCTTGCAGAACGCAAACATAGTTTTCTTCCTGTAAATAGCTCCATGCTTGCTGATGCGGTGGAGCAAACTTGCGACGGAGAACTATCTTATGAAGCCAAATTATTAATAGACCAACTTGGTGGCCCAACCGCAGATATAAAGTCGCATGCAGCTGTAGCCTCGTCCTTTATGTATGCCTTACGAAAGAAAGGCGTCGATATAAATTTACGACAAGAGATTATGGATAATATAGCTTGTGCTACTTTCTCGGATACAACCCATAGAACAGCCATGGCATGGGCTTCCGCATTTGGAGGCACCTTACATCCTGGTGACAGCGACGACTTTAAAAACGCTATTAAGAAATACCTCCCGAGCGGAAACTTTAGTCTAGCCCCGTTTGATAAACGTCCCTTTTATAATAGTGTAAGCACCATTGCTATCAGTGCCAGGCTAAATGCAGAAAAGTGGAGAGCATAGTATTTGACTAACCTGACGTCCGCATTGCCCCCACTCAGGCCTGCCTCAATGGTTTGAGGTTAAAACCAGCATTTGCCACTCATTAAAGGGATTTGTCAGTTTAATTTAGACGGTATTGGAAATTAATCCAACTTTTGAACACTCTCGCGCCGTCTACAATCAAAGACTTACACGGAAATATAACAATCTTTTCCTCGCCTTCAGTTTCACCCCTATATTCATCTTGTTTCTATGCCGAAGGGGACAGGCGAGCGTTCGTTGATCGTTTTTGGCATAGACGGTGTGAGCTGTAGCTTTTGGGTTGGGAATGAAAACCATTCCTCCAACGCCGACCCAAAAAGCGGGCCACCAGACATAGAGCGTAGCTTGCCCCTACAATGACGCGGATGAACACCCGCCGAGTAGATGAACCGAGACGGCGTGTTTTGGGGAAAGACTGGCAGGATTAAGTGAAAGCAAGCGCCCTATCTCTGACACACCGCCGCGCAGTAAGTGTGAAATTTCTTAAATTTTACACACGCCAATCGGAGAAACATCACGGTAATTTGTATCCGTCCGAGCGGCGGCTGCGCGGGACAGTCCCACCTTTAGGGAAGGCCCCCATATCCGAAGTTATTGAGCGCGCCTCTCGGGGCGCAAACATCAACCACACACCCTGACAGCAGACTTATCCGCGCCAAAAAAGAGACGGCGGAGGACAAACTGCATCCAAAAATAGAGAGGCCTTATGCCCAAAACAAAAAAAGAGATCACACACAAAAACAAACACAAGACCCAGAACAGTCAAACCCGCGCACAAG
Source organism: uncultured Caulobacterales bacterium (assembly GCA_964352785.1). GTDB lineage: Bacteria > Pseudomonadota > Alphaproteobacteria > Caulobacterales > Maricaulaceae > JACOMS01. The sequence goes on from CAYGTI010000026.1 coordinate 2,371, forward strand.
CCCGGCAAAAGCTGCGCGCTGCTCAGGAAGAGAATAGACGGCTGAGGCGCAAGCTCAAAAATTGTACCTGCAAGGTTTATACTCAGGCCGAAGAAGACCGTGATATTCAGGAACTTTGCGATATGCTCGACGCCCTGCCGCCCGAGATGTTTCGCTCCCTAGAGCCTTCCCCTGAACCGTCGGCTGAGCCCTCCCTTACGCCCTATAAACCGGACGTAAAAATAGCCCTGCAAAGTGCACAGGACCACCACAAAGCGGCCTCCCGCCCTTCTTCTGGGCGCGCCGCGCTGGCGAGCGGCAGCGCTTTAACACCGCCGCATTAGACCTTGGTAAAAATCACGCTGCCATTGGTGCCGCCAAAACCAAAACTATTGGACATAATCGATGTGAGCGCCGCGTCTCTGGTTTGCTGCACGATATTGACTTTGGGCAGTTCAGGATCAAGGTTCTCAATGTTGATCGACGGGGCGACAAACCCTTGGTCCATCATCAACAGGCTATAGATGGCTTCTTGGACGCCCGCGCCGCCAAGCGAGTGCCCGGTCATGGATTTGGTCGCGGATATCATCGGGCCGGCCTCGCCAAAGACGCGGTGGATCGCGCCCGTTTCGGCCACATCACCCACAGGCGTCGAGGTCGCATGCGGGTTGATATAGTCCACACCCGAGACGCCGCGCGTGGCCGCATCTTTGAGCGCCATAAGCATGGCCCGCTCTGCACCTTCGCCGGAGGGCGCGACCATATCGTAGCCATCGGATGTGGCCGCATAGCCGGTCACTTCGGCGTAGATTTTCGCGCCGCGCGCTTTGGCGTGTTCATACTCTTCGAGCACGAGCATCCCTGCGCCGCCCGCAATGACGAACCCGTCGCGGGAGACATCAAAGGCCCGGCTGGCCGTCGTGGGCGTGTCATTATATTTACTGCTCATCGCGCCCATGGCGTCAAACAGCGAGGTCATGGGCCATTCCAGCTCTTCGCCGCCGCCGGCAAACACCATATCCTGCTTACCCCATTGGATTTGCTCGACCGCCGCGCCGATACAGTGCAGCGATGTGGTACACGCCGAGGTGATCGAATAATTCACGCCTTTGATTTTAAAATGCGTCGCCAGCGTCGCCGAAATGGTGGACGACATGGCCTTGGGCACAGCGAACGGCCCGATACGTTTGGGGCTGGTGTTCTTACGGGTAATATCCGCCGCGCGGACAATCTCGGAAGAGGACGGCCCGCCGGAACCGGCGATAATACCGACGCGCGGATCGGAAATATCCTCTTCGCTCAGGCCCGAATCATCAATCGCTTGCTGCATCGCCACGGCGCTCCAGCCCGCCGCTTCGCCCATAAACCGGAACGAGCGTTTGTGGACATGGTCTTTGGGATCGAGTGTGGGCCGTCCGGAGATTTGCGAGCGAAAGCCCAGCTCGGCTTGTTTTTCATCAAACGTGATCCCGGAGCGGCCCGCCTTGAGGCTCTCTGTGACTTCACCGGCGTTATTGCCAATGCAAGAGACAATCCCCAAGCCCGTAACAACAACGCGGCGCATTATGCGTCTCCCTCGGGTTTAAACAGGCCAACGCGCAGGTCTTTGGCCTTGTATATGATCTCCCCGTCCGCCGACATGGTGCCATCAGCAATACCCAGCACAAGCGAGCGGCGAATGACACGTTTCACGTTGATCTCGTATTCTACACTTTTAATATCGTTGGTGACTTGACCCGTAAATTTGACCTCGCCCACACCCAGCGCGCGGCCGCGGCCCGGAGAGCCAGACCAGCCTAGGAAAAACCCGACCAACTGCCACATGGCATCAAGACCCAAACATCCCGGCATCACCGGGTCTCCCCGGAAGTGACAGTCGAAAAACCAAAGGTCAGGCTTAACATCAAGTTCGGCCGTGATCAGCCCTTTGTCATACTCGCCGCCCGTATCCGCGATATGGCTAATCCGATCAAACATCAGCATCGGCGGCAAAGGGAGTTTCGCATTGCCGGGGCCAAACAGGCTTTGTTCGCCGCTGACGATCAAATCGTCATAATCATAAGAGGAGAGTATTTTTTTCATGTTAGCTTCCCTATATCTTAGAGAAGCAATCTAATGAGTCAGGCTCTAAACTCAAGCCATTTCACACATAGAAAATGCAGGCGCGCGCATTGCTAAGACGGTTTCAAAACGATTTAAAGAGGTGACGCGCCCCATAATTTGTCCCGCTTGACCCAGCCGTTTGGCCCTGTTTCTGACTTTACACGGCACCAGTCATCGTCTTTGCACTCGATGATATTGAGAAGCGCATCTTTGGCGGCCACGGCCTTGACCTGCGAATCTGTCTTTGGGCGGCTACGCAAAACGCTATCTTCAAGCATAATAGCATTGCGTGTCCCGGACAAAGCCTGCGTCCGCAGCCAGCTCTCATCACCATTTATATCGCGGACTTTGCGCCAGATATCCATCTCAGCTACAACGATGAGTGGCATACCCTGTCGGCGATACTGCCACAGCGCCGGATGTTGAAGGCTGGGGCCTTGACGACCGTTGACGCGATTAAACTTCAAAGACACGTAACGTGGCACGGGGAATCCTGAATGGGTTTGCGAGGCCGACACATGCTTGATAGGTTTGATATCCGGCACCTCTTCGACGACAACACGCCGCGGCGCATCTGCGGCCAGCGACGGAATAGCCAATCCCCCGGCGCTTAAAATGGCCCATGTGAAAATGGTAAAAATACGGTTTATTGTTATCATTGTGTCGCTTGCCCCACGCTTACGCTGACTAAACCATCATCGCTTAGCCTTAATAATGCTACAACAAGACCTCTAAACGGAGTGTAAAGAGAGGTGAATGATTCGCGCTATTTATGAAAAATTCTGTAATAAAAACAGAATCTTCACTTGAAAAACCGAGCGTTACGGCGTTTGTTGTGCGCATGAACGACTCTTCGCATTCTGCCACTTCCAAATCTGCCCGCGTGATCGTCACCCGCAAGCTTCCGGCAGAGATCGAATCCCGCCTCTCTGACCTGTTCGAGACTCGGCTTAACGAGACGGACATAGCCATGAGCCGCGACGCTTTGATGACCGCCGTGGCAAAGTGTGATGTCTTGGTACCAACCGTCACAGACCGCATTGATGCGGACATTATTGACGCCGCCGGGCCTGATCTCAAACTTATTGCCAATTTCGGCGCCGGAACCGACCATATCGATGTCGCCCGCGCGCACCTGCGCGGGATCAGCGTCACCAACACGCCGGGCGTGCTGACCCAGGACACGGCAGATTTAACAATGGCGCTGATCTTGGCGGTTCCCCGCCGCTTGGTCGAAGGCGACCGCATCGCCCGCGCGGGACAATTTACAGGCTGGACACCCACAAGCCTGCTCGGGCATCGGGTGCGCGGCAAGAAACTGGGGATTGTCGGCATGGGGCGCATTGGACAGGCGGTGGCGCGGCGCGCCAAAGCCTTTGGCCTGGACGTACATTATCACAACCGCCGCCCGCTCCCAGCCCCCATTGCGCTTGACCTAGGGGCGACATATTGGGATGATCTCAACGCGATGTTGGCAACCGTAGACATTGTCTCGATCAATTGCCCGAAAACGCCGCAAACATACCATCTCATAAATGAGGAACGCCTCGCCTGCATGTCGCCTGACAGCTACATCGTCAATACATCGCGCGGGGACGTCATTGATGAAGGCGCGCTCGCCGCCGCGCTCGCCGAGGGCCGTATCGGCGGAGCAGGACTGGATGTATATGAGCACGAGCCTAAAATACATCCGGATTTACTCCCGCTCTCCAATGTGATCCTCGCGCCCCATATCGGCTCTGCCACACACGAATCGCGGCGAGAGATGGGCGAGAAAATCCTGATTAATATCCGCGCTAAAATTGACGGTCATCAAGTGCCAGACCGGGTTCTGCCGCCGCGACATTCTTAATTTTTTCACCTTTAACTCCGAGGTTTATATGATTAAACATTTATCCCTACTCACCATCTCTATGATCACTCTGGCCGCCTCCGGGGAGGATAGTTCTGCCAAAGCTGATGACGCTAAAAGCAAAGACCCCGCGCCCGCCGCTGCCAAACCGGACGCACCGCAAATTACCACAGACCCGATCACGGACGGTATTTACCGCCTTGTCGGGCCGGGCGGTAATATTGGCGTCTCCATCGGCCAGGACGGCGCGTTCGTAATTGATGATAAATTTGACCGTTTCGGTGACGAAATTATAGCCAACATCAAAGCTTTGACTGACCAGCCAATCCGCTATGTAGTGAATACGCATTATCACGGCGACCACACAGGAGCGAACGGAGCCATGAAAGATGCCGGAGCGACAATTGTCGCCCATGACAATGTGCGCATGCGCATGGGTATTAGCTTCGAAAACAAGTTATGGGAGAGCACCGTTGAAGCAGTAGATGCTCATCAATGGCCAACAGTTACCTATTCTGAAAACGCCACATTCCACATTAACGGCCAGACCGTGCACTTAATCCACACACCGTCCGCCCACACAGACGGCGATTCTATCGTTTTTTTCCAAGAGGCCAACGTACTGCATATGGGCGACAATTATTTCAACGGCATGTTCCCTTTTATTGACATTGATGGCGGCGGGTCACTGCAAGGGATGATAGCGGCGCAAACGCGGGCGGTTGAGCTGATTAATGCGGAGACGAAAGTCATTCCTGGGCATGGTGATATGTCAAATCAAGCCGAGTTAACTGCATCGCGCGATATGTTGGCGGACATATTTTCACGGATTGAGGCAGCCATTAAGAGCGGCCAATCTCTTGACGAGATAATGGCAGCCCGGCCACTCGCCGATTTTTCAGAGTATGCTGCCTTTATTGATGAAGACAAAATGGTCAGAACAGCGTATCGATCTGCTATCGAGAACTAACGAACTAGGACGGGGCGCGCGCCGCAAAAGTTAGGTTCCCCCAATCAGCCAGCTTTTGTAGCGCATGACTCCCCCTTCGGTTCTGCCGGAGGGGGTTGTTAGTATAAGGAGTAACAATGTCTTACGGATCCCATGCCTATATCCCTGACCCGCGAAATGAACGGGTTCTGTTCAATGTTAATGGGGCTCTCGTCACCCGCGACAAAGCCGTTGTTAACGTCTTCGATTCCGGATTCATGCTCGGCGACGGCATTTGGGAAGGCCTGCGCGTTCACGCCGGACATGTTGCATTTCTGCAAGATCATTTGAACCGCCTCTGGGAAGGAGCGGCGGCGCTGGATTTGGATATTGGGCTTTCGCAAGACACCCTGACCGCCCGTATTTACGAAACGCTCGAAGCTAATAAAATGACGCAACATGTTCACATAAGACTGATGGTTACGCGGGGCTTGCGCTCCACACCATACCAAGACCCGCGCGTTATCATCAGCCCGGCCACCATCGTCATTGCACCGGAATTTAAAAAAGCCGACCCCAAAACGGCTGAAAACACGCTCTCGCTATACACGGTGTCTGTACGGCGCGGCAGGCCAGATGTTCAGGATCCTGGGCTTAATTCACATTCCAAAATCAACTGTATCACCGCCTGTATTCAAGCCATCAAAGCTGGCGCAGATGAAGGGTTGATGCTCGACCCGCACGGCTTTGTCGCGACCTGTAATTCCACACACTTCTTCATTGTGCGCAACGGCGAGGTTTGGACGTCCTCCGGTGATTATTGCCTCGGAGGCATTACGCGCAGCAAAATCATCGGCCTTTGTAAGGCCAATAACATAGCGGTCTATGAGAAAAACTTCCCGCTGGCCAAAGTTTACAGCGCGGACGAATCCTTCACCACCGGAACCTTTGCGGGCCTTGCGCCCGTCGGCGACGTTGATGGCCGCACCATCGGAAGCGGACGGCGCGGGCCTGTCACCGAAAGACTACAAAAGCTTTACCTTGCTCTGGTTGACAGCGATACACAGGCCTAACTTCGCATGAGCAGTCTCCCTATTTGCATGTGGTCCGGCCCGCGCAATCTCTCCACGGCGATGATGCGCAGCTTTGGCACGCGCGCGGACTGCGCCATCATCGACGAGCCCTTTTTTGCGCCGTTTTTAGCCCGTACAGGCATCCCCCATCCGGGACGTGAGGAAACGCTGGCCGCGCACGAGACCGATCCGCAAAAAGCCGCAGAGCTATGCACCCGCCCGCCGCCCGGCGGTGAACCTTATGTTTTTCAAAAGCATATGCCGCACCACATGCAGCCCGGCTTCCCTCTGGAGTGGGCCATGAACGCTAAGCACTTTTTTCTAATCCGAGAGCCCGCCCGCGTGATCGCGTCTTATGCCAAAGGCCGCCGCGCGTTTATACTGGATGATCTGGGGTTTGCCCCGCAAAGACGCCTGTATGAACGGATCACGGAGATGACAGGTAAAGCTCCGCCTGTGATTGATTGCGGTGATATTTTGGACGCGCCAGAGGCGGTTCTGCGCGCGCTTTGCTGCGCCATTGATATTCCTTTTGATCCCGCTATGTTGGCATGGCCCGCCGGACCGCGAGATGAAGATGGAGCTTGGGCGCCGTATTGGTACGGCTCAGTGGAGCGCTCAACCGGGTTTGGTTCGCCTCCTCAGAGCAAGCCCACTGTGGCTGATGAATATTTAAGTCTGCTGGCAGCATGTGAGCTGGATTACGCCGCCCTTCACGATTGCCGGATACATGTGTAAACAAGTATAAGCAGGTGTAAGCGCTGCGCGCCGTTCGCTCAAAAGGTGCAAGCGCTCGAAATGAGCATGAATTTCGCTCATTCATATTCCATATGTGAATGGAGAGACTTATGCGCCGCCTAACAACACTCATTTTCGCAGCCAGCCTCGGACTATCCACACAGGCTATCGCAGGCTCTTATTTCGAAACCTCAGGCTATGCGGTCACGCAGGAACGCGGCGTTATCGTTTACCGCGGCGCGCATCCGGTGCGGGACTTCGGCGCAATTGCCGCCGCGCAAACCGCGCGCAAAAACGCGGCTCAAATCAAGGTTTTAAGATCACAATTACAAAAACAGGAAAAGGCACTCGCCGCGCAAAAACAGGCCAATGCAGAGCTAAAGACTGAAATCGAAAACGCGCAAACACGTTCAGAAAAATCAGAATGCCGCCCGCGTTACGGACGGCCTTATTTTGGCAATAATCGCTTCTTTGGCCCCAACGGTTTCGCCGGGAACTCAAACTTCTCCGGCGCAAACGCAGTTGGCCCTGTTCGCCGATCACACTACCGCCGGAACGTGCACCCTCAGCGGTAAAACAACCCTCTAGACTTTCCAGCCCCAATGCAGAGCGGCAATACCGCCCGTAAAATCATGCCAACCTGTGCGCCGAAATCCGGCCTCGTCAATGAGGTCTTTAAACGCCTGTTGGCGCGGGAAACGCCGGATCGACTCGACCAGATATTGGTAACTGTCTTTATCATCCGCGAGCAATCCGCCAAGGCGCGGAATCACTGCAAAGGAATAGGCATCATAGATCGCCCGCAGCGCTTTGGTCGGGGGGGTTGAAAACTCAAGAACGCAAAGCCTCCCGCCAGGTTTTAACACGCGATGAAATTCCGACAGCGCCTTGTCCCTGTGGGTGACGTTGCGAATACCGAACGCAATAGTCACCGCTTCCGCGCAAGCATCCGGAAACGGCAAACCCTCGGCATTGCCGCACACACGGGTCAAATCCATGCCCGCATCTTTTTTCGGCTCAATCCCAGCCAGCAGCATTTCTGCATTTATATCGCAAATAACAGCACGGGCTGGGTCACCTCCTCGCCGCAGCCGCACCTCGTCTGCGCGGCGAATAAAACGCCGCGCTACATCGCCGGTGCCGCCCGCGACGTCAATCAGCATTTCTCCGGGCTGCGGATTTATCTTGGTGATGGTCATGTCTTTCCAGACACGGTGAACGCCCATCGACATCGCATCATTCATGACGTCATAGTTCTTGGCGACGCTATCGAATACGCCTCTTACCCGCGATTGCTTATCACCGGAGGGAATATCTTCAAATCCGAAATCGATAGTGTCATTATCTGATGCATCTTGGGTCATAAGTAGTAGGTGACGCATCCAGCCCTTATTTTCAAGTGGACATATCGCGCCACCCTCGCCAAAGCTAAACAGCAAGACCCACACGCCGGAGCCCGCATGCCCGAACTTCCCGAAGTCGAAACCGTCAAACGCGGCCTGATGCCCGTCATGGAAGGGTTTGTTTTTGACCGCGTGACGCTTAACCGTCCAAATCTGCGCTTTGATTTTGACCCGCGTTTTATCGACCGCGTGCAAGGGCAGACGGTGATGCGTCTCACGCGCCGGGCTAAGTTTTTGGACGCGCAGCTTGGTTCCGGTGACCGCCTTTTGATGCATTTGGGCATGTCGGGGCGGTTCTCAATTAATCATGCTGACGCTTTGGGTGAGTTCACTCACATGCATAATACCAACCCCAAACATGATCATGTTGTGTTTCACATGAGCAGCGGCTCTCAAATTGTTTTTAATGATCCTCGCCGCTTTGGGTTTATGGAACTGATTGCGCCCGGACAGACCTCGCGGCTCGACACATTAGGGCCGGAGCCTCTATCAAATGCGTTTAGCGCGCCTGTGCTGCGCGCGGCAGTTAAAGGCCGCAAAAGCAAGATCAAAGCCGCCTTGCTGGATCAACATATCGTGGCGGGACTGGGAAATATTTATGTCTGCGAAGCCCTATACCGGGCGAAGATATCGCCGCGCCGCGCCGCCGGACGGCTCACTGTAGCCGAGACAGAACGCCTGACGGGGCAAATCAAAGATGTCATACGGGACGCGATTGAAGCGGGCGGGTCCACACTCAAAGATTTTGCAGGCACAGACGGCGACCTTGGTTATTTTCAGCACCGCTTTGACGTTTATGGCCGCGAGGGCGATCCCTGCGCGGTTTGCACCGCGCCGATCAAACGCCTCGTGCAAAGCGGTCGCTCGACCTTTTACTGCGCGGCCTGCCAGACATAACTTAGGGAGTCTAAAGCTTTGGCTTAGATTTAGGTTTTTTCTTCAGGCGCAACACATTGCGCGGATCCATGCGTAAAATCAGCATCATGGAGCGCGGGCGACTGACGGAAATATAATCCACATTATGGATCGGAGCGGCGCGCTGTGAGAGGCGGTAGACGGCATAGACTCCAAGAGCTGCGTGTACGCAAGCCGTGTAGGCAAACATGGCAGACGGCCCGCTGAGCGACATCACCAGAGGTGCAATCGACGGCCCGATCACAGAGCCGATGCCGTAGGTTAGAAGCAGTCCGCCGCTGATGGTGACAAATTCATGCGGTTCAGCATAATCATTGGCATGTGCTGCCGCCATGCCAAACAGTTGCATGGCAAACGCCCCGTAAAGCACGCCGCCAATGAGCAAAAGCTCAAGCGAACGGTCAGCGAACTGCCATAAAAACAGACCCGCCGCCGCGCCGCCAAATGACGCCAGAATCATCACTTGCCGACGCCCGACATGATCAGACAGCCATCCCATCGGCCATTGCATGATTGCGCCAGCCAAAATCACGGCGCTCATAAACACTGAGACAATCAGCACCGGGTGGCCGAGCTGCGTGACAAACACCGGAGCAACCCCCCAAAACGCACCGCCGACCATTCCCACAGCCAGCGCCCCAACGACGGCAAGCGGAGAAATCCGCATCAGCTTTTTTAGGTTCAGCCTAGTCTCAGTGACCGCGATAGGCGCTTTGGAGGCGGACAAAGAGATCGGGAAAATCGCTAGGCAAACCAAAATCGCGACGATGGAAAATAACGTGAACGCTTTCGGGTCAGCAGTGGTAAGCAAAAACTGCCCAACGGTCAGCGCGGATAAATCAACGATCCGGTAAACCGACAACACCTGACCGCGCTTATCATTGGGTGCTTGTTCATTAATCCAGCTTTCAATCAGCATATACAGCCCGGCAAAGCTGAACCCTGTCAGCACACGCAGCAGGCTCCATGCCGGGACATTAATCACGATCATATGCATCAAAACCGATGCCGCTGTCAGCGCAGAGAGCGCCGCAAACACGCGCACATGGCCCACGCGCTTTACAAGGTAAGGCGTGCCCAAACAGCCGCCCATGAACCCCGCAAAATAACATGATGTCATAAAACCGATGGCGGTGATGGAAAACCCATGTAGCTCTGCACTAACAGACACCAAGGTCGCGAGCAGCCCGCCGCCAATCAGCAATATACCCGCCGAGACTAAAAGCGCCCCGATTGATTTGAGTATTGATGACATGGCAGCGCCTTTAAAAAGGCTAAAAAAATCAGCCTACATATTTAGCGCCGACCTATGCGGTTTGCTCTCGTGGTGCAAGGTAAAAGGCGTGCATATTGACCTGCGCCTTTATGAGTTTTCGCTTATATCAGTCAGGCGGCCTTAAGTCATAAACATGACAACAGGATCTTCGAGTAAGCCTTTGATATATTGCATCATCGACGCCGCGTCATATCCGTCGATAATCCGGTGATCGCAGGAGATCGAGAAATTCATCACAAGGCGCTCCTCAACCACGCCGTCATTGAGCACTAAATGGGGCCGGATTTTATTCGGGCCAAAAATAGCCACTTCAGGGCGGTTAATCACGGGGGTGGTGACAATCCCGCCCAGTGGGCCAAGGCTTGTCAGCGTTGTTGTCGCCCCGGAGAGCTCACCTTTGGAGAGGCTTCCGGCGCGCGCGCCTTCGGCTAAACGCGAAATTTCTGCTGCGGTCTCCCAGACAGTTAGGCTCTCGGCATGGCGCACTACAGGTACAATTAGGCCATTATCCGTCTGGGTTGCAACACCCAAATGGATGGGTGTGAATTGAGAGAGATAGCCTTGATCGTCATTATAGCGCGCATTGACCTGCGGGAACTTACGAATGCCCGAGATCATAGCACGGATAATAAAGGGCAAAACCGTCAGCTTGGGTCGAGAGTCTGCTTTCTTCTCGTTCAGTCGCTTTCGAAGCGCTTCCAGCTCAGTCACGTCAACCTCTTCGACATAGGTAAAATGCGGAATATGACGTTTGGAGGCTTGCATGCGTTCAGCAATAACGCGGCGAAGGCCGATAATTTTAATACGGGTTTCGCCGGGCTGAACCTCCAGCGCTTTTTCAAACAGATCCAAATCCACATGCAGCACTTGGCCCTGCGCGCCGCTCGCTTTGAGCTTAGATATGTCAATCCCCGCGTCCATAGCACGCTTGCGAACGGCGGGCGACGCCAAGGCCTTACCGCTCGTAGCAGGCCCAGATGGATTAGAGGGCGCAGATTTGGTTGGCGCAGACTTTGCATGCACCAACGACGCAGGAGCCGCAGCGGGAGACTCAGCTGTTTGAGGTGCGGGCACATCCACCAAGTCATCTGTTTCAAATACGATAAGGTCAGCGCCAACGGCAATAATATCGCCTTCGCCGCAGCCGCGCCGCAACACTTTGCCTGACACAGGCGCGGTCAATTCGATAGTCGCCTTGTCCGTCATCGCATCAGCGACCGGATCATCTTCTTCGACCACTTGCCCGTCTTTGACATGCCACGCGGTAATTTCGGC
>CAYGTI010000026.1:14012-42006 GCA_964352785.1 uncultured Caulobacterales bacterium
ATTTCGGCTTCGACGACGCCTTCGCCGATATCCGGCATTTTGAATTTATATTCAGCCATAACGGATTAAGCTTGTAGCACGCGGGTGAGCGCTTTGAACACACGTTTCGGGCCGGGGAAATAGGCCCATTCCTGCGCATGCGGATAGGGCGTATCCCAACCTGTGACGCGTTCTATTGGCGCTTCGAGATGGTAAAAACAGTTCTCCATAACCTGCGCCATAAGCTCCGCGCCAAAGCCGGACGTTTTGGTCGCTTCGTGCAAAATCACGCAGCGGCCTGTTTTTTTAACCGAAGCGGTAATGCCGTCAATATCAAGCGGCAGAAGCGAGCGCAAATCGAGAATATCCGCTGAAATACCGCGCGCCTCGGTCACTGCTTTGGCAATCCAGACCATCGTCCCGTAAGCCAAAATGGTCACGTCATGTCCCTCGGAGATTGTGCGTAGTTTTTCGAAGGGGACCGTATAATGCCCTTCAGGAACTTCGCCAAGTTCATGCCCGGCCCAGCTCTCAGCCGCCTTATCATGATCACCGTCAAACGGCCCGTTATAAAGCCGCTTAGGCTCCAAAAAGAGCACCGGATCATTATCTTCGATCGCGGTGATAAGCATGCCTTTAGCATCATAAGGATTAGACGGGATAACGGTTTTCAAACCTGAAATATGAGTAAACAAAGCCTCCGGGCTTTGGCTGTGAGTTTGGCCGCCATAAATACCCCCGCCGACGGGCGTTCGGATGGTCAACGGCGCCGTAAACTCGCCATTTGAGCGGTAGCGCAAACGCGCGGCTTCGCTCGCAATTTGATCATATCCGGGGTAAATATAGTCCGCAAACTGTATTTCTGCGACAGGGCGCAGGCCGTTCGCCGCCATACCAATTGCGATACCTACGATGCCGCCTTCGGAAATAGGTGTATCAAAACAGCGGTGCAAGCCGTGCTTTTCCTGCAAACCCGCCGTGCAGCGAAACACGCCGCCGAAATAACCCACGTCTTCTCCAAATACCAAAACGTTCGGGTCTTCGGTCATTTTGACATCCATCGCGGACCGGATGGCTTCAATCATGTTCATACGGGCCATGGCTAGTACAGCTCTTTCTGAAACTCATCACGTTGGTCACGAATGTGACGCGGCATCTCTTCATAGACCTGCTCGAACATCGTAATTGGATCGATTTTCGTCCCTGTCGCGAGCGAGCCGTGTTTCTCGGCTGCTTTGTAGGCCGTGCGGATTCTGGCCTTAATTTTGTCTTCCAGCGCTTTTTGGCGCTCCGTATCCCATTCACCGATGAGCACAAGATGATCCATAAGGCGTTTGATCGGATCACCGTAAGGCCAGGCGGCGGGTTCTTCGAGGGGGCGATATTTGGTTGGGTCATCCGACGTCGAGTGCCCTTCCATGCGGTAAGTGTAATGCTCAAGCACCGTTGCGCCGCCGCCGCGCCGCGCGCGCTCTGCCGCCCATTTTGTGGCGGCATAAACAGCGAGAAAATCATTGCCGTCAACGCGAAGCGTCGCCAAACCATATCCAACACCGCGCGCTGCAAAAGTTTCGCCCTCACCAGCCGCAATGCCGTGGAAGCTGGAAATCGCCCACTGATTATCGACCACGTTGATGATCACAGGCGCGCGGTAGGTCGAGGCAAAGTTCAGCGCGTAATGGAAGTCGCCTTCGGCTGTCGCGCCCTCGCCCGTCCACACAGAGGCAATCCCGTCTGTATTTTTATAAGCCTCAGCCATCGCCCAGCCGACACCTTGTATGAGCTGCGTGCCCAGATTGCCCGATATTGTGAAATAGCCATGCTTTTTAAAGGAATAGAGAATGGGCAGAGATTTACCCTGTAGCGCATCGCCCTCGTTAGAGAGAAGCTGGCATATCATCTCTTCAAGATTTGCGCCGCGCGCAATCAGGATACCGGATTGGCGGTATGTCGGAAAGGTCATATCTGTGTCGTTAATGGCCATTGCGTGCGCAACCGAGACGGCTTCCTCGCCCTTGGACTTCATGTAAAAAGACATTTTGCCTTGGCGCTGCATGTTGAACATACGCTCATCCATAATCCGAACAGTCAGCATGTGTTCCAGGCCCTCGCGCAGAATATCCGGCGAAAGTTTGGGATCCCACTCTCCAGAAATTTCGCCATTAAACCTCAACACCCGAATAAGGCCAAGCGAATGCGGCAAGGTTTCGTGATGATCCACCATCGGGTCAGGTTTGGGGGGCGTGTGCTTAGCGGGTACGGAAAAGTGCGAAAAATCCGGCGTGTCACCCGGACGAAAAGGGGGTTCGGGTACATAGAGTTTGGATTGATTTGATCGCTTTGTCATATAGCGGGCCCAGCATTTGAAGTTAAGTTTCAGACGGTTTTATCTAAATAACTACCATTATAAATTACTTTTTTTATTGATATTTGCAATAACGTAGAATATTTTTCCTCACTATATGATAAGGGAGGTATAAATTGCCAGAACAAATTGATGGTATAGACGCCAAAATTTTACACCTCATTCAGGGTAATGCTGCGCTGTCAGTTGCCGACATTGCGGACAAAGTCGGCCTGTCTTCCTCCCCGTGCTGGCGGCGCATTAAACGTATGGAAGAGCTGGGTATTATCAAGCAGCGGGTGACAATTCTCAACCGCCAAAAGCTCGGATTAGATTTCGAGGTTTTTGTCGCCGTCAAGCTGTCTCTACCTAATCGGGCGAATATGGAAAAATTCGAGCGCGCGGTCGATAATATGCCCGAAGTCGTCCAATGCGCCGTCGTCACGGGCGCTGTGGATTATATGCTGCGGATTGTGACCAAAGACATGCATTCCTATGAAGACTTCCTCAGAGAAGTTCTTTTGAGCATTGATCTAATTTCAGATGTCCAGTCGCGTATTGTCTTGCGCCAAAGTAAAGATACAAACGCTATTCCGCTTAACTTGATATCCAACGCTATCCCGCGCCTTTAAGACCACACAAAACAAACATGGCACTCTATACAAGTCCCAAGACTCAAACATCCCTTGCATAGTCCCCAGCAGGTCTGTAGACCGCGCGGCTTAGCACAAAGCAGGGGCCCTATCCGTGATTAGATCTTCATTTTCTGCCTTAAGCGACCGGATTACGATTCCGCAGCGCCGCCATTCCGGCCCTTTAACGTTCAATCCAGGACGCGTTAAAACCGAAATACTAGCTGGCCTGACCGTTGCGCTCGCGCTTGTGCCCGAAGCGGTGGCCTTTGCCTTCGTTGCTGGTGTTCATCCGCTGGTCGGCCTGTACGCGGCGTTTATCGTTGGGTTCATTACGGCCTGTATCGGCGGACGCCCGGCGATGATCTCAGGAGCAACAGGCGCGCTCGCCGTTGTCATGGTTGCCTTGGTGGCCCAGCACGGCGTTGAATATCTTTTTGCCACAGTTGTGCTCATGGGAATACTGCAAATTGGCACGGGTGTTTTCAGGCTCGGTAAGTTTATCCGTCTTGTTCCACATCCGGTCATGCTCGGTTTTGTCAATGGGTTAGCGATTGTTATTTTTCTCGCGCAAATGACGCAGTTTCAAACAGCGCCCGCCCCGCCCGGAACCCACGGGCCATTTTCAATGCTGCAAGGGACATGGATGACAGGGATGCCTCTCATTATGATGCTAGGCCTTGTCGGGCTGACCATGCTGATTATTTGGGGTATACCTAAAGTGACAAAAATTATTCCAGCGCCTCTGGCGGGTATTGGCGTCATCACAGCTATTGTAGTTTTGATGAACTTGGACGTTCCGCGCGTTGGCGATCTCGCCTCAATTAAGGGCGGACTACCGCCATTTCATATTCCGGCCGTGCCGTTAAACTTTGAAACGCTTGAAATTATCTTTCCGTATGCTGTTGTGCTCGCAGCCATTGGATTGATCGAAAGCTTACTGACGCTTAATTTGGTCGGAGAACTGACCAATAAACGCGGCGGCGCGTCCCAAGAATGCGCGGCGCAGGGCATTGCCAATGTGGTCACCGGGTTTTTTGGCGGTATGGGCGGCTGCGCCATGATCGGACAAAGCATGATCAATGTAAAATCCGGCGGGCGAACGCGCTTGTCTGGTATTTCTGCTGCTCTTTTCCTCCTCGCTTTTATTTTATTCGCCTCTGGCCTGATTGAACAAATCCCGCTCGCTGCACTGGTCGGCGTGATGTTTATGGTCGTAATCGGAACATTTGCCTGGCAATCCTTTACGATTATGTTCCGCGTCCCAAAAATCGACGCTTTCGTCATCCTGCTCGTGACAGTTGTAACTGTCTGGCACGATCTGGCTTACGCCGTTGTCGTCGGCGTTATCGTCTCGGCGTTGGCGTATTCATGGAACAACGCCAAGCGTATTTCGGCAAATATTGACACGACAGCCGATACCAAAATTTATAAAATTCAAGGGCCTTTGTTTTTTGGATCTGTGGACGGGTTTGGGGAGTTATTTACTGTCGAGAACGATCCGGAGAATGTGATCGTTGATTTTAACGACTCCCGCGTTGTCGATCAATCCGCGCTTCAAGCCATTGATGCGCTCGCCGTTAAATATGAAGCCGCAGGCAAATTATTGACCCTGCGCCACCTGACCCATGATTGCCATGCTCTGCTGGCCAAAGCAGGTCAATTAATCGTGGATGCGGATGATGATCCCGATTACGGCATTGCGGTGGATTACAGCGTAAAAACAGGGTTGTTTAGCGCAGGGCATTAGACCCCTACCACGCGCCGAGATTGACAAGACGTGTGCGAAGCTCGGTAGGGAGTTCGCCTCCGCCGGAGGCCACGCTTAAATCTTTTGGCGCGTCTTCGGCCTTGAGGTAACGCCATCCTTGAAACGGGCGGCGCGGCGCGGGCACGACCGGGATGAGCGAAGGTTCCATGATAATCGCGCAGGCTTTGCGTCCATCGCGGGTTTGAATCTCTTCCAGATCAATAATGCGGTTACGGCATTGGATGAGGCCTTTAATAACCCAATAAATCGAACCGCCGTCGAGCAACGCCTCTTTCTGCTTGGGGGACATACGTGTGACGTGTTCATGATGCGGGGATTTTCCGGCACGTTTTCGGCGGGCGACCATCGTTTTTTGCCACGCCGTTAGCGTGTCTATGCTCTCTGTCCCGACGGATAATTTTTGCAGATGAATCGGCATGTCCCAACCCTACAGGGGAGAGACATGTAAATCAAAAATTACGTTCAAAAGGTTCGGTGTCCACAATGAAACCATCAACAGACGGATCAATCTTAAAGGTGACCATATCCTTCGGCTTGACGTGTGCGGCAATTCCGACTTTTTTCAAAGTACGTCCAAACACAGAGCGAACAAGCCGGCTGCTTTTACTCTGCGCGCTGTAACCAGAAGACGCGCCGAACTTTTCGCGGAACGTCGCGTTTGCGATCATGGCCGCATTTTTAAGTCCGCTTTCACGGGTCGAGTATTCTGTTGTCACAGACACGCAAAACTCGTTATTTTCAACACGGTGCGGTGAATTGAGCGGCCACGTAATCGCCTGACCTTCGGCTAGATCAAAAATTTTCGCCTCCTGATCAAACTCTTGTTCATAAGGCAAATCATCATTGATGGGATTAATCAGCCCTTTTTCAAAAAACTCGTCTGAAATATATTTTTGCTCAACCGGATAGACATAAAGGCGTTTTTTTCCACGAATGTGCCACAGGATAACTTCGGTTTTATCAAAATGATAAGGCGTGCGGGCAACAGGTGATGTGATTAAAATACCGCCTTTGGGATTATAAGCTTTAAATCCGGTCGCGTCCGTAATACCGCCATACATATCGTTTAAGACGGCCTCATATTCGGGATGAACATTCATCGCCTCGCGCATATTGATCCACACCCAGCCGTCTTTGGCTGCAGCAATCAGGTCAGCGCCGCGGCAATCACGAAAATCGCCTGTCCTCAGTTTGTTAGGATATTTCGGATCGTCAACCTGGCCGCGCGTACACACATCCAAGAGGTTTGATGGGTGCTTGTCCAATAGCGCCGCCAAAGCGGCATCTGTGAAAAGCCCAGTATCACGCAGTCCGTGATCAAACGTCATAATATCTTTTTGAAATTGCGCCGTATGCGCATCAGTCCAGCCTTTAAGCATGTTACCCTTCACTCCATTATCTGATCTTTGCCAGTTACCAGCCTCCTAGCAGATAGAAGTTTATAAAGTCTGCATAAGAGACCTAGTCGCGCGTAAAGATCGCTTTCATCAGATAGAGAAGACCGACAATGATAAGAAGACCGCCAATCAACATCGCTGCAACAGTAATAAACGGGCCGTTTTCACCCAGCAATGGGACAGACCCGCGCAAATTGATGACAAGTCCCGTAATCGCAGCAGCAAGCCCGATTAGCGTCATTAAACCAAACGCCAGAATGCCCCGATTACCAGTTTCATCTTCAACTTCGACGTAATCATCATAACGGTTGGTATTATATTGGCTCTCGCGCGCTATTTGCTCACGCAGTGCATCGTCTTGTTGCAATTCATCAATCATAACCACGCCAGGCGCCGTATCATTTTCAGACACCTCAACACCACGATCGTTTGAGCCGTTTTCCGCAGCAAGCAAATTTGTTGTCAGCGTATTGGATTCCGCATCATTTTCGGCGTCTCCGTTGGGTTTATCCTCAATTAACGCATCCAGCCTATCGCTCACAGCGGCGGCGGCGGCGGCGATGGGGGAGGTTTCCGGTTCGTCTTGGGGCGCGATCGGTTCTTCTATATGCACCTCATCCGCGTCTTGCCCAGAATCTTCGGATCGGTTCACGAACTCAGATATAATATCATCCGTATCTTGCAAAAAATCTTCAGTTTGCGTTTCAACAATCGCTAATGTCGGCAAGCCCTCAGGTGTTACAGTTTCGGCCTCGGCTTCCATCTCTTCAACAACAGTTAACGGAGATGCCGTCTCAATCGCCCAAGGGGTCTCTTCGGCAACATCGTCACTATAGATGATCGGATCTGCGGGAACCGCCAATGTTTGTAGCGTTGTATCAGGGTCCGTGTTTACATCAACATCCGTATCAATGGGTATGTCCAGCACAGCATCAAGTTGTGGGGTTGCGGTCTTTGCCGCGGCCACAGGGGCGGCAGTCTTTGGCTGGTCAATATCCAGTGCTGAGGTGTCCCGAAGAGAGGCGAGTTCAAAGCGCGGCGCGCGGGCAATCCGCTGTGTCGGGCGCAAAAATAACGCTTTCTCGGCTGTTCGACGGCGTACCAAGGCATCAACGACATAAATACGACCATCTATGTTACCTTTGCGCCACATATCAAAACCGCTAGAGGCTTCAATCACCTGACCACGGTTTAAATCATGCAGCATATCAGAGGCGAGGAACGCGTCTTCGCCGATAGAAAACACCAGCGAGCATAACGCATCAAACTGGCTTTGCGTCATCGAGGCGTGCACGCGGCTGTTAATCAGGTCTTCGATCGGCGCGAGGTCGGCTTTTAATACCGTTTCGGCCTCCTCTTCGCTAAAGGCCTCGTCTTCGCCGTCAACAACGCGGTGTCCAAAGCCTACAACCTGACCGCCAGATGATAACGCACGGGCTTCAGGCCAATACCCTTCATATGCCTTTATGAGGCGAAGGCCGATATCTGATATAGTAAACTGATAGCTCATCGATGTTCCAAAACAAAACAGGGTTGAATGTCACACGCTGCTTTGCAAGAGATGCGCCGTTTTCACTTTGGGGCGGTAAAAATTATAGTTAATTCGCGCAATTGGCGTTTTTAGGCTTTTTCTTGTTGCAGCCAAAGCTGCGCATAAAGGCCGTTTTTCACAAGCAGGGTATTATGATCCCCCATCTCGGTAATGCGTCCGTTATCCATAACGATGATTGTATCCGCTTGGACAATAGTTGAAAGCCTGTGGGCAATCACAAGGGTTGTCCGGTTTTGCGAGGCATGATCGAGCGCCGTTTGAATATCCCGCTCGGTGACACTATCCAGCGCGGAAGTGGCCTCATCCAAAATAAGAATAGCCGGGTCTTTTAACAATGTTCGCGCAATCGCCACGCGCTGCTTTTCTCCGCCTGATAACTTTAAGCCGCGCTCGCCAACCATCGTGTTATACCCTTTTGGTAAGGCTTCAATAAAGTCATGTATTTGCGCCGCGCGCGCAGCGCCCTCTATATCCGCTTGAGAAGCACCGGGGCTGGCGTAGGCGATATTGTAGCCAATCGTATCATTGAACAAAACCGTGTCCTGCGGAACAATACCAATCAAGCGCCGCAAACTGTCTTGCGTCATAGATTCCATGTCTATGCCGTCAATTAACACCCGGCCTGACTGAATATCGTAAAACCGAAATAAAATACGCGAAAGCGTAGATTTACCAGCGCCCGTCGGGCCCACAACGGCAACGGTTTGCCCTGGCTTTATTTTAAAGCTAATATTCTCAAGGATCCGGCGATCAGCCTCATAGTGAAAAGAAACATTTTCAAATTCAACCGCGCCTGCGATCTGCTCAATATTTTGCGCGCCGTCATTGTCCGAAACTTCAGGAACGATATCGAGCAACGCGAACATTTTTTCCATATCTGTCAAAGCTTGCTTAATTTCGCGGTAGGCAAACCCTAAAATATTGAGCGGACGGTAAAGCTGCAACATCACCAAAGAAATCGTCAGAATGTCACCTGACGTCATACGGCCGTTTAGTATATTGACAACAGCCAGCATCATAATCGCGACGAGCCCGGCGTTCATAATAAAGCTCTGGCCTATGTTGACCGTTGCCAAAGAGGTGCGGGATTTGATCGCCGCTTTCTGGTAGCCCTCCATGGCCGCATCATAGCGCTGGGTCTCAAACCCTTCAGCATTAAAATATTTCACTGTTTCGTAATTTAGCAGGCTGTCTATGGCCTTGGCGTTGGCTTCAGTGTCCTTTTGGTTCATATCCCGCCGGAACCGCAGACGCCATTCTGTGGTGACGATGGTAAACCAGACATACAGGACAACAGTGACAATCGCGATGAGCGCAAAGTACCAATCATAAGCCACGCCAAAAGTCACTGCGGCAATACCGAGAAGCAAAAGCGTTGGGCCAATATTGAACAGCAAAAACCGGAATAGAAAGTCGATCGAGCGGATACCCCGCTCGATAATACGGCTCAGCCCGCCCGTTCTTTTCTCTAAATGATACCGCAACGATAATTTATGCAAGTGCGCGAATGTTGCCGTCGCGACGGAACGCTGTGCATGTTGCCCCACGGGCGTGAACAAATACTCCCTCATCTCGCTGATGAGCACCGAAAAAAACCGCAGAGCGCCATAACCTATAATAAACAAACCAATAAACAACCACGCCTCGGACCACGTCTGTCCCGCGCCAAGCGCTGCGTTGGCGTTATCCTGCGCTTGCCCCAATAAAAAAGGCGCCCCGACAAGTATAAATTGACTGGCGATAGTAAAAACCAGCGCGGCGAATGTTCGAAGTTTGTAACTTAGGCGGTCTTTGGGCCACAGATAGGGCCACAAACGAAAAAAGCTCTTAAGCTGATAGGACAACTTCTCTTCAGGTGGTGTAATGGGCTTTGTTTCGCGCGACATTTGACTCATGTGGGGTTTACCCGCCAAAATGTCTATATTGTGACTAGAATTATTAAGCTCTGATCCCTAAATAGGGCCAAACGGAGATACCCATGAACGCTTTATTACAATCCATCCTGATTTACTTTGTCAGCCCCGTCATTGGCTTTTTGGTAATTCTGATTTTCGTGCATGTCATTCTAAGCTGGCTCGTGTCTTTTAATGTCATCAATTTACGCAATCCGATGATGAGGCAAATTTATTTAGGCATCGAAGCGCTCCTCCGCCCGATCATGGCTCCGATACAGCGCATCATACCGCCTTTGGGCGGACTTGACTTCTCTCCTATTGTAGCCCTTTTGTTTCTGCAGTGGCTCAACGGATTTGTCGTTCCCCAATTCATCAGAGCCTTAGGCTAAACCGACATCCTTATCCGGTGACTTTGCATAGCGCGCAAAAAATTTGTAGACTTTTTTAGAATATGAGTACTTAAACTGCGCACATGTGAGACTTAATATGACCAAACCCACACTTGGTGTCTGCTACTACCCCGAACAGTGGCCCGAAGAGATGTGGGAGCAGGACGCCGCGCGTATGGCCTCGCTTGGCTTGACATGGGTGCGTATTGGTGAATTTGCTTGGAGCCGTATTGAGCCCAGCGAAGGCGTTTTTGACTGGGGCTGGATGGACCGCGCTATTGAGGCCTTAGGAGCCGCTGGTCTCAAAATCATGATTGGTACACCCACGGCTACACCGCCGCATTGGGTTGTTCAAAAACACCCGGACATGCTCGCTGTGGACGCGAACGGCGTGCCGCGTAAATTTGGTTCGCGCCGTCATTATTGTTTTTCCCACAAAGGTTATAAATCAGAATGCCTGCGTATTGTTGGGCTTCTCGCTGAACGTTACGGCCACAACCCGCATGTGCAGGCTTGGCAAACTGATAATGAGTATGGTTGTCACGACACAGTGGTCTCTTACAGCGCGGCAGCACGCACAGCCTTCCAAGACTGGCTGGCAAAGACTTACGAGTCAATTCAAGATCTTAACTCTGCGTGGGGCAACATCTTCTGGTCCATGGAGTATAGTGATTTTTCAGATATTGATCTGCCTAACCTGACTGTCACCGAACCCAACCCCTCGCATGTTATGGATTTTCGGCGGTTTTCCTCGGATCAAGTCATCGCGTTTAACCGCATCCAATGCGAGATGTTGCGCCCTCTCACGGATAAGCCGTTGATCCATAATTATATGGGCGGCGTCACTGATTTTGACCATTTTGACCTCGGCGCTGACCTCAACATTGCGAGCTGGGATAGCTACCCGCTCGGTTTCCTAGAAGACCGTGTTCCGGCGAACGAGGTTCGGCGCCGCGATTATATGCGCCAAGGCGATCCTGACTATCAAGCCTTCCACCATGACCTATACCGCGCGGTTGGCTATGGCCGTTGGGGCATTATGGAGCAGCAACCTGGGCCCGTGAATTGGGCCCCTTACAACCCCGCACCCCTGCCCGGAATGGTTAAGCTGTGGTCTTGGGAGGCCGTGGCTCACGGCGCGGAATTTGTGAATTATTTTCGCTGGCGGCAAGCTCCGTTTGCTCAGGAACAAATGCACGGCGGACTGCTGCGCCCGGATAACGACACAACTCCCGCATTTAACGAAATTGCTGAGATTTCAAAGCAACTAGGAGAGATAGGTGAAGTCACCCACACGGACGCCCCTGTGGCCATTGTCTTTGATTATGCCTCCGCCTGGGCGTGGGAGGCCCAGCCCCAAGGTCAAAGTTTTTCATATCTCGAGCTGGTTCTGGACATGTACCGGTCTTTGCGCAAACTGGGCGTGTCCATTGATATTCTCCCGCCCACAACCCAAGATTTTGGCGCGCATAAATGTGTATTGATTCCAGGGCTGTTCTGCTGGACGCCGCAATTACGGCGCGCGCTCATTCAATTTAAAGGCCGCGTTTTGATCGGCCCGCGCACCGGCTCCAAAACAGCCGAATTTCAAATACCACCAAATCTGCCGCCCAATATTCCCGGACTCGACATTAAAGTCACCCATGTCGAGAGCCTGAGGCCCGGCGCAGATATCGCTTTGTCGAGCGGGGGGCATATTCACAAATGGTATGAACACCTTGAGATGGACGCCAAAATTATCGAGGCCACCACGGAAGGAGAGCCGGTTCTCGCAGCTTCGGATAAAACTTATTACCTTGGCGGCTGGCCAGACCGCGACACATTACGGCGTATCATGTCAAAGTTTCTTGAATCGTCAGGTGTTGAAACCCTAGATATGCCCAAGGGTCTGCGCGCCCGTGATTTTGGCAAATACCGCCTCTATGTGAATTACAGCGCAAAACCTGTCTATGTGCCGCACACCCTGCACACCCTCAAGGTTGATGGTGCCGGAATTTTGGTGATTGATCGCACCACACACAAAGTTATCGTGTCATAGCGGCCCGGCCACCACATAAACCTTAAGCGCATGATACAAAAAACCCCGCCTAAGCGGGGCTTGGTATAGATATTTAGAAAAGTTTATTTCTTCAAAAGATCGCGGATTTCAGCCAATAAAACTTCCGAAGCGGGCGGAGGCGTTGGCGCGGCTTCTTCTTTTTTCTTGGCCTTGTTCATACCTTTGATAATGATGAACATAACGAACGCAACGATGATAAAAGAAATCAAAGCGTTGATAAAAAGACCAATATTGACAATCGCAGCTTCTTTGACAACTTCGCCGTTTTCAATAACAGCTTGGCTCATTGTGAATTTCATATTGCCAACATCAACACCACCCATCACAGGGCTGATAATGGGCATGAAAACATCATTGATAAAAGATGTCACTACAGTTGCAAACGCACCGCCCA
The DNA here is from genome assembly GCA_964352785.1 of uncultured Caulobacterales bacterium. Taxonomy (GTDB): domain Bacteria; phylum Pseudomonadota; class Alphaproteobacteria; order Caulobacterales; family Maricaulaceae; genus JACOMS01. The sequence continues at coordinate 26,425 of CAYGTI010000026.1, forward strand.
TCACAAAACCGACAGCCATGTCGACCAGATTGCCCTTCATGGCAAATTGCTTAAATTCGGAAATCATTCCCATAACTACGTCCCCCTCAGGAAGTTAAAAAATCTGATTAGCCCTCTTCACGGGTCGCGTCAATCCGTGCTTTCAAGTCTTTTCCCGCCCGGAAAAATGGGACATGTTTCTCTGGGACAAACACGCTACCACCTGTGCGGGGATTTCGGCCGTGCCGGGCCTTGCGGTGCCGTGTCGAAAACGCGCCAAACCCACGAAGCTCCACGCGGGCACCCGTTTCAAGTGTTTGCGTAATAGATTCCAAAATGACCGACACGACCCGCTCCATGTCGCGGCGTGTCAAATGCGGATTTTCTTCATGTAAGGTGTCAACAAGCTCAGATCTTAACATAAGGCTATAAAGCCTACGCAGCGCCGCCTCGTCAACCTAATTCAGCTTGATGCCATAAAAAAACTCAGCCAAGTCGAGATGTTAGCCTCTCTTTCAGATCAGCCTTACAAGTCAGCCAAGCGATCTTCGGAGAGTCCAAATACTTGCCCTGCTCCGCTGCATATCGTCTCTAATAGTGCACCGGATTGCGGCAATATAGCCGCTGAGTGATACTGCGCGAGTTGCAACATTGAGACCGCATCGGGATCGTTGGCCAGAAAGCCTTTCGCCGACGCCTTGATCAATAAAGCCCCGGATATAACGTGCCCAACAAGGTTCAGATACGGCGTCGAAACCGATAGCACATCCAGCTCATCTGCGGCCAATATCATTTCTGTTGCTTCTGAGAGCGCGCTTATACCTGCGCCCAGAGATGATACGCAACTGTCCATATCAACCTTTGTATCACGGCCAGCATTTTGCGCCAGGGTTTCAATAGTTTTCAGTTCAGATATTAAAGCCTGCATCGCTGCCCCCCCGTCGCGCCGAAGTTTACGCCCTGTCAAATCAATCGCCTGGATGCCGTTCGTGCCCTCGTAAATCGGGGCAATTCGCGAGTCGCGATAATGCTGCGCAGCCCCTGTCTCTTCGACAAAGCCCATGCCGCCGTGCACCTGAATACCCACAGAAGCCACATCAACGCCCATGTCAGACCCGTATGACTTGGCAATCGGCGTGAGAAGCGCCTCACGTGCATGCGCTGCCGCGCGGGCATCCTCGTCCTGCGCGCAGTCCGCTTTATCTCCTGAGACGGCAACCGCCATACAAATCGCCCGCGCCCCCATCAGCCGCGTTTTCATATCGATGAGCATGCGACGTACGTCAGGGTGATGGATAATCGCCGCGCCCGGATCGGCATTAATCACGCGGCCTTGGACGCGATCACGCGCGAATGTGAGCGCGGCCTGATAGGCCCGCTCGCCTATGGCGACGCCTTGAACACCAACAAATAGGCGGGCTTCGTTCATCATTGTGAACATACAGGCCAGACCGCGGTTAGGCTCGCCGACCAGCCAGCCCGTCGCGCCTTCAAATTCCATCACGCATGTTGGGCTGCCATGAATGCCTAATTTATGCTCAAGGCTAATCGGTTTGAAATGATTGCGCTTTCCTAAAGCGCCATCATCACCTACAAAATATTTTGGGCATAAAAACAAAGAAATTCCCTTAGAACCTGCTGGAGCATCAGGAAGCCGTGCGAGAACAAGATGAATGATATTGTCAGCGCAATCATGGTCGCCCCATGTGATATATATTTTCTGGCCTGTAATCGCGTACGTCCCATCAGCATTTGGCGCAGCTTTGGCGCGCAAGACACCCAAATCGGACCCCGCTTGAGGTTCGGTCAGGTTCATCGCCCCGCTCCACTCGCCCGAGACCATTTTTTCCAGATATTTGACTTGTAAATCATCACAGGCGTGTGCGCCCAGCGCTTTAATTGCGCTAGACGTGAGCATTGGACACAAACCAAAAGCCATGTTCGCCCCGTAAAACATCTCAGCTGCAGCCACGTTCACAGATTGGGGTAATCCCATACCGCCGACGCTCTCCGGCATAGACAAACTTTGCCAACCGCCTTCGACCCAAGCCTGATAAGCGTCTTTAAAACCCGGAGAGGCAATGACGTTATCTCCCTCAAGTCGGGCCGGAGTTTGATCGCCAGCCCAGTTAATTGGCGCTAAAACATCGCTAGCAAAGGCAGAGGCGCCGGATAAAATATCGCTGATTAGATCATGACTAACCTCACAATGTTTAGGGCTCGCCAATATCTCATCAATATCAGCAGCGTGCCTTAGTAAATAGTGCATGGCTTTAATGGGAGGGATATATGTCATCACGTCACTCACTTAAATTAGAGTCATAAATTTGACCTTTGTCTATTGAGGTTTATCCGCCGTGTAAATCACTCCATCAGAGTTTAATCGCCGCAGGAACCGTCTAAATTCCACGCTTGTGAATTTGGTAAAATATGTCATATATGACGCATTCGAGTGTTATTTGCTCGGAAAGAGCCCTGGAAACAGGTCAACGAGCAAAAGACGCACTGAACTGCCAGAAATGCCTTCTTTCCAGACATGCATACTTGAGCTGCAGATGTTCTGCGAACGTATCGTCTGGCGTTTTTCAGACCCTATAAGGACTTTCATACATGGCAACTGGTGTCGTTAAATTTTTCAATCAATCCAAAGGCTTTGGTTTTATCTCCCCAGACGATGGCGGATCCGACGTTTTTGTACACGTTTCAGCCGTCGAGGCCTCTGGCTGCCCGCCGCTGTCAGACGGCGCAAAAGTTAGTTTCGACACAGAGCCTGATAAGCGCGGAAAAGGCCCGAAAGCCGTGAACCTGTCACTGATGGCCGATTAAGCCTTAAAACAAACTGTACTTTGTAAAAAAGCGCGCCTCCGGGCGCGCTTTTCCGTTTTGCGAGTGTCAAAATTTACTTTTTCAGCAAACCCAAGACCCAAGTAAGTACGCCGCCGCCCGCGATACCAGAGACGATATAAGCGATGATGGCGTTCAGGCCCGGCATACCACTTGATGCTGAAGCAAGCGGATCAGCAAGTCCTGCAATGCCGAGTTTTGCTAAAATAAACGAGAGCAATGTCCCGCCGACAACACCAATAATACTACGCCCCGTCGTGCCGTAATTTGACTTCAATACGCTACCAGCAATATTACCACCAACAGCACCGCTGAGCAATCCAATTAACAATCCAAGCATAATTTCCCCAATTCTGAACGCCGTGCGCCCTTTGTTGTATGTCAAAATGTCTCTCATAGACATTTCTTACTTGAAGGTGTAGGCGGCAAAACTTAGGTTAATCAAGCCTTAATAGCAGTTCAAATTATGCAGGATGGACTTATTATGAAACTAAGATATTTATATGTGTTAGCAGCTTTGCCTCTGGCTGGCCTCTCTGCCTGCGGCGGTGGATCCGATACATCTGCGCCGGCGCCGACATCCCAACCTGCAACAAAACCTGCCGCAAGCCAAGCAACCCCGGCCAAAACTGTCGACCGCGGCGCGATCCTCTTTAAAAAATGCCAGACCTGCCATACGCTCGGTCAAGGCGAAAAACATAAAGTCGGGCCTAATCTGTTTGGCACTATTGGCGCGCCTGCAGGCCAAAAAGAGGGGTTTAATTACTCCAAGGCGCTCATGGCAGCAAACCTTACGTGGACTGATGAAAATCTGGATGCTTACATGGAACGCCCCTCAAAATTTATTCCGGGCAATCAAATGGCCTTTGTGGGTATTCGCAAACCTGAAGACCGCGCATTATTGATCGAATATCTCAAGAAAAAAACAGCCCCTTAACATCGCAAGCCCGCCTCCAAGGATCAGTATCGCCGCCAGACGGCAGCAAAGACACCTTTCTCTTGGACTATATTTCGTCCTGCCACAGTTTGAAACACGCCTAATTGTGTCGAGGTTGTCTCGGAACGCTTAAAAACGATGGAGGCTTGTAGTTTGAGGTTTTCATTGGCCAAAACGCGGTCAAATCCAAGGGTTTGACTATTGGTTCGGCTATAAAAGGCCTGAGTCAGAATCTGCCTTTTTTTGTCGATTATGATGCCAACGGTAAGATCATCCTTAAACGTATCCGGCGAGCCTCGGGCCCGGTAAATCCACGCTGATTGTAGGTCAATAAAAGCTTCCCTCTTGAAAACCTTGAAACCCTGTCCAATCAAGCCTCTGATCTCTAGCCCGTTTCCGCCGCGGCCTAAATCAGCATCAGCAATATTTTCTCCCTCACCTGCCACGATGTAACTGAGTTGAAGCGCGCCCACGAAGCGGTCTTTGGCAAAAACCTGATAGCGTAGTCCAACAGAAGAGTTTCCAAACCCCTGCACGTCTTCCTGTCCTTCGCGTGATCTGAAATCTACATCCTGATAAGCTGTTGTCCCGATTAAGGTTATTTTTTCTGAAAGGCCGTGTTCCCAAAAAAACTGCGTTTCAAATTTTGAAAACGTAACATCTTGGGTTAATTGCCATCTGTTATCAAAACCCCGGCTGGCATTATCTGTTACCGTTGTTGTAATTACCTGCCCTTTACCTTTAGGCATGGGCCAAGCGCCGCAATAGCCGTAACTTGACAGACCTACTAAGCTGCATAGGACTACAGCGATATGAACCGCTCTTTGCCAACATTTTACACTATTGCCCCTCATATGCGCTCACACTTAGCGCAAAAAGCGCGCCATGACAATTATTCGCGTAAAAGTCTGTAAATGACCCCGCGCGCCTTTACGCCCAATGATTTACTGCAGTGCTATAGGCGCGGCATTTTTCCTATGGCGGATAGCCGTGATGACCCCGCAATCTATTTTATCGACCCTGAAGAGCGCGGCATTATTCCATTAAATGGTTTGCGTGTGTCTCGCTCTTTGCGCAAAATCGTCCGCCGGGGGGATTTCGTCGTCACCTTTGATCACGCCTTTATGCGGGTCATAGATGAATGTGCCGCCAGAACAGACGACCGTAAGGAAACATGGATTAATGACGGTATAAAACGTCTCTATAGCGAACTGTTCAAAATGGGCCATGCTCATTCGGTTGAGGCCTGGCAGGACGGACAATTAATCGGCGGGCTTTACGGCGTCACAATTGGGGCGGCATTTTTTGGCGAGAGCATGTTCTCGCGCGTTTCAAACGCCTCGAAAGTGGCTTTGGTTTATTTAGTCGAACGGCTAAACGCGCGAGGATTTACACTCCTAGACACACAATTTATCAATCCACACCTAAAAACAATGGGCGGGATAGAAATTCCCCGCGAGGATTATTTAAAACGGTTAGCTGTAGCGATTAAGAAAGATGTCCAGTTCACCGATTCTCTATAGGCCATCATGGCCGCAATGTCAGCCGCCCTGCATTATTTTTGGCGTAAGCAGTTAATCACCCAAACATCATAAACAGGATGATCTAGAGCCGAGATTGCGGGCTTTGACGCGAGCATCCAGCCAGAGAAAAGCTTTTCCGGTTCGGTCTCTTTGCCTTTACCGTCCGTTGTTTTTTCAAAGATTTGCAAGAAAGCATACGTTTCGGGAATCTCCTCCGGTGGCTTCTTTTCGCAGTGTTTGACGTCGACCGTCAAAGACCCGTATCTGAGAGTCTCGCCGATTTTGACGGTGTAATCCTCTGTCGTCGCCGTCACCTTGTCCAGGGTTCGCAAAACCACTGCATCGCCTGTAATATTCTCAGCCCAAGCTAAAGGCGCGTTGGCCAGCGCAGTCAGCCCAAGAGACAACAAAGTTATCATCAGGGCGCGCATCTTAGCTATCCGGCGTCCAGGCTTCATAATCACCTGCAACTTTGGCGCGTTTTCCGCCCCGGTCCAAACTGCCCATAGGTTTATAGGCATAAACTGTACCTGTCAGATTAGGGTGATGGGGTTTCTCCCATGCCTGCGTTTTGAGAGGTTTATCAGAGGGAGCATCATCATACATGTAATGTAGCCAGCCATGCCATTCCGGCGGTACGCGCGACGCATCCGCATAACCTTTGTAGGTCACCCAGCGGCGCTTGCGCCCGTCATAGCCCTCGCCCCGCTCTTGGTAATAGGTATTACCCCATTCATCAGAACCAATTTTTTCACCCTTGCGGCGTATCTGTAGCAGCGTGCCAAATGTCGCGCCGTTCCACCAGGTGAATATCCGCTTGATAAATGTCCACATAACCGTGCCTCTTACTTTCCGTTCTTATGCCGCGAACCTGTATCGCCGTAAAGCCAAGATATGGCGATATTATGACGCCTTGGTCGGCGCTTTAGCTTTATAATAATCGGTTTTTCGAAAACTGACAATCTCGTCATGGCCCTGATAGTCCGGCGATAACATCTGCACGATCAACGGCGCGATGTCTGCGGGCTCTGGTAAATAGGCAGGATCTTCACCCGGCATAGCCTTGGCCCGCATCGCGGTTCGCGCTGCGCCGGGGTTGAGCAAATTGACCTTAACATTGGTAATGGCCATTTCCTTAGCATAGCTTTGCACGAGCGCTTCGAGCCCCGCTTTTGAGGCGGCATACCCACCCCAGAAAGGGCGGCGACTGTCGGCCACGCCAGACGTTAGGAATAACGCGCGGCCAGAAGGCGATTCGCGCAATAGCGGATCAATAGAGCGGATAAGCCTGTAATTTGCCGTCAGGTTGACCGCCATTAATTCATCAAATGATTTCGGCTCAATATGCGGCACGGGCGTAATATCGCCCAGTACGGCGGCGTTCGCGAGCACCCCGTCCAGACGCCCCCACCGCTGATAAATAATACCACCAAGCTGGTCTATGCCTTCCGGGTTTTTCAAATCCATGGGCACAAGCGTGCACTCACCGCCCGCAGCCTTGATTTGATCATCCAAATCTTCAAGCCCGCCCTGCGTGCGCCCGGTCGCAATGATATGCGAGCCAGCCTTCGCCAGCGCGGCAGCAGCAGCATAACCGAGCCCGCGTGTTGCACCTGTCACCAGAGTGACGCGTCCGTCTAGTATTTTATCCGTCATTTAGGCAACTTCGACGAGGAATGACATTTGCGGCGAACCGCCTAGTACCTTGCGGTCGCGGTCAATCAGCGGCGTTGGATATTGTCCGGTAAAACAGTGATCCGTATATTGCGGCGCGCTTTCCTCGCGGTATTCCTCGCCCATCGCCCAATAAAGGCCCTCGATGGACAAAAACCCGAGGCTGTCGACCTCGAGCATTTCCGTCATATCCTCAAGGCTGTAATTGGCCGCGATCAACTTTTGCTTGGTCGGCATATCAATCCCGTAATGGTCAGGGTGCTTTATCGGTGGAGAGGCTGAGCGGAAATGCACTTCGGTCGCGCCGGCAGCTTTGATCATACGCACAATTTTGGTAGAGGTTGTACCGCGCACGATGGAGTCGTCTACAAGCAAAACGCGCTTGCCTTCGATCATCGCGCGGTTAGCCGAATGTTTAAGACGCACACCCATATCCCGGATTTGCTGTGTAGGCTGGATAAAAGTGCGTCCCACATAGTGATTGCGGATAATACCAAGTTCGAACGGGATACCCGTTTCTTGAGCAAAACCTATCGCAGCCGGAACTCCGCTATCCGGGACGGGGATAATCACGTCAACATCAGCCGGCGTTTCGCGGGCCAGCTTCTGACCCATACGTTTACGAACCTCGTAAACACTTTTTCCGCCAACCACACTGTCAGGGCGGGCAAAGTAGACAAATTCAAACACGCAGGGACGCGGCTTGACCTGAGGGAAAGCGCGAAAAGAGCGGATACCATCCGCATTAATGACCACGACTTCACCCGGATCAACTTCACGGATAAAATCCGCACCAATCATATCAAAAGCGCAAGTTTCAGACGCCAAAAGATATGAATCGCCAAGACGACCGACTAATAACGGGCGGATACCCAAGCGGTCACGCGCGCCGATCAGTTGATCTTCGGTCATGCCGACAAAGGCATAACCGCCATCGACTTGGCGGATCGCTTCAATAAAGCGGTCAATGAACTCCCCATTGCGCGCCCGCGCAATCAGGTGAATTAAAACCTCCGTGTCGCTCGTACTTTGAAACAAAGCGCCGCTTTCAACGAGCTGTTCTCGGAGTGTAAAAGCGTTCGTTAAATGTCCGTTATGGGCAACCGCAAAACCGCCCAGATGCAGCTCCGAAAAGAGCGGCTGCACATTGCGCAAACTCGTTTGACCTGCCGTCGAGTAACGCACATGCCCGATAGACATATACCCTTTGAGACGGTCTGAGGGATCTTCACCCGTAAAGTTATCTCCAACCAGGCCCAAGTGACGTTCCGTGTGAAATTTTTTGCCGTCATAACTGGCAATACCGCAGGCTTCCTGTCCCCGGTGTTGCAACGCATGGAGCCCGAGCGCGGTTAGAGACGCAGCGTTATCAAGGCCGAATATTCCAAAAACGCCGCACTCTTCACGAATTCGGTCTTCATCCGGGTCAATCCATGTTTCCGTATCAGATCCATCAGAGACGTTATGGGTCATTGGCTAATCGTCCTAGCAATATCCTCAAGCTCACCGCCATCTTTCAGCTTCTCAGCCATGGTTTTAAATTGGCCCACAGGCAGTTTTCGCAATCCCGCACCGATTTTATCCAGCGCCGGATAAAGTGATGAGCCTTGGAACATAGAGGGTAGTTTAGCTTCTTTTTGGTTTTGCAGCATATCACGCCACTGCTTGGGCGCCGATTGCATCACCTCGCGCTGTTCGGGCGTCAGCGAGGCAGAAAATTCCTGCATTTCTTTGGCTTCGCGGTAATTCGCCGTCATCAACATAACGAACAAAGCCGCCACTAATAATCCGCGTGCAGCCCCATATGCCGCGCCGCCAAGACGGTCCAGAAGGCCAACTTCTTTACCGCGCAGGGCTTTGGTCGCCCCGCTTAGCAAAAAAGCCACCAACATATAGGTGAGAATAAAACTGCCGATACCCAGCGCTCCGTCCGCTAACCAGCTTGGCTGGATCATGTCTTGAGCGGCAAACCGGAAACGGCCCCACACAAACAGAGACACCAGTAGCGCGGCCAGCAGAGAGCAAATAGAGATGATTTCGCGGAAAAATCCGCGCGAACCCGCCATCGCCAATGAAATGAAGACAACCAGAAGAACAACGATATCAAAACCGTTAAACACCCAAGGACCAATGCTCATGTAGCTATCCTAAATGTAGTTAGTGTTAAGGGTCCCAAGCGGAATCGATATCGCCCGTCCCATTTGCGCTCGTCTCTACACGGCTTATAAGGTCAGGCAAAGCTTTGATTGCAATTATTGGCAGCGCCAAAGCAGCATTTTTTGTCTTAGGCTTAGGCGGGTTTGGGGCAATGGCGCGACCAAAACCCAGTTTTGCCGCTTCTTTGAGGCGCGCATCAGAGCGCCCAACGGGACGCACATCACCCGAAAGACTAATCTCTCCAAATACAACCGCATCAGATGGCAAGGGCATATCAAAGGCCGAAGAGGCGATCGCCGCCGCAACAGCAAGATCAGCAGCAGGTTCATTGATGCGCAGCCCGCCAGCTACATTCAGGTAAACATCTTTGCCCGCAAAGCTAACACCGCAACGCGCCTCTAGCACGGCGAGCACCATGGCAAGGCGGCTACTGTCCCACCCAACAACAGCGCGGCGCGGGGTGCCAAATGCAGCCGGAGCGACAAGAGCTTGAATTTCGGTCAACACAGGCCGGGTCCCTTCTAGACCCGCAAAAACCGCTGCGCCGCTAGCCGTTCCGCCCCGCCCGTCCAAAAACAGGGCTGACGGGTTAGGGACTTCAGCAAGGCCGCCCTCGGCCATTTCAAACACGCCGATTTCATCCGTTGGCCCAAAGCGGTTTTTGTGCGCTCGCAGTATGCGAAACTGGTGAGACTTCTCACCTTCAAAGTAAAGCACCGCATCAACCATGTGCTCGACGACGCGCGGCCCGGCAATCTGGCCGTCTTTGGTGACATGCCCGACCAAAATAACGCACGCGCCGCGTTTTTTGGCAAAGCGCGTCAACTCCTGCGCGCAAGCCCGAACTTGGGCGACAGTGCCAGGCGCTGCGCCGAGCTGGTCTGTCCACATGGTTTGGATAGAATCGATAATAACAACGTCGGGTTTTTCCGCCATAAGTCCGTCCAAAATCGGCCCCAAAGACGTTTCAGACGCAAGAGAAACCGGCGCATCAGCCAGATCTAATCTTTTGGCCCGCCGCCGAACTTGGCCAACAGATTCTTCGCCCGAAATATAGGCCGTTTTTAATCCGCTCTTGGCAAGACGGCCGACCGCCTGTAACAAAAGTGTCGATTTGCCAATCCCTGGATCCCCGCCGACAAGCAGCACAGAGCCCGGAACAAGCCCTCCGCCCGTCACCCGGTCAAATTCGGCTAGGTTGGTCTTGAGCCGCGGGACATCGGCGCTCTCGCCCCCCAAATCAACAAAATCAAGGGTGCGGCCTTTTTTGCGGCGACCGCCGATTTTGACGACATTTTGAGAGGCCGCTTCTTCGACAAGCGTATTCCACTCCCCGCACGCATCACACCGCCCTGACCATTTACCGTGTGACGTGCCACAACTTTGGCACATAAATAGACTTTGAGGCTTCGGCATATTCACTCCCTTATAGGAGATTGAATAGCTGTCACATCAGGTCAGTGTCAAGAAATGTTTCTGATTTGTTCTCATGCGCGCGTTCATCGTAGCAAAGTTTTAATTCGTTTTAGGAAACCATGGGACGAAACCGGGCGTGCGCCGAACATAGTCCACATAGGCAGAGCGCCTTTTCAGTTGACGCTCGAGCAGGTCACGGCCAGAGACCCGTGTCAGCAGTATTGTCATGATAATCGGCGCGAATACAGTTATCCACCCCCAAGGCGCTTGGCAGGCCACAAGCCAGAGGCCCCACCACATACAGGCATTGCCGAAATAGTTGGGGTGGCGGGTATATTTCCACAGGCCCATATCGAGAACGGGCTTGTTTTCGTAGGGGCCGTCATAATCCTCATTTTTCTTGAGAAATTTCGTGAGCTGAAAGTCACCTATGGCTTCGAAGAGGAAACCGATAAGCCACAAAACTGCACCCACTATGGAAATAGCGCCGACGGAAACGATCGCGCTTGTATAAACCTGCGGATGCGCCTCTGGATAATAGAAATGCCCGGCCGCAATACCCACCCAAACAGGCGCGGACACAATCATGATCAAAAGACCTTGACCCAAAAATATTGTAAAAAACGCACGCCGCCGCCACGCCATCTCGCTCACGCCTTTTTTCTCGGCGCGTTTCTGCATAGCGACATAACGTTTATCTTCACCGTGCCCGAGATTACGCTTGGCCAGATAGAGAGACAGCCGCACCGCCCAAATTGCTGGAAGCGCAGCCAGTAGAATAACGTAAGGTGTTTTAACAGGCGCATTATAAAGACAAACCATGGCGACAATGCCGAACCCCGCGCCCCAGAAAATATCAATCAGGCTGGCGTCTTTGGCCCTAAGCGAAACCAACCAAAGCGCGAACAAACACACAATCAGCGCGGTCATACTCAACCCGGCATTTATCCAAATATTGTCACCCATATGCATATGCTGCGCCTCTTAAATGTTTCTGTTTTTATAGTTACGCTCCAAAACCGATGATGGACGAACCTAATTCTGGTTTATTTTAAACAGCTTGTCCAAAACGCCAGCATAGCGCGTTGGAAAAAGGCGCTGAACTTTGTCCAGAAGCCACGCGTCTGCGCCCACAAGAACACGTTTTTTATTCCTAGCTGCGGCCTTTAAAATAACTTGAGCCGCTTTTTCCGGTGTGGTTTTTGCAACTTGATCAAAGTGGGCCGCAAGCTCCTCCTTAGACTTTGCGCCGGGCGAATTATCGCGAACTGTGCGGGCTTTACGCACAATATTTGTTTTTACGCCCCCGGGATGAACGCAGGTGCACGACACAGAACTTCCCGCTGCGTCCAGTTCAATCCGCAAGGCTTCGGTCATACCGCGCACAGCAAACTTACTCGCATTATAAGCACTTGCACCGGGCGACGCTATAATTCCAAAAATAGATGAGATATTGACGATGTGACCCCACTCCGCCTGTTCTAAAATCGGTAGAAACGCTTTGGTGCCGTAGGCGACACCCCAAAAATTAACACCCATCTGCCATTTAAAATCCTCAAGGCTGGTTTTAGCAAAATCACCGCTGAGCGCAGCGCCCGCATTGTTAATCACAAGGTTTACGCGCCCAAAATGGTCTTGAACCGATTGCGCGTACTCAAAAACGGCCACCTCATCCGAGACATCCAGAACCGAGGCCAAGACCCGCACATCAAACGTGCTAAGCATATCCGCTGTCTCTTGGAGGGAGTCTGAATTGATATCCGAAATCGCAACATCAGCGCCGCTGGACGCCAAATGTATTGACAGCGCCCGGCCAATACCTGACCCAGCCCCTGTGATAACAGCAACGCTATTATTATAGTTCCGCATAATATCCCCCGGCGCGCTGTATGGCCCCTAGGATATCAGTCTCTTAACTAGCGGGCGATGTCAACCAAGCCGATTAAGCTACCTTACGGTGCCGCTTCCATCCTGAAAACGTCACCAAATAGGGAGACAACGAACAAATTACCCGCCTCGTCCAATCCAAAGCTAGTGATAAAGTCTATACGCCCGGCATCCGGCTGAAACGCTGCCGTCTGTACTAAAAAATCAGCGGAACTTAGCGTCTGACTGTCGACAAAATCATTGAACGGTACAGACCAAATATTCCCGCTACCGAAATCTGCAAATACATATTCATTTTGCAACGCCTCAACCGGACCCCGGTACACATACCCGCCCGTAACCGACCGCCCTTCCCTCTCACCTGCCCCGTGACTATATTCTGTGATCGGAACAGTATATTCCGGCTGCGCGCTCCCAACTAAATCCTGTGTTCCTTCAACAAATGGCCAGCCAAAATTACGGGTACCGTCATTTAAGGGAAGAAAGTCTATTTCTTCTCTGGCACCCTCGCCCACATCTGCAATGATCAGTAGGTTCTCCTCCGCTAAAATGCTCGAGCGAAACGGATTTCGTAGCCCCGTGGCAAATATCTCAGCGCGTCCACCGACCGTGCCGCTCACATCGAAATTACCGGGAGGAATAGCGTAATCCCGTAACGGATCAGTTGGAAAATCATCACTTCTAACATCAATGCGCACAACCTTACCCAAAAGATCGGTCAGATCTTGAGCGACCAAGCTCACCGCGCCGCCGCCGTCGCCAAGCGGAATATAAAGTAAGTTATCAGGGCCGAATCCCAGCCAGCCAGCATTGTGATTATTGGCTCTCTGCGGCACCTTCAAAAGTACATCACCCGTCCTGATATCCAGAATATCCATGCGGCCAGCAACAGCCGTATAGCGCCTGATTTCGGTATCTCCAGCCACGTTTGTTACATTAAAATAGACCCGCCCGTCCGTCTCAAAGTCAGGCGAAAAGACCATGCCTAGCAGTCCTCCTTCCCCGTCAGTCGAAATATCAGCGGAAACATCAATGAAATCAACTGGATCAATAATCCCCGTATCCGGGTTTAGCAGCCGGGCCCGCCCGCCTTTTTCCAAAACGATCATCCGGCCCGAACCATCCGGCAAAGCCTGTGTATAAACCGGCGTTTGGAAGTTCTGACCCACGCGTACAATATTGAAATTTTGCACGACATCCTGCACTGTAACAGACAGATTCACATCGGCACGGCCGCCGCGCCCATCCTCGGCTCGAAGCGTAATCTCATAAACATTGTCATTATTTGCGTCCGCCGGTACCTCAAAATCAGGCGGCGTTTGAAAGCTCAAATTGCCAGTTCCTGCATCAAATATGAACAGAGCCGCATCTCCGCCGTTGACCGCGCTCAAGGTTAGACTGTCACCATCGCCGTCAGACGCAGTTAAATTATAGACAGTTGCAGAAACGTTTTCATCCACATTCACGCTGGCCGCTGAACTGATAACGGGAGCTTGATTGAGAACAAGCGCGGGCGCGGTGTTTGTGTTATCTGAACAACTTACGGTCAAAATGGAGACCGCAGTACATGCGAGTGCGAAACGAAAATATGTCATGTGAATATCCTAACAGAAGCAATGTTCATACATAATACGAATGGGAGAGGGTTTAGTTGCAATTTAAGGCTAAATTTTCCAGTATTAAGCCAATAAATGTGGGTAGGCAGTTCAAAATAGACAAACGTTACGTGCGGCGTGCCTCATACAGCGCAATACCGGCTGCGGTTGCAACGTTCAGGCTTTCAGCCTCACCGGCCACGCCCGATGACATCATCGGAATACGGGCGAGTTGATCACAGCAGCCCCGCACGCGCGCGCGCAGCCCCGGCCCTTCAGCCCCCATAACGATTGCGTGATTACCGCCGCCGGACAATGCCTGTGACAACTCCGTTTCCGTTTCGCCGGCAAGCCCTGTCACCAACCAATTTTGTTCTTGTAAAAACTGCAGTGTATTCGCGATATTCGTCACCAAACAGACAGGCACCGTCTCGACACATCCCACGGCAACTTTGGCCGTCGCGCCTGATAATGGCGGGGCTTTGCGTGTTTGCATTACCAAAGCCCGCACTCCGAACGCAGAGCAGAGCCGCAGCATAGCCCCGACATTATGTGGATCAGTAATCTGGTCGAGCACTAAAATCAGCCCGCCGCTTGCATCTTCACCGGCGAGGCTCTCAAGGTCAGGCCATTCCAGCGGGGCAGCTTTGATCGCAATGCCCTGATGTCCCGCTCCAAAATCCCGGTCGAGCATGGCGGGTAGCACAATTTTAGGCTGCGGCGCATTATGTGGCAACTCAAACCGCGCCAAGGCGTTTTCTGTCGCGATAACATCATGAATTGTTCGACTGGGGTTTGCGAGCGCCGCACGTACAGCATGGACACCCCATATCCAGCCCGCGCCGCCTTCACGGCCCTGTCCTGTCCCTTTTCCACGCCTTTTCCCTTTTCCGTGGTCCGTCTCTTTGCCGGAACGCGAACCGCCTTTGCGCGGGGAGCGCGGAGAACCGGCTGGGTCGGGCATGCGGATACCTGCGGACCGCCGGGGCGAACCGTCCTTTTCGCCTGTATTGAGGCGGGTTTGACGCGATTTTCTTTCAAATCGTCTCTTGCGTGTTTCGTTTGTCATCTCTATATAGCGGCAAGTTTTAAAGAACACTCTCTGTTTGTGGCACCGCTATACACCATAGCGAACCCAGTGACAGAGCGTTTTTTGTTGGAGGCAACACTTTTATCGCCGGGGCTAACCAATCGGCGTTTTGGAGATGGAGAGGTGGCCGAGTGGTTAAAGGCGTCAGACTGTAAATCTGATCACTATGTGTACGTTGGTTCGAATCCAACCCTCTCCACCACCTAACTGAAATAGCGGCGCCATAAATATGCCGCAAGAGAGCGGCGGACGTTGTGTAGTGGTAAGACCTCAGCCTTCCAAGCTGATGACGCGGGTTCGATTCCCGCCGTCCGCTCCAGATTATGGGCCTTGCCCGTTACCGCCTGCTTCGCAGGCATCATTGACCTTAAGGGGTCGCATTTTTAACCGCCCGTTATTATTGGGCATAAACTTGAAAGAGTTAAAAAATGGCAAAAGAGAAGTTTGAGCGTAATAAGCCGCACGCGAACATTGGCACGA
>CAYGTI010000027.1:0-39268 GCA_964352785.1 uncultured Caulobacterales bacterium
CCTTGCTTCCAGTTTTACCTTGCAAGGTGTCTACAAAGCTAGGGGCACATCAGTTTGCGGTATCACGTTAGCAGACGGTTGCATTACATACCGGGCCGGACACTTATCTGTTTTTTGGTGTGAGCCCGTGACAAACTTATGCCGCCGTGAGGGGGTGTTTTAGTCTTTCAGTGAGGCTTTGAAATAGAGCGAGCCTGTATAGACCGATAAAGCCGCCGCGATCCAAAGGAGAATAGCGCCGAGATGGACGCAAATATCGACCCATCCAATCGTCGCGGTTCCAAGATTGGCGGGCGGGCTGAGCGGAATGAAGGCTTGCCAAAATATCAAGAGGGCAATGGCGAGCATTTCGCCGGCGGTTTTCCATTTGGCAAGGTTTGTCGGCGGCATAGCGCGGGACTTAAGCGCGGCATGCTCGCGCGCGCCGCTGACAAGAATATCCCTCCCGATGATGGCCATGGCGGGCACTAAAAATATGATATGCCCCTTTGTGACAATCATGATTGCTATCAGGCATCCGGCCACAAGGAGTTTATCCGCAATCGGGTCAATCATGCGGCCAAAATCGCTGACGAGACCCCAGCGTCGGGCTAAAAATCCGTCCAGAAAATCCGTCAAAGCGGCCAAGACAAACAGGGTTATAACAATAGCGGGTTGCCCAAAAAATCCAGGGTCTTTGCTACCTACAGTTAATATGCCCAAAACCAGAAAGGGAATAGACATGATACGCCCAATCGTGAGCTGGTTTGGCAGATTGGCAAATTTGTGAGGTGTCGGCGTATCCGGATCAGGCATCGTTGGCCGCTTTGTTTTTACCGAGCAAAAGCATCAATCCTGTGATGAGTGACAAGAACGCGGCGAGCCATAACAGGCCAAGCGCAATGTGGCTGATCCACGGCACCGTATAAATACCAAACTCATCAGTGCTGCCAACTAGGCGGCCCAGACCGTTTGAGAGCCACGGCGCAGCGATGAGCCCGCAGACGGCAAGCATGCTGATGGCTGTTTTAAGCTCGCCGAACCGTGTTTCGGGCCAGCCTGTTTTACGAAAGCTGCGGCCTTTGATCAGGCCGACCAGAACGTCCCGCCCGATGATGAGAGCAGCCGGAATAGCAAACGCCCACTGTAGGTACCCTGAGGCGTAAAGCGTCCAAAACATGGCCGCGAGCGTGCCCGTAATCAGTGCCGTATCTGCGATGTCATCAAACCAACCAAGCTGCCGCGCCTTTGAGGTTTCCCCGCCGCCGACCATATTGTCCAAAAGGTCAGTCAGCGCAGCGATGGCAAACAGGATAGAGGCGAGCACGGCCATATCAAGGGAAGGCCAACCGCCGCGAATGATGACCAGCATAATAATCGGCGTCAAGATAACCCGGACAAGGGTCAGCCCGTCGGCAAAAGCGCCTCTGGTCTCAACGGCTGTTTTATTCGTTGAAATATTCATGTATCACATTGGCAAGCGTTTGACTTACCCCCTCTACTGTGGCCAGTTCCTCTCGGGCGGCGCTTTTAACAGCTTTGGCTGAACCAAAGTGTGCAAGCAAGGCCTTTTTCCGCCCCGGCCCAACTCCGGGAATACCATCAAGCGGGCTGCTTTTCATCTGTTTTTTACGCCGCGCGCGGTGTGTGCCGATGGCGAACCTATGAGCTTCGTCGCGAAGACGCTGCAGATAATAGAGCACAGGCGTGCGTGGGGGCATCGTAAATTCGGGACGGCCATTCATATGAAATGTCTCTCGCCCGGCATTACGGTCCGGGCCTTTGGCAATGGCGACGAGAGTCGTTTTATCCAGCGCGCCTATTTCATTAAGGGCTTCGGTTACAGCCGATAATTGACCTTTCCCCCCATCAATCAACACAAGTTCGGGCCAAACCGCCGTCTCGTCTTTCATGAGGCGGGAGAACCGCCGCCGCATAACTTCGCGCATCATGGCGTAATCATCACCGGGCTCGGTCTCGGCGTCTTTGATATTAAATGTGCGGTATTCGCGCCGGTTCATGCCTTCAGAACCTGCGACGATGAAAGCTCCGATCGCATGCGTGCCTTGAATATGACTATTATCATAAACCTCGATCCGCTCCGGCGGTTCTTCCAAATCAAAGGCTTCGGCAACGCCTTTGAGAAGCCGGGCTTGGGAGGCCGTTTCCGCGAGCTTACGGGCGAGAGCTTCCTCGGCATTTTTAACGGCCCGATCAACAAGCAGTTTCTTCTCGCCGCGCTGGGGTGTTTTGATGGAAATGATTTGCCCGGAGCGTTCAGATAGGGCGTCTTCGAGTAATCCTTGATGGGGTAGAGCCGCGCTGACGAAAATTTCCTTCGGGATAGGTTTGTTCATGTAATATTGCGCGAGAAAAGCATCAAGCACTTCTTCGGGCGTTTGGTCTTTGGAGTGGCGCGGGAAATAAGCATTATTACCCCAATTCTGGCCCGCGCGGAAAAAGAATACTTGAACGCAGGACTGCCCGCCCGCCATATAAATCCCGGCAACATCACCGTCCATAAATGTGGTGGGGTTAATCCCGCTGGCCGCACCGCTCACTTGCGACATGGCATGCAGACGGTCACGAATTTCTGCGGCCTTTTCAAAGTTAAGCTCTTTGGAGGCGGCTGACATTTGGGATTGTAGACGCGTTCTGAGTGCGTCGGATTTACCGCTCAAGAAGTCTTCGGCATCGCCGATCAGAACGCTGTAATCCTCAATTGATATTTCGCCGGTACACGGCGCGGAGCAGCGCTTGATTTGATGGAGCATACACGGCCGGGTACGGGCATCATAAATCGAATCTGTGCAGTTCCTAAGCCGGAACGCGCGCTGCAGCGTATCGAGCGTGCGGTTGACCGCCCCGGCTGAGGCAAAGGGGCCATAATAATCACCTTTGATTTTGCGCGCGCCGCGGTGCTTGGTGACTTGCGCGGCGGGGTGATCTTTGCGCACTAGGATATAGGGGAAACTTTTATCGTCCCGTAGCAAAATATTATAGCGAGGTTTGAGCTGTTTAATCAGGCTGGCTTCGAGTAATAGTGCTTCGGTCTCGCTGCCGGTCACGACGAATTCCATCGACACGGTTGCGCGAACCATACGCTGAATACGCATGGTATGGCGGCGGTAACTTGTATAGGCGGTGACACGCTTTTTAAGGTCTTTGGCTTTGCCGACATAAAGCACTGTGCCGTGCTCATCATACATGCGGTAAACGCCAGGTTTTCCGGGTAGGTTCTTGACATAAGCTGCAATCAGCGAGGGGCCATACGACGCGACGGCATCTGACGGGTCAGGCGTTTGCGGCGGCGGGGTTGGAGACTCAGGCGGGCTCATAACGTCCTAAGTAGGGGTATGCAGGGGCGGATTCAATAGAACGTTGCGGCTGTTGCGGGGCAGATGGTAAGAGACTACAACGCCCGCGAGAGCGGCAAGTCATCTGTCAGCCGTTGAAACTCACTTGGGCTTAACGTTTCGGGTCTGCGCGAGGGATCAATCCCACTTACCCCTAGCCATGTTTCCACGTCAGTCCCGTATTTTGCGGCAATGGATTTGAGCGAGCGCCGCAGCATCTTGCGCCGTTGACCAAAGGCCGCTTGGGTGACTTCGCCGAGGCGTTTGAGGTTTTTGTAGCGCTGATCTTCGGGCAGAGGTTCCAGTACAATTACGGCTGAGTCGACTTTGGGCGGCGGGGAAAAAGCGCGCGCCGGAACATCAAAGGCGAGGTGGCACTGACACACGCTTTGCGCCAGAATGGCCAAGCGCCCATAAGCATTGTCGCCGGGCACCGCCGCGACTCTTTGGGCGACTTCTTTTTGAAACATCAACACGGCCAGCGACCAGAAAAGTGGCTCAGCAGTGAGCCAATTTATGAGCAGTTTTGTCCCAACATTATAAGGTAGGTTCGCAATGATTTTGATCTCTCCGGAGAGCTCTGTGGCTATGTCCACATTTAGCGCATCTGCGTTGTGAACCGTAAGGATTCCGGTGGTGTGTTGCGCGATGTCCTCGAGCGGCGGTAGGAACCGCGGGTCCATTTCAATGGCGAGAACGTTTGTTGCGCCGGCTTTGAATAGTGACCGCGTTAGCCCGCCCGGGCCGGGGCCTATCTCGGCCACCGAGATGCCCTCGAACGGGAGCGCTAAACGGGCAATCTTGTCTGTGATATTCATATCAAGCAGAAAATGCTGCCCAAGTTTTTTATTGGCGTTGAGACCATGAATGCGAACGGTTTCAGATAGTGTGGGTAATTTATCCATGCGCGGACATCGCGCGTTGACTGGAAATGTGTCTGGCCGTCTTTATGGCTGCGATCAGGCTGTCAGGGCGGGCAATGCTCTGTCCGGCAATACCAAAAGCCGTGCCGTGGTCGGGCGATGTGCGCACAAGCGGAAGACCTAATGTGATGTTCACCCCGCCGTGAAAGTCGAGTGTTTTGACCGGAATAAGACCCTGATCGTGATACATGGCCAGCACGGCATCATAGCCTTCGCGGGCTTCGGCGTGAAACAATGTATCTGCGGGCTGCGCATATGTAATATTAATCCCTTCGCCGCGAAGAGTTTCAGCAGCGGGGTTAATGATATCAATCTCTTCGGTGCCTAGCGCTCCGCCTTCGCCGGCATGTGGGTTCAGACCCGTCATGGCAATACGGGGGCTTTGAATACCAAAATCATATATGAGCGCGGCATGAAGAATACGGGCGTTTTTCAAGATAGCGCTACGGTTCAGCGCGGCAGCAGCGTCCTTAAGCGAAAGATGAACGGTCGCGAGCGCAACTTTTAACCCGCCGCCAGATAGCATCATGACAGGGCCGCGCGCATAGGGCGGGGGATGATTTTGTGCAAGTTCGCCCAGATATTCTGTATGACCCGGATGGGAAAATCCCGCCGCGTAAAGAATATCTTTGGCAATGGGGTTCGTGACCACGCCGTCAGCTAATCCTGTAAGGGCAAAATCTACAGCCATTTTGATGCTTTTCGTAATCGCGGGCGCAGCGTCAGGTGACGGTTTGCCCGTATCAGGGATGTGACCCTCTATGTTAATCACGGGTAAATGCCCTGCAAATACGTGCGGGGCTTGCGAGACATCCGTGATAATTTCCGGCGGCGGCGCGCCAATGTTTTCAAGAGCTTTGGCTATCAACGCTTGAGGGGCAATCACAGCAAAAGCGCTGGACGGATCGCCGCGAAGTGCGGCCCAGCTTTTTGCGGTAATTTCAGGGCCAATACCTGCCGGATCGCCCATTGTCACAATGAGCGGTTTATGTGGAAGGGGTGAGGTCAGGGCCTACCTCACAACGATAGAGGCCTTGCGCCGTAAATCCCGCAAATGACGTTTGGACGCTTGCGCGAGTTGTTGATCCATCAAGCGGTTTTCAATCTCGTCCCGTGTGGGAATGTTTGACCCAGTTATACGGCGCTCACACACAAGTATAGCGGCGAGGCTGCTGGGGGTTTCAATCACTTCGGTCAGTTGTCCCTCTTCGGTCGTCGTAAGTTTTTCAAGTACGACCTCCGACATATCACTTTCGCGAAGCTCGCCCATATCGAGCTGAACCAATCCGTCGACTTTTTTCACATCTGCAGCAATGGTATCACAAGATAAACTGGCTAACCGGGCCTCTTCAATTTTAGCCTTGGCAGCCTCAATATCTATGTCATCTGACAGCGGCACATTCACCTGTTTGAGTTTGTAAACGGTTTCGTTTTCCGAGACCTGCTTTTCGAGCAATGCCAAGACGTAAACGCCGCTGGGCACCTGAATAGGCTCTGATAATCCGCCAACGGTCAATTTTGGCAAAACCTCGTTAAGTTCTGGGCGTAGCTCGCCTTCGCGTATCCAGCCAATTTCGCCGCCTTTGGCCGCCGTAGGAGACGAGGAAAATTGCTGTGCGAGCAGCGGGAAGGGCGCGCCCTGCGTGACCTGCTCAATCATCGCTTTAGCGCCTTCCATAGCGCCGGGCATACCGCCAATATCAGGCGTTGCCTCGATGAGAATTTCCGCCATGCGGTAGCTGGGCTCATCGGCATTTGCGGTCAGTCGGCTAAGCGTTTCATCAATCTGGGCATCACTGATACGGATGCGAGAGCCGTAAAGCCCGTTGACAATGCGCTGCCAAGCAATCTCGGATTTGACCTGATCCCGTAGGGTGTTGATGGAAATTCCTGCTTCCGCGAGCCGCTGTATGACGTCTGTCGGGTCAAGGCCGTTACGCCCGATCAAACGCGCTACCGAGCGGTCAATTTCTTCTTGGCTGATATTTTGTTCGTATTTGTCTGATTCTTGGATCTGAATTTTTTCGTCAACAAGGTTGCGCATGGCTTGCGTCTGAATCCGGGCCAGGGATTCTTCGGTTCGCTCTACGCCTGTGGTCGCGAGCATAAACAATACGCGCTGGCGGAGATCATGACTTGTCACGATGTCATCATTCACCACGGCAGTAATCCCGTGGCTAAGCTGGGCGGACGCCGCCGGAGCTGTAAATGTCAGACCCAATGCGGCGAAAGAAATCGCTGCGGACGTCAAAAGTTTGGATGTCATAGCTGAACCTATTTATATTCGGTGGGGACTATACGCATATTTGTAAGTGGTGCAATTCGTCTTGTCATGTGCTCTGAGCGCTATTTAACCGCTTTGTCGCGTCTTAACATTAATTTTTCATCAGGTTTAGCCGTCTTCGATATGGCTTAAGTAGGCGATGCCGCAAAACATGACAAAGAACGGAATCGCCCAAACGGCTAGAGGGATCGGGATTGTACCGGCTTCGCCAAACGCGCCAATCATATTATCGGTAAAATATACCGCAAATCCAAGAACGCCGCCGGTTAACATAAGGCGTAATGTACCTCCTTGACGGGTGAGTTGCATAGAGACTCCTGCGGCTATAATAGTCATCGCCATCAAGGTAAGCGGTAGAGCCAGAAGCTTATTGAACTGCATACGCAAAGCGACACTGGAAAAGCCAGCTTGAGACACTTTTTGAATTTCGGATGGTAAATCCCAAAACGCTGGAAGGCTTTCATCTTTGTTATGATCTTGAAGTTGCCGGATCGTAATACTGGTTGGCCAAGAGGTGGCGATGTTCTTGCGCATCTCAGCGTCCGGTGTATTTTCAATAACGTCGGTGAGCTGCCAATATTTTGACGGCAACAGGACGGCTTGCTTGGCATCAAACCGCCGTGAAAAGGCGAGCTCACCCGTGCTGTCGGCTTGGAACATAGTGAAGGTGACATCATACAATGTTCGTTGAAACAAGTCAGAGGATTTCGCGTAAATCACGGTTTGTTCAAAGGCCGTACCTTCGCGCAACCAAATTTCTTTGTTCTGTATGCGCGTGGGCGATCCTTCATTATAGGACGCTATAATACGGCTGTGGGTCTCCATAGCTTTGGAGGCCAAAGGGTTAAATGCGAGCGCCCATATAATACCAAGCAGAGCTGTCACTGACAAAGCCGGCATCAAGAAACGCCACGCGGAAAGCCCTGAGGCGCGTAGAACGGTCAGTTCGCTGCGTTTATTCAGCGAATAAAGCGAGCCCATGACACCAAATAGCACAACGAATGGGATGGTTTGTTCTATGAGTTGAGGAGCTTTAAGGAGTGTTAAAAGCATCAAAACCCAAGCTGAAAGTTCGACGCCTGTGTCAACGTTGCGGCTGGCCTCTACGAAATCAACCAGCATGATAATACTGGTAACGATAATAAAGGCCATCAAGATGCCTTTGAAAACCCGCCATGCAATATACCGTGTCAGCGTCGTCATAGCGGGGCCGCAAAGTTTATGTGAGGCGGCTTGGTGCGGGCGAAAATATAACGCAGCCCCCGCGCCCGGGTTTTGCGCAACAGGTATAATAGGCTGATGGCGCTTACGGCGATGGGAACGGCATATTGTACGGGGTTTAGGGCTGAATCCGTTTCTGCCGCCGAAGCGAGTGCAAATCCTACGAGCCGAATCACAAAACCGGTAAAGGCGCAAATAGCGATTCGGCGGCCATAGCCGAGTTTTTGCAAGGGCCCGCGAATAAGGAAGGCGAGGGCGAGCAGCACAAGAGCGACATTATAAAGTGGCGTTGCCAGCCGTGAATGCCCCTCGGCCAATAGCGAACCTCTGAGCGCTTTGTTGGAATATTCTCTCGGATCCGGACGCAGCAGCTCGTGCAGAAACTTATCAGAAGTTTTTAATCGCAGGACGGAATCAAGGGCCATTATGTCTGTCAGGCTAATTTCATATTGCGCAAAGGTTGTTGGCCGCAGAGACCCGTCATCTTCAATATGTTGCAAAACACCATTTTGAAGGATCAGCCGCGCATTCTCTTTTGTCCGTGATAACGCACCGGACTTTGCCGTATAGGTTACGATCTCGTCGTTGTTACGGGCATCCCGGATCAGCACGTCTTCCATATTGCCATTGGGCTTTATCGCTCGGGCATAGACCGTCAGGCCCGGCGTTGGCGTAACAAACTCTCCCGGCCTAACCATTTGAGATGCAATATCTGTGCGCACGGATAGTAGCTCTGAGCGCATCTCACGAAAGGAGAGCGGCTGTATCCAGAGGTTTATGATCAGGTGCGCAATCATCGCGTAGCTGGCAAGCCGCACAACCGGGCTGGAAATTTGCCACGGGCTTGTTCCAATTGATTTGGCGACCACCAGTTCGCTATCCACATTCAAGCGGTTAAGCGCATAAAGCACAGCCATGAACACAGCGAGCGGCATAATAATCCCAATGAGCTGCGGCAAGGCCAGAACAGTAATATATAAAAATGTAACGGCAGACTGCCTGTTTTCAACGATCAAATCGAGAGTAGAGAGACTTTGCGTGAGCAGGGCGAGACCTGCGAGGGCCGACAAGGATATAATCAAGGGCCACAAAGCTTGCGTCCAAAAATATCTTTGCAAAAGGCTCATATAGCAGGTTTCCAACTAGCTGGCTTCCAAGGCGGGGCCGCGTATCAATGAACGGCCTAAGTCGATACAATTCAATACAATTCAATACTGGGGCTTCTATTATAGTCCACATTAGTTTACCACAGCTCAAACAATTAAAAACAGTAAAACGCCGGGCGCAGGATCCGCCATATTGGAGAAATATTATGAAAGTCAGTTTTGTTTCAGATAATCCCGTTAAAGGCGGGACAGCCGTTATTCCCGTATTTAAAGGCGGGAAAGCTTTTGGCGCGGCTCAGGCCTATATTGACGGCACGGACGGCGGATATGCCGCGGCTGCCAAGGCCGCAGGCTTTACGGGCGAGGCGGGACAAGCGTTTGATATTTATGCCCCCAAAGGCGCGAGTGTGTCCCGCTTGCGGTTCATAGGGTGCGGCGGGCGTGATAAGTTTGATGCGGAGATGTTCGCCGCGCGCGTAGTCAAGTCGCTTTTGATGAGTCGGGAGCCCAAATTGACCCTGCATTTGGGTGGTCTAGACCTAACAGGCGACGATGCCGCCCGGGCGGCAGTTGGCGCGCGTTTGGCCGCTTACCGCTTTGATAATTACCGCACAAAATTGCCGGAGAGCAAGAAACCTGCACTGAATGATCTGCGCGTCAGTTGTGATAATGAGAAGATGGCAAAATCTGCCTATGATAATTTCCACGGCCCCAATTGCGATGGTCAGGTCTTGGCCCGTGATCTGGTCAATGAGCCGCCTAATAAATTATATCCTGAGTCTTATGCGGCGCGAATCAAAGAGATGGAAAGTTTGGGTCTTAAAGTCGAAATTCTTGGCGAGAAACGTATGGCAACGCTGGGTATGCATGCTCTGTTGGGTGTCGGCCTTGGGTCCGAGCGCGATTCGCAACTGGTCATCATGAAATGGGACGGCGGTAAAAAGGGCGACAAGCCTGTGTGCCTCGTTGGCAAGGGGGTCACCTTCGATACGGGCGGTATTTCCCTCAAGCCCGGCGCGGGCATGTGGGATATGAAGGGCGATATGGGCGGCTCTGCTGCGGTTGTCGGCGCGATGCACGCACTGGCGGCCCGTAAAGCCAAGGCCAATGTGGTCGGTGTTGTCGGTCTTGTTGAAAATATGCCTGATGGCAAAGCGCAACTGCCGGGCGACGTCGTGACTTCTATGTCTGGGCAAACGATCGAAGTGCAAAACACAGACGCCGAAGGACGGCTTGTTCTGGCGGACGCTCTGCATTACGCGCGCACGAAATATGAGCCAAAGGCGATGATTAACTTGGCGACTTTAACCGGCGCGATTATTATTGCATTAGGTCATGAGCATGCGGGCGTATTTTCAAATGATGATGACCTTGCCGAGCAGATCTCTGCGGCGTCAACTACGTCGACTGAAAAAACATGGCGCATGCCGCTTAATTCCGATTATGACAAGCTGCTGGACAGTCCTAACGCGGATATGAAGAATATTGGCGGACGCGAAGCGGGCTCGATTACGGCGGGGCAGTTCCTCAAGCGCTTTGTCGGTGATACGCCGTGGGCGCATATTGATATTGCCGGAACAGGCATGAAAAATAAACGTCACGATCCTCGCGAGACTACGTTTGGCACAGGCTTTGGTGCGCGGCTGCTGAGTCATTGGGTGGCTGAGAACTATGAGGGCTGAGCCCTCGCTGGTAAGCTAGGAGTATATAGCGCCCGTGGCTGATTATTGGTTCTATCACCTTGAGGCTTCGGCGCTTGAGGGCGTGCTGCCCGAGCTTTTGGAAAAAACCCTTGCGCGCGGATGGCGCGCGCTCGTCAAATTACCGGCTGAGCGCCTTGCCGAGATGGATAATTATCTGTGGACTTACCAAGATGCGAGCTTTCTGCCCCATGGCCGCGATGATGAGCCGCAAGCTGATCAGCAGCCGATCCTGCTCAGTGCGCAGGCGGCGTCAAGCGGGGAGGCTGAGTGTGTGTTCTTGATCGACGGTCAGGAGATTGAGATATCTCCCCAAACCCAACGCTGCATTGTCATGATAAATGGCCGCAACCCCGAAGATGTGGCCCGCGCGCGAACTCTTTGGAAACGATTGAAAGATTCGGGCGAAACCCTGTCATATTGGCAGCAAAGCGAGCGGGGAAAGTGGGAGAAGAAAGCGTAAAGCTTTTCCCAAAGCCCTTATTTTGGAACGCCGCGCCCGGCAAGCTCGTCCGCGCGTTCATTGCCTTCGTGCCCGGCATGGCCTTTGACCCATTTCCAGTTCACGGTGTATTTGGCGTTTACGGCGTCTAGGCGTTTCCAGAGATCTTCATTTAAGACGGGTTTTTTATCAGACTTTTTCCAGCCGCGTTTTTTCCAGCCATGTATCCATTCTGTTATGCCTTTCATCACATATGTACTGTCGGTCCACAGCGTTATGTCGCCTTTATAACCAGGCTTGATGGATTCCAGCGCCTGGATAGCCGCCATAAGTTCCATGCGGTTATTGGTTGTGTCAGGCTCTCCACCGAAGAGCTCTTTTTCTTTTTCGCCGAATTGCATGAGCACGCCCCATCCACCCGGGCCGGGATTGCCGGAGCAGGCCCCGTCGGTATAGATCACAAGGTCACGGGCTTTGGCGTTACGCGGCATTATCTAGTGCAATTCATGTGAATGCGGACATGAAAATTGGGCTTACCCACCCATTTTCCGATTGCTTTACAAGTACAACTCAACGTGAAATGCACTAGGAGGCTCTGAGTTCGCGCGGCAGGCGGAAAATCACGTCTTCCTTTGTAACTTCGACTTCTTGGATTGTCACTTCAAAGCGGGACTTCAGTGCCGCTATGACACCGTCCGTCAGATATT
Organism: uncultured Caulobacterales bacterium; assembly: GCA_964352785.1. Classification (GTDB taxonomy): domain Bacteria; phylum Pseudomonadota; class Alphaproteobacteria; order Caulobacterales; family Maricaulaceae; genus JACOMS01. The sequence goes on from CAYGTI010000027.1 coordinate 11,719, forward strand.
CCGGCGCGCTGGCTCCTGCTGATAGTCCAATGGTTTGCGCGCGTTCTATCGCGGGCCAATCCAGGCTATCCGCACTGGAAATCAGCAAGGCGGCGTTAGACCCAGCCTTCTGAGCTACCTCAACCAATCGTTTGGAGTTTGATGATTTGATAGAGCCGATCACTAAGAAAAGATCACACTTTTGGGCGATCGCCTTGACCGCCTCTTGTCTATTTGTCGTGGCGTAACAAATATCTTCTTTGTAGGGCAGGGCAATGGCTGGAAACCGGTTTTTTAGTATGGCGATCATAGCCGCCGTATCATCAACCGAAAGCGTTGTCTGTGTGACCAGAGCTAAATTCTCAGGTTCAGCAGGCGTGTAATTACGGGCATCCTCTTCGGTTTCGATCAATGTCATATGCCCCGGGGGGAGTTGTCCCATGGTGCCGATCACTTCGGGGTGACCGGCATGACCTATCAACAGGATATGATGTCCATTTTTCGCGTGTTTTTCGGCTTCGATATGAACTTTTGAGACCAAAGGGCATGTGGCATCGAGAAAGCTCATATTGCGGGCCTGCGCGGCAGCGGGGACGGATTTCGGAACGCCGTGCGCGGAAAAAACAACCGGACGATCATCCGGGCACTCGGACAGTTCTTGCACAAAAATAGCGCCCAGGCCCTCGAGCCGGTTCACCACATGGCGGTTATGGACGATCTCGTGTCTGACATAGACGGGCGCGCCGTACTTTTCGATAGACTGCTCAACGATTTGAATCGCTCTGTCGACGCCTGCGCAAAAGCCGCGCGGTGAGGCGAGGAGCAGTTTTTTAGCCGGGCGGTCATTAGCAGGCGTGTTCATTAAATTATCCTCATACACAAAGCGGACGTTGCGGGACGCGCCGGAACCCTTTAACAAGGCGCTCAAACTATCCCTTAACAGACACGGTTAGGGCAGGCTATAGCGGCCTTTCACAATCGCAGCGGAATTTGGACTTTATAATGCGGACACAGACTTTTATTCTTACAACGCTCATGGCGGGCCTGATGGCTCTGGGCGGATGCCGTACAGCGCAAGAAGCACTTTCTATTGGCGAAGCCGCAGAGCGCAATCCGGGCGCTTGCCCTCGCGCCTTCTCGATTTATGACGCGCAGCGTATCGTCGAATTTAACGGGGGCGTTGAAAGCTTTGCCAATGTCGGCTTCACCGGCGAAATTGGCAAGATCAGGAGCCTTTGCCGTTATTACGGGACGCAGCCAATTGTGGCTGATTTGGAAATGGAAATGGAATTTGGACGCGGTCCTTCGGCGGCTGGACAAACCGCGACCTATGAATATTTCGTTGCAGTCACCCGCAAGAACCTCGCTGTTATGGAAAAACAAGTATTCCCGATTGAGGTCACATTTCCCGCCGGCGCTGACCGCGTCAGCATAACCGAAACTGTTGACCGGATTGTCATCCCGCGCGCGAACCCTGACACGTCCGGAGTAAACTTTGAAATCATCGTTGGTTTTGTCGTCACGCCCGAGCAGCGTGAGTTTAACGCAGCGGGCAAGCGGTTCCGCGTCTCTGTCGGTCAAAACTAACCTGCCGTCATGTCGATATTATCCGATTTGAACCATGCAGCCGAGGCGGCTTTTGCCGCTTTGGGTTTTCCGCCCGAAATGGGACGGGTCACCGAATCAGACCGTCCGGATTTGGCACCGTTTCAGTGTAATGGCGCGATGCCGGCTGTGGGTTTCCTCAAGAAAAAAGGCGAGAAAGCCAATCCGCGCGAAATCGCTGCAAAAATAGCCGCCGCGATTGAGGCGCATCCGGCGATTGAGGCGCTTGAAATTGCCGGGCCGGGCTTCATCAATATCACCCCAACCCTTGCCGCCGTCACGGATGCAGCGAATATATTGGCGGGTGATGCGCGCACGGGCGCGTCTACCCAGGCCGCGCAGAAAATTGTGATTGACTATGGCGGCGCGAATGTTGCCAAGCCGATGCATGTGGGACATTTGCGCTCTGCCGTCATTGGCGAGGCGCTAAAACGTCTATTGCGGTTTCGTGGCCATACGGTCATCGGCGATGTGCATTTGGGGGATTGGGGCCTGCAAATGGGGCACCTGATTTCCGAGCTTGAGTTTGAACAGCCCGGTTTGCCTTATTTTGATGCGGCGATCACAGAAGGATATCCGGCCCAAAGCCCGGTGAGCATGAGCGACATGGAGCGGCTTTATCCCGCCGCTAGCCGCAAATCCAAAGAGGATCCCGCGCGGCTGAAACTCTCGCAGACCGCCACGGCTGAGCTGCAAAAGGGCCGTCCGGGTTACCGTGCGCTGCTGGATCATTTCATCACAATCTCCATCGCTTACCTCAAAGAAGGCTACGCAGAGCTGGGCGTGTCTTTTGATCTTTGGAAAGGCGAAGCCAGTGTTGATCCGCTGATCCCGGATATGATTGACGGGTTGATGGCCAAAGGCATCACCGAGCAGAGCGACGGCGCGCTTATTATTCCGGTGGATGATGATTATGATCCAGAAGCCCGCACGGGTATTCCGCCTGTGATGCTGCGGGCCCGAACGGGTGCCGTGCTCTATCATACCACAGATTTGGCAACGCTAATTGACCGCAAGACCGAAATTAACCCGGATCTTATCCTCTACGTTGTCGATCAACGGCAATCCCTGCATTTTCAGCAGGTCTTTTTAGCGGCGGTCAAAGCCGGGTGGTACGCGCCTGAGCAGCTTGAGCATTTGGGTTTTGGGACTGTCAATGGCGCAGACGGCAAAGCGTTTACGACGCGCGGCGGCGGTACGCTCAAGCTCTCGGATTTGACGGCGATGATGCGGGGCGCGGCGCAGAAACGCCTCGAAGAGACGGGTTTGGGGCAGGATTTCGACGACGCCGAGCGCGCGGATATTGCAAACAAAGTCGGGATGGCTGCGCTAAAATTCGCAGATCTGCAAAATCAACGCACCACCAATTATATCTTTGATGTGGACAGGTTTACCGCGTTTGAGGGTAAGACGGGCCCTTATTTGCTCTATGCGGCCGTTCGTATTAAATCGATTTTGCGCAAAGCGGCAGAAGCCGGACTTGAGGCGGGGGCTATTATGATTACGGAGCCTGCCGAGCAGGGTTTGGTTTTATCGCTGGATGCGTTTGACCGAGCCTTAGACCAGGCCAGCGAAAAACGCGCGCCGCATATTCTGTGCGAACATGTGTTCCGCCTCGCCCAGAGCTTCTCCCGGTTTTACGCTGACTGCCCCATTCTTGTGGGCGAAACACCGGGCCCAGTGAAAGCCTCACGCTTGGCGCTCGCACAGACCACGCTGCGGCAATTAGAGCTGGGATTGGACATTATGGGTATTCAAATCCCGGAGCGAATGTAAAAACCGTTATAGAACTGCAGGCAAATACTGTAGTAACTGTTCATAGTAGGTTTAACTAAGGTTTCCTAGAACGGACATTCAGGGGGCTTGGACTGTCCTGCTATTATAAAGACTAACTCTAAAGAATGGGAAAACTGCTATGAGTAAACGCGACGAACTAATTGAAAAATACGCGGATGATATTCGCAACAAAATCGGCGAGACGCCAGACATGGATCTTTTGACCAAAGTCACAATTGGTTGCGGGCCCGCTATTTATAACAAAGACGCCTCGACAGTGGCCGGTACGGATGCCTCAGAGATCGACACAGTGCGTAATAATTTCCTGATCAAGAAACTCGGCCTGTCTGATGGCCCGGAACTAAACGCCGCGATTGATGCCGTCATCGAAAAATACGGACGCTCTGAGCGCACAAAATACCGCGCTGTGGTTTATTATATGCTCGCGCGTCACTTCGGCAAAGAATCCGTTTACGGATAGGCTAAGCAATACACATTGCAAAGAGCGGCCCGGCATTGCGTCCGGGCCGTTTTCTTATGAAGGTTCCTTATAAACAGTGGTTTGTCTAAAGTTTTACAGTCTACGGCAGAGAGATTCGTATAGAGACGTGGATCTTTATTGTTCACTCAAGTTTTCATTCTTAAAAAATTCAAAGCAATTAAAAATAGAGTCGATATAAAGATACATGTCAATGGTGTTGAGGTTGCTGATGGTTCGAAAATTAATATCAGAATCTCATCGAATTGCTCAGCGAATGAAAAAGTCTTTCGTGTTGGACATCATGATGATGAATTTTATTCTGAATCAATCGAACTTGAGCTCCCTGTACACGAAATCTTTTTAATTGAAATTTCTGATGTTAAAAAAACAACAAATCAAATTGGGAAGAAGCTTTTAGCTCATTTAAAGCAAATTAAGCCTACTCCACCCGTTCCCTAAGCGGTTTCATCAGGGTCTGGTTGGCCACAATAATGTCGCCTGTGTCCAGCGGATCGCCCTCTGAGAGGCCGTCGACGACAAGGCCGGCTTCGCGGCAAATCAGGATGCCTGCGGCCACGTCCCACGGGGCGAGGCCGCGTTCCCAAAACCCGTCAAAACGTCCCGCGGCTGCCCAAGCCAGGTCAAGAGAGGCCGCGCCGAAGCGGCGAACGCCTGCTGTCGCGGCCATGACTTGATGAAGCTCTTTGAGTAGTTTGGTGTGACCCGGACGGCCTTTGAACGGAATGCCTGTGGCAAAGATTGCAGCCGAGAAATCATCGCGGCGGGCCGGGTAAAGACGCCGATCTGTACCGCCTTTGTGTCCGTCATTAACATAAGCGCCGTGTCCAAGTTCGGCCATAAACATTTCGTCCGTGACCGGATTATACACAATCCCCGCAACAAGTTCGCGTTTGCCCTCAAGGGTGCGCTCAAGCGCAATAGAGGTGGCGAAATGGGGAATGCCGTGCAGAAAATTCGTCGTCCCGTCGAGCGGATCGATGATAAAACGGTGTGTTTTGTCTGTACCTTCGACAGTCCCGCCTTCTTCCATTAAAAACCCATAGCCCGGCCTCGCTTTGGAAAGTTCTTCATAAATGGTTTGTTCGGCTTTTTTGTCGGCGCGGGAGACGAAATCCGAGGGCCCCTTACGGGAGACTTGCAGGTTTTCAGCTTCGCCAAAGTCGCGAAGAAGATTGCGGGACGCTTTGCGCGCCGCCGCTTGCATGATTGTCATGATTGCGCTGGAACCGCTCATGGGGATGTCTCTCTGTTAACGCCTTAAGTGACGTAAGAAAAAATTGAGGCGAGTATTAATCCGCGCGCTTAACGTATGATCCGTCTTCGGTGTTGATGACTAGCTTTTCGCCCGTACCAACAAATGGCGGCACGGCAGTGCGAACGCCGTTCTCCAGGATCGCAGGTTTGAACGAGTTAGCAGCCGTTTGTCCTTTGACCACAGGCTCTGTTTCGCTCACCTCGAGGATGACTTGATCGGGCAGGGCAACGCTGATGGGGCGCTCTTCATAAAATTCTAAATCAACCGCCATACCATCGGTTAGGTAAACCGCGCGCTCGCCAACAAATTCAGCTTGTAAATTGATTTGCTCGTAATTTTCCGAGTTCATAAACACCAGCATGTCGCCGTCAGCATAAAGATATGTATGCGTTTTTTGCTCAAGCCGGACGCGCTCAACGGTTTCGGCGGCGCGAAAACGCTCATTTAGCTTACGTCCATCCAAAAGGTTTTTGAGCTCGACCTGATTAAACGCTCCGCCTTTACCGGGCTTGACTGCGTTACATTTCACAGCAATCCACAGCGTGTCTTGGTGCTTGATGATGTTGCCGGGCTTGATCTCGTTGCCGTTCATTTTCATGGGAGTTTCTCCTGATATGCCGCGCGTCTCTAACAGCGCGCCGGGCGGGCGGCAAGCACAAGCTTTTAAGGTTTTAGGGGCCTAGAAAATCAAGCGCAGGACGATACGGCCCGTATGGCGGATGAAGCCGTCGCGGATATCACTGTCCAGATCAAGGCCCAGTGAGGAATATTGACTACCTGCAGCCAGTGAAAACCCGACTAAAATGCCGCTGGAAGGGAATTCGGTTCCTGTCAGAGTGGCTTCGTTGGTCAGGCCCGCGAACCGGTAATTGGTCACGACGCCGTCATTGATGAAGTCATTACGGTATCCCACGCGCAAGGCCGGGCGTAGCCATGTGCGCTTGCCTTGTAGCTTTGCGCCAAAATTTAGCATCGCTGTAACGCCGCCCAGCGAAGATGTGCGCTCGTCCACATCAAGCGCGATTCCTGTTGGGCCTGTCTCTGTGTAAGCGTTTTCTTTCAGGCGTAAATAATCCAGCGAGGCCGCCGGACGTATCCAGAATTTTTCGCCAATGTCGATATCGTAACCCGCGCGCAGAGACCCGTTAAAGTGGGTTCCGCTCCAGTCGCCTTGCGCGGAGTCGGAGAATGTCCCGACTTGAATGTTTCGCGTGGCTTCGAAGTCGTTAAATCCGATACCCGCATAGGCCTCGACGCCCAGATTACCTGTGCTGTAACCCGCATAGGAGCCAAGCTGCAGCGTTAAGACATCCAGCGGGTCGTCCACGCCGCCGACATCTTCGATTTCCGTCGTGGCAAAACCAAAGTTGATGCCCACAGTGTGAAGCGGGCCAAGCGCTGTATCCACGCCGCCTGTGATCCCAAAACCATTGCCACGATATTGCTCTGATAAGCCTGAGAGTTCCCGGTCTGCGAAATAAGCGAACTCTTGTATCCACACACCGCCGGGTTTGTCTTGCGAGCGGCGGGCATTATCGAGGTGCGTTCCCACCGCGCCCACCGCGCCGTCCACATTTGCGACAACAAATTGGCGTGAGGCCGAGGCAAATTCCGGCAAGAGTTGGTTTAGCGCGCTATTGAACTCTGCGCCGTCTGTGATGTTGGTAAAGGCATTGGCCAAGGCGGCATTGTTTTGCATTGCATTGAACGCAGTGCCAAAGCTGGAGGCTTGAACTCTATCAAGGCCAAGCGCGTCAGTGGATCGCAGGTCAAGTGTAATGATCAGCGCATTAGAATCGTTCGGGTCAATCGCGAAGGTTGTGTCATACATAAACGGAGATTGCAGGGATGATAAAGAGCCCAGATCACTTCCGACCGTCAGTGTGCCGCCCGCATCCAAAACCGTAAATGTTGTGCTGGCTGTATTGATGACATTATTTAGCAGCGGCGCAATTGTCGCGCCGTCTGCGAACGTAATGTCGCCGGTTGATATAATGCCGGAGGCCTCTCCGGTTGACCCATCTAGCGTCGGGCGGAAGATTGAGGTCGCGTCAAAACTGGCGGTGGTCACGTTCAGCGGCGAGGTTGCCGTTTGGATCAAAGAACTACCGCCTGAGACGTCGAGGGTCAGCAAGCCATCAGAGTCTGTGAGCGCTCCCGTGAAAACGGACTCGCCGGACAAGGTAAAGCTATCCGCGCCGCCGCCGAAGCTGAGCGCGCCCGTAACAGATCCTGCAGAGACGGTGACCATATCGTCGCCGCCACCCAATAATATATCCCCATTAATTGACGGCAGGGCAGGGACAACATCATCCGTCGTGTCCTCATCGATTTGCGCGATTTGGCTTAGCGTCACGCCGGACGTATTCACTGACAGATCAATTGCGATGAGATTGAAGTTTGTGCTTTCAAAACCCTGCGCGTCTGATGTCGTTCCAAGCGCATTAATATTCCCAGAATTTTCAATGGAGGTGAGCGTGCCGGAAGCATCTCTGATGGCGATGGCCTCGCCGCTCCGCCCGGTTAAGACCGCTGTGATACCACTTGAATTGACAATGCGAGACAATTGGGCGTTCGCGCCGATATCTATGGCGACCGCTTGAAGGTCGCGGGCCCCGATAATGTTGTCACGGTCAGCATAAACTTCATCAGCGGCTTCTGTTACCGAAGCGATGATTAAACCGCTATTGTTAATAGCATCTGCAATAGCGCCGTCACCAAAAACAATAACCCGTGCCAGACCTGTTGCTCCCGCCGCGTCCGCCTCTGCGTCTAGGCCGCTGCGGAATGTTGTTGCGACAAGGTTACCGGCATTATTAATGCCGTTTGCTAGGGCCGCATCACGCACTTCGAAGGCCGTGGCGTTAACGTCGTCATAAACGCCTGTTGCGGTCAAAGTGCCTTGATTGACAAAAGCATATTGCTCTGCGGCATCGAAGTCCGCATCATTAACATCTGTGATCGTGGCTACGATACCAATCGCGATGGGTGTGCCTTGTCCATCGATGAGAACCGCAGCCGCGCTGCCTTGCTGGGTAATGTTACTGGTACTTGTAACCACACTGGTCGAGTTCCCGTCTGCGTCCGTGGTGGTCGTTATCACGCGCTGTAAAAACACACCGTTCGAGACATCACCATTAATCTGCATGGCGGAGCCCGCTTGAAGGCGGTCATCCGGGTTTAGGAGGCCTCGCCCTGCTATGCTTGGCCGGTCTGAAAATCTGTAGCCTGAATTAACAATGGTACCGGAATTGTTGATTTGCCCTGTGACAGTTCCGGAAGATACAATCGCCGAGGCCCCTTCGCCGCGCAGGTTCATACTCCCAGTATTGGTCAGGTTGCCGATCAGATCCCCTTCAAGGCTAACAGCCCGTGAGCTGCTACCGACAATATTCATCACGCCTTGTAAGTTGATGTTACCCGTCAGTCCGGCACTGTCTTCGATTCGCAAACCAAAAGAATCATTCCCTTCGATTGAAATGCTGGCTGTGTTTTCGACAGTTACATTACCCGCAAAAGGACTTGCGCCCGATATGAGGATACCAGTGCGTCCTGTCCCTTGTGCAAAAGCGCCGTCAACCACACCGTCATTATCTTCGTCGATCGGTGTGTAATCTTCCAGCAATTGAATGCTCCCGCCGGTCATCGTAAAATCGCCGCTATTGCCGCCTTGTAAATCAACACCTGTGGCATTGTCAGAGTCGGAAATGCTAAGCGTACCTGCTGATGAAACAGAGTTGTCCGAGTCGACCGTAATGATGGCTCCAGACACCGGGTTGACGGTTACGCCTGTATTTATGGTCACGTCGCCACCCGCAATGGATGTCACGATTGGATCCGTTTGATCTTCGCTAATGACGACTTGAGCAGTAGCCGGGCTGACGATAAAGGCCGCAGGGAGAGCGGCTGTCATCAAGAGGTGTTTTATGTTCATGGTATCGTCCATAGCCAGCGTGCCTCAAAGAAGGCACTGTCGATTCAAAGTGTTCTAACTGACTATCAGCCCGGGGCCAATGAAAGATTGGTTAGTTTCTGTTAAATATTAAGCATTTAGGCCCGCAGACTGCGGGTTAAAATATTTACCATTGTCGCCTGCGCCGGAATATCTCCGATATTGACAATAAGGTGCTCCCGATCGGCGCGGTACCGCAGGGTTTCTCCAGCTTTGGCTCTCCACGTCTGGTTTTCGACTGTGACTTCGAGGCTTCCGGCCAAAACGGTGAGGTTTTCAATTGACCCGAGAGGATGAGGTGAGCTTTCCAATCGTCCGCCCGGCTGGGCTTTAAAATCATACCATTGCGCCCACTGCACTGATTCGATCCAGCCTATAATACGCAATTCACATAAACCGTCTTCACTGGTGAGCAGCGGCGTGTCCTGAACGGCGGTATGCTCTACAAGCGCGTCTTGCTCCGTTTGCTGGGCAAAAACTGTTTCGAAATCCACACCCAGCGCTTGGCTGAGCCGGGAAACTGTCGCAAGGGTGGGGTTGGTCTCATTACGTTCGATCTGTGAAATCATTGATTTCGCCACACCGGACATATTAGAGAGTTCGCCTAAGGACAGCTTATCAGCCGTTCGCAAGCGCTGTATCGTTTTCCCGAGCTGCTCACTGAGCGCCTCGGTTTCGGCGCAGGGCTTGCGTTTTTGACGGGCCATATAGATCTCACAAAAATTAACAGATAAAAACTTAAAACTGGGTCTGGTATAATACAGAATGTTCTATATATAGAACGCTATCGATTAAGTAAAGCACGGCACGAGACTATTATGCGTTATCTTCCTATTCATTTGGATACCAAAGACCAGACGATTTTAATCGTTGGCGGCGGCCCTGCTGCTGAAGCCAAGCTCAGGACTTTGGTGAAATCTGAGGCTCGGCTTGTCGTGCTGGCTATGGACGTCTCGCCTGAGATTGAGAGGCTTCATAATGCCAATAAAATCATATGGATGAAAAGATATCCTGAAGTTTTAGACTTTCAAAAAGCGCGTCTTGTTTATGCCGCGACTGAAGATCCGGCGGAGAATAGCCGGATTGCCCAAGCGGCGCGAGCTTTGGGCGTATTCGTGAATGCGGCAGACCAAAAAGAAGATTGCGATTTCTTCACCCCTGCCTTGGTAGACCGCAGTCCCGTGATTATCTCAATCGGAACTGAAGGCACGTCGCCCGGTCTGGCCCGCGCTATTAAAGCCGATATAGAAGGTCGTCTTCCGTCAATGACGGGAACCTTAGCCGTTACAATTCAAAAACTTAGAGATAAAGTCTCATCTATGATGCCTGCGCTGGCAGATCGGCAAGCGTTTTGGTCGGGTATTTTATCAGGCCGTGATTTGGGCGCGCAGCTTCGCCTCTCGCCCGAAGAAATGTCGCGCCGTGTTGAGTCGCAGCTAGCTCAGCCTGAGACTCGAAAACAAGGCCATGTTTCGATTGTGGGTGCGGGCCCGGGAAGCGCTGAGCTTTTAACTCTTGGTGCGCGCCAGAAACTGCATACGGCTGATATTATCGTCTATGACCGTTTGGTCAGTCAGGATATTCTCGACTTTGGCCGCCGAGAAGCCGAATATATTTATGTCGGAAAAGAACCGGGCGGCGTTTCAACGCCCCAAGACGCAATAAATGGGCTGCTTGTAGAAAAGGCCAAAGAGGGTCACTTTGTTGTGCGCCTAAAAAGCGGCGATCCGTTGATTTTTGGCCGCGCTGATGAGGAAATTGAGGCCTTAGAAGGCGCTGATATCTCCTATGATATCGTGCCGGGTATTACCGCAGCAGCGGCGGCGGCGGCGGCCATCGGAGCTTCGCTTACCAGCCGCGGGCACAACCGGGCTGTAGCGCTACTGACCGGGCATGATGCCAAGGGTTTCGCCGAGCACGATTGGAAAGGTTTGGCAAGTGAGGGCGCGCGGGCGGCGGTTTATATGGGCGTCGGTGCGGCGCGGTTTATCCAAGGCCGCTTGATGCTTCACGGCGCGTCGAAATCATTGCCGGTCAGCGTTGTTGAAAATGCGTCGCGCGCCTCGCAAATTATCTTGGCTACGACCTTAGAAAACCTGCCTCAACACATTGAAAATAAGGGTATAAAAGGTCCAGCTATATTGCTGATTGGGTATGAAGCCAAATCCATTTCTACTGAAATATCGACATCTGTGGGAGCAGCCCTATGAGCGCGAAGCACAAGGGCGTCGGCCCGCAATCGCTCACGGCCAACGAGCTGCGCGAGGGGCTCAACGTCTGGCTTACCCCGGATTTTGAATGGTCACCGGATTACAAGGCGGCTTTGCTAACCGAGGATGAAAACGTGATTCAAAAGATGGACGCAATTGGCGCGCGCGATTCTGAGCAAAACCTTGTCGTTGGCGTCTACTTTATTGATGTTGAAGCGGACACAGGCCTGCCTGTCCGGTACCGCGAGAAGTTCCGCGTCACGGGCCCGACCCATGATCAATCCCACTATCCCGCCTACCACGGCAAAGAGACTTAATATGTACAGATATGATGAATTTGACCATGAGGTCGTCCAAAGCCGGGTTGAGCAATTTCGCGGGCAGGTCGAACGCCGCCTTGCAGGGCGAATAACCGAAGACCAGTTCAAGCCTTTGCGCCTGATGAACGGTCTGTATTTACAGCTTCATGCCTACATGCTGCGCGTTGCTATTCCTTACGGGACGCTCAATTCGCGGCAATTGCGTCAGCTTGCAATGCTCTCGGAAAAATATGATCGCGGTTATGGCCACATCACGACGCGCCAAAATATTCAGTACAACTGGCCGGAGCTCACGGACGTTCCCGATATGCTCCAAGATCTTGCGGATGTGGAAATGCATTGCTTCCAAACATCCGGTAATTGCATCCGTAATGTGACGTCCGATCCCTATGCGGGGGCCACGTTGGAGGAAATTGAGGATCCGCGCCCGACGGCGGAGCTTTTGCGTCAATGGTCAACGATGCACCCCGAATTTACATTTTTGCCGCGCAAGTTTAAAATCGCGGTCACCGCATCTGCCAAAGACCGCGCGGTTATTCGCGCCCATGACATAGGGCTTGAAATTGTGCGCAATGAGGCGGGTGATGTCGGTTATCACGTTTTGGTGGGCGGGGGTCTTGGCCGTACGCCGATTATTGGGGTGACCTTACGGGAGTTTCTGCCCCGTGCAGAGCTGCTCCCTTATCTCGAAGCCGTGATGCGGGTCTATAACCGCTATGGCCGCCGGGATAATAAATACAAAGCCCGAATAAAAATCCTTGTTCAGGAAACCGGAATTGAAGAGTTTCGCGATCAAGTTGAGGCTGAATATAGCACGTTGACCCCGTCTGATATCGCGGTCTCTGATGATGAAGTCGCGCGCATTAGCGCCTATTTCGCCCCGCCAGAATTTGAAACTCTTGCCGAGACAGACGCAGCCTATGAGGCCGCTCTCGCGGACGATCAGGATTTCGCCATGTGGGCCGACAATAATCTCGCCGCGCACAAGCAAGCCGGATACGCCATCGTCAATATCTCGCTCAAACCGCTCGACCGCGCGCCGGGCGACATCACAGCTGACCAAATGCGCGCCGTGGCTGATCTTTCTGATAGTTATTCCTTGGGCGAGATTCGCACAACGCACGAGCAAAACCTTGTACTGCCGCATGTAAAAAAGGCTGATCTTTATGCGCTGTATAAAGGCCTGAACGCAAATGGATTGGCCTCTGCGAATATCGGGCTGATTTCCGATATTATCTGCTGTCCGGGTATGGATTACTGCGCGCTTGCCACGGCGCGGTCTATTCCGCTGTCCCAGCAAATTGCCGAGCGTTTTGCCGATCCCGCGCGTCAGCGGGCCATTGGCGAAATGAAAATCAAAATATCGGGCTGTATTAATGCCTGCGGCCACCACCATGTCGGCCATATTGGTATTCTGGGCCTCGAGAAGGCCGGCGTTGAGTTTTACCAAGTCAAGCTGGGCGGGGACGGCAGCGAAACCGCCTCGCTCGGCGATGTAACCGGGCCGGGCCTGTCCCAAGACGAACTGGTTGACGGGATAGAGCGCATGGTCGATTTTTACCTCGGCGCGCGGCAGGGTCGCGAGCGCTTTATCGACACTTACCGCCGTCTCGGCATGGCTCCGTTCAAGGAGGTTTTGTATGTCTAGCGAAGGTATTGCGGTTTCTGTCCCTAGCATGCTTATTCAGGACGGCCACGCACAAGACGTGCAGGGGCTTGATCACGTCCCCGACCTAGACGCGTTCCTCGCGAGCAACAGCCTGTCAACGGTGCGCTTGCCTAATGATGTAGACCTTGAGGCCCTGCGCCTACGGCTGCCGCACATAAAAACTATCTTAATCGATTTTCCCGGCTTTGCTGATGGGCGCGGGTTTTCTATCGCGCGCGAGCTGCGTAAAAAATACGGATATTCCGGACAACTCATCGCAGACGGCCCGCTGATCCCGGATCAATATGTTTACGCGCTGCAATGCGGGTTTGACGCGGTCAAAGTCGACGAGGGGACTTATGCGCGCCAGAGCGAGTCAGATTGGTTCTCCGCCATGGACGCGTTTGGACTGACCTATCAGCGCGGCTACGCGATCATGAACGGGCCATCCGTGAGCGTATTTGACGCGCGGCGCACATCCACTGCGGCGCAAACGGATGATGATCCTTATTTTGGCCTGTCGGCGCTGCAAGCTATGCGGCGGGCGATTGATACTTACGCCGGGAAAATCGTTCTGGCCTCATCCCTGGGCGTCGACTCGGCGGTTATGCTGCATCTGGTCTCCCAAATCGATAAAAGCCTGCCGATTGTCTTTCTTGATACCGGAAAACATTTTCGCGAAACGCTGCATTACCGCGATATGCTGATTTCTGATCTGGGCCTAACGGGATTTAAAAATATTGTGCCAAATCCTACTGAACTCAAGGCTCAAGACCCGGATGGGACACTGCATCTATCCGACCCCGATGCCTGTTGCGGCCTTCGCAAAGTACGTCCGCTGGACGGGGTCATTAATGGATATGAAGCGCGGATTACGGGCCGTAAACGGTTTCAAACCCCTGACCGCGCCGACATGCCCATCTTAGAGGTTGGTGGCCGTCAGGCCAAAGTCAATCCGCTGGCCTATTGGAGCGCCAAAGACGTCACCGCCTATATGCGCCGACACGATTTGCCGCCCCATCCCATGTTATCACTGGGTTACCTCTCCATTGGCTGCCAGCCCTGTACCACCCGCGTCGCAGAGGGCGAAGACCCGCGCGCCGGACGCTGGCGCAATTCGGAAAAAACCGAGTGTGGCATCCACTATATCGACGGAAAATGGGTGCCCGATCAGCGCCGCAAGACTTATGAGGTGTTTTAGGGGGTGTTGCTGTTAAACCGGAGTCGGAAATGAGGCCTTATTTGCTCATTTGCGGATGCTTTATTTAAGTTCAGCAAGTCTTTAAAAGGTGGGAGAGCAGGGCGCAATTTTTGTATCCACTTCAACGTGAATAGCTCTGATCGATAATTTTTCACGTTTGCTATTCTTAAGAAGCGGATATCAAATTTTTTTAGCTTAATGGAATTTAGGTGCCCATAGTGGTCGTTAGAGATTTGTCCCCTTATTAGTTTATGGAAGAAGATCAATCAGCTCAAAGTTTGCGTAAAGGCTAGGCAGGTTTTTCGGCGAAATTCGAAATTGAGAGCGCTTCTTTATCTTCGGATTGTCAGTTGACGCATACTCAAGTTTTATTCCGGGATCGTAGTAAATCGCCTTCTGTGCGATAGCGCTCAAAAAGTTGGATATGCTTGATCGCTCACCTAAACCTATAACATGGCCGTATCGATATTGCGGAACGCGAGCTTTGCGGGAATGAGACGGAACATATGCGGCCTTAGCATGCTTCCGTGTCCACTTTTCTATGAGTGTTCGATAATACCAAATCGCCGCGTCGCGACCATCATTGGCACGCAAAACTATGCCTCCATTAATGTCGTCGATTAGCCCTGTTTTGGCATTGAAACCATCCAAAACAAGCGTGAATCCTGTGAGTGCCTGTTCTTGATTAACACGATGAACACCGCCAAAATTTAAGCGGTCTTTCCTGCCTCGCATATCTGGGTATCCAAACGTCCTTACAAAATTCTCGGCCCCGTGATTCCGATAGTGACCTCCCGTTGGCTCAGGTGTCATCAACGTAAGCGCACCCCCCATCAATGGGTTGTTCAGTCTCGGCGATTTATGCTGCTTTATCTCCCAGCCTAAAAAATCGGGTTCATTTGTACCGTTCGGAATAACGCCTAGTTGTGCTTCGAGAGTATAGCCTCCGCCATTGAGCGCTGAATATGGATGCGCACGACCGTCACGGTCGAGTTTAACAGAGTCGATCCAGCCTTGATTGTAAACGTCGGTTAACCGCTCAAGTAGCTCGCTACGTGTATCAACGGAGCTCTCCCTTAACGGTAAATCGACAAGAACGCCTTGTTTCTCTGGTGTAGTAAACCGCTCTAGTTCACGCACTAAAGGATTTTCGTCTCCTATGACATGCCCAACTATGCGGTCATCGCGCGTAATGCCTAGAAATAAAATTCGTCCTTCATCTCTACTGGCTAGTTGTCGGCTTGGACGAACCGCAGCCCGCTTAAGAAAACCTGACAGTCTAACTTCAGGATACTTGGGATAGAGAATAAGTTGAGTAGTTGGCGCTAAGTATAATCCACCGTTAGCTCCAAGCCATTGTAGCGCAACTTTGGCCTTGAAGCGGTCACGCTTACTGTCGGTGCGAGAAATATCAGCCGTGACATCGCTATAAGGAAGAATCTGTAAGGCGGAATAGTCACCGCCTAAGTAGATTTGGTTTTTACTGTTGTCGTTTGGAGCGAGACGTTTGAAAACTACACGCGTAACGCCAGCGCCGATCATCAGGCTTCTTAGCTGATCAAGACGAGAAATTTCCGTAAGTTCTTCGGACACATCGCCTCCTTTTAAATCAAAAGAATTATTCGGCTGCTTCGAATTCCAGCAGCCTTTCGAGCGCAAGCAGTCCAAGAATACTTGGCCGCATTGCTTTGGCTATAGTTTCTATGACTGGCACGACCACAGAATTGCCAAACTGTTGGTAAGCTCGTGTATCTGAAACAGGAATAATCATTTCGGGCGAACGTCCGCTGTCAAATCCCATCAGCCTTGCGCACTCCCGTGGTGTAAGCCGTCGAGGATTTAATCCATCTTGGGCTATCAAAATTTCACTCCCGTCTTTGTAGTAACGTGCGGAGAGCGTCCGAGAGGTCTGATCTGGAGTATTGAGGCCATAGCCAAAACCGTTTCCTTTAGCTTTATGCTTGGCAGCATAGGCTTGGAGATAAGCCCAGAGATTATCAGTCAGAGTATACTTCTCATTTATTACGGAATTTCGATTCGAGCCCTGTGCGTCATCGGGAAGAGTATAGTGAATTTCGGGTGGCTCAGAGGGGTCATGGAGGATGGACTCTAGTTTTGGCCCTCTCTTAGAGTTTCTAAATTTCACGTTCTCTAAATCAAAGCCAACTTCCTCCCTAAAACCGACGATATAAATACGTTCTCGATGCTGGGGGGTGTAGCCTTTACCATTCACTACTTTGGTCGTGATTTTGTAACCTAATTCATTTTCCAATGCACCGACAATAGTGTTGAAAGTATCTCCTTTGTTGTGAGATATGAGGTTTTTGACATTTTCTAAAAGGAAGGCGGCAGGTCTATGATGTTTGAGAATACGTAAGACATCAAAAAAAAGTGTACCTTGTGCCTTGTCCATAAAGCCATGCGCATGCCCAAGCGCATTTTTCTTCGAAACACCAGCTATTGAAAATGGCTGACATGGAAAACCAGCCAGTAGAACATCATGCGAGGGAATATTTGCTGCGCTTATATCGGTTATGTCGCCTGCTATAGGGTGGTCATCGGGGAAGTTCGCGCGATAGGTTTTTTGAGCATATTTGTCCCATTCACTCGTGAACACGCACTTGCCACCTGCTGCTTCAAAACCCTTGCGCATACCGCCAATACCCGCAAATAAATCGATGAATGTAAAGTCTGACCGAGTTTTGCGAGCAGACCTTCGTTGTTCGACCATACTATGAAGTATGTATAGATACGCCTTTTTGGGTTCGATCTCACCTTTCTCCCATCTATATACAGTTTTGGGGCTAACACCTAAAATATCGGCTGCGTCTTCAACAGTATAAGCCAAGGTTTCGCGAAGTTCTTTAAAGGTAAGGTCAGTCATATATACCACGGGACGAAAATTGACATTATGACCTCATAGGTCCCAGATTGTTGGAAATCAAGGTTTTTGTTTTACTAATGTTTCATTCTTGAGAGCCTTTCGCAATCACCGATCAACCCCCACAGTACACATCCCGCATTATACAAGAGATGTCCGCTAATGAAGACATCCGGTAATCACCTGTCCACAGGCCCAAAAATTACGATTTACTCTGATGGGACATCTGGTTTATGCACATAGCCTCAACAAACAGTACTGAGCCTCCACGCTGCGACATTATTGAGTCTCGCGCTGCGCCCCTTATTTGCTATGGGCAGCTATGGTTCGCCCGTTTCGGCATATCGCTCTAAAGGCCCTGCTGGTCTTTGCCTTGACGCTTCAAATCGTCATGCCGGCTGCGGCTCTGCTGCCGGGCGGCGGGCAAGAGTTATCAAGATACCTGTGTAATCAATCTGTAGCCGCTGTTAACGCGCGCGCGCAAACAGAGCTGCGGGCGCTGCTGATTGATTTGGGATTGAACATTGGCGAAACGCCCCAGCAAAGCTCACCCGGCGATCATTGCGCGGCATGTATATTGCCGATGCTCGCCATCACCCCTGCGCCTGTCTTCATTGCCAGCGCGATATCTTATCCTGGTAAAACTCATCTCCGTCCGCCGTCTTTTGATGACTTTTTATATCAGGCCCAAGGCCCGCCGCTCGGCTCGCGCGCGCCTCCATCTCTTTCGTAAAACACTCCGTTTAACAAATTCATTTGGCCTGCGCGAATGCGGGCTGTGCGCGTTCCCGCGCGATCTTACGAAAGATATACCCCATGAAAACGAAACTTTTACTGAGCGCAGCCGTCCTGCTGTCCTCTACGATCTTGACCCCGCTCACAGCGGCGGCCCACGAGAATGACAAAACAGCGCCGCACGCTATGGGCCACGCGCCGCTCGGCGTGAAAGCCGATCACCGCCATAAAAAAGGCGAATGGATGCTCTCCTACCGTAATATGACTATGGATATGGAAGGCTCCCGGGACGGGACCACCGCCTTGACGCCTGAAACCATCGCAACGACTGTGGCTAACCCTTTCTTTGGCGCGGCGGGGCAGCCGCCAACCTTTCGCGTCGTTCCAATCCAAATGAGTATGGATATGCACATGGTCGTCGGCATGTACGGCCTGACAGATCGGGTGACGCTGATGGCGATGACGAGCTATGTTAAAAACGATATGGATCACCTGACGTTTATGGGCGGTATGGGCACAGCGGTTCGCGGCGGCTTTACTACCCAGAGTAAAGGATGGGGCGATAGCTCGGTTTTGGCGATTGTTGGCCTTGATGACGGCTCTAAGCATACCCGCCAGATTAACCTGAATGTCGGCCTGACATTGCCCACAGGTTCCACAAGCGAGACAGATCAAATCCTCACGCCCATGGGGGCAACGCCGTCGCCGCGCCTTCCATATCCGATGCAGCTTGGCACAGGCACCTATGATTTTACGCCCGGGCTGACCTATTTTGACCGCCAAGGTAAAATAGGGTGGGGCGCTCAGGCTAGCGCCCGCGTTCCGCTGGGCGAGAACAGCGACGGTTATAAGCGCGGCAATATGGGATCCGCAACGGCGTGGCTGGCGTATGAGCCCGCCTATTGGATCTCATTTTCAGGCCGTCTGAAAGCCCAATCACAAGGCGCGATCTTGGGCCAAGACCCTCTGATTATGGCGCCTGTGCAAACGGCAGACCCGGATAATCACGGCGGGCAGACCCTGGACGCGCTGTTTGGGGTCAATCTGGCGGGACAAACGGGCGCGCTGCGCGGACAGAAGCTTGCCATTGAATACGGCCTTCCGCTCAGCCGTGATTTGAACGGGCCTCAACTTGAGACTGACAACACGCTGATGATTGGCTGGCAGAAATCATTTTAGTAAAAAATGTGCGGGCTGGTGAAAATTAGCCCGCATTGTACCTAACAGCTGAAATTTACGCGAAATGAGCCTGTTTTCCTGCATATATCTCTTGCACGGTTTCAAGATTGGCTTAATTAGCGCCTGTGTTGACATTTGAAGAGGGTATACACATGCAAACGAAATATTTACTAACTGCGCTTGCAGGCGCAGCACTTGTATTTGGCGGCTGCGAAGCGGCTGACAAGGCATCAGAAAAAACTAAAGACGCAGCCGAAGCTACGAAAGAAATGGCGAAGGATGCGGCAGCTAAGACAGGCGAAGCGATGAGCGACGCCGCTGATAAAGCTGGCGAAATGGCAACAGACGCGGTGGAAGCCGTCGAAGGCGCCGCCGAGAAAACTGGTGAAGCTATGTCTGACGCGGCAGATGCTGCGGGTGAAATGGCAACGGACGCTGCTGAAAAGACAGGCGAAGCCATGAGCGACGCGGCTGAAAAGGCGGGCGAGATGGCCACCGAAGCTAAAGAGATGGCTAAAGACCCTGAGTCTGAAGACTAACGCATTTCACGTTAATTCGGCGCTGGAAATCGGGTCCTTTACCCATTTTCCGGCTCTTTCGAACGTATGTTTAAATGCGAAATGGAGTTCATCATACGAAACGTTAGATAATTAAGCCGTCCCATTGGGACGGCTTTTTTTGTATAAATAGAGTGTATTTAGCGTTGTTTATGTCCCGGCCAAAATACTGAGCGCCTATATTTTGAGAGACATACGCATATGAAAGTTTAAACGCTTACCATCTTTTTACAGCACTATTTTTTAATACTTAGTTGAAAATACAAAGCGCTTCTAACAAAAACTAACGCTGCGGCGCGGCCATTTTGTCTTCTTGAACCGATTTTAGCACTCCGGCTTTGGCGGCGCGTTCTAATCCTTCTTTATCGCTTGTCGCGAGGTAGATGGATTTTCCGTCCAAAGACATCAGGTCATATTTTGCGTCCTCTCCCAAAGCTTTTCTGAAATCACGTTCAAGTCTTTTTTGCTCATCAGCGGTCTTGGCTACTGGGAGCTCGACAATATACCGCGACGGTGTGTCAGCCGGGAGTGATTTTATCTTATTAATCAGGACACGTGTGTCTTCTTGTTCTTGAGGTGTCATTTCGAGAGCTCTATTGTCATCGGGTGAAGGGGCGGTTACAGCAGCCTCTGACGGCGCTTGCGTGGCTTGCTGCGCTGCCTCTTGGCTACAGGCGACTGTCAAAAGGGATAAAACGGCAAAAGCGCTGCCAATTAATCGTATAAACATTCTCTAGCTCCTTATGTTAAGCTGTAAGCGCTTATAGCACAAAATAGCGTCAAACGTGAAAAAATAGCAGTGGTCTTCACGCCTCGCCGATTACGGATTAGTTTCCATATTATCCATACGTTCTTCGAGTAAGCGTACTCTTTCTTCAAGGGTGAGCGTCGGCGTTGGCGTCACGGCGGGTTGAGGGCTTGTGCCGTATAGGTTTCTATAGGCCGCGATCACATCTATTCTGGGTATTGATGTTTGCAGCGTTGCGGAAGATCTGCGGTCTCTGACTTGAACGCCTGTTGATTTAAGCGCCGCGATGATCTGTGTTGTGGTCTTGCCGGAACCCGCGCTTTTTAACGCTGCTACGGCGCCGGCGACCTGAGGGGCAGCCATGCTTGTGCCTGATTTATTACCATAGGCGCTGTTAATCACGGAAGAGTCCACACTGGAGCCAATGGCTAATAAATCAACATTTGCGGAGATGTTGGAATAACCCGCAATATTATCATTATCATCGACAGACCCGACCGCAATGGCCGATGAAATACAGGCTGGAGCGCCGATCGCGTCCCTGTATCCCGCATTGGCAGTGGCTATAATTGTGACGACGTCATGATCGGTTTTTAACCTGTCGATGACGGGTTTTCGTCCGTCAATATAGCCAATGGAATTTATATCGCAGCTTGATTGGTGGTATCCACCGCCAAGGCTCATATTTGCGGCAACAATATTTAACGCGTCGGCTCTCGCTGCAACGCGGGCTAAGCCTCTGATTTGGTCTGATGTATAGGACAGCGAGCACGGAGCCGAGGCGGTTGACCCGAAATAACGTTGACAGACAGGTGTGCTGGTCTCGCGGCTAAAGACCTGTACGGCCATGATGTTGGCGTCCGGCGCGACGCCGATCAGGCCATTGCTGCTATTGCTGCGCCCCGCAGCAATACCGGCTACATGTGTGCCGTGATCACAGCCGCGTGTTGCGCTGCCGCAGTCTCCGCCCGAAGCAAGGGTTGTGCTACTTGCTGAGCCGCCGGGGCACACCGACACGGTTGTGTCAAAACTGGAGGAGTAGCACGCGCCTTCAATGACTCGTCCACCAAAAAAGGGGTGATTGACTTGAACGCCCGTATCAAGGATCGCAATCGTAGTTCCTGCGCCTCTCGCATTTAAATTATGCGTTTGCGTGACGCCCATTTTTGCGTTTGACTCGGTTAATTCAGGCGCGACTTTCTCGTCCACAAAAACCGACGCGAAGGCTTGTGTATTCGATAAGTTTTCAAGCTCGCCAAGGGTTAACTCAACCGTTGCAAGCGGCAAACCTTCAATGGGTTTGAATTTTTCTAGCGCGTTGGCCCGCAGCTTGGTTTCTACGGCCTTATTGGCGACCTTTAATTCACTTACAGAGGCCGGAACATCAAACGCAGCTCTTTCGAGGGAGCCCTTATTGAAGACCGCATTTTCATTGTAGGCAACAATGACGCGCACGGGTAAATTATCTATTTCTTGCTCTGACGCGGCAGATATATCAAAGGTTTGTGAGTTTAAGACCGCAGCGCGGACATTTTCAATGCCTTGTAATCTATAATTTTCTGATGTTTCAGGTTGCGCGGTTTCATATGTTTTTTCTTGTGTTTTTTCATGCGATTTTTCTTGTTCGCCGCAAGCTGTCAAACTCGCAAGTAATAGACATAAACCCAAAGAACTATATTTATTGACCACGCCGCACTCCCAATATTGTTTCAATGTGAGACACTGTTAACTCACAATCAATAATTTCGCAATGTTAAGATGTACAATGAAATTCAGCTCTGGAAAATAGATGTATTTTGAGTGTTGGTTGCGGTCACCTTCAGACGTCAAAAGGTTCAGGTCTAATATCGCTCTAAATGCAATAAAACTTGGCATTATTTCATGAACCCACTTGTAATATCTCAGTTTGAACGGCAAGCTTGGCAAAACTCATAGGTGAAAAAGCATGACATTTATTCACGGTTCCCCCTCTTCGATCAGCAAAACGATTATGAGAGGCTTGAGTTCAGTCTTGCTGCTAATATCCTTTTTTAGTGCTGCGGCCGTTGCGGACGATGCAAAGCCTGCCGGGCCTGATCTTACGATTGACCATTTGATGGCGATGAAAGCGGTCAGTGATGTCAAAATCAGTCCGGACGGGTTATGGGCGGCCTATGTCGTCACCCGCATGGACGAAGAGAAAGACAAAGCTTTTTCCCAAATCTGGATGAGCGCCACTGACGGGAGCAAAAGCCTCCCCATGACAGCAGACTATACTAACGCGTCCAGTCCGCGCTGGAGCCCCGATGGCAAAGATTTGGCCTTTATGGGTGTCAGAGGCAGCGATGAAGACGCCAAAACGCAGGTCTGGCTTCTCGATCTTCGCGGCGGTGAAGCGCGGCAGCACACGCACGTTAAACAAGGCGTTGACGCTTTTGTTTATTCGCCATCTGGCGACCGAATGGTTCTTGTCATCCAAGACGCTAAACCCGAGCCTGAAGAAGGCCAGGATAAAGGCGATGAGCGTCCAGAGCCTTGGGTGATAGACCGCCTGCAATTTAAGCAGGATTATGTCGGTTATTTAGATCGCCGCCGGACGCACCTTTATGTTTTTGACGGCGAGGCAGAGCCCGTCCAAATCACCAGTGGTGACTATGATGATGACGATCCTGTCTGGAGCCCGGACGGTACAAAAATTGCCTTTGTGTCCGGGCGTGAGGGCGATCCGGATGCCAATAGTAATAGCGATATTTGGACAGTGAGCACGGATATCTCAGCTAAATCTTTCCCGCTTGTGCAAATCACCCAAAATAAAGGCCCGGATACGGCGCCGGCGTGGTCGCCGGATGGCCAGTCTATTGCGCATATTACATCCACAGAACCGGGGAAGCTGTGGTACGATGTAGACCATTTAGCTATCGCTCCGGCATCTGGCAGCGGAAACGTGCGTGTCGTGACAAAAGACTATGACCGTTTCGTCTACGCGCCAACTTACGCGCCCGGTGGTAAATCTATTTATGTGTTGGCTAGCGACCAGGGCGACGTGCCGCTTGTTGAAGTCAACGTCGAAACAGGCGCGCGCACGGTACATAGCGCGGCTGATACGGTAATGTGGGATTATGACATCGCCGCTAACGGCAATATCGCGCATATATCGTCGTCTCACAGCCAGCCCGACGATATTTATGCGCGCACAGCTCAAAGTGCGGGCCAAAAAGATGTGCGTTTAACCCGGCTGAATGAAGACCTGCTGAACGGCGTAAATTTTGCGCGGGTCGAGCGGCTTAAGGTCAAAGGGTGGCAGGGCGAAGCCGTTGAGAGCTTCGTCTATTACCCGGCGGACTATAAAGCCGGTAAACCTTATCCGGTCATCTATAATTTTCACGGCGGCCCGGTTAGCCAGCATAATTCAAGCTTTGATAATTGGGGGCAATTATACGCCGCTCAAGGCTATATCGCCGTGCTCCCAAATCCTCATGGGTCATCTGGATATGGCGAGGCTTTTTCCTATGCTTTGGATAAGCAATGGGGCACGCCGGATTTTGCGGATATCGAAGCGATTACGGATCATCTGATTGATAATAAAATCGCGGATCCGAAACGTATCGGGATTGGCGGCTGGTCTTATGGCGGCATTTTGACGAATTATATGATTACGCAGTCGACCCTTTATGCGGCGGCTGTTTCGGGCGCGAGTGAAGTTAATCACAGGGCCAATTATGGCCACGATATTTATCAGCTTTATTGGGAGACTGAGCTTGGTCTGCCGTGGGAAAACATAGAGGGATGGGAGCGCATGAACCCGTTTAACAATGTCGGCAAGGTCACAACACCGACGCTTGTTATTGGCGGGCACGTCGACTGGAATGTCCCAATACAAAACTCCGAGCAGCTCTACCAAGCATTGAAACGTCTTGGCATACCAACCCAGCTTGTCGTCTATCCGAACGAGCATCACGGTATAAAGCGGCCGAGCTTTGTGCGTGACCGGTATAACCGCTATCTTGATTGGTATGAGCAATATCTCGAATAGGGAGGAAGGCTTCTTTTTCTCATTATTATAACAGACTCATTAAAATAGGCGGTTCAAGAAACGATATGAGTGTTGCATCTGACGTTTTTCGAAAATTTCCAAACGTAGGCCGTTTCATCCGTGGCTTAACTCTGATAGCAGCCTGCATTGCCACTCAGGCGGCGGCGCAGACTTATCCCGGCGCAGAGTATGACGCAGCCATTCCAACGCTCAAACAAGTGAGCGGACATGACCACGGCGAGGCAATTTCAAGTCCGTCTGATATTTCAAATTATTTTCAGGCCTTGGAAGCGGCTGCACCCGACCGCATAAACATCCGGAGTTACGGAAAAACTTGGCAGGGCCGTGACCTCGTCTATGCCGTGATTTCTTCTTCTGAAAACATGAAGAAACTTGACCTTATCAAAGTTGATATGCGGGCTTTGTCATCCGGTCAAAATATGACCCAAGCGGATCAAGATAATATTATCAAAGATTTACCTGCCGTCGTCTGGCTATCATATGGCGTGCACGGGGACGAAATCACGCCACCTGATAGCGCGCTGTTCATCGCTTATCATTTGCTTGCGGCGAAGGCGGATAACCTTGTTGATCACATTTTGGATGATGTGATTATCATTATTGACCCCAGTCAAAATCCTGACGGCAGAGCGCGTTTCGTTCACAGCTTTGAGTCCAGTCTTGGCCTAGAGCCTTCCGGCGACCGGTATACAGCTGAGCATGATCAGCCATGGCCGCGCGGACGGTTTAATCATTATCTTTTTGATTTAAACCGGGATTGGTTTGCTTTAACCCAACCTGAAACACAAGGCAAAGTCAGTGCTGTTCTGCAATGGAATCCGGTTGTTTATGTGGATAGCCATGAGATGAGCGGCGATAGCACATATTACTTCCCCCCGCCTGCGCGTCCCCTAAATCCCCATATTACGGCGCAGCAACGCGCCAAACAAACCGAAATGGGGCTCAACCATTCCAAATGGTTTGACAAATTTGGTGTGCCGTATTTCACGCGCGAAGTGTATGATGCGTTTTATCCGGGTTACGGCGATATGTGGCCAACACTTGGCGGGGCGATTGCCATGACATTCGAGCAGGCATCTCCGAGAGGGCTCACATATTCACGGCGCGACGGCGGCGAGCTCACTTATGCGCAGGGCGTTCGGAATAATGCCCTGACCTCGCTCTCGACACTCGAGGTTGTGGCGAAGAACAAGCAAAAATATCTCTCTGAATATGCCGCCTACCGCCGCGGGGCGATTGAAGATGCCCGCAAAGCCCGAGACCGTTTCGTCGTTCTCGATCTGTCAAGCTGGACATATGAGGCCCGCACTTTGGCGGCGCGTTTGGCCGCGCAGGGGATCAACGTGCAGGAAACCCCGCCGGGAACAGCGCATTGCGGGCAAACCTATGAAGGCGGCGCCGTGGTTGTCGA
Source organism: uncultured Caulobacterales bacterium (assembly GCA_964352785.1). Taxonomy (GTDB): domain Bacteria; phylum Pseudomonadota; class Alphaproteobacteria; order Caulobacterales; family Maricaulaceae; genus JACOMS01. Next base: position 37,711 of record CAYGTI010000027.1, read on the forward strand.
TCTCGCGCAGCCACAAGGGCGTCTTGCTCGCACACTCCTCGCGCCATCGACGGCGCTGGCCCCCGACTTTATTGAACGGCAAGAGAGCCGCCGGGCGCGTCACCTGAACCATGAACTTTATGATGTCACAGCGTGGTCCGTGCCTTTAATGGATAATGTCTCGGCCAAGATGTGTGCTGCAGCCGACCTTAGCGCGGCTGAAACTGTTACGCCGGACGCTGTTGCAAACGCTGATATCTCAGGTGAGGCCATTTTCGGCTATGCGGTGCCGTGGACGGATGGCGGTCAAGCCAGAGTGGTCATTGAGGGTTTGAAGGCGGGCCTTACCGCAAAATCAACTGACAAAGCTTTCGTACAAGGCGGCAAAACATTTCCGGCTGGAACGGTTGTTTTTCCGGTCGCCGGAAACCCGGATCAGTTTCGCGCCGAACTGGAAGGTCTGGCGCGCATATATGGCGCAACACTGATCGGCTTGCCAAATAGCTGGGTGGATAGCGGGCCTAATTTTGGCAGCCGAGCCTTTAAGCCGTTAAAGCTTCCTAAAATTGCGATGGTGTGGGGCGAGGGGACGCGGCCAACATCTGCGGGAAATACCCGATTCGTGCTAGAGCGTCAGCTCGGCCTACCCGTGGCGCCGATCCGGCTGTCGCGCCTTGCAGCGGCTGAGCTAGATATTTATGATGTCCTCATTGTGCCCGATATGGATGATGAGCTTCCTCTAAGTTCTGTTCGCCGGTTTGCCGAAAATGGCGGCGTCGTTATCGGCCTGCAGGGCGCTATCACGGCCTTGTCAAAAGGTGATAATCCGCTGCTTTCGACCCAGCGGGAATACGCGGCCACTGGTAAAGACGACGAGAAACCGGCGGGCAAGAACGAGGAGAAAGCAAAGGCGGAAGGGCTTATTTTTGAAGCGCACGATGATTACGAGGCGTATATCAAAGACCACTCAGAATCGCCTGAGGATGTTCCGGGCGTTCTGGCGCGCGCCGATGCCAGCCCGGATCATTGGCTGTCAGCCGGATATAAGGCGGCGAATGTTCTCGTGACCGGGCAGGACATATACCGCCCGCTTAAACGCGAAGACGGCGAGAATGTTTTTGTCTTTTCCGGCGCGGATGAGCTATTATTGAGCGGTTATTTATGGGAGGAAAACCGCGCCCAGCTCGCCTACAAGCCTTTCGTTATGGTGCAAGAAAGCGGCGATGGTATGGTGATTGGCATGACCCAAGACCCGACAATACGGGCCTATCTTAACGGTCTCAACCTGTTGCTGGTGAACGCCGTTTTACTGGGCCCTGCTGTTGCTGCGCACTAATGATGCGTCTATGATATTACGTTTATGCGGGGATGCCCCTTAAAACGGTCAATTCTGCGGCGAATTTACGAAGCATTTAATGTGTTGATTAGTGCAAGTCAGGGGCATGGGAGACTTTAGGTTCACCCCTCTCTTTTATCAAAAAACCTCGAAACGGACGTCTCCAAAATATTGCCGAACGCGTACTGTGGGGTGTGAGTTCAACGGGTCGCCGCAACACATTGGCCGAACCGCTCGGCCGGT
>CAYGTI010000028.1:0-33718 GCA_964352785.1 uncultured Caulobacterales bacterium
AAAGTCTCTCTTAGCCCAGACATAAATCTGTGCCATATGCGCTGACGTTAGACAAGTAGTGTCATCATTTGGTCTACCGTGAACATCTATACCATGTTGAGTGGAACCTTTGCGGCCATAGCGTTCAAATGTCGTGCTTTTGAAAATATGATTGGCGATATCTACCAAAGCGATCTCAAAGTCTTGATCGTTGACTGGCGGCTGTATGTGTTTGGCGGAAATCGCTGAACTTGAAATCATGCTTGATAATTGGTTATTCGCCCCTGAATTGTAAAGGGAATAAGCAGGAGCATTGGTTAATTCCCTCAGATTAATTATCTACTATCAAGTAACTTAAACTATCCCTTTATCCACCAAAGATTATCACGCTTCTTCAAACATCTCGACTTGGATTATGAGCGGCCTATTTTTGGCATTTAGCCGTTCGAGGGATGTCAGCTTTGGAGATTAATTTACCCTCATAAAAAACTATGATTTGGCGGAGTATGTATTTTCACTATGCCTGCTCTGGAACTGAGCGGTGAATATGGCCTGCTAGTTTACGCGCGTTGCTTGCTTCTGAAGTCTTATTGATACCGCCTTCGCTCACCTACCCCCGTAAACCTTTCGGCGAGCCGAGTGCTATATGCGAGGTTATGCATTTTGTGAGGATACCGCCAAGCATATGTGTGATCGTTTGTGCGCGCTAGTAACCTCTAATTTAATCACAAAGACATAAAAAAGCCCGCCGGAAAGCGGGCCTTTGTCGCGATGTTAAACCAGTATTAATATACCCGCTTCTTGGGCTTAATGTACTCAATATCATCTGTCATCGTGTAGTCATGGACGGGGCGGTAGTCGATTTTAACTTTGCCTGTACCCATGTCGCACCATGCGAGCGTATGTTTCATCCATGTTTTATCATCGCGCTCGGCATAGTCCTCGTGGGCGTGTGCGCCGCGGGATTCTTTGCGGTTGGCCGCGCTGTTGATGGTCACCATGGCATTGAGCATGAGGTTTTCAAGCTCGAGTGTTTCCATCAGATCGGTGTTCCACGTCATGGTGCGGTCAGAGACTGAAATGTCGCCCATGGATTTGAAGATGTTATCGACCTTGGTCACACCCTCGGACAGGCTGTCTTCGGTACGGAACACGGCGCAATGCTCTTGCATGGCGCGCTGCATGTTCAGGCGGATGTCCGCCGTCTTTGTGCTGCCGTCTGCGTTTTTGTATTTCTCAAGACGGGCAATAGCCGCATCACCCGCATGTTTAGGCAGGGCAGGTTGTTTCGCGCCCGCTTTGACGGTTTCGCCGAGGCGCAGGCCCGCCGCGCGGCCAAAGACCACAAGATCAATGAGCGAGTTGGAGCCGAGGCGGTTGGCCCCGTGAACCGACACGCACGCCGCTTCGCCGACAGCCATAAGACCGGGCACAACCGCATCGGGGTTTTTACCCTTTTTAGTCAGAACTTCGCCGTGATAATTGGTTTGAATGCCGCCCATATTATAATGGCAGGTTGGCAGAACCGGGATAGGTTCTTTGGTGACGTCAACGCCCGCAAAGACTTTGGCGGTCTCGGAAATCCCCGGGAGGCGCTCAGCAAGAATGGCCGGATCAAGGTGATCCAGATGCAGGAAGATATGGTCTTTGTTGGGGCCAACGCCCCGGCCTTCGCGTATCTCAATGGTCATCGCGCGGGAGACGACATCGCGGGAGGCGAGATCTTTGGCGGAGGGCGCGTAGCGCTCCATGAACCGCTCGCCCTCCGAGTTGGTCAGATAACCGCCTTCACCGCGTGAGCCTTCGGTGATCAGGCAGCCCGCGCCGTAAATACCGGTCGGGTGAAACTGTATGAACTCCATGTCTTGCACCGGGAGCCCGGCGCGCAGCACCATGGCGTTCCCGTCGCCCGTACAGGTATGCGCAGACGTGGCCGAGAAGAACACACGGCCATAGCCGCCCGTCGCCAGCACAACAGATTGCGCGCGGAAACGGTGTAGGGTGCCGTCATCCAGCTTCCATGCTGTCAAGCCGCGGCAGACGCCGTCATCATCCATAATCAAGTCGAGCGCGAAATATTCAATAAAGAATTCCGCGTCGTGGCGTAGGGATTGTCCGTAAAGCGTGTGCAGCATGGCGTGGCCTGTGCGGTCAGCGGCGGCGCAGGTGCGCTGCGCTTCGGGGCCTTCGCCCATATTTTGCATCATACCGCCAAAAGGCCGCTGGTAAATCTTACCGTCTTCGGTGCGCGAGAACGGCATGCCCCAATGCTCTAACTCGTAAACCGCTTTGGGTGCTTCTTTGCAGAGATATTCAATCGAGTCTTGGTCGCCCAGCCAGTCAGAGCCTTTGACCGTGTCATACATGTGCCACTTCCAGTCATCCGGGCTCATATTGCCGAGGGATGCGGCAATCCCGCCTTGGGCCGCGACGGTATGGGAGCGCGTCGGGAAGACTTTAGTCACGCAGGCTGTTTTCAGGCCGGCTTGCGCGGCGCCGAGGGTGGCACGAAGGCCGGAGCCGCCCGCGCCTACAACAACAACGTCGAAGGTATGATCAATCCATTTTGTCATAATTTATCCTAGAAAGGCGAGTATGGCGATCGCATAGGCCATCACTAACCATACGATAAAAGCGGCAAAACGGTTTGCAAAAAGGCTAAAGGACTTTAGACCGCCGTCAAAGTAATCCATGATGACTTCGTCAAACTCTAATTTGCAGTACCAGATCGCGGCTGTGAAAAAAGCGGCAAAACCAAGGCCGCCAACGGGACTGGAGAGCCAGCCTATAAATCCTGCAGCGGGCGCGTCGGCGCTGCCGTCCATAATCGCGCAGACCGCGCAGCAAATCGCAAACGGAAGCCCGATAATCATTCCCCAGCCGACAAGGCCGTGAAGTTTATGATGTTGTGTTGCGTGAGAGGCCATTAGATAACTCCTGCCGCTATGAGCGTGATGAGGCTGGCTGCGATCAGCGCGAGCGCAATCATGACATAAGAGAGTGTGTTGTTCTTATCCGGGTCCATCATTAGGCCGCGATCCCAGATCGCATGACGCAATTGCGCCAGCGCCATAAAAATAAAGGCGAACAAAAAGATAAACAAACCGATTGCGCCTAGCGGGCTAAAGATAAGCCCCTGGAGCGGGAGCGTCCCTGTGAGGGCAAGCATCAAAACGCCCAGCCCGACCTTGATCAAACCAACGTAACAAATGATGGCGCAAGCCCGGTGCAGGATCGATGACAGCATCGCCGGATGCCAACGCCATATCTGCAAGTGGGGCGCCATAGGGCGCTTATCGTTCCACTGTCCAGCCATAAATTATCCCTTTCAAATCCTGCAATAACCTAAATCGCCATAGCCGCGTGTCAATGCCGCAAAATATTTAATCCTTCCACAGTTATTGACCGCGCTAAGTAAGTCTGGGACAGGGGGTTATGCAAGACAAAGCCTCTAAACCGCTCAATTTGACGCACTTTGCCTGCGCCACGGCGGTTCCGATTCTTGTGATGCCAGCGGCGATGATGTTCAAGCCAATATGGCGCGACGAATATTGGAGCCTGTATTTCGCCTATGTGTCCTGACAGTCGAGTAGATTTTAACGGGGCGTTTGCGAGATGAGGTTCATCCGCCGCTTTATTACGGAATTTTGAAAATTTGGATCAGCGTTGTCCCAACGCACTTTGGAGCTCGAACGTTGTCGCTGGTTTTGCTGGCGGTAACGGTCTTGGGTCTGCGGCGGCTCACACAGCCGCAAGACCGCCGGGCGCTTTATCTGTTTTTGATGATTTGCGCGGGTTCCTATTGGATCATCTATTTTACCACAGAAATTCGCCAATATATCCAGATGTTTTGCTTAGTTGCGCTGTCCATATTTATTCTGAGGCGCATTTTGCAGTCCCCTGCAGTGTCTTGGCAATTGGCGCTTGTGTGGATTGCCAACGGCGCGGCTTTGGGGTGACGCACTATTTCGCCACGCTTTGGTTTTGCACTCTTAGCCTGATCGCCGGCCTGGCAGCGCTCAAAGAGGGTAAGCCTTCACGGTTCGTGTTTTTCACAGCCGCAAGCCTTGCTGCTGTGATCCCTGTCATTACTTGGCTCTACTATAGTTTACCGTATCTTGATTTGAACGATGAGAAGGCCGTGCAGCCTTTTATGGATAAGCTGAGCTATGGATCCAACCAATATTTTCGGGGGCTGTTGATTAAATTATTTATGTCTAATCCCATTGTCACTGTGATTGGTTTTGGCGCTCTTATCGCGGCCGTACGGGGTAAAGGCGGCAAGGACAGCGTGAATGCTATTTTGATATGGACGGTGATCGTGGTTACTGTTTTGTCTTTTGCCGTTCACGTCTCTTATCTGACATGGATTAAGGAGCGTGGTTTTATTGTTATTATACCAACTTTTTTGTTCATATTTGCTGGGGCACTCGACCAGCGGCTGGACCATTCATGGGCCAAATTCGTACCGCTTGCGGCGGTGATTATGCCGTTTGTGCTTATGGGAGAATATTTCAAAGACCGCGAAAAAATAGGCCCCTTGCAAGAGACCCTTCTACCCCATGTTCAGGCTTGCACGGGTCAGCTTGTACTGGTGCATTACCGTCCGTCTCAACATGAAGCGCTCTACGCCTATGTGACCCGTGAAATTTTAAAGTTTAAAAAAAATGGTCAAATTTTTGCTCCAAATCTAATTGATGTAAGAACCGTCTCGGCTCCGCCCAAGACTCAATGCCCGATAAAAGCCGCTATATTTTTGCTAAGGCGCAATGACGACGGAGCAAAAGCACAGGCGATAACGCAGTTCGAAACGGCAGGGGGTCAAGATCGATGGCTTGAAAGAAATGTCATTTGGAAAAGGCCGTAACATCATTTGGATAGAACAATAAAATAGCGCTTTACCATAGAGATGTGATAGCCTCTTGGCGAGACCCGCTTACCTCTATATGACACAGAAAACACAGGATATTGCCATGATACGCCGCTTGTTACTCTCTTCTGCATTCACTTCTGCATTTATTGGGGCCGTTTTTATCGGGGCCGCTCAGGTACCCGGTTTTGCGCAAACGAGCTCTGCGTCTGACCCTGCTGGATTTTGCCCGGACGGCGCAATTGTTATTGTCGACGGCGTTCAGGAATGCCGCGAGCTTGATAGCTTGACCAAGCTGATCGCTGACATTGAAGCGGCGGATTTAAACGCTGACCCCTACACGGCTGGCAGCGACGGGAACCGCGAGTCTCTTCGCCGTCTGCCCGATGTCAGTCTGGAGGCGGATCAAGCCTTTGCGCAAATGATGCAAGGATTTGCGGCGCGGCATGCGGCCCTCAAGACAGTTCCAAGATCTCAAGCCGAAAAACTAAACTTTGACTTGCTGGGGTTTGTGATCGCGCAGCGTCTGCGCACCGCGCCGTTTGATCAGTCGCGTTTGCCATTTACCAATGATAGCGGATTTTTTAACGAGCTGTCTTATGTGGCGCGTCAAACCAGTTTTGAAACTATCGATGATTATGAGGCTTACGCCGCGCGTCTGTCTGCTTTGCCGCGTTATTTCGGGCAGCATAAGACCAATTTGCGCCGGGGTGTTGAGACAGGCTATACGGCGTCAGCCGAGATTATGCCGGGCATTATTGAAACTGTTGAAGGGTTAGCGACTGCAAGCGCAGAGTTTCATCCGTTTTTTGCGCCGTTCAAGACTTATCCCGACAATTTTTCAGACGGTGATAAAACCCGCCTCAAAAGCCTCGGACGTGCGGCGATGAAAAACTCTGTTCTTCCGGCCTACCGCGATCTCCATCTTTTCCTCAAAGATGAATATGGGCCAGAGGCACGCAGTCGCGTCGGCATTGGAACCACACCCGAAGGCCGCGCCCATTATACGGCGCTCGTACGTCATTTCACGACGCTGGATTTAACGCCGGACGAGGTGCATGATATTGGCCTGTCCGAAGTCAAACGTATCCGCAAGGAAATGGACGGGATCATCAAAGAAGTCGAATTTGAGGGAAGTTTTGCTGACTTCCTGAATTTCCTGCGCACAGATCCGCAATTTTACGCCGCGTCTGAACAGCAGCTCCTTAAAGAGGCCGCGTGGCTGGCGAAACAAGCAGACGGCAAAATGCCGGAATATTTTGGCACGCTCCCGCGCCTGTCTTACGGGGTTATCCCGGTGCCTAAGGAAATCGCGCCAAAATACACAACGGGCCGATATTGGGGCGGTAGTCCAGAGCAAGGCCGCGCGGGTAATTATGTGGTCAACACCTATGATTTGAAACAGCGCCCGCTTTATAATTTGCCCGCACTAACGCTCCACGAAGGCGTTCCGGGGCACCATCACCAGATTAGCTTGGGCCAAGAAATGCCGGATTTACCCCGGTTTCGCCGTAACCTTTACCCAAATGCGTTTGGCGAAGGGTGGGGCCTTTACGCCGAGAAGTTGGGTGTTGAAATGGGGCTTTACAAAACGCCATATGAAAATTTTGGCCGCTTGACCTATGAAATGTGGCGGGCCTGCCGCCTTGTAGTCGACACGGGTATGCATTGGAAAGGCTGGTCACGCGAGCAGGCCGAAGCGTGTTTTTTTGAAAATTCGGCGCTTGCCCCGCATAATATCCGCACTGAGGTCGAGCGCTATATAAGCTGGCCGGGACAGGCGCTCGCCTATAAAATTGGCGAGATGAAAATCATTGAGCTTCGCACGCGCGCGGAAAAGGTGCTCGGGGATAAGTTCTCAATACGGGCCTTTCATGATGCGGTTTTGCTGGACGGGGGCGTACCGCTGGATATCCTAGAGGCAAAAATCGACAACTGGATTGCCGAGCAAAAAGAAACAGATTAAAGTGATCCGTTAATCAGTTTCATGATACCGGAAAAATCCAGACCATCTTTTCCTGCCGCTTCCATCAGGGTGTAAAGCGCTTCGGACTGCGCGCCCAACGGTGTTGCCGCATGTGCGGCTGAGGCCGCCTCTTGGGCCAGCCGCAAGTCTTTGAGCATCATGGCGGCGGCAAATCCGGGTGCGTAATCCCGGTTTGACGGCGCGCTCTGTACCGGGCCGGGGGCCGGGCAGTAGCTGGTCATAGACCAGTTTTGACCGGACGCGGTGGACGAAATATCGAAAAACGTCTGAGCATCAAGGCCGAGTTTTTCGGCCAAATTAAACGCCTCGCACGTGCCGATCATATGAATACCGAGCAGCATATTATTACAGATTTTAGCGGCTTGCCCGTTACCGGCATCGCCCGCATGAAACACGTTTTTTCCCATGATATTCAGTACATCTTCGGCGCGTTCAAACGCGTCTTTCGCCCCGCCGCACATAAAGGTCAATGTTCCTGCGGCCGCCCCGCCGACGCCGCCTGACACAGGCGCGTCGATCATAGCAAAACCTTTTGTGTTGGCCTCTGAAATGACACCGCGCGCCGTGGCCACATCAATGGTCGAGCAATCAATAAAAAGCGTTCCCGGGCGGGCGTGATCAAAGACGCCGCCATCGTCGCAGTAAACCATTTTAACATGCCGCCCGGCAGGCAGCATCGTGATGATAATATCGGCCTCCGAGACGGCGGCTTTGGTGTCCGGCGCGCCTGTGCATCCGGCGTTAACCGCGCGGGCCATAGCCTCTTTGGAGATATCAAGCGCGCGCACATCATGCCCGGATTTTGCCAGATTGCTCGCCATACCCATGCCCATATTCCCAAGGCCAATAAATCCGATGATGCTCATGTTTTTCTCCAGAATAATATCTCGCGGCACTCAAATTGAAGTGGTAAAGGTATGTCATGCAACGATTTGAACTTTGGTGTGGGATATGATGTCATGAAAATATGTATACGTGAAATTTTTTATTTGTGCATGCTTTGTGTGCCGCAGCTTACTTTGGCACAAGATGCATCCGCCGATCTGACAGACTTGATATCAAACGCCGAGGCTGGAGACGTAGACGCCCAATATACACTTGCTCGAACATATGATTTCGGATGGGATACGGACGAAGACGATGTAAAAGCTGTTTTGTGGTATCAACGGGCTGCGGATCAAGGCCATGCTAGTGCTCAAAATAATTTAGGCGCGATGTATCAATACGGCGAAGGTGTCAATAGTGATATCGGCAAGGCAATGACACTTTACCGTTCTTCGGCTGAACTTGGTGATGCTTGGGGTCAGTATAACCTCGCAATTGCCTATGATGATGGTATCGGCGTAGAGGTGGATGATAAGAAAGCTGTTTATTGGCTTCAAAAGTCAGCGGCGCAGGATCATATGCAAGCTCAAACGCATTTGGGGGCCATGTATGCTGGCGGTGAAGGCGTTGATCAAGATTGGGTCAAAGCGGCAGAATATTACCGGCTTGCGGCGGACAAGGACGATGCCACCGCTATAAGTAATTTGGCTTATCTCTATCGGAACGGCGATGGTGTGGATCAAGATTTGAGCCAAGCCGTTTCATATTATGAAAAAGCGGCAGAGCAAGACCATAGCGATAGTATTTTTCAGCTTGGGTATATGTATGACCTAGGTGAGGGCGTGTCCGAAGATAATGCAAAGGCAGCCCGGTATTATCGCCGTGCGGGTAAACTTGGCGAACCAATGGCCTATCATAATCTTGCGACGCTTTATGATACTGCGGATGGTTTCAAGCAAAACTTTGAATTCGCCCACACACATTATCTTCAAGCGGCTAAACTGGGAAATGCAGACTCGCAAAATAATGTTGGGTATCAATTTCTCAATGGTGAGGGCGTAAAAAAGGATAGGTTAAAAGCTTATATGTGGTTCACAATAGCCTTGGGTAATGAGTCCGAGCAAGCGCAAGAAAACATAGATGTGACCAAATCATATCTTTCAAAGCGGAAAATCGAAACGGCAAAGGCTCTCGCTGAGCAGTGTGTTAAATCTAGCTATAAGGATTGCGAGTCTTTGCTTTCCGATTAACTGACGAATTCCAAGCGGGGTTTTGCGGTTTCTTTAAACGCGCGCTTGATCTGCGCGGCGGTGACTTTTTTGGGGCTTTCATGTGACCATTTCGGCTTGCGGTCTTTGTCAATTAATTGCGCGCGAATGCCCTCATAGAAGTCCTGCGTCTTGAGAAAGTTCAGTGACAGATCAAGTTCCATGGTCATACATTCACGAAAATTCAACCCTGCGCCGCGCCGTAGCGCTTCGAATGTGACGGCCATGGCGAGGGGTGATTTTTTGCGCAGGATATCTGCTTGCTCAATTGCCCACTCCGAGCCCAAATCATCCAGCGCGTCGATAATCTCTGTCACGCTGTCGCGGTTAAAGGCACCGATTTCGCCTTGAATCTCTCCGGCCTCAGGTGGATCAATCGTCCATGTCTCAATCACGGCGCGCGCCGCCTCGTCCGAGCCGTCAAGCTTAGCTTCGCCCAGCGCCGTGATAAAAGAGGCGTGCATATCGGTGGGGATGAAATGATTGGCAATCCCCAGCGCGCAGACGTCCGGCGTTTTCGCGCGCGCGCCCGTCAGGCCGAGCCAGTTGCCGACGGACCTGCCGATACGGGGTAGAAAATAAGTGCCGCCCACATCTGGGAAATAACCAATGCCAGTTTCTGGCATCGCAAACAACGTATTGTCGCCCGCAATACGGTGCCGCCCATGTACAGACAGCCCGACGCCGCCGCCCATGACAATACCGTCCACCATGGAAATATAGGGTTTGGAATAGACATGGATCAGCTCGTTGAGGGCATATTCAATGCGCCAAAACGCTTCGGCGTCTTTGCCGTCAGCCTTGCCGCTATCATGGAGCATAATGACGTCGCCGCCCGCGCAAAAGGCGCGGTCTCCCGCGCCGTCCACAAGAACTGCGCCGATGTTCGCGTCTTGCTCCCACTCTATCAGAATATCGACAATAGCTTGGCACATTTCAGTGGTCAGCGCGTTGAGCGCTTTGGGCCGGTTCAGGGTGATATGCCCCAAATTCCCGGTGACTGTGGTGATGATCTGATCTGTCATTCTTGGTCCTGTTTTGTGTTTTTACATCGTTTGGAGGAGAGGTATTATTTATTGTCGTAACATAGCGCGCGAGATGATGACGCGCATGATCTCGTTTGTGCCCTCTAAAATTTGGTGCACCCTCAAATCACGTACAATGCGCTCAATGCCATATTCCGAAAGATAGCCATATCCGCCGTGAAGTTGCAGCGCGTCATTGGCGATTTTTGAGCCCATATCTGTGGCGAGCCGTTTGGCCATCGCGCAGGCTGCCCCTGCGCTGGGGAGTTTTTTATCCAGCATATCCGCCGCGCGGTAGATCATCAAGCGGGACGCTTCGAGCTCTGTGGCCATGTCGGCGAGTTTGAATTGTGTGTTTTGAAACGTGGAAATAGATTTTCCGAACTGTTGACGGTCTTTGGTGTACTCGACGGAGGCATCAAGCGCCGCCTGCGCGCCACCTAGGGAGCAGCAGCCAATATTAACGCGTCCGCCGTCGAGGCCCGACATGGCAAATTTAAAGCCGTCCCCTTCTGCCCCGACGCGGTTTGCCGCAGGGATCTTGCAATCTTCAAATATAACTTGGGCGGTAGGTTGGGCGTTCCAGCCCATTTTTTTCTCATTCGCACCAAAGCTTAATCCCGGTGTGTCTTTTTCAACCACAAACGTGGAGATACCGCGGGCCTTGTCGTCGCTTGTGCGTGCCATCACCACATAAACATCCGACCACCCTGCGCCTGAGATAAATGTCTTCGTGCCGTTCAGGATATACTCATCCCCGTCGCGCACCGCCTTGGTTGACAGAGACGCTGCATCCGATCCGGCTCCGGGTTCTGTTAGGCAATAAGATGCGATCATGTCGCCGGATGTCAGGCGGGGGACATATTTTGCGCGTAAGTCATCCCCGCCATACCTGTCAATCATCCATGTCGCCATGTTATGAATGGTCATCATCGCCGTATGAGAGACATCGCCGCGCGCTAGCTGTTCAAACACCAGCGCGCTATCAAGGCGGGTCAGTGCGCTGCCGCCATACTCTTCGCCTGTATAGATGCCCATAAAGCCGAGGTCTGCGGCCTTGCGGAAAACGCCCCGATCTAAAAACTTCTCCTCGTCCCATGTGGCCGCATGGGGCGCAAGCTCGGCGTCCGAGAACTGCCGCGCCATGTCTTGAATCAAGGTTTGTTCTTCTGAGAGTTGGAAATCCATAAAGCCTCAGGCTAACTAACTAAATTATCACAGGTCGAAATATCTCCGCGAATGATCGTTTTAACGGACCACCGGTTCGCGTCAATCGGAACGCCGTTTGTGATGCTGTCAGGCGCATAGGAGTAGTAACACGTCCCAGAGCGAAAAACCTTAAAACAGCTCACACCGGACAGAGCCCCCGTGTAGCGAAAACAGATCGTGTCATCCACAATCACCCAATGGCCATTGTCTGTGATGTCGCCTTCACGGTAAACGGTGCTGCCATCTGTGTTGAAGGTTTCCGTAAATTCATCCGTGCCTGAGCGCTGCCGGGGGAGTTTGTAAATCCCGTCCATGGTGGTGCCGTTAAATGCTTTTACTAAATCTTGCCCAATGACAGGGTCAACGGTGATTGTGGCACCCCCTTGCGCCTCTGCCAAATGTACTCCAGCAAATGTTGCAAAGACGGAAGCGGCTATGAATGTTTTGAGGGCGTTATGTTTTTTAGCCATTTTACGCTCTAAAACGTCGGGATGATAAACGCGCTATCGTCCGTTTCGCCTTCGGGCCATCTTTGAGTGACCGTCTTGACTTTCGTATAGAACCGCAAGCCTTCCATGCCGTATTGGTTGGCATCACCAAATGCAGAGCGCTTCCAGCCGCCAAAGCTGTGATAGGCGACGGGCACAGGGATGGGTACATTGATCCCGACCATGCCGACCTCGACGCGGTCCGCAAATTCACGGGCGGCCCGGCCGTTTTGGGTAAAGATCGCGACGCCGTTACCATATTGATGCTCGCTTGGCAGCCGCAGCGCCTCTTCGAATGTTTTGGCGCGCACAATTTGCAGCACAGGTCCGAAGATCTCTTCTTTATAAGTGCTCATGTCGGGCGTGACGTCATCGAGTAATGTTGGGCCAATAAAGAACCCGTCTTCATACCCTTGGAGCGTAAAGTTTCGGCCATCGGCAACCATCGTCGCGCCTTCCCGGACGGCCGTGTCGATCATGCTCTCAACCTTGGCTTTGTGCGCGGCTGTGACGACGGGGCCATAATCCGCCTCTGCGTCCGTGGACGTGCCGACTTTCATGGCTTCCAGTTTGGGCATAAAGGCCTCGAGGAATTTTTCCGCTGTGCCTTCACCAACAGGGACAACCACCGGCAGCGCCATGCACCGCTCGCCCGCCGAGCCGTAGGCCGCGCCGAGGATGTCTTTGGCGGCCTGTTCCATATTGGCGTCCGGCATAATGATGCCGTGATTTTTCGCCCCGCCCATGCACTGCGCGCGTTTGCCGTTTGCTGTGGCGCGGGCGTAAACATATTGCGCAATATCGGATGAGCCGACAAAGCTGACAGCTTTGATCACCGGGTGATCACAAATGGCGTCAACCATCTCTTTGTCGCCGTTGACAACGTTGAGCAAACCCTTTGGCCCGCCGGCTTCAATAAATAATTCCGCGAGGCGCATAGGCACGGACGGGTCTTTCTCGGACGGCTTGAGGATACACGCATTGCCTGTAGCGATAGACATGCCAAACATCCACATCGGGATCATAGCCGGAAAGTTAAACGGGGTGATCCCTGCGACAACTCCCAAAGGTTTGCGCATGGAATAGACATCGATCTCCGGCCCTGCGCCATATGTGTGCTCGCCTTTTTGGCCGTGGGGAATGCCGCAAGCAAACTCGATCACGTCAATCCCGCGCATCACGTCGCCCCGGCTATCTGCTAAGACTTTACCGTGCTCGGATGAGAGCAGCGCGGCCAGCTCGTCCATGTGAGCATCCACCAGCGCTTTGTAGGCAAACAACACCCGTGAGCGTTTCTGCGGGTTGGTATTGGCCCAAATGACTTGCGCTTTCTCGGCAGACGCGACGGCCACATCAAGCTCTGACGGCGTACCAAGGCTCACCTTGCGCTGCACCTCGCCTGTGTTCGGGTTAAAAATATCCGCCGTGCGGGAGGATGTGCTGGGGGCGTGTTCCCCGTCAATGTAATGTCCGATGGTTTGCATAGGAGCCTCTTATTTTGAGTATGGAAGTTATTTAGAGGGTTTGCGAGGGGAGGGCTAGGATAAAAGAGCGAAGTCGTAGTGAACTCTACACTAGACCTTAAATTACGCTATTACCGGGCTTGTCCCGGTAATTTACGAGTTCCAACAATGGTGCTTTTCCCGAATAGTAGATTGCCGGAATAAATCCGGTAATCACGGGGCGGGGGCAGGACATTTCATTTTTTCATCCCGCACGTAGCAAACCGGAGGTGCGGGAGCGTTGGAGAGCCTCTTTTACGTCGTCACTAGTTTTTCGAGATCCCGGATCAAGTCCGGGATGACAGGTCAATTAAATCACCTTCACATCCACATCAGGCGCCTCGGGATTAAAGTGTCCTTTGACGGGATCGAACTTGACGTCAATCATCCGCTGAACGGCATCAAAGGCGCGTTTGCGCATGTCCTCAGGCACTAAGACCTCGTTGGTTTCGTTCTTGAGGCACTCATAAATGTTTTCAAGCGTAATCCGCTTCATATGCGGGCAGAGATTACAGGGGCGCACGAAATCCACGTCCGGGTTCATGATCGCGACATTGTCAGACATGGAGCATTCGGTGAGCAAGATGACTTTGCCGTACTCATTGTCTTTGACGAAATCGCTCATGGCTTTGGTCGAGCCTGTAAAATCACTTTCTTCGACCACGTCCGGCGGGCATTCCGGGTGGGCGAGGACAACAACGCCCGGGTGGGCGTCTCTCATATCGCGCACATCCTGGGCCGAGAACCGCGCATGAACCTCGCAGCGGCCATGCCACGCAATGACGTTGATATGTGTCTGGCGCGCGACGTTTTTAGCGAGGAATTCATCCGGCAGCATAATGACCTGATCCACACCGCGCTCGGCGCATATATGCTCAACAATAGCCACAGCATTTGACGACGTGCAGCAAATATCGCTCTCGGCTTTCACGTCGGCGGACGTGTTTACATAGGTGACAATGGGGATGCCGGGATATTTTTGTTTGATCAGTTTGACGTCGTCGCCCGTGATAGATGACGCCAGAGAGCAGCCCGCGCGCATGGACGGAATGAAGACTTTCTTTTCTGGGCAAAGAATTTTGGAGGTCTCGGCCATAAAATGCACACCGCCTTGGACGATAATGTCGGCGTCTGTTTTTGTGGCTTCAATCGCGAGGCCAAGGCTGTCACCGCGGTAATCTCCGACCAAATTGAAAATATCCGGCGTCATATAATTGTGCGCAAGGATCACCGCGTTTTTTTCTTTTTTGAGGCGATTAATCGCATGGACAAGCGGAGCGTAGGCGGGCCATTCAAATTCAGGAATGAAATCAGAGACCTGCTCATACAGGTGATCTGTGGCGGCTTTAACCTCATCCGTGTAGGCTAGCTCCGCCGGGTAGCCGTCCGCATCGTTTCCGGGCACAGCGCAAACGCCGTTTTCAACTTCTAAGGTTTGGCCAATCCAATTTCCGGATTCCCAATTGACGAGGTCTTTATCCATAACACTCTCCGCTAGCTGTGTTCGGTCTCTATATAGGGATTGCGGCGATGGGTTCCAATAAAAACCGATAAGTTTTGCGAAGGCCCTTATTCGAAAGCGGTTGTCTTTAAATTCTAATTTCGCTTATGGTGGGAAAAACAATTACGGGGCTTCCTTATGCATATGCGATCACTTCTGGCTGTTTCAGCGGCTGCAATTTTTGCAGCAAGTACATGGGGCACGGCAGCGGCAAAAACGGCGGGTTATTACCAAATGCCCGTGATGAATGATCAGCATCTGGTCTTTGCCAGCGAAGGTGACTTATGGCGCGCTCCTGCAAATGGCGGCGATGCGGTACGGCTAACCACCCATACACAATCAGAGCGCAGCCCGTCAATATCCCCCAATGGTCAATGGATTGCTTTTGCAGCCAATTATGATGGGCCAACCGAAATTTATATCATGCCGATGGCGGGCGGGGCGCCCAAACGGATCACCCATGAGGGCGGCAGCGTGGCCGCGCGCGGCTGGCTTGATGATAACCGCGTGCTTTACCGCTCGTCTAATATTCCCGGAACTATCCCGCGCGTTCTGCGCACAGTAGATGTCAAAAGCCTCGCGGTGACGGATATCCCGCTGGCCGATGCAGACCAAGCGGCGCTGATGCCTGACAAGCGCACACTGATTTTTACGCGGCATGGCCTGAATCTGTTTTCCGATAACGCCGTGCAATATCGCGGCGGGCGTATGGCGCAAATTTGGCGTTATAACCTGAATAGTCAACGCGAAGCGGTGCGGCTGGCGGCGGATTTCGGCGCGCCCATGCGCCATCCCATGGTTTGGCAAGATCGTATTTATTTTATCAGTGATAAATCGGGCACAGATAATATCTGGTCTATGGACCAAAACGGCTCCGGCTTGACCCAGCACTCTCAATCTACCCAGTGGCAAATCAGGACGCCTAGCTTGCACGGCGGTAAAATTGCCTATCAAAGTGGCGCGGATTTGTTCTCTTTTGATCTGTCGACAAATCTCGCCGCGCCCATATCTGTTGCGCTCACATCCGACCGGGACCGTGAGCGTGTCCGGTGGCTTAAAAAGCCGCTGGATTATTTATCCGATGCCCGCATGTCGCCGTCCGGTAAATCCGTAACGATGACTGCGCGCGGAAAATTTGTCACCGGGTTTACGGGGGAGCGCCGCCGCGTAGACTATAAGCTTCCGGACGGCGCGCGGGCACGGTCTGCTGTGATGAGCGCGGACGGCGAGGCGGTCTATGTCTTGATCGACAATGATCTGGCCGGCGGCATTTGGACGTTCCCCGCCGATGGCCGAGGCGAAGGCAAGGCGGTAAAGTCCGGTCTTGAAAGTTATGTGTGGGATATTTTCGCCTCGCCAACAGACGCGGCGCTAATATACAGCGACAAGCGCGGGCGGCTGTTTCATCTGGATGTCAGTACCGGAGCGGCCACTTTGATGGACAGCGCCGCCAGTAGCTCTGACTTTAATTACGGCGATATCACGTGGTCCAAGGATGGTCGCTATGCGGCCTATGCCTTTTATGATGCGCGCGACCTGCCGCAAATTGCTGTTTATGATACCAAAACCCATACTAAAACGGTGATGACGTCGAGCAAATACGAATCCTTTGCGCCTGCATTTTCTGCTGATAGTGCGTGGCTTTATTTCTTATCAAACCGTAATTTTAGCGCCTCGCGCGGCTCGCCGTGGGGTGACCGCAACATGGGGCCGGAATTTGAAGCGCGGTCACAGATTTACGCGCTGCAACTGGATCCGGAAGCCGCGTTTCCGTTCGAGCCTGATGATGAACTCACCGCTCAAGACGACAAAGATGCTTCCAAGGATGAAGATAAAACTGAGGATAAAGACGATAAAAGCGAAGACGTCTCTGACGTCTCTCTTGATCTTGAAGGCGCGCCGTCGCGGCTGTGGCAAGTGCCAGTCCCGCCGGGCGATTATACGGGACTTGCTGCAACGGCCAAACATCTCTTTATCATGGAGGGTGGCTATAATGGGTTCGTCGGGACAAATGATGATAGCCCGTCCTTAAAACGGCTCGCAATATCCGATGATAATCCAAAGGTCACAGATTACGCGGGTGATGTTCAGCGCTTTAGCCTCTCGGCGGATCATAAAACGCTGTTCGTGCAAACGGGCGAAGATAGCCGGGCTAAGTTTTTGCTTCTCGGCGCGGGCGGCGATATGCCCGGCGACGCCAGTGATAAGATGGTGCGCGTCTCGGATTGGCGGCTTGATGTGGACCCCAAAAACGAATGGCGGCAAATGGCGCTGGACGCGTGGCGGCTCCACCGGGATTTTGCCTATGATGAAAACCTGCGCGGGGTGAATTGGGACGCGGTGCGCAGCCGCTTTGTTCCGCTCGCCAGCCGCCTTGGGCACCGGGCAGAGCTTAATGATTTACTGGCGCAAATGTCGGCAGAGCTGGGTATTTTGCACAGTCAAATTCGGCCCGGCGAGCTACCGCGTGACACTGAGAGCGGCGCCCCTGCCTTTTTCGGCGCAACGTATAAGCAAGTGAAAGACGGGCTGCAAATTACGTCTATTCATAACGGAGAGGCTGAACGCCCAGAAACACTTGGCCCGCTACGGCGCGCTGGCGTGGATGTACGCGAAGGTGATATCATCATCGCGATTGATGGGCGGGCTATCGTAACGCAAGCGGACTTGACGACAGCTTTAACACAAAAGGAGGGACAGCAGGTACGTCTGGATTTCAAACGCGGGCGTACGGACCAAAACGAAATTATTGTGCCGACCTCACGGCGCGGCGAGTCGATGCTGCTTTATAATAGCTGGGTGCAAAACAACCGCGAGGCGGTCGCGAAGGCCTCTGGCGGCAAAATTGGATATTTGCACCTGCGCGCTATGGGCTCGAGCGATATTGCTAGCTTTGCGCGCGATTATTACGAGCATGCCGATAAGGATGCGATGATTATTGATGTGCGCGGAAACCGAGGCGGCAGTATTGATAGCTGGATTTTAGGTACATTGCTGCGCCGCGTTTGGGCTCATTGGCCCGGCGCGAATGGCGGGCCGTCTATTCCCAATATGCAGCAAACCTTTCGAGGTCATTTAGCTGTCTTGATTAATGAAGGTACCTATTCTGACGGCGAAACTTTTGCGGCGGGCATCAGGGCTCTTGATTTGGGCCCGCTGATTGGCACGCGCACCGCAGGGGCCGGCATTTGGCTTTCTGATCGCAATAGGTTGGTTGACGGCGGACAGGCCCGCGTGGCGGAGTTCGGGCAGCTCGGTCTTGATGGCCGCTGGCTGATCGAAGGGTTGGGCGTCTCGCCGGATATTGCGGTCACGAACCTGCCGCAAGCGCGTCACAGCGGTATTGATCAGCAGCTTGATACATCGATTTCTTATCTGAAAGATAAAATGATCGCCGAGCCAATACCGCCTTTGCGCCGATTGCCATATCCGCCTTTGGGGCAAACAGGCCGGGACGTCGACTAAGCTGTATGTATCGGAGCGGCATTTCGGCTTAGCTCGGTATATCGTACCAGTCTTTTATAACGGCCCAGCCATCTTCGGCGGTTTCGACAAATTTAAACAAGTCGAGATCGCCGCGTGATATGGTGCCGCCGTCTGCAAGCGCGTCAAAATTAATCACGCTGCGCCAAAATTTTTCACCAAAAAGAATAATTGGCATCCGCTCCACACGCCCGGTTTGGATGAGTGTCAGGACTTCGAAAAACTCATCAAAAGTCCCGAAACCTCCGGGGAACACGGCAACCGCTTTGGCGCGAAGCAAGAAGTGCATTTTGCGGATGGCGAAATAGTGAAACTGAAAACTAAGAGCAGGCGTGACATAGGGATTGGGTAGAGATTCGAAGGGCAGCACAATATTCAGCGCAATAGACGGCGCGCCCACATCATCTGCGCCTCTGTTTGCGGCTTCCATAATACCGGGCCCGCCGCCTGAGACAATCACCCACTCTTTGCCGTCCGCTGCGAGGCAGGCTTGGGACACGGTACGGGAAAAGTCTCGGGTTAGCTCATAAAATTTGGACTTTTCGCGCAGGGCCTCCTCAGCTTCGCCGCCCAGATCGCGCACGCTTTTCGTGCCGGGCTCGGGTATACGGGCCGAACCAAAAACGATCACGGTCGAGTCGATACCGGCTTCATCGAGTAGCATTTGCGGCTTGAGGAGTTCAAGCTGGAGGCGTAAAGGCCGCAGCTCTTCGCGGGTCAGAAAATCTTGGTCTGCGAACGCCAAACGGTAGGCCGGGTGCTCGGTTTGCGGCGTTTTCGCCACATGCTGCATGGCTTCTAGGTCTTCGCTTGATGTGCGGAATTTTGCGCCGGTGCGGCGCTCGTTTTTCATATCATCGGTCATGCTTTATCCTTGGATGTTAATCTGGCTAGGTCGCCATGCACCATGCGAGAATGGCTTTTTGGGCGTGAAGCCTGTTTTCAGCTTCGTCAAACACGCGTGATTGCAGGCCGTCAATCACAGAGGCGCTAACTTCTTCGCCGCGGTGCGCGGGCAGACAATGCAAAAATATAGCGCCTGTGTTGGCCCGGTTCATCAGTGCGTCATTGACTTGATAGGCCGCAAGATCGCTCATGCGTTGATCCGCATCTGTGTCGCCCATGGAGACCCATGTATCGGCAATCACAACATCTGAATCTTCACATGCCTTAAGCGGATCAGTGATGGTCTCAATGTTCGCGCCGCATTGCCGCGCCGCCTCGACGGTTTGGCCGGAAACTGTGTACCCCTCAGGGCATGACAAGCGAAGACGGTAGCCAAATTTAGCCGCGGCGTTGACGAAACTAACGGCCACATTGTTGCCGTCGCCCACCCAAGTCAGGGTCATATCCGATAAATCGCCGCCAGCTTCTTCGAGGGTTTGCAAGTCGGCCATGATCTGGCACGGATGGTTATAATCGGTCAGGCCGTTAATCACAGGCACAGAGGCGTTACGCGCCAAATCCACCAGCGTGTCATGGGCATTGGCCCGCAGCATGATACCGTCAACAAAGCGTGAGAGCACTTTGGCCGTATCTTCAATGGTTTCACCGCGTCCAATCTGCATATCGGCGGACGTTGCTGTGATCGAGGTGCCGCCGAGTTGGCGCATCGCCATATCAAATGAAAACCGTGTCCGGGTGGAGCTTTTTTCAAAAATCATCGCCAATGTGTGCCCCGTAAAAGGCGCATCATCATCGGCTTGCCCGTTGGGGCGTCCGCCGCGCGCAGCTTTACGTCGGTGCGCGTTATCGAGAATTAGTCTTAGCTCAGGGGCTGGAATATCCGCGAGGGAGAGAAAATGTTTTGGCCCGGTCATATGTTATCCATAGCTCAAAGAGGTGAGTGTAATGTGGCGGTTGGGCAATGGCTACAGCTTTTTTAACAGACTTTATAACTTACGCGTGATCCAAAGACGTAATTCTGTGTCTGGTGCCGCATCGGAAAACCCGAAGAGCGTCCCGGCCAAGACAGAGAATTTATCGTTCACCGGAAGTGATATAAAGGGACCGATTGTATGTCTCTGGTCATTGAAATTGCCGAGGCTATTCGTGTTGCCATAATTATTAAACATATCGACGCCCAGCGTCATGCCTTGATCAAGTTTCTTGGAGAGACGTCCACGGGTTTGTAGATTTATGCCGTCGGCGGCGTTATCGCCAATTTGCACGGTTGGATAGAGTATAGCGCGCGCGCTCCAGCCACTTTCAAAATTAAATAAATTCGTCCACTTCAGACCGAATTGTTCCGCGCGGTCGCCGTCGCGGATACGAGCTTCAAACCGAAACCCGGACCGGTGCTTGTCGTCATCATCTGTCAACTCCCACAGCAGTTCGGCTTGTATGTAGTCCAGATTTAAATCCCACAAATCCGTCCCGCGTGCCTGCGCGATCATCCGCCAGCGGAGATCTCCGTTTATGGACTGTTGATAATGCACACGCTGGGCATAGGCTGCATCGCCTGACGACGTTTCTGGGTCTATACCGACGCGGTATTGCAGCGATTTATCACCTTCTTTGACAACTGGCGAGGATACGCCGCTGGTGTTTTGCGCAAAAGCGGTCGATGCGCAACTCATGCAGATAGCAATCATCAAAAGGGATATAAATCGTGTGAACATATGAAGCTCGTGGAAGAGGGTTTATAGGTGGTAAAACGCAAAAAGCTCCGCATCGAAATGCGGAGCTAAAGTTTAATTTCGGTGTCTGTCTATTTAATAGGCGACAGAAGCTCCGGTGCTGTCACAAGCTGGCGAACCCCGTGTGATTTTGTTTCGTTAAACACATTGCCTTCTGAGGCCCAGCGGTGGAGCGAGCTGATATCGACGCGCGCACAATTGGGGCGAACGCTCCATGTCACGTTCAGAGGTGAACATGTGGACTGGTCATAGCTTGGCCCTGTTGTTGAGCCGCGAAAGACAACCGGATCGCCTGTGTTGGACGGGATCATTTTGGCTTGGTGCATACCGTTCACCATGTTGCCATCATAGGCTAGGTCCGTAAAATCAAGCGCATTGTCCGGATCGTTAACTACCAAAAAGACTTGCGCTTCGACGCGCAACAATGGGTCTGTACATGTATCAGATAAACACGATCCAAGACCTTCACCGGGGGTGATGTCGCAAGATGTATGTACCCAGTGAACTTCGATGGTGTCGCCGGGCTTGACGCCTTTGTAGGCTCCCATGCCGTCCATCGGATCCATGAGTTCTTCGGCGGTTAAGTTGGCGGCGTCGTTACAAGCATAACCGCCGCTATCTGTGTTATTCACAAAAACACTAAAGCCCGGGCCTTTGTGCTCGGCGTTCGTGTGGGTGTGGATATTACATAGGTTCATTTCCGTTGCGGCGGGCGCCATTGTGAAATTGATTGGGTTAGTTCCGGACAGGCTTGAGATGTCGCGCGGTGTTTGAGGGCCAAACGTCGTGCAAAGGTCAGCTTTTTCCATCTTAGGGTCTTTGGATGCAGTTTTGGCGTCATAAGTTGTACAGGCCGCGAGAAGAGCTGTTGTCGCTGCTGCTGTGATGAGGAGCTTACGCATTATAATATCCTTTCTGGGAGATATCTCTGTATTTTTGTTTCACAGTTCATTGTTGAGTTTAAAGGGCCGCCCCTACATCGATTTAGGTTAGCTATTCGATATAGGGACGGCCAAATCCCCAAGGGGATTGGGGCGTGTTCCCGCAAAAAAAATCACGAAATCTACTTGGAAGGCTAGATTCAAGCGTGATGAGTTTGGGGGAATCAAAAAAAGCCTTTTTATTCTCGTTTTCTACCCATGATTTTGGCATGGGCATTTAGGTCTGGTAAATTGTCTGTGTAAGTAAGCATAGCTAACCCTCTCTGCTTTACGTGCTTCTTGATTAGGGTAAAGTTGGTGATAGGTATAATATTAAAAATATATAATATTTATAGCCTGAGATTATGCAAAATTTGTGTGGGCACCACTATCGATTTTGTCTTAAATTCTGATTACGGCCCAGGCTGAAATCCAGCAAGGCTTAACGCCAGAGTTTGTCTTTCAAAATGGCATGGGCAGCATTGTGCCCGGGCGCGCCGGTGACCCCGCCGCCCGGATGGGTGCCTGATCCACACATATAAAGGCCTTTAATAGGGCTTCGGTAGCTACCATGGCCTAATATGGGGCGGGCAGAAAAGAGTTGATCCAGGCTCATCCGGCCATGGAAAATATCCCCGCCCACAAGTCCGAAACGGCGCTCAAGATCAAGCGGGGAAAAAACTTGACGCCCGACAATCGACGATGTGAACCCCGGTGCATAACGCTCTACTGTTTCAATGATATGATCGGCGGCTATGTCTCTCTCTTGGTCCCACTTGCGCCCGTCTGGAAGGTCATAGGCAAATTGTTGACAGAACAAGCTGGCCACATGCTGCCCTTTAGGGGCGAGCGTGTGATCAAGCGTGGAGGGCACTAACATCTCTATAATTGGGGCGTCTGACCACCCTTTAGCTTTTGCCGAGAGCCAGGCTGCGTCCATATAGTCCAAACTCGGTGCGATCACGATACCCGACGTTAAGTAGTCATTATTTTCGGGAGTCTGGCTCGGGGCATGGATAAATTTCGGAAGCTTATCCAACGCCACATTCATTCGAAACGTCCCTGAGTGGGATTGGTAGCGGGCAATACGGCTTATGAAATCGGGTTCTAATACATGCTGATCTATTAATTGCTCATAGAGCACTTTGGGATGAACGCAGGCCGCGATGGTTTTTGCGTGCAAGGTCTCGCCTCCGGCCCGGACGCCCGAGGCTCTGTTATTCTTGGTTAGAATGTCTTCTACAGGGCAAGACGTGCGAACCGTAACGCCTGCGGCTTCGCAGGCCCGCCGCATTGCTTGCGTGATCGCGCCCATGCCGCCAATGGCGTGCCCCCACGCACCCTTGACGCCCGCTGCTTCGCCGAAGACATGATGCAACAACACATAGGCGGAACCGGGTTCATACGGCGACGCAAAGTGACCCACGACAGCGTCAAATCCGAATAAGGCTCTGACGGCATCATTTTCGAAATAGTGGCCCAGAATTTCCCCCGCGCTTTTTGTAAAAAAGTCGAGCAGGTTGCGTTGCTCCTCCAGCGATAAACGGCTCGCGCGGTGCCCGGCTTTCAGCAGCGATAAAACATCCGCCAATCCGCCGCCCGCATTGGGCGGGGCGGTTAATAAAAAGGCGCGGAGCAAATCAACAATCGTATCCAGATCTGCCTCGTAGCGGTCATAATTCTCTGCGTCTTTGGCGCTAAACCGCGCAATTTCGCGGCGGGTCAGGCCACCCCGCCCGGCCAACATATAGCCGTCCTCAAGCGCGAGGTAATTATCCGTTTTACGCAAAACGACCTCGAGCCCGTGATCATACAGCTTCATGTCCTCTATCACTTTGGGCTGCAGCAACGAGACCGTGTAGGCTGCAACCGAGTTGCGAAATCCGGGATGGAACTCTTCGGTAAAGGCCGCGCCGCCAACCTCGTGATGGCGTTCCAAAACGCACACTTTCAGGCTCTTGCGGGCGAGGTAGTAAGCGCAGGTCAGGCCGTTATGCCCGCCGCCGATAATGATCGCATCGTAATGCGTCATATGCTGTCCTTTAGTGACAATAATTCCCTTTTTTGGGCACGCGCCGCATAAAGTCCAATATATCCGCTTTGAGCACGGAATTACCGTCAAAGTAGCGGGACAGAACTTTCACCGGGTCGGTGTGGTTCATTTTCGGATAGATTTTCACCTCGGCCTTGCCGCCGCGCGCGTTGATATCTTCGCCGAGTTTTTCGGAATTTTGCGGGTAGACGGTTTTATCTTTACCGCCATTCACTAAAAAAAGCGGCGGCGTTTTATTGCCCGTATTGCCGAGCGGTGCGTCCGTTCCCGTAAAGCGGTCTGGAAATACCGTGATCAGCGGTTCTTCTGTGAGCGGGATAATGCCTGTCGGCGCGGAAAGGCTTACGATTCCGGCAATACGCTCACATACATTGACATCTTCGGCCTTTAAATATTCCGGCACCATACCGGTCATTAAAACATTATAGGCACCTGCCGAATGGCCCATCAGGATAATCGCGCGGTCTTGATAACGCCCAGCTGCCCAAGCGGTAGCTTTGGCAGTATCCACAACTGGGTCGGGAAATGTAATACTGGGATAGAGTCGGTAATTAGGTACAACAACCGTATAACCTTCGCCTGTAAACGTCTCGCCGATAAATTTATAAAGGCTTTTATCGCCGCTATCCCATCCGCCGCCGTGGACAAAGACGATGACGGGCGCATTATCACGGGGAATTTTGGGTGTGTAAACATCTAGGGACTGGCGCGCATCATCGCCGTAATCGATATCAACGGCGCGGTCAAAATTACCCGACGGCGTAATGACGTTGAGAATTTTAACCGGACTGCAAGCGGCCAGACTTATCAAAGTTGCGGTGAGGGAAAATAGTCGCGTTAAGTTTTTCATAAGCTCATTAATCACACCTTCTGGCTCAGGGCCATTAAATTTTAGCTTCAGGAGCCTAATAGTGTGATATTAAGTATGAAAAGTGAAAGAGAATTATGGCCAGTCCCGAAGACATGCTTGCAAAGATGGTTGAAAATATGCCTGCAAAAACAGGTAAATCTTTGGATGCGTGGCTCAAAATTGTCGAGGCAAGCGGTCATCAAAAGCACGGTGAAATTCTAAAGTTTTTGAAAAGCGAACATAGTATGACTCACGGTTTTGCTAACCTTGTTTCAAGTAAGGCGCGTGAGACAGGAGAAAAAGTAGACTTGGTTGCAGCGCAATATTCAGGTGCAAAGGCAAGTCTAAAACCTATTCATGATGCAATTATAGATTTTGCCAATACACTTGGAGATGTTGAGGTAGCGCCAAAAAAAGCGAGTGTTAGTTTGCGGCGCAAGAAACAATTTGCGCTGATTACACCAGCCACTCAATCGCGTGTCGATTTAGGTTTAGCCCTTAAAGGCGAAGACGCCGTCAGCCGACTAGAAACTTATAATGCGATGTGTAGTCACCGGGTGCGTCTTGAAAGCGTGGATGATTTCGATGATGACGTTAAAGCGTGGATGCGCACCGCCTATGAGCGGGCAGGCTAGAAGTTATTTCCCGATGCAAAAGCGGGCGAAAATACGGTCAAGAACCGCTTCTATGTCGGTCTCGCCCGCAAGCTCTTTGATAGCGTGAAGTGCGGTGCGGATATCGTCGCCTGAAAGCTCCGGTGCGAGAATCAAATGATCAACTGCTCTTTGAAGGGCGCTAAGCGCGCGGGCCGCGCAGTCTGTGTGCCGGGCCCGCGTTAACCCTGCAGATTGCGAGACAGAAAACCGCGCCTCTATGGCTTGTTCCAACGCGGTTTGAAACGCGGCCAAACCTGCGCCCGTTTGCGCGCTGACATGAAAGACAGATGCGGGGGTGTCTGGCTTCGCTGCCCTGCCGCCAATATCCGTTTTGTTAACTAGTAAAAAGTCGCCGTCTTGCAACGACATCACCGCAGAGTTGGGATCGCTTGCGGCTCTGCCGTCTATCACGCCGATCCTGATATCGCTCTCGCCCGCGCGGGCTTCGGCGCGGCGCACGCCCTCGGCTTCGATCCTATTGTCCGAGCGGCGAAGCCCGGCCGTATCCGACAGGCGCACAGGCAGACCCGCTATCACCATATGCACATCAATAATATCTCGAGTGGTGCCAGCCGTTTCTGAGACAATCGCCGCCTCGCGTCCCGCAAGGGCATTGAGCAATGTCGACTTTCCTGCGTTTGGACGCCCGATGATCGTAATATCCAATCCCGCGCGAATACGCTCCCCTCTGTGACTATCTTCTAGGGCGGCGCGCATATCTGTGATCGCGGCTTGCAAGGGCGCATAAGCCTTGTGCGAGAGCGCGTCTGGAATGTCCCCTTCGTCCGGGAAGTCAATTTCGCCTTCTATGGCGGCCAGCGCGTCAATCAGGTGGGAGCGCCAGCCTTCATAGGTCTCGCGCAGCCCGCCTTGCATTTGCCGTAACGCCTGCGCGCGTTGCCCTTCGGTTTCTGCGTCGATCAAGTCTGCGAGGCCTTCGGCTTCGGTCAAATCCATGCGGCCATTATCAAAGGCGCGGCGGGTAAATTCACCGGGCCCAGCTTGGCGCGCGCCCGCCGCAAGACAGGCGGCGGCTAAGGCTTCGATAACCGCCGGGCTACCATGGGTATGAAACTCTGCGACATCCTCGCCTGTAAAACTGCCGGGGCCGGGCATCCAAATAAGCAAACCGGAGTCGATGGGCGCGCCGTCCTGTGCGTAGAAATTCCTCAAAGCGGCTTGCCGGGGTTTGGGCGGGTGTTTTTGGCTGAGTGCGCGGATGATCCCTGCGGCGTTGGGGCCGCTCACACGAAATACAGACACGCCCGCGCGGCCTGCGCCGCTTGCAAGAGCAAAAATTGTATCATCGGGTATTTGTGTCATGACGCCTCATATAAGGCGGCGCGGCAAAAGAAAATAGAAAGAATAGGCCTGCAAGACCCTTAAATTAGGCGGATAATGAGAGCATTTCGCTGTTTTTGATCAAAGCATTCATTTCGGCGCTGCCTTTGGCTGAAGTAATGAATTTTACTTGCATGGGCGTATTCTTAAACTCACGAACATCCGTCTCCTGATCAGCAAGGATCATGACTTCGCGGTGCCGCGTATCGCGGGTTATCTGGCGGTAAAGCGCCTCAACCTCATGGCGCTCGCCCTCAATAATTTGTAAAATCACATCATTAGCACACAAGAGCATACCCGTAATATTGTGGGCTTGGTTCCGCTCGCGCGATTGCATCACGATCTTGTTGATCGTTTTTTCGCCCATGCCGGAGCGCATTTTGCTCGTATATATCAATTGATAAACCATGCGAGACTGTCACCTAAATTATTATATTTTTATGACGCTAACATAAGGGTCTTAATAATTGCCTTCCAAATTTTGTGCGTCTTGATTTTAGTCTGGTAGCTTTGGTCATTGTCAAGACACTCACCGAAGCTTAGACACGCGTCATGTCCCAAGCTTCACATCCACAGCGCCTTTTATCCGTGCAGGTTTTGCGCGGCGTTGCGGTTATGCTCGTGGTGTTTTTCCATATTTATGAGTTACAGCGGCTGGCATTATCTGCGCCAGGCGCAGGTTCCAATGTCGCCCGGGATCTTGAGGCTATCGCCGGGCCGTGGATGCGCGGCTATGCGGGGGTAGATCTATTTTTTGTTATTTCCGGGTTTATCATGGTGTTTATCACCGCGCATGTGCAGCCTCATTGGCGAGAGCCGCTTGTGTTTCTCAAAAAAAGGGCCATTCGTATTTACCCCCTGTGGTGGATATTTTGTGGGCTTTTAATGGCGTATTACATGGCTGTGAACGGACGGCCTCTAAGCCCGGATGCCATTGGCGCGCAGACGCAAACTTTGCCTTACCTTTTAAAATCGGCTTTTCTTATCCCGCAAGCCGATTACCCCATATTAGGCGTGGGCTGGACGCTGATCCACGAGGTCTTTTTTTATATCGTCTTTGCGGGCTTGTTATTGCTGACATTCTGGTTGCGTATCGCGGCTTTGATTGTTTGGGCTGTAATCATTGTCTTCGCGTTGTCTCAGGGCTGGGTCAGTGCGCCAGCCAAAACCTACGGCGCTTTATCATTATCTGTTCTCACACTCGAATTTATCGCTGGCGCTGTGGCCGGTGCGCTGATTGTAAGGCGCCGTATTTTTGCTCCAGCGGTTTTTCTGGCGCTTGGAGTTATATCGTCGGGACTCGCATTGTTTCTTTATACGGAGTCAAATTTTGACACCGTGTCCATCGGGCGCGTGATGGTCTTTACCCTGCCTTTTGCGTTTATGATTTACGGCGCGGCAGGACTAGAAATCAAGAATGAACCGAAGCTCACGCGCCCGGGTTTTCGTTTATGGGTCTGGCTGGGCGATATCTCTTACTCGCTTTATTTGTCCCACTTGCTTGTTCTGGGTATCCTTATGCGGAGCCTGTCACTGCTTCCCGGCCCGGCCTTAGGGAGTGCTGGTTTACTTGATAATGCGCTGTTTGTCGGTTTAGGCTTAGCGGCGTCAATACTCAGCGCGGCATTATTTTATTATGGGGCCGAGCGGCCTCTACTGCGCATGATGCGGCGGCGTAAACAAACGGGCGAGAGGTAAGATAATGATACGGATTTGTTTTCGAAATTTTATCACGTCTTTTGCGGCCCTTTTTTGCGTACTCCCTGCCTTGGCGCATGACAGGCAAGGTACGGCCCACGCGCAGTATATTGCGAATGAAGGTGTGTTGGTAAGCTCCGGCGATGTAAAAATAATGTTTGACCCGCTACCGCTTTCGGGATTGGGAACCTATATGAATGTGCCGGATCAAGATCGCGCGGACATGATGGCGGGCCTGCCGCCCTATGACGGCATCGATGCTGTGTTTATCAGCCATGCTCATCGGGATCATTTCTCAGCCGGCGACATGATCGCATACATGCAATCCAACACCGATGTTCATATTGTCATGCCCCGGCAGGCGCTGCAGATGATGCGCGGCGATACAGGCTGGGACGCGGGGCTATTGGGCCGGATAAGCGCGCTGGATATGGCAGCGGGCGATCCTTCGCAAACTCTTGATTTGGGTGCAGTTAGCGCCAGCGCCGTGCGCATCCCGCATGCGGGGTGGCCCGCCCCGGCAAGAGCCGCCGTTCAAAACATGGTTTACCGCGTCACGTTAAGTCCATCAGAGGCGCCCGTTCAGGGCGTCACCGTCATGCATATGGGCGACGCGGATGTGAACCCACGGCATTACGCGCCACATCAAGCCCATTGGGATGCCGCGCGTACAGACACAGCCTTTCCGCCCTATTGGTTTTTTCTCTATCCCGGCGGGGCGGATATTCTTTATCATACGATGAATGTTGATCAGGCCATCGGCACCCACGTCCCGCTACGTGTCCCGGCCGAGCTCAAAGCCAGCGGCGCGGACTATTTCAGTATCAGCGGAGAGACGCGAGCGATTAGCTCTACGCATAAACCGGATTAGGCCTTCATAGGGTGTGATGTGGCCGCGAAAACCGCTTGCTGAAAAATGCGTATAAGCGCATAGTGCCTCTTCCGAGGGGCACCGCAGCGCTCCGGCTTTGCCGGAATTTTTTATCCAGTGGATGAAAAATAGCGAAGGTGCCGCACATGCAAATGTGCGGTATTTTTGTTGGGCTAAATGTTGAAATGCAAGGGCATTCCAATGGGTTGAGACGCACTCTTATAACTTGATCCCGGTTATGCGGGCGGAAGGACGGAGTCTAAATTGTGGTTCTTATTGATCCGAAAATTCGACAAATTATTGAGCCTTACTTGGTTCTTGATGAGAGCCTGTTATGGGTCGGAAAAGTTGATGAAGGCCAACGCGATGCTTGGCTTCACGCTCAATTCAAATCAGACCAATTAGCTGCTCCTTGCTTTACTGCTTTAGGTGTTTGTATGGGTTATCTCTCTGTTACGCAGCAATATCAAGATAATGTATTGGGTGTAGTTTTTTATGTATTACTCGCCGTCCTGTTTTTCTGGCTGGCCAAAATCACTATTGAGCGACTTTTCAATCAAAACAAATATAACGATCTGCGACCCTTTAGATATTATGCAATTACCAATAATTTGGTTCATTACTTTGATCGAGATAACAAACCTCTGTTTCAATTAGATGCCAAAGATTTGCAAAGAGCAACTACTGTCAAAGAATGGAAATGGTTTAAGCAGTGGGAACCTAAGTACTTACTCTTAACGCCTGTGGGCCAAGGTCTCTTCAAAATGAGTGAAATTTATTTTCTTACTGACTTTAGAACGGCTGAAAAAGACATAAACAAAGTTATATCACAAAGGATTACCCCATGAATAAACCCGTAAACCAATCCGAGTTTCAGACTCCCAAAGTGACCACAGGTGCGCTGCCTGCTTCCTCCAAAGTTTACACCGCGCCTGATAGCGCGCCGGATTTGAGGGTGCCGCACCGCTTGGTACATTTGCATGAAACGGCGAATGAGCCTAACGTACCTGTCTACGATACGTCCGGGCCTTACTCGGACGATAACGTCACGATTGACGTCGAAAAAGGCCTCGCCCGCCCTCGAACCGCATGGGTTTTAGAGCGCGGCGGCGTGGAAGAATATGAAGGCCGCGACGTGAAACCCGAGGATAATGGCGGAGCCAAAGGTCGTCATTTGGCGCGCGAATTTCCTATTAAGAACGCGCCGTTACGCGGCGTTGCCAATAAGGATGGAACATGGGCACCGATTACCCAATATGAGTTCGCCAAAGCGGGTATCATCACCAAAGAGATGATCTATATCGCCGAGCGCGAAAATTTGGGGCGCAAGGCTATGGTGCCGGGCGCGCAGGCCCGCGTCGATGCGGGTGAGAGCTTCGGCGCGGATATCCCCGCTTTTGTGACGCCTGAATTTGTGCGTGATGAGGTGGC
The DNA here is from genome assembly GCA_964352785.1 of uncultured Caulobacterales bacterium. Lineage (GTDB taxonomy): Bacteria > Pseudomonadota > Alphaproteobacteria > Caulobacterales > Maricaulaceae > JACOMS01. The sequence goes on from CAYGTI010000028.1 coordinate 30,597, forward strand.
CAAAGGCCGGGCTGTCATCCCGTCCAACATCAACCATCCGGAGCTTGAGCCGCAAATTATTGGCCGTAATTTCCTTGTCAAAATCAACGCTAATATTGGCAACTCCGCTGTCGCCTCATCCGTCGAAGAAGAGGTTGATAAAATGGTCTGGGCCACGCGCTGGGGCGCGGATAATGTGATGGATTTGTCTACGGGCCGTAACATTCACAATACCCGCGAATGGATCATCCGCAACTCCCCTGTGCCCATCGGCACAGTGCCGATCTATCAGGCGCTGGAGAAAGTGAACGGCGTCGCCGAAGACCTGACATGGGAAATTTACCGCGATACGCTGATCGAGCAATGCGAGCAGGGCGTGGATTATTTCACCATCCATGCGGGTGTGCGCCTCGCTTATATTCACCTGACGGCGAACCGTGTTTGCGGTATTGTCTCGCGCGGCGGCTCGATCATGGCGAAATGGATGCTCGCGCGTCATGAAGAGAGCTTCCTTTATACGAAATTTCCTGAAATTTGCGACATCATGCGCCGCTATGATGTGACCTTCAGCCTCGGCGATGGCCTTCGCCCCGGCGCGATTGCCGACGCCAATGACCGCGCGCAATTTGCCGAGCTGGAAACCCTCGGCGAGCTGACACAAATCGCGTGGGAAAAAGGCTGCCAGGTTATGATCGAAGGCCCCGGCCACGTACCGATGCATAAGATAAAAGTGAATATGGAAAAACAGCTCCGCGAATGCGGCGAAGCGCCGTTCTATACGCTCGGGCCGCTCACGACCGACATCGCCCCCGGCTATGACCATATCACATCGGGCATCGGCGCGGCGATGATCGGCTGGTTCGGAACCTCAATGCTGTGTTACGTCACCCCTAAAGAGCATTTGGGCTTGCCCGACCGCGACGATGTTAAAGTCGGCGTCATTACGTACCGCTTGGCCGCTCACGCTGCTGATCTGGCCAAGGGACACCCCGCCGCGCAAATCCGCGACGACGCGCTGTCCCGCGCCCGGTTCGAGTTCAGGTGGGAAGATCAGTTCAACCTTGCACTCGATCCCGAAACCGCCAAAGATTATCACGACCAAACCCTGCCCAAAGACGCGCATAAGGTGGCGCATTTTTGCTCCATGTGCGGCCCAAAATTCTGCTCCATGGAAATCACCCGGGAGGTTCGCGAATATGCGGACGGCCTAAGCGATAATGAAAAAGCCACGCTGTACCCCGTCGAAGCGCAAGAAGGTATGGATGAGATGTCTGAGAAGTTTAAGGATCTTGGAGGGCAGATTTATTTAAAGGCGGGGGAGTGAATACAAACAATATTGTTGTAACCACGGTTGCGTGCATTACGTTGTCTTCTCTGGCATTCGCATGTGAGATCGAATTCCGCCCACCAGTCACACACTGTTTTAAATCGGGGCCATTTGCAGGCCATGCGGTGTATTTTGGCAACATAGAAACAGATGCACATGGTGAAAGGGTGTTTCATGTTTCTGTGCAAGGTCCATTCAAAGTCTCAACAGAAAAAGGTGATACGGTTATTCCACTATTTGGACACATGCCTTTTTCCAGTGAAGCAATTAACAAGACCCATCTGGCAGAATGCGACTTGAAATTTTCACCTGATATTCTCCTTGCAAAAGGCATTGATATTTGGCGCCACCAAAATGGTGGCGTGTACTCTATTGCCATAGATGATGCCGTTGTTCTCGGATTGGAAACTATATCGCTCAGCAAAGCATTAAAAGACTAATGTTTCTAATGTACCGTAACTTCTAATAACGTTTTTTGGTGCAATTTTTCCTTCGGCCCGCCTTAGGTCCTTACTGCCCTCGTGGTAGTAATCCATTCTCACTTTAATCCCTTTGATGCACTATCGACATAAAACTTTCATAATAGGCGCGGAGTTTTGGGGACGGCTAAACCTGCGCTAAATAAACTGTTTGCGTGAACGGTTTATCTTGTAGCGGATTATGGAACGTCACGGGTTCGGCCCATGCGGCGTCAAACACGGTTTCGAGCCGGACGAGGAAATCTGCGTCCGTGATGGCATCTGACCACAGGCCCATAATGCCGCCGGGCTTAAGATGCGAGGTGAGTTTACGAAGGCCAGCTTCGCTGTAAAAACTACCGCTACGGTCATCGAGCAACCAATCTGGGGTGTGATCGATATCGATGAGTATAGCGTGGAATTTGCGGCCCGGCGTGCTGGGGTCGAACCCCTCTTGGGAGTCGGCTTTGGCGAAGAAGTCTCCGACCTCGATGCGGCAACGTGGATCGCCGCCGAGGGGCGGATCGAGAGGGAGTAAGCCCTCTTTATGCCAATCGGCGACGGCCTGTAGGAACTCGACGACAATTAACTCGCCCACACGGGGGTCTTCGAGCGCGGCAGCGGCGGTATAACCCAGACCGAGCCCGCCAACGACCACATCCCACGGCGCGGGAACATGGCTTTCGGCCAATTTAGCGAGGCCTTGTTTGGAAAGCGCGATTTCAGACGCGGTGAACAGGCTGGACATCAAATGTTCTTCGCCAAGGATGATTTCAAACACGTCCGTTTCCAGCGCCAGCAAACGCCGCCGCCGCAGGCTGATCGGCCCGATAGGCGTATCGCGATAATCCAGTTCTTCAAACATCCGGCTCATAGCATAGCTCTACAGGACACAACCCAGATAACGAAGCGAAATAGATCGCCGGGATATTCAGGCCAATAGCAAAACTCAAAAGGTAATACCGCCGAGCGTGGTGTGAGCTTTGAATCATGAAAGATTACGGCGCGCCGCGCTATGGCGACCCCGGGTGGATTCGAACCACCGGCCTCAAGATTAGGAATCTTGCGCTCTATCCGACTGAGCTACGGGGACATTGACATATTTTAAAGTAACTTTCAGAGAGTCTCTCAAGAATGTCCAGCGAAACGACAGAATTATGTTAAAATTAAGAAGCTTCGTAAGATATCTGAATCAGTGGCTTGGCTTTTTCCAAATCTTCATAAGATGAAATGGTTACTTCTAAATCGCCTGTTCCATAATGTCCAAAAGTTCTGGCGTCTCGTGTAAAACCATTTTCTAAAGTTTGATGTGCCCCTAGCTTTATAGACACCTTGTTACTTCATTTTGTTGCCATCTC
>CAYGTI010000029.1:0-32487 GCA_964352785.1 uncultured Caulobacterales bacterium
AAGTCTCTCTTAGCCCAGACATAAATCTGTGCCATATGCGCTGACGTTAGACACACCATGTTCTCTCAAGCTTAAAACTAAGCGAGATTTTACAGTTGCTTTTACAAAGCCTGAGCACAGCTCTTTATTTACAAATAGAAGCAAAGGCGTCGAAAAAGATGGTGTGCTAACCTTTCATGCTAAGTTGAAATCAATGGAAGATATTCGAGAAGCGGATAGGTTAAGAAAAGTACAGTGTGAGGCTAAAAACCTACAACCTAAAGGTGGTGAAGTTGATCGCAACGCACAACCGCTTGTTAAAATAAGTAATATGAAGAAGCCTAAGGAAATTACTGATAGCGGATTTTGCAAACTAAGATTTGACGTTAACACAAACGGAAGACCTGAGAATATTGAGGTCCTCGAATGTTCCAACCCACTATTTGCCAAACTTTCTACTACTGTTCTTCCCAAATGGAAATATGTGAATAACAGATCAGATGGATGCCCAATTCCAAAATCTGGCGTTGAAACCACGATAGAATTTAAGTAGAATTTTTGGTCTTCGCCTTCTGATCCACACCTTGTATGACGAGGTCCGATACGGCTTCTGCAATCTCAAAAGTAAGCGTTCAACCTTCTTCGACATAGTTCCCGGGGAGGGGCTTGTCGAGGTCAGATAGTTTAGAAACTTAAAAGTTGATCAGGGCATATGTCACTTGGCGCGCATATCGCGGATCATCACGCCAACGGAATAAAAGGTTCGCATTGATATCGTGACGCCGCGCGACAACTCGCACCGATGTTCCCGCCGCATGCGTCTCGGCGAAGACTTGCCGTTTGAAATCAGCGTTAAACTGACGCCGAACTCTCCACTTGCATATAAAACCAACACTTCAATGGTATCCACAATAAATAAGTGGAAACTATCGCAGGTCAGACCGCATCAACCCTGTAAGGTAGGATTCACTATGCGCTTACTAATTAAACGCGCTTCTCTGAGAAGTACTGGTCATCAGAAATAAACAATTTCGCTCCGGCTCTATTATAGGCACCCACTTTTGCCTCTTTATGTTGCAAGGCTTTGAGGCGCTCTCTGGCAGACCGCAGTCCATTCATAACACTCTTTAATATCGTGCCGTTCTCATCCGCCATACGTTTCAAAGCACCAATTTGCGGCGCGATCTTCGCCATATTTTGATTATCATCCAAGGCCTTCATCAGCTTTTCCAACTCGGCCATACCGACTGCTTTGCGCTTGAACACATCCTGCAGCCCATCAATGCGGCCATCACTGAGGAGTTTCGATTCTTGCCGGAGTAATTCGATCAACTCTAATATTTTAGCGTTACAACTTTCCAAGTTCGACACGAGGGTCCTCCACATTAACATCACCTGAGACGCCGCTGATTTTTGCCATGCGGTCGTAGAATTTTTCTGCCAGTCCAAAACCACCATTCTCGGCGATCTTCTCAGCAAAACTCTGTATGTAGAAACTAGTAAACGCTGACATGTCTTCGCCGCCGCCTGTCGTCAAAGCCTTACCCAAACCACTGAATGTGAGCATTTGGGCGATATATGATGCCTCGAACTCTTGAGCCGCTTTGGCCATAGCATCCTGATCTATCGCCGCCTTGTCTACCGCGGGTTTGTGTTCGACCGGCAAAACACGCGGCGCACCCAAAGAAAGTGTTGATAATTCAGAAAGCATAGGTTCCTACCTTTTCTTTACTATATTTTTCAACACGTTAAGGATTGGTATATGATTGCAACATAGGTTAAGTGTCATGGATATTGCGCTTAACACAAATATGTCTGGCACCACGCCGAAGCTCGGATCTAATGAGCTTCCAAAAGGCGCGCAGCCCCGGTTCAGCTTAAGTTATGCCGAAGGTCAGGACGGCTCACCGGAGGACCTACCGCTGGCGGGTAACCAAACGGATAGTCCTACCATGTTGCTGGGTAGTGCCATCGAAGACAATATCCACAATAATAGGGGCCAAATCGACATCAGTGATTTACTCCGTGGCCTAGATGAGGCTCATGTTACGAACGGTCAACAGATTGAAGCGACAGCAACGGAAACACTAGAAAGTTTAGGTATATCCGCTTCGGATATTCCAATGCCGGAACTCCAATTACCCGAGCAAGTCACACCGGATTCTGACATATCCTTAATCGGCCAAGGCCAAACTTTACGTCAAAACTTGAACACCGCTGAATATGTATCCACTGACCTCGCATTGACGTCATCGCCGCAATTAAATGAGCCGCCAAATATCGGTATAGCCGCTGAAGAGATCCCAGATGTCGCAGCGATTGGCCTGAATTCTGTAGCGGTAACATCTGCTGGAACAGCTCAAAAAACCCCCATTGATTTAACCGCAGTTTCAACGATTAAGTTGAACGAATCTGCGCAAACTGCCGACGCGAAAGATCTAACCGCCACGGATACAAAACATCCTAGTTTTAGCGGAAATGCAGTTGAAACAATTAAACTGAGTCCTACACCTGTTGCAGCAGAGGCTCTCATAACCAACAGTCCCCCCTCTGACGGCGCGGTTAACGTGGGCGTACAATCGGTAAGAGCTGAGTTTGCGGCTTTGAAAAATGATGCGGCAACACAATCAGACGCGCCTCATTTCGCCGATGACATGCCAATCAAACCTACAGTAAAGCTCTCAGATTTAGATCAGAAGGTCACGCAAACCGCCTCTTTCATTGAAAGCTTAAAACCAGCGGGCGATCCATCCGTTTTATTTTCGGCGGCCACCACATCGACAGTTGATGTAACGGCCCGCGCGCAACAGGCATTCAACCTATCAGCACTACCGTCTCAAGCCCATCCTGCGCTTCAACAAGTCGCGGAAAGCCTCATAAAAGCTCACATTACCCAGAACGGTATTTCAATCCGCATTGATCCGCCGGAAATGGGAAATGTGTCGATTCAGTTTCAATTTGACGCCGACAGAAACGTGACCGCCGTTGTAAGAGCGGAAGTGCCCGAGACAGCAGCACTGTTGCGCGAGCGCGCCGATGTTTTAATACAGGCCCTCAAAGATAATGGATTTGACAATATTAATCTGAGCTTTGAACAAGGTCAGCAGTCGGGTCAAGAGCTGTTTGGCTCTGAGCAAATGGATGAATTAAATATGTCTAGCATGAGCGGAGAAGCCGCCAACGATCTGGGCATTAATCTCCAAGAGACGAATGTGCGGCAAATTTATTCTGACGGTTCAAAAATAGACATGAAATTGTAGGAGACAATCATGAATATTCAAAGTCTTGTGGCCCTTACAAAAGGACAAGGAGAGCTTCAAATAGCCCCACAAAAAAACAATGCAATTGTGAATGCCAGCGGCGACGAAGCTGATACAGGTAGCACGATAAACGCGACGCAGACTGTCGGGGAAGAGTTTTCAACCTTTCTAACTTTGTTGACTGCTCAAATTAAAAATCAAGACCCTTTAGCGCCTCTGGATTCGACCCAGTTTGTGGAGCAGCTCGCAACATTTTCTAACCTTGAACTTCAAGCCGAAGGAAACGCGCTTTTGGAAAATATTTCAAACATGCTGGCTCAAAACCTTTATACGGCGTCGGCTAAGCAAGCTCCGGTTTTAAATGATTTAACGTAAGGCGCGCTTGCCTTATTGTTCTTGCCGGGCAATGTCTAAAATCAGGATATCCTGAATACCTTCCGGCATAATACCCCTTGCAGCCCGTAGAAGCGTGTTGCGCACCGTCTCATAACTTTCAGCGCTAGTTAAGTTCGTGCCAAACAGATCATCGTTTGACATTGCTAACAACTCACGTGTCATAGCATCGCGGAGTTTGGGCTCAAGACTGTAAGCATTATCCGGGGCTTTATCGTTTAGCTCTAAATTAAAGTTCATGATGACAAGCGCTTCAATTTTACCGCTCTTCATTACGGGCACCACAAATTGCCGTTTGAACTTAAGGTAAGCCACATTGCTATTATCTGAGGGCTTTTCGTCAACCTTACCCTTTTTCCCGTGATCATCTCCTTTTTTAGATTTCGCATCACTATCTTTGACGGTTGAATGCGCCGCGTCATCATTACTTGATCCGGGACTGCGCAAGAAATCCGCCGCCACAGCGCCTCCTACGACGAATAATATCATCAAAATAGGGAAGAGAATTTTTTTCATATCAGTCTCTCAGTTTAGCTAAAAGGGCAGTATTTTAGATAGAGTTTTGTTACCTATGCGCGGGCGAATATTATCTGTAACCTGCCCCTGCCCTCCGTAATAGATACGGGCTTCGGCAATCTTATCATAAGTAATAGTATTCAGACGTGAGATGTCTTGCGTTCTAACGAGGCCTGTCACTTGTAGATAGCGGGTTTCGTTATTGACCATAATTTCTTGACGGCCCGCAAGGCTGAGATAGCCGTTCGCCATCACGTCGGTCACGCGCGCAGCTAAACGGAGCGTAATTTTTTCTTCGCGTTTAATATTCCCATTGCCACTGATGTTGCTTGAGCGGTTAAGATCGACAGCCGGCGAAAGGCTTGAGCCTGCCGGAAGGTTTTGATTGACGAGTTCAGGAATTCCGAAAAAAGCTCCGATAGAAAAATCTTGATCGCTCGTACGGCTTTTATCGATGGAGTTTTTAATTTCGGCCTCATCATCAATCTCAATGACAACGGTCAATATATCACCATACTGGCTAGCTCTGCGGTCGCCAAAAAGGGACTTTGGGCTACTGCTCCACAGCGACATAGATTGGGGGTTATTCTGTGTCATATTTTGCGGGCTACCGCGTAGCCCCATAGGCGCGCTACTTATGTCTGCCGTCTTCCAGTTATCTGGCAGAGATTTTGGTTCCGTTATGGCATCACTAGATGCGCAAGCTGACAATATCGCAGCAATACTGATAATGACGAGAGATGATAATTTCATAGTCCGACCTCAACAATTCCGGATTTCAGAACTGTTCCTTGTACTTTTTTACGGGAATCCAGGTTCAATATAGTGATGACATCGCCAACACCGCCTTCGTCCAGTGCCCGTCCCCAGGCTTTAATTTCCATACGCCCGTGTCGGTAAATCATGTTCACGCGGCTATTACGGCGAACCAAAACAGGTTTTCCCACATAGGCCGGGTTTAGCTTATAGCCCGCAGCAATTGTGCGTTTCATTTCTTTGCCAACATAGGCATGCAAAGCTTGCTGATACGCATCGCCGCTCGGCGGGCTGACATTTAAATCATCCTCCTGCACAATTGCGCCGCGCTCCAACTTTATTGCAGCTGTGACGGTTCCTGCCGATGCGGTTCCAGCAAATATTAAGCAACCAAGACCAAGCAAACAACGATACATTACCGGATCCTAGTCGTCGCCGAGTACATTTCATCGGCCGCGCTGATGACTTTTGAATTCAACTCATAGCCGCGCTGCGCCTCAATCAATTCTGAGATTTCATTGACGACATCAACGCCGGAATCTTCCAAATAACCTTGACGCATTGTCCCGATCCCCTCTGTGCCGGGTTCTCCTACGACCGGAGTGCCTGACGCTTCGGTTTCGCGAAAGAGGTTACCGCCCATAGCTTCCAGCCCTTTGGGGTTCACAAAAACCGTCATAGAGATAGTACCTATTTGCTGACCCGCAGTAGCATTATCGAAAAAGGCTGTGGTGGTGCCGTCTGCACTAATCGTGACACGCCGTGAATCTGCCGGAATCGTAATATTATCCGCTAGGGGATAACCATCAGAATTGACCATCAAGCCTTCCCCATTTTGGAAGAACTTACCATCACGCGTATAAGCAGAATCTCCGCTTGGAAGCGTTATTTCAAAATACCCCCTCCCCTCAATCGCCAGATCCAGATCACCACCCGTCGGGCTTAATCCGCCTTGTACGATCTGCAACGCGACTGTTGCGGTTCTAACCCCCATACCCATCTGAATACCGGCCGGTACAATATTACCCGTCTGTGAGGAGATCGCGCCGGGCGGGAGATGTTGTTGGTACAAAAGATCTGCGAACTCAGCGACCCTAGGCTGATAGGCCGTGGTGCTCATGTTGGCAATATTGTTGGAAATCACGTCTACACGTGTTTGCTGGGCGGCCATACCTGTGGCAGCAATTCGTAGAGCGTTCATCCTGAACCTCCCTTTTTAGACTCTCGGCATCATGCCAAAAGCGATGTTAACGTTAGGCTATTGCATTTGCCTAACTGTGGTAATGACTGACTTTATTCGGTCATTTTCAATTTCCATGAGCTTCTGCCCAGCATCATAATGACGCTGAACTTCGATCATTCGTGCGATTTCTGCGACGGGTTCGACGTTAGAATTTTCTAAAAAACCCTGAATCAAACGCGCCGTCTCAACTGGTACCGTCCCGTTATTTGCTTCCCACAAATTATCACCATCACGCACTAGGTTCTGCGGTAAAGCCGTGACGATACCGAGCCGGCCAACCTCAACGCCGTCAGCACTAATGGTACCGTCGCCGCCAATCGCGAGCAGGTTGACGTCTTGAGGAATTTGAAGCCGGCCCCCGGCATCATCAAGAACAGCAAAGCCGTCCGCATTGATAAGCGTACCTTCATTGTCTGTCATAAAATGCCCAGCCCGGCTCAGCCGTTCACCACGAGGAGACTCGATTTGAAAAAAGCCTTCGCCGTCAATGGCCACATCCAGTGTACCGCCCGTGCGGCGCAGCTCACCGCTCTCAAAATGGCTCACATGCGCACCGAGTCGGCCCATAGATAAACTCTCGCGGGGTCCGCCTGAATTTAACCCATTCCTGGCAGCGTTCACGAATTCGGTAAAGACAGCCCCTTCTCGTTTATAACCCGTTGTATTCGAGTTCGCGATATTGTTCGCAATAACATCAAGCTCTTTCATCAAGCCGGATTGCCGCGACAGGTTTATGTAAATCCCATTATCCATCTGTGAGATAAGCCTTTACAAGCGCGATATCACCGCTGATTTTTTTGTTTAAAATGTCTAAATCATCTGCCGTTCTAGGCGTCGCCAACGCCGCAGATGTCACGTAATCTGCAATGGCTATTTGACCATCCAGCTTTGCATTTGTGCCGTTTTTAGAGATGGCCTCAAGGGCAGATTTAGCCTCCTGCCATTCGCCATTACGCCAAGCAAGGTTTGCTTCATAACCATGTCGCGTCTTATCAACGGGCATGTCTTTTAGAACGGCTCCCGCTTGTTTGACATCTCCGAGGCTCATCGCTGATTTCAAGATAAGGTTTTGAAATCGGTCTTCTTTGTTAAAGGGTTTTGAGAGATCTATCGCGGCTTGATAATCAGCGCTCCTGAAAGCCTGTTGAGCCTGCGCATAAACTTTACGGCTACTAGCTTCACCTCCGTTTGACGTCATTAGAGGCGTTATAGACAGAGCAACATTTGGCAACTCTAGCTCAAGGGCCGATGTATAAGCGGCATCATTGATATAACTAATACGTGGGTGGAGCGCAAAAAACTCCGGGTCATACATGTAGCCGTTCAGAGCAAAAAGTTTCGCTTTTTTATCGTCTAACTCAAGGCGCTCATGCACGCGGTCGCCTATAATGGTTACAGCCTCTATGTGTTCCACATCTTGATGGGAGAACTCTGATTTCGATAAATTAATAGACGCAATATATTGATCTTTTTTTAGTTGGTGACGGACAATCTCCACTGTCGCCTGACGGCCTTGGGTTTGGCCTTTATAGAGCTGTCTGATGGCGAGCAGGTCTTCGGAGAATGACTCGTGGAGTTCAGCGCCTTGCTTTGTATTTGCATCGACTAATCTGTGTAATGCACGGGTACGGTAACTTCCATCATATTGACTTAGATATTCAAATATTTGCTTCGCGCTATCATGTCCTTTGGCATATCGATATAGTCCATAGAAATAAAGCCGCTCGTGGCTCATATCCGTCGGCAAACTTTGAATTTTAGCTTTAGGCTCAAGCATGATAATCAGCTTTTCTGCCAAGCTAATAGCATTCTGTTCAGCCGCGTAGATACCCAGCCTGCTGGTTAAGACTTTTTCTAAATCATTGGGTAAGTCTTCAAGGATTTGCAGTTGATTACCAGACAGTTGAAAGGGCCCGTAATTTATATGAGAGCCATCGCGCGTTGCTGTCGCGACGCGGCCCCAAAATTCCGAAACCTTGCTACATGGTGCGTACTTTTCGATTATTTTATGATCAGTTTTATTTGGTTCGCCATCAACCATGCGGCTCATTGCGCCAAGTAGATAAGCCTTGGGCGTCTTAAATTGGTTTGCCAAAGAGGCAGGTTCAGCTCCCAGTCCCAAAGCCAAATAAGTTTTAGCAAGAGGCAGAACATCCTCGACCTTCTCAAGTTTTAACGTAGACGACTTCACCTTTAAAACAGCGTCAAATCCAGCGAGTTCATTATAGTCGGAGAGGTCAAAAACCTCAGTGTCACGGCAATTAATGTCACCGTCAAGAAAACTCAACTCAGCCTTCTTTTCATTTTCAGCCGTAAGATTATTAACCTCCGCTGGTGATTTTTTATCAGCCTGCAACAAACCCTGTTCGCTGGCCTTCTTTAGAATACTTTGCAGAGATTTGGCCGCATCGCGCTCTGGCGGCAGCTCTGACTTTTCACCAGAGGCATAAACTGTAGTCGTTTGCAAAAGCAGAGAAAGGGCCGATAAAACCGTGCCCTTGTAAATCTTTGCTATGTAACGTTTTGCCCCCGTCATCATCACGCTGCCTGTTTAAGCGCTTTGAGCGATTCTTCAATTTCGGCAAAACTCGGCCTCTGTCCTTTCGGAGCACTGCGCCTCGCGACCTCCACACATATATTCGTTGGATTTTTGTGGAGGCTTGAAACCAAAACCTCCCGGATTAAAGCGTAGAAATAATGCTCCTGTTCGCGAATACCTTTAACTTTTGTTGCGATAGGCCCGACAAACCCATAGGCAAGGAAGACTCCGAGGAACGTACCCACCAGCGCGCCGCCGATCATACCGCCCAGAACCTCCGGCGGTTTGTCAATTGACGCCATTGTTTTGATAACACCCAAAACCGCCGCCACAATCCCGAGAGCAGGAAGCGCGTCAGCCATATTTTGCAGAGCGTGTGATCCGTGAAGACTGTCTTCTTTCATTGTATCGAGCTGTTTATCGAGCAATTCTTCGACCTGGTACACATCATCGAAATTCATTGTCATTGAACGGATCGTGTCACAAATCAGCTCGACGAAAGCAGAAGACGCGAGAATGCGTGGGTATTTTTGAAATAGAGCTGATTCTTCAGGATTTTCGATGTGAGCTTCGATCTCAACCGGGCTCTCACGCGCAATACGCACCAACTCATGCATGAGGCACAGCAAATCATTATAGTCGGATTTTTTCCATTTCGCGCCCTTGAAAACAGCGCCAAAGTCTTTGAAAGTTAGTTTAATGGTGTGCATATCATTGCCAACAGCAAACGCACCGATCGCCGCGCCGCCAATCATCATCATCTCAAAAGGTAAGGAGTGCATGATAATGCCCATCTTACCGCCGGCTAAAATATAACCGCCAAAGACACAAACCATTGTAATCAATATGCCGACAAGAGAACTCATAATGTTCCTATATGATTCTTCGGTTACTTATTCTTTAATACGGCTGAATTAACCGGTCGCCGCATCCATCACGGATGAATTGAAAAACTCGGGGTCCAAATCGCTGGTGAGCTTAACCGCACGGTTGGATTTATAAATACCCAACGCGGCTGTGGCGATATTCACTGAACCGTCCGTCATTTCTGTCTCCAGCCCTATGGATTGCAAAGATACACCCGGAAGCTCAATGATTTCACCGATTTCCAGCCGCGTACAATCCGCGACGGTCATCGTGCAGGATTCGATGATGGCTCTGACGGGCACTTTTGCGGTCTCGAGCGATTGGTACATATGCTTTGACCAAGGACTGTCACCTTTTTTAACAGCTCCGGCGGCATCAGACGTGAGCTTGGACATGAGATGCTGGAGCACATTTTGCGGCAAAATGATTTTAAACGCCAAATCATTCAAGCCACTGTCGGTTTCACCCTCTGACGGCATGCCGCCCTCTTCAGTTTCAATATCTATATCCGAGGCTGGTTCCTCGCTTGCACCGATTTTGACCTCTTTGACAAAAAATGTGATTTCATTCCATAAGCCCTGTCCCCGCGGAAACTCGAATTCTGCGAGTCGCAAACCGCTTTTGACTTGCCGCATGCCGCCTGTTGCGCTTCGACGCAAAACATCAAAGAGCTTGATAATTTCTTCGCCGAGAACATCCGCGACAGGTTTGAACAAAAGCAAATCCAGAAGTTCAGGTGTATAGTCATCCATGACCGTATCATCGGACAAATCAAGCGAGCGCAATGTCACATTCGCCGCAAACCGCTTGTCAAAATGCGTGAGCAACGTGCAGGTGTCATTAGAATCGCCATAGCCGAATTTAAGACCGGCATCTTGAACACGAAGTTTAAGTGTTTTTAAATCACCAAAGTCCAAAGTGACGCGCCCAGGCTCCCACATAGTTTGCGTCAAGCTTGACAGCATCTCGCAGACAACCACATGCAATGACTGCCAAACTTTGACATTATTCTTGATGTGATCCGGAATTCCCGGTTCCTTCTCAAGTTTCTTTCGGAGAACATTCATATAAGGTTTGCCTAGCGCCTGCTGTAGCCACGGTGGACTATCTGATATTTACCTTTCGCAAATCTTAACGCTTAATAAGAAATTAACGTTGAATTTTCAATTTTACCAAATCTGGCATCTTTCAAAACATACTCTACAGGCATTATGACCTGCTTAACCTCGTTTGTTACGAGTCACTTAACTGCGTCTATTACCCTTAAATTCAGGTCTTTCTTGTATCCAGTGAAAATCAACTCAAACCAATTGGATAAATCTAAATGAGTGACGCGGCTCGACCGATTATCATACGCCGAAAGAAAGTTATCGCTGGCGGCGGTCACCACGGCGGCGCTTGGAAAGTTGCTTATGCCGACTTTGTGACGGCGATGATGGCGTTCTTTCTCTTAATGTGGCTGCTTAATGCGACCACAGAAGAACAACGTAAAGGTATCGCAGATCATTTTAGTCCCAACATACCCATCGCGGCCGTTTCAGGCGGCGGCTCCGATGCCCTCTCAGGCGACTCCATTTATACGCAGGACACGTTGTCGCGCTCTGGAACCGGGGTAAAGGGCGAATCGGGTTACGATCCAGATGATAAAAGTGCGAAAGAAAAGGCGCTCGCCTTATCAGCCGCGCAGATCGAAGTACTCAACAACGCTCTGATGGCCGAAAACAAAGACCTGCTTGAACATGTCAGCCTCAAAATGAGCCCTGAAGGCCTCGTTGTTGAATTGATCGACAGTAATTCCGATCCGCTATTCTCAGTTGGTGATGCGACTCCGTCTGAACTGTTACGGCAATTGCTCAAGGTTGTAACGGAATCGTTTAGCGCTGTAGAAAATACTATCAAAATCGTCGGGCACACAGATGCTCGGGCATTTACAACAGGCGCGAACTATTCAAACTGGGAATTATCAACAGACAGAGCAAACACTGCCCGCCGCCTTCTCATGGATTACGGATTTCCAAGAGCAAAAATCGCAGAAGTGTCCGGCAAAGCCTACACAGACCCTCTCGCTGTAGATCCGCTGGCCGCAAAAAATAGACGAATCTCGATTACGCTCTTACATTAAGACAGCCACGAAAACTGACTACACGGTTTATTAACCCAGTGTCTCTATCTTGAAGGTTGAATTTGTTAACCATCAAGGATTGATCATGACAATATCTTCTTCGCTCAACGCAGGCGTAATGGGCCTAAGTGTAAACTCTACACGGCTCGCAACCATCTCGGATAACATAGCTAATTCAGCAACTTATGGTTATAAGAGGAGTGAAGTTGATTTTTCCAGCATGGTCATCAACCAACGCTCCAGTATCTATGCAGCAGGGGGTGTACGCGCCACATCGTATAAAGACGTGGCTAGTTCAGGCTCTTTAATTTCTACAAGTAATGCTCTTGATATCGCCATTAACGGCGACGGAATGATCCCAGTCACAGACATATTTGGCGTTAATCAAATCAGCGCTGAGCGTGACTTCATGATGGTCCCCACAGGCGGCTTTACACCGGACGAAAATGGTAATCTTCGCACGCAGAGCGGACTCTTTTTATTGGGTTGGCCAACAGATGAAAACGGCGTCGTGCAAAGCGGTAGCCGCGATACCTCCACCAGTCTTGTGCCGGTTAACGTTGAAGTCAGCCAGTTCTCTGCCTCGCCTACTAGAAACTTAGGTTTGCAGATGAACTTACCAGCCGAAGCCACACAATCTACGGGTACAGGCGAGCCATATTCGTTACCTATTGAGTATTTTGACAATCTTGGTAGCCCTCAAGATCTTTTTTTCAACTTTACGCCTAATGTACCCGCCACAGGCTCAAGCAATAGCTGGTCAGTGACCGTAACAGACGGGGCCGGTGATCCGACAACGCCTGTTGCTATATTTGATATCACATTTAATGATACTCCCGGCGCTGGCGGAACAGTGGCCACAGTGACTCCTGGCGCTGGTATCACTTATGACCCATTAACGGGCCAAATGGCATTTACCGTTCAAAGCGGTCC
The DNA here is from genome assembly GCA_964352785.1 of uncultured Caulobacterales bacterium. Taxonomy (GTDB): domain Bacteria; phylum Pseudomonadota; class Alphaproteobacteria; order Caulobacterales; family Maricaulaceae; genus JACOMS01. The sequence goes on from CAYGTI010000029.1 coordinate 12,609, forward strand.
GATGACAGCCTTTATCGGTAAGCCCGGTGAAAAAACCGGGATTACACAGTTGGCTGCGCCATTCTCACCGACCAGTGTGACGAAAGACGGCTCTCCCATTGGTGACTTGCAAGCTATCGAAATTGATCAACAAGGCAACGTTGAAGCCATTTTCAGCTCTGGTTTCCGCCGCACGCTTTATCAAATTCCTGTTGTTGACGTCCCCAATTTAAATGGTCTCACTGCCGTAAACAATCAAGCCTACACAGTTTCTCAAAGTAGCGGCGATATATATTTATGGGATGCCGGAGCCGGGGCTGTCGGAAGCTACTCAAGCTATGCTTTAATGGAGTCCAACACCGACATTGCTTCGGAACTAACGGCTTTGATCGAAACGCAGCGCGCCTACTCATCAAATGCTAAAATTATTCAAACCGTAGATGAAATGCTACAGGAAACGACGAACCTTAAAAGATAGATTTTAAGCTCGCCTTCTTAAAAAGGTATTTTAAATGTCACTGTCGCGCGCCATCAGCACTGCGTATTCGGGGCTGGCTAGCAATAGCTACCGCGCCGATATTGCCGCCGGTAATATTGCGAACGCAACAACGCCGGGATATGTCCGGCGAGAGGCCATTGTTAGCGAAAGTGTTTCCGCAGGTATAGGCAATGGCGTGCGGGTTGCGGGCGTTGAACGGCATCAAGATATCGGTCTATCTACGGCGCGCAGAGAAGCTGATTCAGCTTACGGACGTGCAAACATTCTAGCGAGCGCCTACAATCAACTAAATGCTAATTTTGGCTCACCCGGCGAAAATTACGGCCTTTTTAATGCTTTTGAATCTCTTGAATCAAATTTTAGAGAACTTGCATCAACACCGGAAACACCAGCCCTTCAAAACGCGACCCTTGCAGCTGGTAAGGAGCTTGTATCGCAGTTTAAAGCGCTCTCGACAACGACAAATACGATGCGCGTACAATCTGATCGTAAAATTGCCGAAGCGGTCGATACGGTGAATGAGGCCCTTTACAAGCTCCAAGATCTCAACAGCTTGCTAGGCGGTATTGGTAAACAATCAAATGATACCGTCGCGCTGGAGGATGAACGCCAAAGGTTGCTTGATACAATATCGGAAATCATGCCCATCAAGACACTCACAAATTCTGATGGCAGCATGGATGTTTTAACGACAGACGGCGTGTTTTTGCTCTCTGGCACAGTTAAAGAATTATCATTCCAACAAGCGACAATCATCCCGGACGGAACCGTTTATAATGATGGGTCGGGAACGCTCTCCGGGCTTTTCGTCGGCGACCAAGAATTAACGCCCGGAACGATCGGTAACTTCGCTCTCGAAACGGGCGTCTTAGCGGGTGAATTTGCCGTCAGAGACGACGTCACGTTAACCTTCCAAACACAGCTTGATAGCCTTGCCGCAGACCTTATCACCCGGTTTTCGAACGACGGGCTGGACGCAACGAAAGCCCCCGGAGCGCCCGGTCTTTTTACAGATAATGGCGCGGCGCTAGACCCGTTAAATATTCCCGGGATCGCCGGGCGAATTAAAATCAATGCCGCGATTGATCCTTTGCAAGGCGGATCTGTTTTAAGGCTTAGAGACGGGCTCGGCGCAACCGTCGCAGGCCCCTCAGGTGAAGCAAATCTGATTAATGGCTACATCGAAGCCCTTAACACGTCTAGCGCCGCGCCTGCGCTAACCGGGTTGACGGGGAACTTTTCAACATCGGAATTAGTCGCCGGCGTGTCTTCGCTTGTGGGTGAGAACCGGGTGCGCTTTGACTCCATTAGCGCGAGTACGCTCGCGCGCAGTAATTTCCTTTTTGAGGCAGAACTAGGGACTGCGGGGGTCGATACAGATTTTGAAATGCAGTCTCTCCTCCTGATTGAACAGGCTTATTCCGCAAATGCGCGCGTCATCCAAACCGTCGGCGAAATGTTCGACCGCTTACTGCAGATATAGGATAAAATATGCCCATATCAGGATATCCGGACTTACTGAGCTACAGACAGCGCATTCAAACCACCTCGGCGATTAAAACGCGCTTAGATGTTGCAGCTGAAGAAGCGATTACAGGTGTGCAGGCAGATATAACCAAAGCCACACGCGGCCGCGTTGGCGGCGCTTATTTGATGCGCAAAGCGATTGATGATATTGATCAGGAAACCCGCATTAATTCTGTAACAACGATCAGGCTTGATTTGATATCCCAAGGTCTTGATGGGGCCAGAGAAGCCATGAGCGGGATCGACATAAAGGGATTGCTCGCCATCGAAACCGGCCAAAAACCCTCCGTCAATGCTGTATCAAATGAAGCAGAATCCAGTCTACGCAGCGTTATGTCCTCACTTAGTGCAAAGCACGGATCACGTAATTTATTATCCGGCAACACAACCGATCAAGAGACTTATGCCGGCGCGGACGCACTCTTGGAGGCTGTACGCAACATTATGGCAACAGCAGGTACGCCCGCCGATATTGAGACTGCGCTCGATACGTTTTTTAATGACCCCGCCGGAGGGTTTGCAACAGACATCTATACAGGCAGCACCGAACCCGCTTCTCCTATAAGAATTGGCGCAAATGAAAAAATCAATGTCGGAATCAAAGGTGACAACGAGGCCATTAAAGATGCTTTGCGCGGGCTTGCCGTTGTCGCCACCGCTTCCAGCTCCAGCAATGCTATCGGTACAGACGAATTTAAAGAAATTTTCCAAAGCGGCTTGTCCTATACCTCTAATGGCACGAGCAAGCTCATTGCCCTCCAAAGCGAAATGGGCGTTTTTGGCGCGTCAGTTCAAAATTCAGACGCTCGAAATCAAGCCGAAAAGTTAACCCTTACAGCGGCTTACCAAACAATTACAGGCCGTGATCAATATGAAGCGGCAGCCGAGCTACAACAACTGCAAGTGCAGCTTGAAAGCTCCTACTTATTGACCTCTCGCTTGTCAGAATTATCACTTTCAAATTACTTGAGATAAACATGAAGCTATTCTTTTTACGCCTACTTATTATTTGCTCCATGATCTTCATTGGCCTGAGCGTAACAGCCACAGCAACGGTGAAAATCAAAGATATTGTAGATGTTGAAGGCGTAAGGGGGAACGATCTGGTCGGGTATGGTCTTGTAATCGGTCTTGACGGGACGGGCGATACGATTCGAAACTCGCCCTATACCGAGGAAGCGCTATCTAATCTACTCGAACGTCTTGGCGTTAACATTCAAGGGAGCGACTTTCGCCCGAACAATGTGGCCGCTGTTATCATCAACGCCTCTCTACCGCCATTTGGACGGTCCGGATCCAGCATCGATGTCAATGTGTCCTCTATTGGGGATGCGTCAAGTCTTGCAGGCGGAACACTCATCATGACTCCTCTTAACGCCGCTGACGGTGATGTTTACGCTGTTGCCCAAGGCAGCGTTCTGATCAGCGGTTTTAAAGCCGAAGGCGATGCGGCCTCAATAACAGAAGGCGTTCCGACATCAGGCACAATTCCAAATGGCGCGCGTATCGAACGGGAAGTTAATTTTGATTTTGGTTCCATGTCGCGTATTCGCCTGGCTCTGCGCGCCCCTGATTTTACAACGGCGGAGCGTATAGAAGGCAAAATCAACAAGAGCTACGGCAGCCCCATCGCAACACTATTGGATTCAGGGACAGTAGAAATTGATCTTCGCACAGTCACGCAATCACCGGCTAGGTTAATTAGCCAGATTGAAAATTATGATTTGGTCCCTGCGCAAAAAGCGCGTGTCGTTGTCGATCAACGCTCCGGTACCATCGTCTTGGGGCAAAATGTCAAAGTTTCGTCTGTCGCTATTGCACAGGGTAATTTGTCGATAAAAATAGCAGAATCAGCGGTCACAGCACAGCCCAATCCTTTTTCCCAAGGCGACACAATTATCCTGCCACGCACGAACATTGACGTTACTGACGGCGAGCCTGGAAATATTGCTGTGATTGAAGAGAATATCACCCTGCCGGACCTCGTGGCCGGCCTTAACGCGCTAGGCGTTTCGCCGCGTGAAATGATAGATATTTTAAAGACAATGAAAACAGCCGGAGCGCTTCACGCAGAACTTGTCCTGCAATAGCAAGCCTAAGCCTTATTAATCATCACTGACCGGCTTCATCAATTCTATTTTCTTATCTTTTTCCAGCTTGCTAATGAAGCCCATCAAGCCGGAGATCGCATTATCACCCTCTTTTTGGGATAGACTTTTAATATCTTCAACCTGTTCTTTGTACTGTCCAGCCATGCGCTGCGAGATATTAGAATAGAAAAACTCAATTGTTTTGGGCGCTTGCTCTTCACCCGCTTTAAGGGCTTTGAGAAGTTTGTTTTGATCAAAATCCCGGAATATCATCGGTATCGCAATTGTCGGCAAACGGCTTGTCAGGTCCTCAAACGTCAGCATACCCCGCCTAATTTGCTCGGCTTGCTCTGGATTAGACCTCTCAAGGGTTTCGAGCATAATATCACGACGATCACGCGGTAAAATTCCTAAAACTTCGCTGACAAACGCTACGGAGTTCTTTGAGTCTCCATCTTGGTCAGCAGATAAAAATTCAATTTGAACCAGTTCGGCAATCGCATCAATGGTACGCTGATCAATGGCGGCATCACGGGACATTTCACCGACGCAATCAACAGCCAGATCTTGCGGTAATTCCGCGAGGATTTCACCCGCAATATCCGTTGAGAATTGCGAAAGGATAATACTGACTACAGCGCTTTTTTTGGTTTTAAGGTAAGCTGCTATGTCAACTATTTTACGACTGCGTAGTTCGCTCCAAATCGCGTCTGCGGATGTTTTTGGCGGCGGCGGCGGCGGCGGCGCACCGAAAAGCCGATTTACGCGATCTTCCTCGAACAAATTGCCGACTAGCTCTCTCGCCGCATCGGGCCCGCCTTTAAACCCGCCGCGCCGTGCGCGCAACTCAGTGATAAAATCAGCAACAACCGCAAGCGTGCTCTCGCGCGGAATTTGCTGGAGGTTCTCCAGCGCGTTCATAAACGAGCGCATATGTTTATCATCGATCTTTTCAACAATAGGCCCCGCGCTTTCCGCGCCAAGCAAAGCAATAATGACAGCCGCCTTTTCAGGATAAGTCAAAGGCCGTAATGTGCCCTCTCCAGGCTCAGCAGGCGCCATGGGCGGGGGCGGCGCAACAATGGGTGTATCCGGAGTCTGGTCAGAAGGCTGTGCCATCACGCGACTCCATATCCACGCAAAAGAGCCTCGGTAATTTTAATCCAGCCATCTGCCATAACAAAAAACGCCAACTTAAACGGTAATGACACCACGACAGGCGGTACCATCATCATACCCATAGCCATCAGAATCGATGCAACTATGAGGTCAATTATGAGGAAGGGAAGAAAAATTACAAAGCCAATTTGGAACGCATGCTTAATTTCTGACAACATAAAAGACGTCACCAATAGTGGCAGCGGAACGTTTTCGTCTAAATTATAGCCTCTTGAGGGCATAGTTGCAGCCAAACGGTCAAGCGTATCACGCTCGACGCGGCTCTCCATAAAATTTCGAAACGGCGTTAGCGTGCGCTCAATCGCTTGGTCTTCTGTAATTTCTCCGTCCATATAAGGTGATAAACCTTCGTCCCAAGACTTACTAAACACCGGCTCCATTACGAAAAAAGTTAAAAACATGGCCAGCCCCATGATCATCATGTTTGGCGGGGATTGCTGCAAGCCAATAGCTTGGCGCAAAAAAGAAAAAACGATCACCATAAACGGCAGGCAAGTGATCATCATGGCCAGCCCCGGCGCGAGGCTAAGAACTGTGACAATCAAAAAAAGCTGAATAACACGGGCGTTCAGGCCAACGCTTTGCCCGTCATCATTAGCCTGCGCAGCCCCTAAGACCTCTAAAATAGAATCCGCCGGGTTTGGCTGGACTTGCGCGTAAGCATCAGGACTAAAAGAGAGTGCCGCAGCCAACAAAGCAAAACCCACGAGCGATAAGACCCATAGGCTTTTCTTTTGATATAGCGGCGCAGATGTCACTGCAGCATGTCTTCAGAAATATCGACAATTTGTGTCAATTTGATCCCAATACTACCTGTCGCGGGATCTGTTTCGATCAGCTCACCGCGCGCAATCACACGGTTATTAATGCACAAATCAACAGGGTCTTCGATTTTACTATCGAGCTGCAGGAGTGAGTCTTCTTTCATTTGAAGAAGCTCTGCGATCGTTGGCCGCGCTGTGCCAATGACAACCTGAACGGAAACAGGCAAAGCATAAATCGACCGCTTATAGCCCGCACTATCTTCGGTATTACGGCGCTCAGCTTCCGGTATGTCTTTTACGTTTGCAGCGGCTTTATCTTTGGTGGCAGCTTTAGTCATTTAAATCTCCGCAATCTGTGTTGACGTCAGTGTTGTTAAAGCAGCTTCGGCCCGTGCAAGACATGCGTCAGAAACGCTTTTGCAATCAATCTCCGCGCCGCCATTTTGCCAAAGCGCTTTGATGTGCCCGGGCTGCATCTCTTCATCGATGATAATATTCACTTCTAACCCGTGGGCTTTGCACATATCTTTGCAGCCACCTTCGTCATCGGGATGAACGTGCAAAGTAACAAACCCTGTCTCAGCAACGCTGCAAACCTCAGTAAGAATTGACAATAGCTCCGCGTGCAGTCCTGTGGACATAAGAGACGGGAAAGCCGCACGCAGACTATTGACAACATGTGATAAATGACTGCGCTCTATGTCACTCGCCATATTTTTAAGTTCAGCTTGTAGTGTATCTACAGCGCTTTGAAGGAGTTTTATCGTGCCAAGATGTACACCATCGGCTTTAGCTTTACCGTCTTTATATCCTTTATCATAGTCATTCTCGACAGGCGGTTTCACCTCTTGCGGCGGCGTTTGATCAACCTTCGTTTGGTCAACAGCCGGATCTTTGGGCGCAATAGTACTGGGCGTAATAGTACCATGTCGTGCCGTCATGCTTGCGGTAGGCATTTCATGAAACATCGAAAAGTCAGCTTTAATCAACGTAGACTCGGGTGTTTCGCCCTCACTTATAAGGCCGGCAATTTGCGTATCAGGCGCGTAAACTTTCATTTTTTTGAGCAGAGCGAGATCCATTAGCTAGCCTTTCTCGTATCTTGGTCGAGCCAACTGGCCAGAAGATCAGCCGCCTCACTCGTTTGCTCGTTTGCGATTGTCTTTAATTTCTCAATGGGATCATTTTGCTGTGTCTGCGCTGCGCTGTCTGTACCGTCCTCAATCCTTAAGGTTGAGCCGGGCGTTTCGCCCGTGATAGCCGCTTGCTCTTCAGGTCCGTTAAGCCCAATATTATCGGCAAGCGACATAGGCAGTAGTCCCGGTTCAGGTTCAATCTCGCGCGCGGTCAGCAAGGGACGCACCACGAAGAGACCAAGAATCAAGACGACTATCGAGAGAAGCCCCGCTTGTATCATGCTCCACAAGTAACGATCTAAAAACTGTTCCAAAAGCCCCGGTTTTTCAACAAGATCACCCACGGTAGGTTGGTCAAATGACAGGCTTCGCAGCGTGAGTTGATCACCGCGCGCCTCGTCAAGTCCCGCTGCGGTACTCACGAGTTGCTCCAAAGCTTGTAATTCCTCAGCCGTGCGCGGCGTGCGAATAACTTCGCCGTCCGCACCGACCTCTGTAATATCGCTCACCAGAACGGCGACAGTTAGGCGCTTAATACCGCCGGGCAGTATTTCTGTATTTTTAACAATTTCTGAAATCTCATAAGTCACAGTTTCAGACGTTTCGCTGCGGTCGGATGTGCTTGTCCCCGCACCGGCATCGCCTTCGGGCAGATTACTTGCCACAGTAACAGAACCGTTTGTGCCTGAATTCGTGTCCGTAACTTCGCTAGTGGTTTGAGATTTAAGAACACGCGTATCAGGATCAAACGTGCGCTCTGCTGTCGTAATCCGGTTTCTGTCAATATCCAAAGAAACATTGACCCGCGCATTACCAACGCCGACCCTAGCTTCAAGCAAACCCATCAAATTTTCTTTAATCTGCGCGGCGCGCTCCAGCTCGCCCATGCCGCCCTTACTCATCTCGCCGTCAAGTCCCGGTCCTGCAATAACCCCAGCCGCTGTATCGATGACGGCAACTTCGCTGGGGTTTAGCCCAGATACCGCAAGCGCTGTAAGGTATTGAATAGCTTTGGCTTGCTGCGCGGACAATCCGCCCGAAGCAGACACAGTTACAGAGGCTGATTTTGCCGTTGGGCCACCGGAAAACCCTTTGGATTTTTGTGTCCCCAAATGCACACGCGCGCTTCGGATAGCCGGCATCGCCAGCATCGTGCGCGCAAGCTCGCCTTCTTTCGCCCGCCAATAGGCTGTATCAAACATGTCCGACGTCATCGCAAAACTGTTCATATCGTCAAATAATTCGTAGCCAACCACGCTTTGACGAGGGAGACCATCACGCGCAAGCTCAAGTCTTAACGAATCACGCCGGGTTCTGTCCGCGTAAATAGAATTACCTTTAACCTCATAGGCGACATCCATTGTTTCCAGTTTTGCAATGATCTCGCCCGCTGCAGCAGGATCCAAACCTGCGTATAGAAGATCGGTTTTTGGCTTTAAAGTCACCGTCACAAGGAAATAGAGCGCTGCAATCGTTGCGAGCACACTGAGAACAGAGGCTAAACGGTTCTGGGGCGACAAGCCTAACCATACATTTACAATATTCATTTTGTTGCCAATAACGCTTCGTGAATCCTACACCGACCAACGGCCTGTTAAGGTTTAGTTAGAAACTGTTAACAGATAGTTTACCTTAAGCTGCGAAGACTATCCTATTAGGGTTCATGTTATTACGTTTAGGTTGGCTAATCCCCATGGCGAAAAAGAAAAAGCAAAAACCTGACGCCGCCGAAAAAGGCGTGGAAGGTGAAGAAACTGTCAAAAAATCGGGCGGGCTAATCCCCAAGCTCTCGATGCTGATTGCTTTAGGCGCAGCCTCTTTTGGTACAGTTTTTCTTTTGCCACGCGCAGACCCCGCGCCAGCTGTTAGCGATCATAGAGATGCGGGCGATCACGCCGACGCAGAAGAAGTTTTAGATTTCACTCAGGAAACAACCTTCCTTGAACTCACCCCTCTGACAATTTCTTTGCAAGAGGACATGCGCATTCTGAAAATCGGGATTACGCTCGAAACTCTTTACGGCGAGGAAACAGCTATAGACCCTAATGATCCGAAAATCAGAGATGCATTTATGGGTTACTTACGCGCGCTGCGGCTTGATCAAATACAAGATGCGGCGTTTATGGCTCAGATGCGCGCGCAATTACTGCGCCGGGCTCAACTCGTGCACGGCACGGATAAAGTTCGCGGCATCTTGATTACAGACTTTTTGGTCAGATAATCATGATCATGGTATCGGTTTCACAAATCACCGCAAACGCCCCTGATTTCATTCTTATCTTGATATCCGGGTTGGCCTGTATGTATTGCGCTTTGCTTAACCGCAGGCTCAGAAACTTGAATAATTTAAAAACAGGCGTCGGCGCATCTATCGTCACTCTTACCGAAGCCATTGAAAATACGCACAAGGCTGCCCAGCAAGCTCAACGCTCAACCCTAGAGGCCGTTGCAACCCTCAAAGACCTTCTCGAAACATCTGAGAGCGCGACGCCGCAGATCGCTGGTCTTGTAGCTGAACTTGAGCAAGCCAGAGAAAACGCCAAAGCCCAAAGACAAGAGCTTGAGAACACCATCGAAATTTCATTGGCTCACGCCATTACCCGCGCTCAAAATACGGCGAGCGGACTTTTAAACATCATTTCAGACATCAATGAGAGCAAAGAACAGCTCATTAAAGAACGCGAAGAAGCCGACGCAAAAGCTGAAAAACTAGCAGCATTTGAAGAGCGGATGGATAACCACATTACCGACCTTGAGATAGACGCGCCTATTTTAGACGACATTGAAAAACCACGCCTAAAGGCCGTATCGTGAGAGCTGCGCCGTGAAAACTTATACCCTACCAATTATTAGTCTTACATTTGGAATTTTGGTCATTAGCCGTGCGGCCACTGTGTCCTCAGAAGTTGTCCCGAGCAAGGCTCCAGCGCAGACCTTAGAGCAAAGCGAGATGGTAAAAGCCGAAGGTATGCCCCAAAAAGATGACGTTTGCCTCGCCGGTCCTGTCCTCGCCGCCGTGACAGCCGATCTGGATTTGCTCGCGAAAAGAAAAGTCGACATAGCCGAGCGCGAAACAGCCCTCGCTGCGATAGAGGCCAAGCTGAAAACTCAGATGGTCGCCGTAGAAGAGGCTAATTTAGAGCTTGAGAAAAAAATTACTCACATGAAGTCACTTGCGAATGACGATCTTACGCATCTCGTCAGAATGTATCAGACTATGAAACCAAAACAGGCCGCAGAGATATTTAACTCAATGGACCCCTCTTTCGCGGCGGGTTTCTTAAGAGAAATGAGTAGTGAAAAAGCAGGTTTGATCATGGCCAATATGGACACCCGCAAATCCTACACTGTCAGTGTGATCATAGCGGGCCGTAATTCCAAATATAGAAACCCCACGTAAGTTCATACGCATTGTTTGCCATCCGCGCCCCTCATATTTGTTAAGAGACAAAGGCGGCTCAGGACTAAAATCCACTCTCGGCTGAATGTTTTTCATAAATCTATCCTACGCTTTGAGGGGCTGTGGTATTTTTGACATAAAATTAATTGGGCTAATGGGGCTATCATCATGGAAGATCGGCATCGCTTCGGTGACGTCGCCGGACACATCCTCGACGGACACATTTTGCATCTTGTTCCATGCATCAAGCGCCGCAACTTTGTACGCTTCAGCAAGGGTTGGGTAATTAAAGATATTATTGATAAAGAAGTCGAGCTTACCGCCTAAGTTTAAAACGGCTTGGCCAATATGTATCAGTTCCGTCGCGCCTTCGCCGATAATGTGAACCCCAAGTAGCTGCTCTGTATCAACCGAGAAGATCATTTTCATCATACCCGTTTGAACACCCATGATTTGACCACGAGACGTTTCTTGTAGCCGGGATATCCCACATTGATAGGGAATGTTGGCAGCTTTTAGCTCGCGCTCGGTTAGGCCAATCGTTGAAATTTCAGGTACGGTATAGATACCGTACGGAAAATAATCCGGCGGAGATGCCATAGGAATGTCAAAGGCATGACACGCTGCGATCCGTCCCTGCTCCATTGATGTTGACGCTAGGCTTGGAAACCCAACCACATCGCCCGCCGCATATATGTGTGGCACATCTGTTTGGAACGTGTTGCGGTGCACTGAGATTAGCCCGCGTGTATCGGCCTCAAGACCGCAAGCCTCTAGTCCTAGATTGCCCGTTGAACCCATGCGGCCGCCCGTAAATAATAGCATATCCGACTGGAAGACGCGGCCATCCTCAAGCTTAACAAAGCAATGATCCTGTGTTGATTTAACGTTAACAACGTTACAGCCAAAACTCAAAATCATCCCGCGCTCACGCAGGTTTTGCATCAAACTCTCGACAATCTCGTCATCAAGAAACTCAAGCATAGATTCGCGTGGCTCGATGAGGGTTACAGCGATACCAAGCGAGTTAAAGATGGTCGCATATTCAGCGCCAATCACGCCGGCGCCAATAATCGTCAATGATTTTGGAATACTCTTAAGAAGGATAATTTCATCGCTATCCAACACTCTTTTGCCGTCAAATGGGATAAACTCAGGACGGTAAGGGCGCGTCCCAACAGCTAACAAAGCCTTGTCAAAACTTACCATTTTTAACGCGCCACCAGGAAGCGTAAGCTCCATCGAAGTCTTGCTTACGAATTTCGCCGTTGCGCAAATACGGTCAACATCGTTTCTATCAAATTGATTGTTAAGAACTTCGACTTCGTGATCAATAGTTAATTTCAAGCGTTTTTTGACGTCTTCGAGCGTAATATCTTTACGGGCGCGCCCGTAAAACTCCCGCTCCCGCCAACCTGAGAGGTTCAAAATCGCTTCTCTGATGGTTTTGCTCGGAATAGTACCCGTGTGAACGCTTACGCCGCCAATAGACATCCCTTTGTCGACAACAAGGACATTTTTACCAGCCTTAGCTGCCTGAATTGCCCCGCGTTTACCCGCAGGCCCGCCGCCAATGACAACCAAATCATATCGCTCACGAATTGCTTCGCCTGACATCACCTCACCTCGTTTTATATTATTATTAAGGCTGTATGGCACAGATAATTTAAGATAACCTTATGACACAAAATCTACTACCACAGACGCTAAGCAAAACACTTAATGACCTCTACAGATGGATTTATCTGGTAATTCAGGCGCCGAAATCTTAGGGTTTAGAGCGAATACCTGCTTCTTTTTGAGCATTAAACACGGTATCGTCGACTGCAGTGAAATGTAACCCGGGTATTGATATGAGACGTGTGATTATTGTTGGCGGCGGATCAGCGGGTTGGATGACGGCGGCATACCTTAATGGAGCCTTGAATGATAAAGGGGCAAACAAGAACGTCGATATAACATTAATTGAGTCGCCAGACATTCCTCGCATTTCAGTTGGAGAGGCGACAGTGCCGTCAATCCATCATATGCTTGATGTAATTGGCATTGACGAAACCGAATTCATGAAGGCCACTGATGCGACATTTAAACAGTCCATAAAATATGTTAATTGGTTAAATAATAAGGGTGAAAATTATCACCATCCCTTTAGCCGGGCTACGCCGGGGCCAATTGATCGAACTGGCCAAAAATGGATGGAAAGTTTGCGTGATATTCCTTTTATGGAAACCGTATCCGCCCAAACGATTATTTCTGAAATTAATAGAGCGCCCAAACCACTCGGGAACGAACAATTTATTGCACCATTGAAATACGCCTACCATTTTGATGCTGCACTTTATGCAGACTATTTACGAGATTTTTCAAAGGCACGCGGGGTCAATCACGTATTAGCCAACGTCCAGCACGTTGACCAGGCTGAGACAGGTTACATAACGCAAGTTTGGCTCGATAATGAAGACATAATTCAAGGCGATTTCTTTATCGACTGCACGGGATTTAAAGCTCTTTTGATCGAGAAAACAATGAACGTTCCGTTTGATGATTATTCACAGTGGCTCCTTTGTGATCAGGCGGTCGTCGCGCAGTTTTCTTATGAAGAATACTTTCCGGGGGTTATCCGGCCTTATACAACATGTACCGCTCAATCCGCAGGGTGGATATGGGACACTCCTACGCAAACGCGCCGCGCTATGGGTTATGTACACGCATCTGAATTCATCGATGCTGAAACAGCAAAGGCTGAATTACTCGCCTATCAAAGTGAAGCGCTTACCGATTTTGATACCCGGCTAATAAGGTTCAAAGTGGGACAGCGGCAAAAAGCCTGGAGCAAAAACTGCATTGCCATTGGCCTGTCAGGTGGTTTTATTGAACCTTTAGAATCAACAGGAATTTATTTGGCGGAGCTTGCAGCCGTTACTCTGGCTGAATATTTTCCTTATAAAGATGAAGATATTCCAGCATCTGCCTATCGTCTTAATCGCATTATTTCGAATCGTTATTACGAAATTCTCGACTTTATTAATCTGCATTACTGTCTTACACGGCGCACCGACACGGCGTTTTGGCGAGAAGTACAGAAACCGGAGCGGATCAATGACCGTCTAAAAGCCAAGTTGGAGTATTGGCGAATGAAGTCCCCGACCCAGTCAGATTTTGAGGATCAGTCATTTTACGGGTTTAATTATGACCGTGCGATTTCAAACGATCCTGAAATTGATGAACGGCCTCCCGTGGATACGGCGGGCCTTTGGAATCATACAAGTTATGAGGCTATTTTATTTGGTATGGACTTTCGCGGCCCTGAATTTGAGACCTCACTGGGTGAGGCGCGCTTGCCCTCACGCCCCGTCCAGTTCGTTATAAATGCCATTCAGCAAGCTCCAAAGCAGCTACCGCCACACCACGTATGGCTTTATCATGCCCTTGGGATGAAGGCTTGGGAGACAAAGTCTAAGCCGGATGGTTGGGCGCTTCAACAGCAATCATACATAACCCAGAAGCTGTCTTAATCCCGGACAGGCATAGTCCACAAGTTGTTTTTGGGTATCAGAAAGCACAGCCGGAACGTCCTGACCTTTCAAATCCAAGTTCTCTCGCGCCGTGCCGCTTTGTTTGCGATCAGAGCCAATCAGAACCCGCTTTTTCCAGTCTTTGGGTAGCTCAATATCCCCGAAAGCCAGAATGTCTTTGAAATAAGCGTTTGCTTTTTGGCTTTCGAGAACTTTTAAATGCTGGATGATTTCTTCGTAGCGAACAAGTTTTACGCTCGTTCCGAGCCAAGCGGCGGCGTTGTGAGTGTATATCTCATTCATCGACGGGAAACGATTAGGCGCTCCAAAAATCATCATGTTGATGAAGTCATCAATATTACAACGCCCGTGCTTCAGATAGTCTAGGTTGCTCTGGAAGTTATCTGATAGAAAAAACCTGGCACGGGCTAGAACCCAGTCATAGGGGTCACGGACGAGTAATAAGTGACGTACATCCTTAAGAATGACCGCTGGTGTGTCTGCGAAGAGTAAGTGCCCCCAGCTGAGCCGCGGCGGGGTCGATTTAAAAACTTTATGATGCTGTTCGAGTGTCGGAAATTGAATGAAATCTACAGCATATTGCTGCTCGACAGGGACGAACATGCGAATAATGTTTTTGAGCAGGTGACTACCGCTTTTAGGCACACTGTTCAAAAAGAAGTGCTGGGTAAGCCTTGCTTGAGTAAACTCAGGATTGCGTTCGTTAAGGTTGTCAGGTTTGGCAATAACACGGGGCATATTCATTCTACTTTGTAGACAAATAAAAATGGCGGGCCAAGCCCGCCATTTCTTTAATTTAAATTTGAACCTAGTTAAACTTCTTCGAGATGTTGAAGAAGAAACGGCGTCCAAGCAAATCATATTGCGAGACAATGGGTGAGTTTCCATTTCTTACAACACCTGTTGTTACATTTGAAACTGCAGGCGGGTGCTCATCAAAGACATTGTTGACACCGGCACGAAGTGTCCATCCGCCGTCATACTTATATTGAGCTGAAAGGCTGTGATAGAACATGGCTTCGGTCTCGTATTTGTTAAATACGGTTGTTCCGTCCTGACTGAGCGTGTAGCCGCCATTCGCGTCAAGTTGACCACTCAAATCGGCCGTTTGATCAAAGCGAGTGCGCAGGCCATTGGTTTTTCCAATATAGTCAACACCCCAGCGGAGCAACAGATTGTCACTCGGCGTTAGTGTCATATTGGCAAGGCCAGTCCATTCAGGTTCACCAAAACCGCCATTAAAAAACTCTGTTGAACTTTCCGTCAGGAGCTGACGTTGGCTCTCGAGTTGATGGGTTACTTGACTGTTCAAGTTAAAATTACCCCAGGGCGTCTCGGTAGTGTAATTCAATGTCGCATCAATTCCGCGGTTACTCTGTTCGCTGATATTAATGAAAGCAACATTGATAGTGTCAATCCTGAAATCGCCTGTATTGTCAACGCCCCGATCAAAGAAACCACAGAGTGGGTCGTTCGGGAAGTCCACAGAGTCATAACAGCCTTGTACAATAGCACCGGCCGAAAGTGTGCCAATTTCACCCTTAATCGTAATGTCGAAATAATCAACTGAGAGACTCAGATCGGCAAAGCTTGGTCTTAGGACAAAGCCTGCTGTATAGTTTTGTGATGTTTCGGGTTCCAAGACTCCAAAACCGCCACCTGTTAGGATTGACGCCGCAATTGGCGCACCAGCGTAATCACTCGGAATGCCCGCTACAGCACAGTTATCTGCAATTTGTTGGGTAATATCGCCGCCGGTAAGTGCATTTGCCCAACCGATACAAGGGTCAATCGCGGACTGGCGTAATGAACTCGATTCATCAGCCAAGAATTGCTCATACAAAGCTGGTGCTCTGAATGAAGTTCCGATTGTGCCGCGTAAGCGAAGAGCAGGAATAATTTGCCAGTTCGCCGTGGCGCGGTAGTTAAACCCGTCAACGGAAATGGATCGCCCATCTCTGTTTTCAGATGTAATTTCCGTGTATCGACCAGATCCAATTAACTCCAAGTTCTCGAAAAGAGGATAATCACGTACAAGCGGAATACTCACCTCGCCATATATCGCATTGGTTGATTGCACACCCGTAGTGATACCCGCTTGTGACCCTTGGAACTCGTTCCCCGCCAGCGTTGTATCGGATGGGCGATCCGTAATTTCGTCGCGTTGGAAGAAATAACCAAGAGCCGCCTGCAGTTTACCTCCTGGCATATCAATCACATCGCCCGTCACGTAACCTTCAATTGTGGTCTGCGTGAAGTCGGTTGTACCTGTGTCTGAATCCAAGAGGAAGTCTCTCTCAGCTTGAGACAGATCGCCCGCCAAGAAGTCAGGACTAAACCAAGGCAAGTCCACGCAAGGGCGGCCCGCAATGGTGACAGTTTCACCGGTGTTTGTTGTCGCTGTTGCGCCAGGAGATGTTTGACCGACACAACTAGATGTCTGGAAGTTGTAAGGCGCAATAGCGTCATTTCGAATAATTTGTTCTGTGTACTCGCCGGAACTGTTTGAATGTTGAGCATAGACGTCCCAATCCCAGCCTGGGAACGGCCCAGACTCGCCAAAACTCCCGCGTAATCCGCCGACAAGACGCCAATAGTCGATTTTGACTTCCTCATCGCCATGTTCAACAACAGGTGTTGGGCTGAACCACGTATTGTCACCTGTCCAACCTGCGGAGATAGGGTTAGTATTGGCACCTCCGCCGAAAACGGCTGCACTTTCACCATACTGGTAAGTCCAGTATTGCTTATGCCCGTTCACATAGGTTTCTCTTCTGTTGAAAAGAGCTTCGCCATAAGCTGTGATATTGTCTGTAAGTTCATACTCGACATCACCCATAAGAGTCATACGCTCAAGTTCTGGAACAACCGAATCGCGGCTTTGCATTTCAGGGTACAAATCCGTTACAGCATTTTGGAAATTACTTGTGGCATCGAAGCCCGCGAAAAGTGGATTCCCAGCGATATCATCCGGAAAATACTCAACCTGAAACCAACCCGGAGGTGTTCCGATGCCCGACCCGTCCTGAGTTGCAGGAACAGAGGGGATAAAGTTTCCGAGGTTTCCACCGCGGTCGAATTGCAAGATAATATTTCGTGGATTTGGCGCAAGGTTGTCGGATCCATAGTCATAAACCCAGACTTGACCCCAGATCGTTCCGCCGCACTGGGGATTGCCTGTCCGAGGGTCAATGACATCAGCACGTGTTGAGAGGCTCGCATCTGTGAATGTATAGTTTTGCGTACAATCCAAGTAGGAGCGATCTTTACGCGCAAGCTCTTCACGTTTGTAGTAATCGGCCGTTACGCGGAATCTACCGCGTTCAAAACTATCACCATAAGTCGCTGATCCGCGGAAAATCTCACCTGATCCCTCTTCAGCTATCTGTGTATACAAGTCAATTTCAGCACCATCAGATTTATCGGTGATGTAGTTAACAACACCGGCAATCGCATCAGATCCGTAAATGGCAGATGCACCATCTTTCAATATGTCAACCTGCTCAACACCAAGAAGCGGTATAGATCCGAGGTCAAAAGCGTCGATTGAACCGCGTGTTCCAGATGGACCCGCACGGCGTCCATTAACCAGATCAAGTGTTCTGTTAGCGCCGAGACCGCGTAGGCCAATTGTTTCTGCGCCAACGCCGCCATTGGCTACGTAGGCTGTTGAAACTGCGGCTGTGATTTGATTTGATCCGGACGCGGCAGTCGCCGTTTGCAATAATCCGCCAATGTCGGCGATGCCTTCAATCTTAGCGGCGTCGGCATTCAAGACATCCATCGAAACCGGGCTACTAAATGTGCTTTTCTTGATCCGCGAACCCGTTACAACAACCTCATCATTTACCGATGGGGCACTTGAATCGTCTTGCGCGAATGACGGTGATGCGCCCAAGGCAACAATAGCTGTGCTGGACAGGAGTAATTTGAGATAGGTTCTAGTTTTCATCAGGGTCCCTTTCGATGATACAATAGATGGATGCGTGCAATGACTCGCCATTCGGCACTATATATGAGTCTCAGTATTAATTTCTTTCGACGCTTGTCGTCAACCGCTGGAATGACAAAACCGTGATCTATTTGTGAAGCGTTACAATTATGCAACATTTACCTATTTGATAATTTTTTCCCTAAAAAAACAAGCTATTTGATAAATAGAGGCACGACATATCGAACAACCTGTTACATTTTTACAATTCAAGCGCATTAACCAAGCGTCTCTGAGGAGTATCTGGAATATTTACAGAGCCACTTCCCTACGCATGTAATGAAAAATTAGGCCGGCAGCAAAAAAAAACAAATAGTGATGTGCCCCTAGCTTTATAGACACCTTGCTACTTCATTTTGCTGCCATCTCAAATTCGACGGGTGACAACACCCCATTGTTACCATGTTTGCGTCTTGGATTGTAAAATAATTCTATGTAATCGAACACGTCATGCCACGCTTCTTGACGGGTTTTGAAAGTTTTTCTCCTAATCCTCTCAGTCTTGAGAAGATGGAAGAAGCTCTCCGCGGCAGCATTATCGTAACAGTTGCCACGTCGGCTCATACTGGCTTACAGATTGTGATCGGTCAAGAATTCGCGCCACTCATGGCTCGTAAACTGTGAACCTTGATCCGAATGCACGATGACTTTCTCTGTCGGTTTGCGCCGCCACACGGCCATCAGCAGAGCATTGAGCGCAAGGGATGTCTGCATGCGGGAGTGCATCGACCACCCGACAACTTTGCGTGAATACAGATCGATGATGGCCGCCAAATATAGCCAGCCCTCATGCGTTCGAATGTAGGTGATATCAGTCACCCAAACTGTATCAGGGGCGTCCACGTTTAAAGTCCTGTTGCAACTGATTTACGGCTACCATGGCGGGCTTGGTTCCATACTTGCCGGGTCGGCGTTTATAGCCGACTTGCGCCCGTAAACCTTCGCCTCGCATCAGCTTGGCGACGGTGTTGGCCGCGCAGAGCTCGCCCAGGCTCAGCAGATCATAATGGATTTTACGGTATCCATAGACACAGCCACTCTCGAGCCAAGACTGCTTGATAAGCCCTGTCAGACGGCGCCTTCGCTTAGCTTGGCCGGATAATCCATTCTTCAGCCACGCATAAAATCCACTTACATGAACCTTCAATACACGGCACATGGCGCGCACCAAGAACTCGTCTCTATGCGCTTTGATAAAGGCGTATGCCAAAGAAATCTATACGGCCAACCCCTTCCGATGATCATAAACCTTTGCGCCGCAGAAGGCTATTATTCGCAAGACGAACGCCCGATCCGTTGATAGGCATATGCATGCGCCGCCTCATCATAGCCCGCTTGCCTACCGTGGTCTCGGGCACCGCCAACGGCGCGGGCTGGGCCAATGGCACGCCATGTAGAACTAACAAAAACTTGAAAACTCAGAAGTATTTTTATACAATCTCAAAAAACTGAAATGTTTTATCCACAGGTATATTTAACGCCAAAAGAGTTATTCCTTCTGCTTCCAACACTAAGCATGCAACTAGCGGGGCAGCGCTGTGGCGTTATAAGTCATTGATTTTGAAAGAAAATATGGAGCGGGCGATGAGAGCCCAAAGCTAGGTATCCATATCGTTGTTTTTATTGAATAAATTCAATTGCTACAGTCATCTACTGTATCGTTTTACTGTAGCAAATATTGCAATCATTATCAAATGATTTTGACTTCAGTTAGTTATCCACAGTGTCCGTCGTCATATAAAATGGCACAGATTTCGGCCCGGGCTAAGAGAGACTTT
>CAYGTI010000030.1:0-31724 GCA_964352785.1 uncultured Caulobacterales bacterium
GATCTACACAAACGCTCAAAAATATGCGGCAGAGTTTTTGGGGACACTATTGCTTTTAACGGCTGTGGTTGGCTCGGGCATTATGGCCGAAACACTCTCGGGTGGAAATGTCGCCATTGCACTTTTAGGAAACACGGTAGCGACGGGCGCTATATTAGTTGTGCTGATTACAATGCTAGGGCCTGTATCCGGAGCTCATTTTAACCCCGCTGTCACGCTCGCCTTTTTTCTTAACAAAGACATTACTGCGCAGCATGGAGCCGCCTATGTCTTTGTGCAAATTATCGGTGGAATTCTGGGGGTTTACCTCGCGCACCTCATGTTCGAACAACCGGTATTTCAGCTATCACAGAACATTCGCGCAGGAGCGCCGCAAGGCCTATCGGAAGCCGTTGCCACCTTTGGCTTGGTCTTTGTGATTTTAGCCACCGTTAAGGTTAAACTCGGCGCTGTACCTATGGCTGTTGGTTTATATATAACCGCAGCCTATTGGTTCACGGCGTCAACATCTTTTGCTAACCCCGCCGTAACAATCGCGCGGTGTCTCTCAGATACATTCGCGGGTATCCGGACGCTTGATGCGCCACTGTTTATCGGCGCGCAAATCATTGCCGCCATAGCCGCCTGGTGGTTTTACAGGTGGATGTTTACGGGCAAAACCGCCGCGCCTTAAGCTCTGAATAGACCCTAGAGTGCGTTTTTGTCCAAAAACGTCTCGAAGGCTTGGAAAAATTGCAACCGATACTTATCCTGCTCAAGAAACAATTCATGCAGCGCGCCAGGTACCACATGATAATCAATTCCTGATGCTTCGCAAAAACGCTGATTAGAGGCGGGATCAACAATTGGATCACCGCCGGCTGCTACGATCAATCCCGGTATTTTTAATTGCGTCGCGTTTCGATTTACATAGGCCATAGCCTTCAGCCCCGCGCAGACCCACGCAAATGTGGGCGGCCCGACACGTAGCTCTGGAACATTGCGAAAATAGGCGGCCCATAATTCAAACCGGGTTTCATCAGAGGTCAGCTTATTACCCTTGAACGGCACAGGCACTCCCCCCTCTTGTTTCTGAAACGGCAGCGCACGTTTTGAAAAACCAAGCGCAGAGGCGATACGGATCATGGTACTCATAACCGAGGTTTCAATATCAAACAGGCCCGTCATCGGCGCGCTGCAGACAACAGCCGAGGGATTTATAACCCCGGACAAAACGGACTGAAGCGCGACAAGCCCTCCCATAGAATGTCCCATAAGGATATGCGGTTTGGGCAGGTGTGCTTGAAATTCTTCTGCCACATAGGCGAGATCATCCGCGTAATCTTGAAAATCCCGCACATAGCTTTTTAGAGGATCAGCGACCATACGGTCTGACAATCCCTGCCCGCGTGGATCCATAATTAAAACGGTAAACCCCAGTTTTAAAAAGTCACCTATCGTCTCAAAATATTTTTCGATAAACTCTGTACGGCCCGGAAAAAAAATCAGTGTACCGCGGGGATCTTGCGCCGGCGATGTGGCCAGCATAACTCTTAACCGGATTTTACGGCGCGTCACCCAATAGGTTTTCGCATGCGTCTGTATATGGTCCGGCACGTTGCGGTCATCAGGACAAACGATCTCTGCTTTTTCAAATTTTGGCTTCGTCGCCATCTATCCGAAAGCCTCCCATATCTCGGTGGCGAACTTCGCATATAACTACAAACGCCCCACTCAGAAGCATTTAAGGATAATTTGACGAAAAGCGAGTCAAAATAATTAACGCAATATGTTGCTAGTATCACGCACGGTTACTTATTTTACCCAAGGCTTGTTAAGGCCTCGCGTAATTTTTCACATTCCGCAGCGAACGCAGCTTTGCGGTTGTGCTGCTCAGCGACCACAGATTCGGGTGCGCGCTCAACAAAACTGGCGTTGCTGAGTTTTTTATCGATTTTTTCAATCTCGGCTTGCGTTTTCTCTATTTCCTTAGACAGCCGTGCGCGCTCGGCGTCCAGATCAATCAGGCTTTCAAGCGGCAGTGCCAGAACAGCCTCATCAACAATTGTTTGCAAAGCGCCCATCGGCGCAGTGTCAGCCACGCTCCAGCTATTCACGCGGGCCAATATCTCTATGGCGGACGCATATGTATTCAGGCGCTCCTGCATCTGCGTGCTTCCGCCAATCAATATCAGCGGCCCTTTTTTGGATGGCGGTACATTCATTTCCGAGCGTACAGACCGTATGGCCGAAATAATGCGGATAAGCGCATCTATATCAGCGCTGGCCGCCTCATTTATCAGGCTATCAGAAAGATCGGGCCACTCGGCTAAAATAAGATGGCTTTCGCGGTGCTCGGATGTTTTTGCCCACAGCTCTTCGGTGATAAACGGCATAAAGGGATGAAGCAATTTTAGGATTTGATCCAAGATCCAGCCCGCTGCCGCCTGTGTTTCTGCTTTGGCGTCAGCATCATCCCCGTTCATAATGGGTTTAATCAACTCGATGTACCAGGCAGCGTAGCTGTTCCAGGCAAATTTATAAATCGCATCAGCCGCATCGTTAAAACGGTACTTTTCAATATTTTCAGTGACTTGATGCGTTGTTTTAACGGCTTCGCCAATCGCCCATTGATTGACGGATTGCCGGCATGACGCAGGATCGAAATCCGGGCACGAGCGGCACTCATTCATTTGCGCAAAGCTAGCGACATTCCAGAGCTTGGTTCCGAAATTACGGTAACCCTCGACGCGTTTTACGGAAAGCTTAATATCGCGCCCCGCCGCCGCCATAGCTGCAAGGGTAAAGCGCAACGCGTCGGCTCCGTAGGCCTCAAATCCGTCCGGGTATAGTTTGCGCGTTGCTTTTTCAACTTTGGGCGCTTTTTCCGGCTGCCTGAGGCCTGTTGTGCGCTTTGCAACGAGCTCATCAATGCCAATACCCTCAATCAAATCGACAGGGTCAATCACGTTGCCCTCGGATTTAGACATCTTTTGCCCGTTTTCATCCCGGACAATGGCGTGGATATACACATCCTTGAACGGCACCTCGCCCTTCCCATCTTCATCTTTTTGGAAATGCATCCCCATCATCATCATCCGGGCGACCCAGAAGAAGATAATATCGAAGGCTGTGACAAGGACTGAACCGGGATAGAAACGTTTAAGTTCCGCTGTTTCCTCAGGCCAACCTAGCGTTGAGAATGGCCAAAGACCGGACGAGAACCATGTGTCGAGGACGTCGGGGTCGCGATAAAGCGTCGTTATATGGTTGTTTTGCTGTAAGGAATCCTTCAAAAATTGTGCGGCAAGTTTTTCCTTACTCTCAACAAATTGCACTTCATTCCCATAGTAAGATTCAGCAAGACTTTTTACATCCAATTCTGTTTCGGCAACGAAAATTTTCTGAAACTTTCGAGAGTCATATGTATCCCAATCTTTAGCTTCCGGGGGCAATTCGGCTCCTCCCCGTGGCCCGAACCAAGCTGGAATCCGGTGCCCCCACCAAAGTTGCCTTGAGATACACCAAGGCTGGATATCATTCATCCAATTGTCGTAGGTTTTTTTCCAATTTGCGGGGACAAAGTTTGTTATACCGTCATTGACCGCCGCAATCGCATCGCCTGCCAAAGCCTTCGCATCCACATACCATTGATCCGTGAGCATCGGCTCAATCACGACGTTCGATCTATCGCCAAAGGGCTGCATGACTTTTTTGTCCTCAACAGCGAGAAGTAAACCTTCTGTGTCAATGTCCGAAACAACAACTTTGCGCGCGTCGAACCGATCCATACCGACATATTTCTCCGGCATGATGTCTGACGCACACATCCGCGCCTGCTCATCCATGAGACTGTACATCGGAATGTCGTTGCGCTTGGCAACTTCATAATCATTAAAATCATGAGCGCCTGTAATTTTTACTGCACCGGAGCCAAATTCGGGGTCAGGATATTCATCGGTGATGATCGGGATCAATCTATTGGCCAAAGGCAAACGCACCATCTTACCCACAATAGGCTTGTAGCGCTCATCTTCGGGGTGTACCGCGACCGCGCCGTCTCCGAGCATGGTCTCCGGCCGTGTTGTCGCAATAGAGATATAATCCCGCGTCTCCCGTAGAGTCACATTTCCGTCCTCGTCTTTTTCGACATACTCGTATGTTTCACCGCCGTCTAAAGGATATTTAAAATGCCAGAAATGCCCATCGACTTCGCGGTTCTCAACTTCTAGGTCGGAAATCGCCGTTTGAAAATGCGGATCCCAATTGACGAGGCGTTTGTCGCGGTAGATCAGCCCGGCCTCATACATCTCAACGAACGCTTTGGTAACGGCTTCGGCCATTTTATCGCTTGGATCATCCGGATTACCCAAAGTGAATTTCTCGCGCGACCAATCGCATGACGCACCCAAGCGGCGAAGCTGCTGGCTGATATTGCCGCCGCTTTCATGTTTCCACTCCCAAACCTTGGCCACAAATTCGTCCCGGCTCATGTCCTTACGGCCCAGATTGCCTTCAGCGGCGAGTTTGCGCTCGACAACCATTTGCGTCGCAATCCCCGCATGGTCCGTCCCGGGCTGCCAGAGCACGTCCTTACCGCGCATGCGCTCGAACCGGATCAGAATATCCTGCAGCGTGTTATTGACCGCATGCCCCATATGCAACGAGCCCGTGACATTTGGCGGCGGTATTACAATGGAATAGGCCTCGCGGGACGTGTCCATACGCGGTTTGAACGCGCCCGAGTGCTCCCACATATCGTAAATGCGGGCTTCGGCGTCTTTGGGATTAAAATTCTTATCAAGCATGAGTGATATCTCTCGTGCAATACGCGTTGAAATAGATTTAAAAATTGGGCCTTTTCGCCCACTTTTTAACGACTTGTAGGACTCAATTTAACGCAACATGCACTAAACAAAGAAACCCCGCCCCCTGCAATTGAGGGCGGGGCTATAATATAGAACCATACCCCGCTTGGCTGGGGTTTTAAAGAGCGTATTTTGTCCCTACTTTCCGGTAGAAATACGTTTGACTTCTTTGGCCACTGCGCGCTCAACAATACCTTTAAGATTACCATCAAGCCATTCTTTAAGCATAGGGCGCAGGGCATCTTGTACCAAATCGCCAATACGCGGGCCGCGTTCTGCGAACACAGCTTTATCTTCGACCACTTGATTAAGGGATGCAAAGGCTTCGGCGGTTGCGACTTCTGTGACATCGTCCAAGATAGCATCTTTGGCTACAAGCTGGGGCATTTCGGGGTTCTCCTGTTCGGGGGTCGGTTCGGGTTTTAAATCTGCTTTAGAGGCGACTTTATCGCCTGTCTCATTCGTTTCTACAGGTTTGGATGGCTCGGTTATGACTTCATTGTCATCCGTGTCATCAAAAATATCGCTAATATCGTCACGAGAGAGTTCATCAGCCATATCTGGTTGTTTATCTTCGGTCTCAATCGGCAATAGAGTTTCTAAATCCATTCCCGCTAATGTATCCGTTCCTGACAAAGGCTCGGACACAACAGCAATGTCTTCTTTGATATCCGCCGCCGCTTTTTCAATATCCATCAACGCCGCATCAAGATCGAACGCCGGCTTTGCATCCGGATCAGCATTGAGGATATCAAGAATGTCTGTATCTAAAGAATCAATATCTAAATTCGAATTCGAGTCTAAAAGATCATCTAGCGTCGCCGTTTGAGGACTTTGAAGGCCTACAGCCTCCATTTCAGCGGAGGCTGCAATTTGGAGTAGAGCATTAATGCTTGCATCCACACTTTCTACATCGTCATCAATGTCTGCAGTCTCATCCAGTACGGCAATATCAGCCTCGTCTGATGGTTTTTCTGTATTTGATGAAAGATCGGATAATTTATCGAGCTCAACATTAAGCTCAGCTTCATCCGCCATCGTCAATTCGAGGATATCGTCCATGACGTCTATCTCAGCGGCGGGAATATTGGCTGATGTTTGAACATCTTCTGGCGCAGCTTCGAGAAGCGCTTCGTCTGTGAGGTCAGCCATCAAGGACTTAACCAGATCAAGGTCATCGTCAGCGCTCATATCCGTTTGTCCTGACGTCATCGACGGGTCGATTGTCTCTACACCCAATTCCGAGTTGCTTTGAGCAATCAGATCATCCAGAGCCGCCTCATCCGCAGCAAATCCATCCTCGTCATCGGTCAGCAGCGATTCGACAAGCGCGATAGCATCCAAATCAGAGGTGCCCAAGTCGGGTTCAGCGGGTGATGGTAAAATGTCTTGCTGAGTAGCGGTTGGTATTTCAGTCACTGTTTCATCCAAAACCTTCTGAGTTACCCCTTCATCTGGGCTTGTGACATCAGTGAACTCTACAGCATCTTCCATATCCAATATGAGGTCAATATCATTGTCAAACATGGCCAGCAAATCGTCACCAGAGTCAATATCCGCCGAAACCTCAACTGTCTCAGGAAATATGTCTATGACCGGTGCACTCTCAACACTTATATCTGAAACATCAACGTCCACAACGTCGATCATAGCGACTTCGTCTTGCTGAACTGGCAGAGGAGAGGCATTTAGCGCGGTAGGTTCAGAATTATCAATGATACCTTGAATTTCGGCGGTAAGCGCGTCCATGTCATCGTCAAGCAATCCTCCATTTGAAGCATTATCAGCGGCGAAAAGCTCAGCATCAGGAATTTCCAGCTCAACCGCCGCGAAATCGTCATCATCCATTATAAGAATATCATCAAAATCTACACTATCTTCGGTGTCATGTGCGGACTCCGGATTAATCAGTGTTTTATTTTGATCTTGATCGACTTGAGAGATGGGCGCGAGTTGCCTAACGTCACCGCTGTCAGACGTTTCGGCTTGTGCAACCTCTTGAGCATCATCGGCAATGATTCGGCGGATAGATGCCAATATGTCTTCCATGCTAGGATCTGAGGCCCCAGTGTTGGTCAAAGTTTCTGTTGTCGGCTCAGACATATTTTATTCCTGCCCCTATCCCCTAAAACAGAGAGAATCCCTTATACTTTCCTAAGGTTAGGGAAACCCGCACCACTTGTCTAGCTATCAGATGATTCTATTCTCCGGGGAAAACAGCATTTTTCTCAGTATAGAGGCTAAGTTGGGTGTTTGCCGTATATTTAAAAAGTCGGCTTGAGATTAAGATTTATGAAAGCTGAAAGCCATGCTATTTCATTTTGTCCGAAACAGTAGCTTCAAAAGCGTTAATGGCGCGCCCAATCTTTGTGCTGGTTTTCGCGGCCGCCTCCGGAACATACTTATCTATGATTTTTGTCATGCCGGAATATCGTACAGTCTCGAAATTCTCAGCCGGATCGTACATGTCAACGGCCAGACGAATTGATACCGCATCAAAAACGCCCATCGCCGTTAGCAATTGGAACTCAGCCGTTTGCACAGCGGCCTTAGCATTGATCACCGTAAGTTTTGATTCCAAGAGCTCTTGCTCTGCATTCAGCACATCCAAAGTGCTCCGCGTTCCAAGTTGCTGCTCCAGTTCTACGCCGTCAAAGGCAAATTGGGCAGCTTTAACCTGCGCCTGACTTGCAACAAGCGTTCGCTTCGCCGCGTCAAGCTGTGCCCACACTTGAGTAACCGCATCGTCAACAGCACGCTCTGTATCCCGCGTTTCAAACATAGAGCGGGTGCGTGCGTGGCCGGCGGCGCGCACTCTGGACCGATTTATACCGCCAGAGAAAATCGGGATGCTGATTTGCGCGGCCAAAGCCGCTGTTTCCGCCTCTTGGAAGAGTGAAAGCTGGTCTCGCACAGCAGACGCCGTGCCTGTAATTGAGATTTTTGGGCGCGACGCTGCCTTTGCGACATTAATTGCCTCCCCAGCCGCCTCTTCATTCAGCAAAGCCGCCAAAATCTGCGGATTGTTCTCTCTTGCAATATTAATAGCTGCATCCAAAGTATCTGGAATGACAAATAAAGGCAGATCCTCTAGCTGGCTAGGTGGGTGACCCACAGCACGCGTATAAGATGAGCGCGAAATTTGCAAAGCCGCATCAGCCTGCGCCAAGCCAATTTCAGCCGCCGCCATCCTCGCTTCAGCCTGAGCTATGTCCGTGCGGCTTCCTTCTCCGACGTCAAAACGATCCGTTGCAGCTTGGAGTTGACGGGCTAAAACACGAACATTGTTACGCCGAATTCGTGCCGCATTTTCATCCCTGCTTAAATGACTATAAGTCGTCGCGACATTTAGAAATATGTTCTGCTCAACACTCCGCAACCCTTCCCGCGCCGCCATAATACCGGATTTTGCCTGAGACTTAAGGGCCCGGATACGGCCGCCCTGATAGAGCGGTTGAATGACCTGCAATTGTACGCTTTTAGGCACAGCGTCTACTGTTGAGGACCCGCTCGCCGCAGGGCTTTGAAAATTTGCATTGGGTGTGCGCAATACTGAATAATCTAAACTTCCCGCGATAGTGGATGTCAGGCGGCCTTGGGCACGGGCTTGAACATAGTTTTCATCTATCTCGCGCACACGAGCACGCTCAGCGAGTAGGCTGGGATGGCTATTATAGGCTGAAACAAGAGCTTCTTGCAGCGTCTCCGCATGGGCCGCGGGAAACTGAAAAAGAGCCGTGTAAGCAGATAAAATTATGCCTACACTTAAGTAGGTTTTTTGTTTCGGGTGTAACCACATGATTAACCTTGGTTTGTTTTATAAAGCAAATACGGGTGCCCGCTTGAAAGCCTCCAAAGCGGGCACACTGGCATCAAACACGGCGCGCTCCCCTATCGCATTACCGGATTTTGTATACACACAAGCTCGCCCCATCGGGCCGTCCTGAATGACCGCAACCAATCGTCCATCATGGGCAAGTTGATCCAGCCATGTCTGAGGAACCTCTGATATCCCGCCATTAACGAAAATGACATTAAAAGGTCCGTGCTCTGAGGCGCCGCTTTTAAGTGCGCCCTGAATTACGGCCGCGTTAGTTATATCCGCGTCTATTAACGCTGCTGAGGCCCTGTTTACACGCTCTTCCGTATCTTCCAGTCCGATAACAGTCTCCGCTAGGTTACCAAGGATCGCCGAGGAATATCCTCTACCACAGGCAATATCGAGAACCACATCGGTTCGCTGTATATCCGCCGCCTGCACCATTTTGGCGAAATCGCGGGGCCGTATAAGGCTGCGCCCATCACCGGAATTTATATGGGCATCGCTGTAAGCCAAAGCCTGTTGAGCTTTTGGTATAAAATTTTCTCTGGAAATTGATCGAAAGGCCCTCAGAACGTTGACGTCAGTGACATCGCTTGTTCTGATCTGGCTATCAATCATGTGTTGACGCGCATTAGAGAAATTGAACATTTTTTAAATCTCGCAAAAATGGTACTATAATCTGTACCATATCCTAGGTGAATATAATGCGGGGTTTGTGCCGCGTTACAAGGCTATAATTTGCATAGCGCACATACAGATATAAAAACAGATGTAAATATCAACGAAATTTTCACAGCAATTTTAAAATCGCCGTTGCACACGCATAAGCTCTCCGATATACGGCGCGCTTGATGGCACCATGGCGGAGTGGTTACGCAGCGGATTGCAAATCCGTCCACCCCGGTTCGATTCCGGGTGGTGCCTCCAAAATCAGTTCACAGTTTATGATATTTTTGAGTGGTGCGGGCGGCCGGAATTGAACCGGCACTCCTATACAGGAACAAGATTTTAAGTCTTGCGTGTCTACCAATTCCACCACGCCCGCGACCTAGTGCTATTTGCGAAAAAATGAACTCAGAAATTGGGCTCTCTTCGCCTATTTTCTGAGGCTTCGTGAATTCAATTGAACGCAAAATGCTCTGATTTAGCGTGTGCTACATGTTTGAAAGAAATTCAACAATAGTTTTGCCTCTATCTGGTTTATTTTGACGTGCTCTGATGTCTCTCCTAAGACTACTGGCATTCAACTTGCATCTTTCTACGGATCGTAAGGAGAGAAAGATGCCATATATATCAAGCCGTTTCATTCCAGCTCTCGGCCTCGCGGCATGGGGAGGATGTGTTGCCCTGATTGGTGAATATGATTTTATGCCTTATTTGATGACGACAATAATCGTGGCTTTTATTACGGGTCTTTTGTACCGAAAAACCACTGACGCAGAGGCAGAGCGCGCAAAAAGCAATAATGAAGTAGCGAAACTAACTTAGAGCCTTAACAAGTTTTTTCAGCTTGTCTTCAACCGCGTTCAAACTTTTCCGGTTCGTGCTGCGCGCCACAAAGTTTACGCCGCGAAACTCATCGTTAAAAAACGGGTAACTGCCAACAGAGACGCCGGGATATGCCGCCTCAATATCTGAAAGATAGCGGGCGGCATCCCCTTCCCCAATATTTTTAGCAAGCACCGAGCAGGCGTGCATGGTCGGCCCGCCAGTGATTCGGTGAGTAATATCAGGCAACATTCCAGCCATAATTTGCGGCACGCCTGCGAGGGTGAAAACGTTCTCGGTTTGAAAGCCAGGGGCTTGAGATACGGGGTTTTTTATCAAGCTGGCACCGTCGGGGATTCTCGCCATGCGCCGCCGCGCCGCATTTAACTCATCGTCTTTATAACGCACACGCAATTCATTCAACGCGTCTGCCCGCTCAGATATGCTCACACCAAACGCCGCCGCGATGCAGTCAGCCGTAATATCGTCGTGTGTTGGCCCAATACCGCCAGTCGTAAACACATAATCAAACGCTATGGAGAACTCACGGACGGTTTTGACGATAACCTCTGAATTATCCGAAATGATTCGGGCCTCTGAGATTTGAACGCCCAACGGCATAAGGAAACTGGCTATCGTGCGCAGATTTGTGTCTTGCGTACGGCCAGACAATAATTCATCACCGATCAAGATAATGCCAGCCGTTACAGAATTTTCGCTCATGATATCCTCTTAGATGTTGCGGCTGTTCTGCTGGCAATTCATAGTGCTCGCAAGATGAAATTCCCCGCCCCTATAAAAAAAGGTATTTTGATAAAGCGTTACAAGCGCTTTCTGTCAGATATCGACCTCAACGGACGTATAATTACGGCGCATTGCGCCAACCCGGGCGCGATGACGGGGGTCAAAGACGCGGGTGCAATTGTCTGGGTGAGTGAAGCTCTCAACCCCAAACGTAAACTAAAATATGACTGGCAAGTCATTGAGGTTTCAGGGGCTCTTGTGTGCATCAATACAGCGACCGCTAACAAGATTGTTGAGCAAGCTATAACCAGCGGACATGTGACCGAGCTATCCAAGTATGACACTCTAAGGCGTGAGGTCAAATATGGACAAAACAGCCGGATTGACTTTCTGCTCGAAGATCAAAACAAGCCGCCGTGCTATGTGGAGGTTAAAAACGTAACGCTTTCGCGCCGCCCGCCTCTGGCCGAGTTCCCAGATAGTCACACGGCACGCGGCACAAAACACCTTAGAGAACTCACCGATATGGCGAGGCAAGGCTGCCGTGCCGTGATGCTCTATTGCGTCAACCGCACGGACAGCGAAAGCTTTGACCTTGCAAGGGATATTGACCCAGAATATGCTCGCGAGTTTGCCGTTGCGACCCATGCAGGTGTGGAGGTTTTGGCATATGGTTGTGATATCGACATAAATGGTATTACACTTGGTCAGCGCCTTTCTGTTGCCGTTAAGTCATAATGAAAACGTCACTCTTAGTTGTCTGCCGAGCGAAAAATTACCAAAACAGACCACATCAAGGCTATGGCCTATCCGGGCACTCTCTGATAGTGAGGCTTTATGAATTACATTGACGCAGCCGACGCTCCCGATTTTCGTGATGGAGCCATTAAACTTCACACCCCTGAAGCTTTTGCGGGCATGCGCAAAGCCGGACTGCTTGCGGCGGAGTGCCTTGACATGCTTGTGCCGATGGTAAAGCCTGGCGTTACCACAGAAGAGATTGACAAAGCCGCGTTTGAGTTCGTCACCGATAATGGCGGCGTACCAGCCTGCCTCGGGTACCGAGGTTACCAAAATACGACATGCACATCCATTAATCACGTGGTTTGCCACGGCATTCCGTCGCCGAAACCGCTCAAAGAAGGTGATATTGTCAATATTGATGTGACGGTCATTGTTGATGGATGGCACGGCGATACATCGCGTATGTACCCTGTGGGCGTTATCAATCGCCGCGCAGAGCGCCTGATCAATATTACTTATGATAGCCTGATGTTAGGCCTTGCCGCGGTAAAGCCTGGAAACACAACGGGTGATATTGGCTACGCTATTCAAAAATTTGCCGAAGGTGAACGCTGCTCTGTTGTGCAAGATTTCTGCGGACACGGACTCGGGCGTTTGTTTCATGATAGCCCGAATATTCTTCATTTTGGCCGTCCGGGCGAAGGCGAAACACTTCGTGAAGGTATGTTTTTTACAGTCGAGCCTATGATAAACCTCGGAAAACCGCATGTAAAGATACTGTCTGATGGCTGGACAGCCGTGACCCGCGACCGCAAATTGACAGCGCAATTCGAACATTCTATCGGCGTAACGAAGACGGGGTGCGAGATATTTACAACGTCGCCTGCTGGTCTGCACCGTCCGCCTTATGTCTAACCCGCGTGGCGACTGAAAAGCCCCATTATCATGGTCATAGGGACCGCTTACGCGCGCGGTTCGCAGAGGGCGGCACAGCTGCACTCGCTGATTATGAACTTTTAGAGCTTTATCTTTTCAACTCTATTCCGCGGCGAGATGTTAAACCCATTGCGAAAGACTTGATTTCCAAATTTGGCAGCTTTGCTGAGGTTATCGCCGCGCCTGTCGACCGTCTGGCCGAAGTCAAAGGCATCAGCGAAAAGACCGCTTGGGATCTTAAAATTATTAAAGCTGCGGCGACCAAGCTCGGTCAGGAAAGCATCTTAGGCCGCCCTATCCTATCATCTTGGACGGCCCTACTCGATTATTGCCGAATCGCCATGCAGTTTGAAGGTAAGGAACAGTTTCGCGTGCTGTTTTTGGACCGAAAAAACCGCTTGATAGCCGACGAGGTGCTCGGCCACGGCACTGTTGACCGCGCGCCGGTTTATCCCCGCGAGGTCATAAAACGCGCGCTCGACTTAGATAGCACGGCCATCATTTAAGCCCATAACCATCCGTCCGGTGATCCAACGCCAAGTCAGAGTGATCTGGCCATGACACAAAACATGGTCAAAGCCGCAAAAGCTATAGGCGTCACTGTGCATGATCACCTCATCATTGGCCGCGATAATATTGCCAGCTTCAAGGCACTGGGATTGATGTAATTGATCCCATAACTTTAAACTCTTGACGCCGCTGCCTTTATCGCGTCTTGATAAACGAAAATATTCGGGGAAATATCATGGATAAACTACCGTCCAAGTCATACAGAACGCTTATTCTTATACTCTTGACTCTGATTTATGCGTTCAACTTTATTGACCGGCAAATTATCGGAATTCTTTCCCCGTTCATTCAGGCAGACTTGGGCCTCTCCAATTCACAGCTTGGCCTTCTAAAAGGCTTTCTGTTTGCGCTGTTCTATACGGTTGTCGGCATTCCAATTGCATGGCTGGCTGACCGGTATAACCGTGTAAATATTGTTACTATTTCGCTTGCGGTCTGGAGCGGGTTTACAGCGCTAACAGGTATGGCGAACAGTTTCCTAAGCATCGGATTGGCGCGTATGGGCGTGGGTATTGGCGAAGCCGGCGGCAGTCCGCCCTCTCACTCTATAATTTCCGATCTCTACCCCAAAGAAGAGCGCTCCGGAGCACTGGCTATCTATTCCCTCGGCATCCCCCTTGGACTTGGTTTCGCCTATTTCATCGCGGGATATTCACTTGGCAACCCGGACAATGGATTTAGCTGGCGCACCTTGTTGATTATATTAGGCATGATCGGCGTAGCCTTGGCTGTTGTCACCCGTCTTGTGGTGCGTGAACCACTTCGCGGCGCGCAGGAAAAAGCCACTCAAAAAGGCCCCATCGAAGTCGTGCCGCCTCTTTCATCCCTGTTCAAAAGCATTTTTAGCAGCAAGATTTTCTGGGTGGGCATAGGCGTCTTTGCCGGACTTTGTGCTGTGTTCATCAACCTACCCATGCTTGTCGGTATAGTGCTGACATTAATAGCGGTGGCGATTATGCTCTATAAAGTCATTAAGGGTAGTTCACCGTTCTCAGTGGCTCTTCGCGTGCTGCTCAAAATCCGGGCTTGGTGGGCCATGTGTTTTGGTATCGCTCTGGCCTCGTTTCTCGGTTATGCGGTATCCGCATGGCAAATCGACTACCTACTACCCTTTGATGCGTCACAAGCCGAACCTTATGGGTTTACGAAAATGATGTATATTCTCGCTGTGGCTAACGCTATCTGTTATGGTGGTGGAACATTTTTTGGAGGCTTCATCGCGCAAAAACTTGCGGGTAAAAGTGTCTCCTATTACGGGCTTGTTCCGGCGATTTCGATTCTGATTTGCCTGCCACTTGTGATCGGCGTGTTTTGGGCTCCCACAGTTACCCTGCACCTTGCATTAGGCGCTATATTGCTCTTCTTCCTCGGCATGTATCTTGGCCCTTCATTTGCAATTGCGCAGACATTGGCCCCCATAAACATGCGCGCCATGTCCACGGCGATTTTCTTCTTGGTGCTCAATCTGATTGCTTTGGGCGGCGGCCCTACGACTGTAGGTTTCCTTGCAGATGTTTTTGAACCGGCTTACGGGCAGGTGCATGCCATTCGTCTCTCTGTAACCATTGCCGCCGGAGCATTAGTGCTTAGCGCGATCAGTTTTTTCTATGCGGCAAAAGTTCTACCCGCAGATTGGAAAGCCGCACAAGAGCGCAATGAAGGCACCGTAGACTAATGGCTTCAAAGCTCTATTCTTACGCTTGACCTCAGCTTATAAAATAGGCATTTCGCGGGCGTAAGAATACGACAAGAGAGTCCATCATGATTGATCGTTACGCCCGTAAAGAAATGACCGAAATTTGGTCCGCCGCCACGAAATACCGTATATGGTTTGAAATTGAGGCACATGGCTGCGATGCCCTCGCCGATCTAGGCGTTATACCATCATCCGCTGCTAAAAACATCTGGGACAAAGGCGGCGCAGCCGAATTTGATGTCGCCCGGATCGATGAGATTGAACGCGAAGTCAAACATGACGTTATTGCGTTCCTGACCCATTTATCAGAATTCATCGGAGAAGACGCACGGTTTGTGCATCAAGGTTTTACGTCCTCAGATGTACTCGATACGACATTGTCTGTGCAGCTTGCTAGGGCGACAGATATTTTATTAACAGGTATGGATCGTGTTCTAGCCGCTCTTAAAAAACGCGCTGAAGAACACAAATATACTATCACAATTGGCCGCTCGCATGGTATTCACGCTGAGCCCACGACGTTTGGCCTTAAACTCGCGCAAGCTTACGCGGAATTTGAACGCGGCAGGACCCGCTTGGTTGCCGTGAGAGAAGAGATAGCCGTTTGCGCGATTTCAGGCGCCATTGGGACTTTTGCCAATATAGACCCCAAAGTCGAAGCCCATGTCGCCGAAAAAATGAACCTTTCGGTTGAACCGATCTCAACGCAGGTCATTCCCAGAGACCGTCACGCCGCCTATTTTGCAGTGCTCGGCGTCATTGCCAGTTCGATTGAGCGTGTTGCGACCGAAATCCGCCACCTGCAACGCACGGAAGTATTAGAAGCCGAAGAGTTTTTCTCTAAAGGACAAAAAGGCTCATCGGCCATGCCGCATAAACGCAATCCGGTTCTAACGGAGAATTTGACAGGCCTTGCCCGGCTTGTGCGAATGGCCGTTATACCCGCGATGGAGAATGTGGCTCTGTGGCATGAGCGTGATATATCACACAGTTCTGTGGAGCGCGGAATTGCGCCGGACACAACGGTTCATCTCGATTTTGCGCTTCACCGTTTGGCAGGCGTGATTGAAAATTTGGTGGTATATCCGGAAAAAATGCGGGCGAACATGGATAGGCTGGGCGGGCTTCACAACAGTCAGCGCATACTCTTGGCTCTGACACAAGCCGGCGAGCAGCGCGAGAGCGCGTATAGTCTGGTGCAGCGTAACGCTATGAAAGTTTGGGAAGTATTTAGATTGTCCGGTAACGCCGGCGAAGGAACCTTCTTGGATTTACTCCTGAAAGATACAGATGTCACAGAACGCCTTTCAAAAACCCAAATCCGCGATATGTTTGATGAAGCCTATCATATGAAACATGTTGATGATATTTTTATGAGAATATTTTAGCTAATACTTTCAGCAACTTAGATGAACTCCTGAGTCAATTTTAACCTTTAACAAGGCGAAAATTAAGCTTGGTAAACAGTCTGTTATGACAGTGTTTCCTCTTTGGTAACCATTTTTTGATTAAATTAATGCATAGTTTTTAAGTGCCAAAATCTAATTAGAGGATCATAGTTATGAGGAAATCTGCTACTATTATTGCTATTTCAATGCTAACTGCCACTTTTGCAACTGCAGCCTTCTCAGCGTCTCCAGATGTTTATGTTGTTAACTTTAGGAACGAAAAAAGTCCTGAAAGTCAGGCTCTTGATGCTCGCCTCAACCCTGCGCTCGCAAACGCCGGAGTAAAACTAGAGCACGTGGTCATAGATACAACGACAGCTGCGCGTTGGGAGAAAGGGGCACATGAGGCTTTTGACCGCAACATCGTGCCCGTGTTTAATCAATGGGTTGGCCTACCCGGCTTTGCCGCCGTCGTAGACGCAAAAACCAAGAAGGTTTTAGGGTGCTTAAATGCAAACTTTAGCCCGAATGAAATCGCAAATGAAATTAAGCGTATGTCATCAACCGCCTCAGGCGCGGCCTACATATCCCGTGCCGCATTCACAAGTAAGTCTACGGAATGTCCGCCTGCCTATAACACCCCGCCGCAATAAGTTTCATATATTATTTAGTGAAAAAACCCGGCCAGGTTCTCCCTGTTCGGGTTTTCGCTTTTTAAAGTCAGCGATATCGGTAATTTGCAATCAAACATTCAACGCCCATAACAAAAAAGGATGGATTGATCCGTGACTATATTTTCGAAAATACTTTGTGCTCTAGTTCTAGCTCTATCAAGCTTTGCAGCCACGGCTTTCGCTTCCGCCCCAGATATATACGTTGTAAATTTTAGAAATGAAAAAACACCGGAAAGCCGTGCGCTTGATCAGCAACTTTTCCCAGCACTCTCAATGGCGGGCGTTAACTCTGAGCAAGTTTTCATCGATATTACAACGCCGGCAAGATGGGAAAAAGGAGCGCACGAGGCGTTTGATAGAGGTTTAGTACCCCTGTTCAATAAATGGGTCGGATTGACCGGTTTTGCAGCGATCGTTGACGCGAAGACAAAACGCGTTCTTGGCTGCGTGAATCAAAACTTTAGCGCCATTGAAATAGCCCGTGAAATTCAAGGGATGTCAGCAACGGTGACGCGATCTTCATTCATTTCTGGTGCGTCTTACAGCGGAAAATCTACACTTTGCCCACCACCCTTTAATACACCGCCTACATAAGATGCGTTCGTGGTGAAAGGCGCGCCCGAACATGCACTCTATGAACGGGTTTTACTGTTTTATAAACCAATAGCTGACAAATTAGGATGCAGCTCAACGCGTAACGTGCGACATAGCTCGAAATTGGATTTAAACCTATGAAAATACTTGCACGAACTTTTTTAGCTGCAACCATCGCGGCCGGCGCGTTCGCGGCGTCGCAATCTCAAGCTGCCCTAAATCAACCGGATATGTATGTGGTAGTTTTCCGCGCAGATTGGTGTGCGCCTTGCCGGGTCTTGGAACCAAAGCTCAAGATGGCTATCCAGAGACTTAACGATTCAAAAATTGAGTATGTTGAAATCGATATCAGCAATCCGGGCCTGTCTGAAATTGGCGCACACCGCGCTTTTGACCGCGAAATTGTTTCTCAATATAATAAGTGGCTCGGCGTGACCGGTTTTGCCGTCATGATTGACGCTGATACAAAGCAGACTCTAGGCTGTGTGAACCGCTCATATGATGAAGGTTCCATGCAGATGCACATACGAAATCTCAAGACATATGCTCTGGCCAACACGTCAACATTTGATGTGACATGTCCGCCCGCGAACAATTAAGCTCCAAACATCTAAGAAAGTATAGGTTTAAATCTGACTCTCTTTGATGATTTCTTCGCTGGCTTCTTTCATAAAAGCGTCCATCTTTTCTCGTAACGTCACATCAGACATCTCTACGCCTGCCGCAGTCAAGTCATGGCGGACTTTGCGGAAGACATCATCATCGCCGGCCTCTTCCATGTCCGACATGATGACTTCAGTAATATATTTAGTCGCGTCATCGCCGCTTTTGCCGATTAGGTCAGCAATCCACAGTGCGAGTTTTTTGTTCCTACGGGCTTCAGCCTTAAAAACCTGTTGAGCCTCTAATGCATACTTTTTTTCAGATGCATTTTTGCGTTCATCAAAACTATTCATGGTGATCTCCTTTACGCGATGTTTCTCTACTTTGATGTAGGGATTACAACCCGTATCCACAACGAGAAAAAGTAATTCTACGGACAATATTAGGAATGTCGTTGCCGCTGTGTTTGCCATGCGCTATGACGCATTTTTAGTGGCTCGAACCGAGTCTCGCTTCGCCAAAGAGGGCTATTATGAGCCGACGCAAGCAAATATATGAAGGTAAAGCCAAAATCCTGTATGAAGGGCCGGAAGCAGGTACCTTAATTCAGTATTTCAAAGACGATGCCACGGCTTTTAACGCCCAAAAAAAAGCAACCTTGGACGGAAAAGGTGTTTTAAATAACCGCATCTCAGAATTCATCATGCTGAAGCTTGCAGAGATCGGCATACCGACCCATTTCATTAAACGCTTAAATATGCGTGAGCAGTTAATCAAAAAGGTAGAAATTATTCCATTAGAAGTGATCTGCCGCAATGTTGCAGCGGGTAGCATGTCCAAGCGCCTCGGTATCGAAGAAGGTGAACAACTCCCCCGCTCCATTGTTGAATTTTGCTTAAAACGCGACGACCTAGGCGATCCTTTGGTTGCCGAGGAACATATCAGTGCGTTTGGGTGGGCGTCCCAGAGCGAAGTCGACGATATGATTGGCATGACGCTTAGGGTCAATGATTATTTACAAGGCATGTTTTCGGGTATCGGTATTCGTCTTATTGACTTCAAGATAGAGTTTGGACGTTACGACGTTGACGGCGGACACCAAATACTCCTCGCTGATGAGATCAGTCCAGATTCTTGCCGCCTTTGGGACCGCGAAACAAACGAAAAACTTGATAAGGACCGTTTCCGGCGCGACTTAGGCGGCGTAACCGAAGCTTATAACGAAGTCGCGACGCGGCTTGGTATTATAAAAAACAACCCCGTGCCCCATCCAAGCCTCTCAGTCGTTCCTAATACGGATAGTTAAAGGATAATACTATGAAAGCGATTATTCATGTGGGACTAAAACCCGGCGTACTTGACCCCCAAGGGCGCGCTATAGCCAGATCCTTATCCGACCTTGGCTTTCCCGAAGTGAAAGGTGCTCGGCAAGGCAAAGTTATCGAGCTTGACTTGGCTGAAACGGATGCAGACACAGCAAAAAACCGCGTCACGGAGATGTGTGAAAAACTGCTGGCCAATACGGTTATTGAGAGCTACCGGGTTGAGATCGAGGCCTAAATGAAAACCGCAGTTATAGTTTTTCCGGCCTCAAATTGTGACCGCGACGCGGCGGCGGCTTTGGAAAAAATTACGGGCCGCAAGCCAGAAATGGTCTGGCACCGTGAGAGCACTTTACCGCAAGACCTTGATTTTGTTATTATTCCCGGTGGCTTTTCTTACGGGGACTATCTGCGCTCAGGCGCAATGGCCGCGCGGTCACCGATTGTAAAAGACGTTGTTACCAAAGCTGGCAAAGGATTGCCTGTTGCAGGGTTTTGCAATGGGTTTCAAATCCTGACTGAAACAGGACTACTGCCTGGCGTGCTAATGCGGAACTCAGGTTTGAAATTTGTATGTCGGCCTGAGAAACTCAAAATCATCAATAGTAGTTCACGCTTTACCTCAGCCTATGAAGGTCAATCAGACGTTGTTTTTCCGGTTGCGCATCATGACGGTAATTACTTTGCTGATGATAAAACCTTAAACCGCCTCGAAAAAGACGGGCGTGTTATTTTTAAATATGCGGATAACCCGAACGGATCAGCCAGAGACATTGCCGGAATATGCAACGCGGATGGCAATGTGTTTGGCATGATGCCTCACCCCGAGCGCGCCGTTGATCCCTTACACGGCGGGACAGACGGCATAAATCTTTTCAAATCAATTCTAGAGTCGATTTAATGACTGATAACGTCAAAATAACGCCTGATTTGGTGGCAGAACACGGATTATCTAAAGACGAGTATAAAATCATCCTTGAGCGATTAGGCCGTGAGCCGAATATAAACGAGTTGGGCATTTTCTCCGTCATGTGGTCAGAGCATTGCTCTTATAAATCTTCGCGGCGTCATCTTGGCAAATTTCTGACAACCGGAAAACGTGTCATACAAGGACCGGGAGAGAACGCTGGCGTAATTGACATTGATGATGGTGACGCCATTATTTTTAAAATGGAAAGCCATAATCACCCCTCTTACATTGAGCCCTACCAAGGCGCAGCGACGGGCGTTGGCGGCATTATGCGGGATGTGTTCACGATGGGAGCCCGGCCTATTGCATTGATGAACGCGCTTCGTTTTGGCTCCCCTGATCATCCAAAAACCAAATCTCTTGTCGACGGCGTGGTGGCGGGGATCGGCGGCTACGGCAATTGCGTTGGGGTGCCGACCGTTGGCGGGGAGACAAACTTTCATTCCGGTTATAATGGTAATATTCTGGTCAATGCCATGTGCGTTGGCCTCGCGGATGCTGACAATGTTTTTTATTCTGCGGCCAAAGGTGTGGGTAATCCTATTTTTTATGTTGGCTCTAAAACCGGACGTGACGGTATTCACGGCGCGACTATGGCATCGGCAGAGTTTGACGATGATAGCGAAGAGAAACGCCCAACCGTTCAGGTTGGTGATCCCTTTACCGAAAAACTTCTTATTGAGGCCTGCCTAGAGCTTATGGCCACGGACGCAATTATTGCCATTCAGGATATGGGCGCGGCGGGATTGACATCCTCGTCCATTGAGATGGCAGATAAAGGCGGCGTGGGCATCGAGATAAATCTTGATAATGTACCTCAGCGTGAAGAGAATATGAGTGCCTACGATATGATGCTTTCGGAGAGCCAAGAGCGCATGCTGATGGTGATACAGCCCGGCAAAGAAAATAAGGCATTTGAAGTTTTTGAAAAATGGGAACTTGATGTCGCCCACATTGGTGAGACCACAGATACGGGACGTCTTGTGCTTGTCCACCATGGCGACACGGTCTGCGATATTCCCATCGCGCCGCTAGCTGACGATGCGCCCAATTATGACAGACCTCATATACCCACGCCAAAACGCGCAGTTCTCGAGGCCA
This sequence comes from uncultured Caulobacterales bacterium, assembly GCA_964352785.1. Classification (GTDB taxonomy): domain Bacteria; phylum Pseudomonadota; class Alphaproteobacteria; order Caulobacterales; family Maricaulaceae; genus JACOMS01. The sequence continues at coordinate 21,501 of CAYGTI010000030.1, forward strand.
GTGAAATTGACGAACCTACGGATTACGGACAAACTTTAATTAAAATTATTGGCTCCCCTAACATGTCATCACGTCGATGGATTTGGGAGCAATATGATCGCCACGTTATGGCAGATACCGTTGACAGCAGTCAGAGCGGCGGCGATGCCGCCATTGTGCGCATTCATGGCACAAACAAAGCTGTCGCCATTACCACAGACGTCACGCCGCGCTACTGTGAGGCCGACCCTTATGAGGGCGGGAAACAATGTGTTGCGGAGACGTGGCGTAATCTAACTTGTGTGGGGGCTGATCCGATTGCGATCACAGATTGCCTAAATTTTGGCAACCCCGAGCGGCCCGAAATTATGGGACAATTTGTCGGATGTATTGACGGCATGAATGAAGCTTGCCGTGCGTTTGATTATCCCGTCGTCTCGGGCAACGTCTCTCTATATAATGAAACCAACGGCCAAGCCATACCGCCCACGCCAGCTGTCGGCGGAGTCGGCCTTATCCCGGACTTAGCGTATTACACAAAAATATCCGGCGCGCGCCCCGGTGATAAGCTCATCATGATTGGCGAAACCGTGGGTTGGCTTGGAGCTTCTATCTATATACAAGAGATAGAAGGCCGGGAAGACGGCGCACCTCCGCCTTGCAATCTTGAAACAGAAAAGAAAAATGGCGATTATGTTCGCCGCTTGATACGCGATAGACGCGTCGCTGCCGCGCATGACTGTTCCGACGGTGGATTGCTAATCGCGGCAGTCGAAATGGCAATGAGCGGCGATATTGGCGTTGAGGTTGTCCTTCCGAACCACACACCGCCCCACGCGTGGCTATTCGGTGAGGATCAAGCCCGGTATTTACTGGCTGTTGATGCAAACAGCGTAAATCCGATTATTTCGACGGCTACAAGCAAAGGCATTCCAGCAGCCGTCATTGGTGAGTTTGGCGGCATTTCTGTCACTGTTGAAAGTCTTATCAAGCTCCCCTTATCAGAGGTAAAAAAAGCCCATGAAGGGTGGTTACCCAATTTGATGGGGAGTTAAGATGGCAATGGAGGCCCAAGATATTATTGCTTATATTCAAGACGCCATTCCAGATGCGGACATTGAACTGATTGATCTTGCCGGTGACGGCGATCACTATAAAGCGATTATTACCAGTGCGGCCTTTGTAGGCAAAAGCCGTATTGCGCAGCACCAAATGGTATATGCCGCTCTTAAGGGGAACATGGGGGGCGTCCTCCACGCTCTGGCATTGGAAACAAAAGCGCCCAGCCCTTGAAATTATAAATCCGAAACACCAATTAAAGTTTGAAAATAAACCTCAATGAAAATGAGCGCCTCATGACGACGACAACGCACGATAAAATAAAAAAAATGGTCACGGAAAACGATGTGGTTCTCTATATGAAGGGAAACCCAACATTTCCGCAGTGCGGTTTTTCTTCAACGGTTGTTCAAATTCTTGATTATATTGGCGCTGAATATGCCTCAGTCAACGTCTTGGATGATCCAGATATTCGCCAAGGTATAAAAGACTACAACAACTGGCCAACTGTACCGCAAGTCTTTGTAAAAGGTGAGTTTATTGGCGGGTGTGACATTCTACGAGAGATGTTTGAAACGGGAGAACTGCGCGACCTCATGGTTGAAAAGGGCGTGAGCTTAACGGCTTAGCGCCCTTAACCGTCTATCAAGCTTATTTATATATAGTGCCCTGACATTTACTTGGTGGGGCGCCATGGCTTTTAAGACCGTTAGTATAAACAAAGAACGATCATCCGCAAACTTTCAACAGCTTATTGCGGCGGCGAATTATGAGCCTGAGCGGTCTATGTCGAACGGACGTCTTGCAGGTTCTCTATTGTCGCTCACGTTTGGGTTGTCCGTTATTTATGCAAGTGTCTTTTACGCGCCTGCGTTTTTTAACTTAGGACAGATACTTGGGTTTTCAAGTCAAGATACAAAACTCCCAGCTATAGATCCAGAGCGCGACACCCCTTCGGCATTATCACCTTACCTCGATCATTTCAAAATTCGCCGCGGTTATATTCGGCGAGGACAGGCACTGAAAGTTGACTATTCCCTTAGCCCCGGTACATCGATGACAATCAATGTTCGCCGCTGCAACGCCCCTATCATTATAGAAGCTTTCAGATGTCAGAATACTGAAGGACAAGAAATTAATATTAGCGGCATTGGCCCCGGAGCCAAAAGTCTCATCATGAGGAATCCGGGTTTTTACTATTTTGACGAAACGGTTACGAACATGAACGGCAGTAAGACTGATAAGCCTTACAAAGTTATATGGTCCCGAAAAACATTACGCCCCACCAAATAGGCAGGGCGCAAAACTCTATAAAGCATGTTGAAGCCTGGTTATCGAGAGTAGAATTCCACAACCAAGTTAGGTTCCATCACAACCGCATAAGGAACTTCGTCAAAGCTTGGAATACGTGTAAACGTTGCTTTCATCCCTTTCGGGTCAAGGCTCACATATTCTGGAACTTCGCGTTCCGGACTTTCCAAAGCTTCAAGAACCAAAGCCATTGTGCGTGACTTTTCACGCACTTCAATAACGTCGCCTTCTTTACAACGGTAAGAAGGAATATTGACCTTCGTGCCGTTTACAAGAACATGACCGTGGTTCACGAATTGACGGGCTGCAAAAACAGTCGGCACAAACTTCGCACGGTAAACAACGGCGTCCAACCGACGCTCGAGCAAGCCAATGAGGTTTTCAGACGCATCACCGCGCTGGCGCGTGGCTTCGTCGTAAGTGCGGCGGAACTGTTTTTCTGTAATGTTACCGTAGTAACCTTTAAGCTTTTGCTTGGCGCGCAACTGTGTACCAAAATCCGATAATTTACCACGGCGGTTCTGGCCGTGCTGGCCCGGAGGAAACGGTCGCTTATTAACGGGAGACTTTGGACGACCCCAGATATTCTCGCCCATACGGCGATCAATTTTATATTTAGCTGAATGACGCTTAGACATGCGTTTTTACTCTCTTGCGACGCGGCCCGGCTCATCGGGCCTATCCCGATAGCGATCTCAACGGCGGCACCACACCAACCCGTAATTCCCCATAATAAATGGGTTGCGGGCTTTTACGAAATTTCGCCATCAAGTCAAGCCCGCATCAGGTCTAAAGATCACGCCAAAGGTAATATTTACATAGCTTAGACACGACCTTTATGACATGCCGTTTGAATGAGTTCTCAACAAGATATGCAGCAGCCCTCTTCACCGGCCCGCTCTGGCGTCTTTGCCGGTATAGCCGCCTATACAATGTGGGGGCTGTTTCCGATATATTTTGTCGCAACCGCCAGCATAGACCCGCTGGAGTTACTTAGCCACCGTGTCGTCTGGGCCGTGCCCTTTGGGCTTCTCATTATTTTGGCGCGCAATCAAATAAGTGAGGTCTTGCGCATACTGGCAGCTCCAAAAACTCTAGTCTTGTTATTGGTCGCAGCCTTCGCTCTTTCCGCAAACTGGGGAGTCTATATATGGGCCATTCAAAAGGGTGAAATTTTCCAAGGAAGTCTTGGCTACTACATTAACCCCCTCGTCTATGTACTTGTTGCTGTTGTATTTATGAATGAAAAACTCAGTAACATGCAAGGTCTGGCTGTCGGTTTTGCGGCAATAGGGGTCTTAATTTTAACACTCTATGGCGGCGTTTTTCCGGGCATTTCCTTATTTCTTGCTGCGAGCTTCACGATATACGGCGTGATCCGTAGTCAGGTCAATGTCGGCGCCATGCCCGGCCTGTTCATAGAAACGCTAATTCTCTTACCGCTGGGCGCCGGTTACCTATTTTGGCTTTACCAAGCAGGTAATCTTAGCTTTGCAAGCGTTGGCGCGGATATGACGATACTCCTTATCCTCGCTGGACCTATCACAGTGCTACCGCTTTTGGCCTTCGCCTTTGCCGCAAGACGGCTTAAGCTCTCAACATTGGGATTTTTACAATTTATAGGCCCGACATTACAGTTCGGCTGCGGGCTTTATTACGGTGAAGCCTTTACTGCGGCGCACGCGGCATGCTTTTCTTTGATATGGATGGCTGTGGCTTTGTTTTCTTGGGATGCATGGCGCAAAAGCCGCAAGATAGCTCCGCCTGTAAAGCTATAGCTTTGATAAACGGCCATTTAGGAATTCGTGAACCCTCTCACTTAAGGGGGTAGTAAGCCTTTTTAATTATTAAGCATTATTGAGAGTTCAAATAAAGAACTCAAACTTCAATAATAGCGTGGGGCTGTTTAATGAAAAATTCTCTAAGAATATTATGTGTAAGCTTGCTCTTTGAGGGCCTTGCAGGGACGTCTTTTGCCGATCAAAATGCAGGGGGCGAACAAAACCGAACTGGTTTTACGGCCTCATCTAACACGTCAGTGATAAACCAAACGGTGAGCCCAAGTCGGGTCATACGCCGCTTAGACGTGACAACAGCGAAAACTCATTCGCCGTCTAAACATGTCGCCAGCTTGAAAACCCCATTGAACAGCAAGAGCAAAGTTTTAACACCCCAACCGGGGAATAGCCGCATGCCAAACCTTTTCCGGCCATAACATAAGGCCAACTTTTCTCATTCATGCTGCATACATCGTATTTTAATATGAATTAGACAATCGGTTTTTAACCGAGACTACATCAACAATATCAAAAATATGTGGGGTTTTGATATGCTTTCAGTTTTTCAGCGTAAAAACAATGGCGGCGAAACAAACGCAGACTTAAAATTTTATCCTTATCTTTTTCAAACCTCAGGGTTTAAACGCGTTGATGAAATCCGCGCAGAACTCGAAAGTCAGCAGCAGTGGGACTACGCGAAGTCTCCAAGCCAAGCCCTGCGCATTCAAGACCAAGTCGCCAAATCTTTAGGTTTTCAAGCCCCCTACACAAAAGAGCAATTTGCGCTTCGTAAAATACTTTACGGCAAGCGCGCAGGTACGAATATAGCGACCTATGCGTGGGGCTTATATGCGCAAAGCATTGAAAAGACCAAACGCTACGCATGAATCGAATCGTGCGCGAATATTTTACATCAAAAAGTGAGCCTAAAACTTACATTTAAAGTTGAATATCTCGCTCTATAAATTCGCGATTAAATCACTTAGTTGAGCATTAACAATGGCAAACTTCGAGACCGTCCAGCCCCCTGCACGAGACATGGCGGCAACAGTATCTTCATAGGCTTTTAGTTGTGGAACCTCTTTTAAAACCCAGTTTTGAATAAGTTCTTTCACATCATCCGTTGGTTCACCGCCATTAGACGCATGATATGTGGCCGCACTTTGTGCAAACCGCGCCTGTGCTTTAAAGAAGTCTTCTTGCAAATGACGCAGAGCCAGACGTTCCCAGTGCGAATCTGATTTTGTATTAATAAGCGCTGAGCGAATTCGGTCGATTTTAAACCGCCCGCCCACATCATAGAAGAGCGCAGCGGCTTGTGCGGGTGACCAATTTGTGGCCTCTGATAAAGCCATAACGTCAAACCCGGAGGCTCTGGATTTAAGCAATGCGACATCTGTTGCAAGTGCTTCAGGAACATCCAGCCTTGTATAATATTTAATCCGCTTATCGGCCCGTCGCCGATCATAAGGAGATAGCATGTCGAGCCAAGCCGTATCCACTAGGCCAGAGAGCATTGCCCGCTGTTCGATACGTTCTGACAGTAGACCCGTCTCAGCGCGCCTGACCAACCAAGCGACAACACGTTGCATCACAATAGATATTTGGTTTTGTAGATGTAGTTGTGCCTGCGCCTGAACACGGTTATCGAGAGCCGCAATATCCTGGCGCAGGGAACCGATTTTAAGAACCTCGTATGCGACAACAAATGCCTTGGCAATATTATCGAGTGTTCCCTGCGTTTGCTCTTGTAAACGGAGTGTGAAAACCGGACCACAAACATCAATAATTTGATTGATTAATCGCGAAATTATAATCTCGCGTCTCAATCTGTGATTTTTCATTGCGCCTTCAAAGGTCTGCAAAGCTGGCGGAAAATAGGCCTTGAGTGCCTTGAACATCAACGGGTCTTCGGCGACATCCGTATCTATCAGATCATCAAATAACGTATTTTTCGCATAAGCCAGAAGCACAGAAATTTCAGGACGCGTCAGGGCTTGTCTTTGTGCCGCTAGAGCCTGCATCGCTTCCGTGCCGGGAAGCCCTTCGACGCTCCGGTTAAGTGATCCCCGGCGTTCGAGTGACATCATGAGACGTTCATAAGCGTCATGATCCTGCATGGCCCGCATCTCTGCGAGCGACAACGCCCCCGTTTGATCGTAATTGTGCTGCAAAACTAGCCGCGCAACATCATCTGTCATACTAGCAAGCAGCGCATCACGCTTGTCTCTCTTGAGTTCTTTTTGGTCAATCGCGCCGCCAAGAAGGATTTTAATGTTTACTTCGTTATCAGACGAGTCAACGCCGGCTGAATTGTCGATGGCGTCTGTGTTGATCCGTCCACCTGCTCGGGCATATTCAATTCTACCTGCTTGTGTGACGCCCAAGTTAGCTCCTTCACCAATAACTTTAGCTTTGAGGTCTTCTCCGTTTACACGGATTGGATCATTTGCCTTGTCACTGACGTCTGAGTGCGACTGGCTAACAGACTTTATATATGTGCCAATACCACCAAACCATAGTAACTCAGCCTCTGACTTCAAAAGTGCGTGCATGAGTTCATTCGGAGCCACGCTGCCTTGTGTTAACCCCGTCAGTTCTTTGATTTCAGGTGATAGCGCGATGGCTTTTTCTTGGCGCGAGAACACGCCTCCGCCTTTTGAAATCAGGGCTTTGTTGTAATCCTGCCATGTTGACCTTGGCAGCGCGAACATCCGTTCACGCTCATCAAAAGAGGTCTTTGGGTTAGGTCTAGGATCGATAAAAATATCCAGATGATTAAATGCAGCAATAAGCTTTGTATGTCTGGAGAGTAGCATGCCGTTCCCAAACACGTCTCCGGACATATCCCCAACGCCGATGGCAGTGAAATCTTCTGTTTGAATGTCTTTGCCCATTTCCCGGAAATGGCGTTTTACGGCTTCCCAGCCGCCGCGTGCGGTAATGCCCATGACTTTGTGATCGTAGCCGACAGAGCCGCCGGACGCAAAAGCGTCATCAAGCCAGAAGCCGTATTCACGCGCGATACCGTTGGCAATATCAGAAAACGTTGCCGTACCTTTATCGGCCGCAACAACGAGATACGGATCCGGTTCATCCCAACACACAACATCACTCGGCGGAACAGTCCCCTCACCCACATAATTATCTGTTAGATCCAATATACCGGAAATAAAGGTTTTATAAGCTGCGATGGCCTCGGCCTGAACGTCGTCGCGGCTACCGTCTTTCGGGAGCTGTTTTGGAAAGAACCCGCCTTTGGACCCGACGGGTACAATAACCGCGTTTTTGACCTGCTGGGCTTTTACAAGCCCCAAGACTTCAGTTCGAAAGTCATCCCGCCGATCAGACCAACGCAAGCCGCCGCGCGCAACCGGGCCAAACCTCAGATGGACACCTTCAATTCGCGGAGAGCTGACATAAATTTCGCGGTATGGCTTTGGCGCCGGAAGGTTATCAAGCGTATCGCTTTTTATCTTTAACGAAATATAGGGTTTGATGCAGCCATTGTTTTTTTGATAGAAATTTGTTCTGAGAGACGAAGAAATAACATCCGCCATTCGCCTAATGACACGGTCGTGCTCCAGCGAAGAGACGTCTGCGAGGCCTGACGTGATATCGCGATCAATTGCATCAACTGCCGCTCGTCGTTCATCCCAACTTTTGAATGCATCAGGAGAAAATTTCGCGTTCTTGAGCGCCAGTAACTTAGCCGTAAGCGCTGGGTATTGCTCAAGAGCTTCAATTTGAGTGGCCTCTGACGGGTCTTGGCCGCTTTGGCGCCGATAACGCGCGACAAGGCGGAGAAAGGCGATATCGCGCCAATTCGCGCTTTGCGGCAATATCAAGCTGTTAAATGCATCATCCTCATTGAGTCCGTTCCATGTTGCGAGGAATGCTTTTTCAAAGGTGTCTGTAATTTTGCTGAGATCACTCGGCATAAATGATAAACGGATCTGATAATCATAGATCCAAATGACGGAGCCATCGCCGCGTATAATTTCATATCCGTTTTCTTCAGCGATATGACAGTTAAAATTACTGAAGACGGGCATAACCCGCGAGGGCTCTAAGCGCTCGCCAAACTGATATATCTTTGCCTGAAAAACATTATTTTTGGCTTGACGAAGATCATAAACACGCGCGGCCAATGGATTGTCTTGAGTAACTTGCTCACAGACAATGATGTCATCGAACGCCTGTTCTGACGTGTACGCATCCTGATAGGCAACTGAAAATGCGTTTTGATAATGGCTCAGAACTTCAGCTGAACCATCACTAACATTATCCTCTGCAAGAAGTTGCAAACCATTAAACCAAGGTTGTGCTATTTGAGAGATTTCGGCTTCGAGTGCGACCAAATCAGGATGCAGCCCTTCATCCGGATTCATGCCAATGATGAAATGAACGCGGGCCATCGGAGCATCGCTATATTGCGGATAAAATGCAGATAAACGGCCACCAAAGGCATCTTTAAGGCGCTCACCTATGCGCTTTCTCACGCGGGTATTGTAGTGCTCCTGCTGAACATAAACCAAGACAGAGACAAAACGTTCAAAAGTGTCCCGGCGGACAAAAATACGGGTCCGTGGGCGGTCAAAGGCTTGCGCAATACCCGTAGATATGCGCAGAAGATCGTCATCATCTATTTGAAAAAGCTCGTCTCTTGGGTATGTCGAGAGAACATAATCAAGTCTTTTAGCATTATGTGTCCCTTCGGGCCAGGCGACACGTTCTTTGACTCTCGCGACTTTTTGGCGAATGAGCGGGACATAGCTTGGTGAGCGGTTATACGCATCGGCTGTGAAAAGACCTACATAACGGGTTTCACCCGTCACGCTTCCACTCTTATCGAAGTGTTTTACCGAAATATAATCCATGCGGACACGGCGGTGAACCCGCGTAAAAATATTTGATTTTGCAACGGTAACAGCTGGCCCCTGTTGAACAAATTTTTCAACATTAGATGAAATTGATGACGGTTCACTGCTCTGCCTAAGAATGGTAACGTCAGGGTCGCGCAGCAATCCCAGAGATAAGTGTTCTACAACCGTTGGGTTGACGAAATCCGGCTCAGACGCGCTTTTCCCTGTACTTTTCGTGTAGTCATAGCGCCGCGAGCCGAACAACACAAAATTACCGTCTGCGAGCCAATCTAAAAAGGCGACGCCTTCATCGACATCCTCTTTTGTTGTCTTTCCGTGTAAATGCTTTAGTTCCTCCGCTGTCATGCGAACACTTTGAACAAGCGGTAGGAAATCAGCATTGATTGTTTCGACTTCGTGTAACGTCCGTTTTATCTCGTCTTCAAGGCGTTTCTGGCCCTGTTTGGTCTGCGGCGGCACCAATAATAATATCATAGACTCAACAACGTCTTCACCCGTTTCGGCCCAGCGGCCCTCTTCATCTCTATTGCCTTCGACGATAGGGTGAAACAGCCCGCTGACATTTACACCAAAAGAGGACACAGCAGAGACAAGCGAATCAACGAGGAACGACATATTGTCGGCGATGACCTGTATCGCTGTGTCAGGCTTGGCGGCACCGAAGGGGGTCGGCGAAGATTTGACTGTGACCAGGGCTTGCCCGGATGTACGTCGGTTTCCAAACATCCAAAAATCACGGGCGAGTAAAATCAAATCCTCAAGGCTGTAATTCAGAAACTCGTTCTCGAGGGCGTCAGAATAGAAGTTTTTTAGAAAAACATCCGCGCCGCGCTCAAAACCGCCGCCTCCACTCATATTGGTGAAATCTTCTTCTTTTGACGCGGCTTGGAGGAACATATCCTCTGAAAACTTTAAAGACGCCATCATATGTCCCCTTATTTTCTCCCCTTATAGGGGATTCGCCCCCAACTTGTAAGAGAAGAGGTTAACCGGACTCTACATGATGTGGATTAATAAGCTGATAACCATTACTGGCCACCTACAGCGATAGTTCTGTGATAGTGAGGGTGGATATAAAAAATGCGCCAAGCTTAAAACCTAGCGCAATTTTTAATATTTCATATTCAGTGAAATGGTGGGTGGTAACGGGTTCGAACCGCTGACCCTCTCGGTGTAAACGAGATGCTCTACCAGCTGAGCTAACCACCCCC
>CAYGTI010000031.1:0-29961 GCA_964352785.1 uncultured Caulobacterales bacterium
TGACGTCTCCTGTCATGTGATAAGGTCGACGCAAAAAATTAAACACGGCGAGGCAATTTAACCTGACAACACCTCTTGCGGCGATCGGCGGTGTTTTATTTTTATCAGAAGCCCTGGCACGGCAGTTTTTGATCTCAAGCAGTCTCATATTTATTGGCGTGGCCCTTGCGAAACTGCTTCATTCTAAACCACACAAAAATTAAAGACCATTCTGACGGCCCGTGCGTAAGATACTGCCTACTCGGCAGCATCAAGCTGATTACTGCGAATGATTTGACGGCGTCGTTCCGAGTCCGGGAAATCATAAATAGACGCCTCGTCAGTTTCAGCCTTTTGCGGCGAGAAAAGAAACTCAAGATCAAGCGGTTCGCAATTTAAGGCTTCGGATACATCTTGGATAATTTTTTGGCGCATAGCCGGCGGCGTATTCATCGCAGCTTTAATACCGCCTGAGACAAACACGACTTCGGCGCTCGCGCCCAGGTCAACCGGGCGTTCTATTCTGGGTTTCCCATTTTCGAACGGCTGTTTCATAGTTCCCTTGATGCAAAGATCGCGCCTTGCAAACTGATGCGCCATAGGTGCATTGAAAATACGGCCATGCAAGTCTTTTTTGCCGGAGCGCCACTTTAAGTGCGAAAAATTCTCTTATTAGGGGAAACATATCTGGAAACAGGAAAGATTGATCGAAGGTTCATGCTTAACAAAAGCCTAAATGGGTACACCGCGCTTTATCGCCAAACTTGATTAACCAAATTTGGCAAAAAAGTCTGTGTTAACGTGAAACGCCTCTTCCGCGCCTTCGCCCACAATCGTGTCAATTCCCGCCTCTTGAAGCATAGCCGCGCCGCGCCAATGAACACGGGGGTCAGGATCAATACAGGCAATAACGCAGCGCGCAATCCCCGCTTTGATCAAAGCTTCGGCGCAGGGCGGGGTTTGTCCGTGATGCGAACAGGGCTCAAGGGTTACATAAACCGTCGCGCCGCGCGCGCGCGAACCTGCCTCCGCCAAAGCGTTCGTTTCGCCGTGAGGCCGCCCGCCAATCGATGTCACGCCACTGCCGACAACCTCGCCGTCTTTGACAATAATGCAGCCAACAGACGGGTTTTCGCCCGTCCCGCCTCTATGCAGCCACGCCAAGTCCAGCGCCAGCCGCATAAAGACCGCATCACTCATGAATTTTGAGGCAGTGTCTTGGCCCGTTCAGCATCCAAATACCGCGCTGCCTTTATCCTCAGAGACCCTGTCTCAAGATCAATCAGTAGCGGATTACCTGTCGGGAATTCAAACCCCGGAATGTCGTTATCAGAAACACCGAAAAGAGATTTCATCAAAGCCCGCAAAGAATTTCCATGCGCCGAGATAATCAGGTTTTTCCCGCCCTTGATATGCGGCACAATATGCTCTTCAAAGTAAGGCAGGACGCGCTCCGTGGTGATTTTAAGGCTTTCCCCTGTCGGCAAAACCGAAGGATCAATCGCGGCATAACGCCGGTCATGCGACGGATGATATTCGTGGCTGACATCTATTTGCGGCGGCGGAACATCAAAACTTCTGCGCCAAATGTGCACTTGCTCATCCCCGTGTTTCTCGCGGGTTTCCTGCTTATTGAGACCCGTTAAAGCGCCGTAGTGACGCTCGTTAAGGTGCCAGTCTTTGGTGACTGGAATGTACATTTGATCAAGACCGGATAGCGCCAGCCACAATGTGCGAATGGCCCGCGTTTGAAACGACGTAAAGGCCGCGTCAAAATAAACATCTTCCGCCTTTAAAAGCTCAGCTGCCTTGATGGCTTCAGCCGTGCCTTTTTCCGTCAAATCAACGTCGACCCATCCGGTAAAACGGTTTTGAAGGTTCCATTCACTTTGTCCGTGGCGAACTAAAACGAGTTGCGTCATGAGTTTTTCCTAATTTTATGGGGTGCAAGCCGGTATATTTACCGTCTGGCACAGTGCGTTAAATTCCGGTGTTTGCAAAATTGTGGTTTGCTCGGCCCCGCTTACACGTTCATATACAGGATTGGTCACGCGCTGCACATGAAAATCTGCGAGACGCATCAAGCTCAGCGCTACGTCTCGAGATAATAGGGTGTGGTCGCGGTTTACTTCTGACAGAATATAAGCCAGCCGCACGGCGCGGGCGCGAACTGCCGCCGCGTCCCAAGAATAAGGCGTCACCCGGCGGCCCGTTTGATAGAACGTCTGCCAGTTCAGTAAAAAAAACGCCGCTTGCCGGAAATCGTCCACATCTTTGGTCTCAAGATAGGATTGCAAGAACGGGTCGGAAAATACCAAATGCTGAATAATCCTCTGCGCATCCAATGACGTATGCGGCTTCGCCCAATCAATTGGCACGGTAAAGCGCCATATAATGTCGTCTTGGCGGTATTGAAATCCACCAGAGCGCAAATCATCCATCGTGCTTTGAATATCGTGAAAATAAATAAGGTCAGAGAGGCCCTGTTCAGTCCGGGGCTTTAAAAAATCATCATAGGAAAAACTGTGCTCAGTCATCACAAAAGGATCTTTTGTAGACACAGTCTCACTGGGCCAAAACAGCCCGAGGGTAATGACTGCAAAAATAGCGCACAGAGCTAAAAACCCGATAATAAAATGCCGCAAAATCAATCCCTCATCAGGTTTTATGCCGGGTGCATTATCACTAATGCGCATCATTCCAGTTCAAAGCCGCATGTGCGTCAACGACCAACGGCACAGATAATTTCACGGCGGGCATCGCCGCGCCCTCCATGACGGTCTTAGCGACCGCAATTAAATCATCAGCTCGCGCTTCGGGCACTTCGAACACCAATTCATCATGCACCTGCAAAAGCAAACGCGCACCTTCAATAGGCATAATCGCGTCCGGCATCCGGATCATCGCGCGGCGCATAACATCAGACGCTGCGCCTTGGATGGGTGCGTTAATCGCCTGGCGTTCAGCGAACCCGCGGTGGGCGGCGTTACGATCCTTAATCCCTTTGATATGGCATTTTCGTCCAAAGATCGTTTTCACATAACCATACTCGCGCGCCTCGGCTTTGGCTGCGTCCATATAGGCTTTGATGCCTGGAAATTTTTCGAAATAGCTATCAATATAGTCTTTGGCCTCACCGCGCGAGATTGACAAATTATTGGCCAATCCGAACGCTGAAATGCCATATATAATCCCAAAATTAATCGCCTTGGCTTTGCGCCGCGTTTGCGGGTCCATATCGGCAATCGGCACGCCAAACATTTCGGACGCTGTCAAGGCGTGAATATCAACACCGTCAGCAAAGGCTTGCTTCATGGTGGGCAGGTCAGCTTTGTGCGCGAGGATACGCAGCTCGATCTGCGAATAGTCTGCTGCAACCAGTACATGGCCCGCTTCCGCCACAAATGCATCCCGAATTTTACGGCCATCCTCTGTGCGTATCGGAATGTTTTGCAAGTTTGGGTCAGAGGATGAAAGCCGTCCTGTTGTCGTTGCGGCAAGCGAGAAACTTGTATGGACACGTCCGGTGCGGCGGTTGACTTGTTTGACCAACGCATCAGTGTAGGTGGATTTTAGTTTCGCGTAATGCCGCCAATCCAAAATAACTTTTGGCAATACCTCCCCTTTGATGGCCAGGTCTTCGAGAACGCCAGCCCCCGTTTGCCACGCTCCGGTTTTGGTTTTTTTACCGCCGGATAACTCCATTTTATCAAACAGAATTTCGCCGAGCTGTTTGGGTGATCCCAAATTAAACGCCCCGCCCGCAAGCGCGTGGGCCTCAGATTCGAGACCCGCCATTTTTTGCGCAAAATCACCTGACAGGCGCGCCAAAACCGCTTGATCGACTTTGATACCTTCATTTTCCATCTTAGCCAAAACCCGGGGTAAACCGCGCTCGAGCGTCTCGTAAACGGCGGCCACTTGGTTTTGTCCGAGCTTAGGTTTGAAAAACTTCCACAAGCGCAGGGTCACATCTGCGTCCTCGGCGGCATAGGGCGTCGCTTCTTCGAGAGAAAACTCGTTAAAGGTTCGCGCATTTTTTCCCGTCCCGGCAATCTCTTTAAAGCTGATCGGTTTATGCCCGAAATGCATCTCGGACAGCGCGTCCATACCGTGGCCATGTAATCCGCCTTCGAGCGCGTAAGACATCAGCATCGTATCATCATAAGGCCAAGGCGTCAGGCCGTAGCGCAAAAAGACACCCAAATCATATTTGAAATTTTGCCCCACTTTGAGCACAGACGCACTATGGAGGAGCGGCTCAAGCGCGCCCAAAGCTATGTCCATATCAATTTGCTGCGGCGCGCCGTCCCCCAAAAGATCTCCGCCCCCCGTATGACCCAGAGGAACATAACAGGCTTCATTATCGGCCACAGCCAAACACACACCGACCATATTCGCCGCCGCGCTGTCTAGGCTGTCCGTTTCAAGGTCGACAGCAATAACGCCCGTCTCAAAGCCGCGCGCAATCCAGTGCTCCAGCCGCTCTATCGTCTGAACGCACTCATATTTGTCTTTGTCAAAGCTGACATTGGCCGGAACATCCACCGCTGCGGGCACAGTGGCTTTAACATCATCGCGGCGAAGGCCGTCCGTGACCCCTTCGCCCAGCGCTGCGCGCACCCGGTTGGTGAGCGTTCGAAATGTCATGAGGTCAAGAAATTCAAACAGCGCGACAGGATCAGGATCAGACACTGCAATATCCGCCAGCGGTACCTCCACATCGATATCGGCTTTTAGCGTGACAAGATCGCGTGAAACACGGGCTTGATCCGCATGCTCTAGCAGTTTTTCACGCCGCCCTTTTTGCGAAATTTCGCCCGCGCGCTCCAGCAGCGCATCCAGATCGCCATATTGATTAATCAAGAGCGCCGCCGTTTTGACGCCGATACCCGGAACACCCGGCACATTATCAACACTATCGCCGGCAAGGCTCTGAATATCGATAACTTTGTCCGGCCCGACGCCAAATTTTTCAATCACTTGAGGGATACCGATGGCGCGGTTTTTCATCGTATCCAGCATCGACACCCGATCCGAGACAAGCTGCATCATATCTTTGTCTGAGGAAATAATCGTCACCCGCGCGCCCTTGGCTTCGGCCTGCTTGGCATAGGTGGCAATCAGATCATCAGCTTCAAAGCCCGTCATCTCAATGGCCTGCGCGCCGAACGCCCGCGTCGCATCGCGGGTCAACGGAAATTGCGGGATCAAGTCTTCCGGGGTTTCTGAGCGGTTCATCTTATATTCGGGATAAATATCGCTACGGAACGTCTTCCCGGACGCATCAAAAATAACGGCAAAGTGCGTCGGACGAGCCTCGTCCGTTTGATCACGCAGCAATTTGAACAGCATATTTGAGAACCCCGCCACAGCCCCGATCGGCAGACCGTCCGTCTTGCGGGTTAACGGCGGCAAAGCATGATAGGCGCGAAAAATATAGCCGGACCCGTCCACCAGAACGACATGGGATTTACGGTCAACCGGAACGGATATGGACATAGAGAACTCCTTGCCTTGCCTTGTGCGCGGCGCGCTGCTCATTTTCAAGATGGATAAACCGCTATTGTCAAAATTTTGCCGCTTTATTGCCCCAGAAACGCAAATCATGCGATAGGATGAAATCATGTATGATCAATTGGATGACATTGAAGACATTACGGATGCGCCAATCAATGAGCAGCGCGCCCGCCGCGTCTGGGTGATTTGGGGACTTTGCGCCGCTATCGTTATTTTAGCAGGCGCTGCGTTGATCACGTCCCAGCGCGCGCAAACACCCGTTCTTGATTTTGACGCGATAAAAGCTGAGCAAGCCGCTTACAAAGCCGCCATCACCGCGCCTTCCCCTGCCGTGCGGCGGGCGCGCTTGACGGATTTCATAACAACATATGAAGACTCTGATCGAAAAAATGCCGCCGCCGCGCAGCTTCGCGTGTTGTCAGAAGCCGAGGCCAAAGATTGGGCCGATTTGACTCACAAGATATTTGACGTCGATCAATCTACGAATGCTAAATTATTAGCATTGGAGACCTATGAGACTCTTTGGGACACCGCCTTGCTGGGCGGAAGAGCGCAAGCCGCTATGCGCATTCGCAAAATCCTATCCGCCGAGACCGGGGCGCTCCCGAGTCGGGATTTGCCTATTGATCCAGACGATATTCCGGACGCGGATAATTTAGCCGGCGGCGCGGGTAGTACCAAAGGCGTTACATATAGACCGCCAGACAACCCCTTTGGCGATGCTTATGTTCAAATCGATGACGTTATTAAAGCGCCAAAATTGCGCCGGAACGTGCGCCCACACTATCCGCGCCGTGCGCAAAATGCGGGCGCCGAGGCATTGATCGTTTTGCGTCTATTTGTAGATGAGCGGGGGCGGGTCGAAGGAACGCAGCTCGTCACCGCAGAGGCTGATCGATATGAAAGAGACTTCATCAAAGCCGCCGAGAGGGCCGCACTTCGCATGCGGTACCGCCCGAAAACAATCAATGGTCAGCCCGTTCCTGATCATGAAGGTTTTACGAAACGGTTCCGCTTCCAGATCGAGAATTAACCAAAGATTAACTATAAATCTCAAGGGTGGACATGCGGTTTACGGATCGCCGCCGCACGAACATCAAGGCTGATCCATAAAGGTGAGTTTTAAACGATTTATGCGAAATAATCACGTGACCCCGGCGTTCCGGCCTCCCACCCGTAATATGAAAACCTTCAAAAATGCTATGATGCTTAAAATGAAGCTTCTTTACCAAAAAACTGAACGCCGCATGCGTTCGCACCGTCCGATTTGAAGCACGTTAAAACCCCTGCAAAAGCAAGCGCAGAGTTGAGTTTTCATATCAAAGGCTTACACTCTTTTTGTAGATATTATAAAAAGGATAGACCGTGGTTAGAATTGATCTGAAAGAAAAGTCCAAGACACCTGCTGATTGGGGTTTTGATCTTAACGGCATTTTGAATTCGCAGCGTACGACGTTCCATAAAAACCCAAACCCTACTTGGGCAGAGCGCAAAGCAAACCTCAAAAAGCTCGGCGGCGCTATTACTGCCCATGAAGCCGAATTCCAGAAAGCTATAGCCGCTGATTTCGGCCACCGCGCGCACGAGGAAACGACCATTGCCGAAATGCTGGTTATTCAAAGCGGCATTAAACATGCGATCAAGCACACGCCCGACTGGATGCGAACGCGTAAGGCTCCAACCGCTTTACAATATAAACCCGCGACCAGCCGTATCGTCCCCCAGCCGCTGGGGGTGATTGGTATTATCAGCCCGTGGAATTACCCGTTGCAGCTTGCCATTATGCCGCTCATCGGTGCGCTGGGGGCCGGGAACCGCGCCATGATTAAGCCCAGTGAATATACGCCGCATTTGTCGGATTTGATGAAACGGGTTCTGGGCGGTGTCTTTTCAGAAGACGAGGTCTTTGTAGCCACCGGAGGCGTTGACGTGGCGTCCGCTTTTTCTGCCCTGCCATTTGATCACCTTGTCTTTACCGGATCGACCAATGTCGGCCGTATCGTCGCGGGCGCCGCCGCGAAAAATCTGACCCCCGTTACCTTAGAGCTTGGCGGCAAATCTCCGGCTATTATTGACGAGAGCGCCAAAATGGATCTTGCGGTAGCCCGGATCACAAACGGCAAGCTACTAAACGCCGGGCAAACCTGCGTCGCGCCGGATTATGTGCTCATGCCGTCTACCAAAATTGATAGCTTTTCTGACGCGATGATTAAAAAGGCCGAAGAGTTTTATCCGTCATTTGCCGGAAATGATGATTACACATCAATCATTGCCGACAGTCATTATGCGCGGCTGCAAGACTTGCTCGAAGACGCGGAAAACAAAGGCGCTCGCATTCGCGTTGCGGGACATGATGATAAGCAACAACTGGCCAAAGAACGCCGGGTGCCGCTCACCCTTGTGACCAACACCACGCCTGATATGAAAATCATGCAAGAAGAAATTTTTGGCCCGCTTCTACCAATCGTAGCTTCTGAAAGCTTGGACGATGCCATGTCATATGTTCAATCTCATGATCGCCCGCTGGCGCTTTATTGGTTCGGAGAAGATAAGGGCAAGCGCGATAAAATCTTAAACGAAACGATTTCCGGCGGGGTATCGATTAACGAGACCGCTTGGCACGTCGTGCAGGAAGACATCCCGTTTGGCGGCGTTGGCCCCTCGGGTATGGGCGCGTATCACGGCGAATCCGGGTTTAACTCTTTCTCACACCTCAAGGGCGTGTTTATACAAAGCCGCTTTAGTCAGGGCAAAAACCTCTTTCCGCCTTACACCGACAAAACACACGCGCTTTTAGGTTTAATGAAGAAAATTCTCTAAGAGCACGGTGGTGAGATCACTTTTGCGCGAACCGCTGGGTAATTTCATTATCTTCGGAGCGGTTTTATTTGCGGGCCATGCGGTCTGGCAAAAAGGGGTAAAGCGCGCGGATTATATGATCACAGTCAGCGCGGATGAATTGGAACGGCAAGCTGTTATTTGGGTGACTGACCGGGCTGCGCAATACTGGATTTAAAACACAAAGCGAGACTATTCTGAGAAGAATAATATATATGCGCTTTATTGTAACCACATAGCTTATGAGCGTCGGCAGCTTGGAAAATTTAAAGATTAAAGCTTTAAATCTATGAACGGCTTTGACGTATCAATGCCTTGCTCTTCAAGTCCTGAGTAAAAGTCGCTCCATTCTGTCTCGGTGACCGCTTCGCCTTCTTTGGAGTCAAGCAGAAGTTTAAGCGCTGAAATAGCTTCATTATTGACCTGCCCTTTTGGGCCGCCTTTACCACCGCCAGGCGGAGGGGGCGGCCGATCGCCAGCCCCGGCTTTGTCACCTACAGCGCGGGCATCGAAGCCCTCTTGCGCAAATATAATGGTCAGGGATTTACCGGGCGCGATGCCTAACTCTTTAACGTCTTTGACAATATTTTTAGCATCCGCCTCAGTGATGCTGCCCGCGTCATATTTAGATAAGACGTTTTTCAGCGCATCAGATTGGGCCGCGTTAATCTGGCTGATCTGCGGTTGTGCGAACGCATAACTATTCTGAGAAAAGAGACTGCTGATCATCGGGTTAAGCCTAAACGGGACATAATTACGAGCAAACTTACACTTACAAGCTTAATACCGCCCTTGGGTTTATGGTTAATAAAACGCTAAAAAACACGGTTAACACACCGTCAAAATATATGGTTAACAAACCCTTTATACGGCTAAACCTATAATTACCTATTTTTGATTTGGGCAATGACGCCGCCTCCTTTATACAGAGACTCATTGCTCTGAAGTCTTGCCGCCTAAGTTATCCGGTTTCCGGATGATACGGTTCCAAGACCGGGGTTTGATTGGAAACGATCAGGCCTCCCGTGTTTGGAAAGGAGTGCGATATGTATAATCCCTCCCTCACTGGCGGGCCGGTTTTGCGTGACGATTTCGGGCGCACATTTCCCTATTTACGGCTCTCGATTACAGACGTGTGCAATTTCAAATGCGAGTATTGCCTGCCGAATGGCAACCATGGACGGCGCTCTAAATTTTTAGAGCGTGACGAGATCATGCGCCTTGTCGATGCGTTTGCCGATGTAGGCACCTATAAAGTCCGGCTGACGGGCGGTGAGCCGACCGTGCGCAAAGACTTCACAGATATCGCGCGGGCTGTCGCGGCCCATCCCAAAATCACCCAGCTTGCCATGACAACCAATGGCTACCGCTTGGCGGAAAATGCGCAAACATGGCGGGACGCGGGAGTCACACATATCAATGTGAGCCTTGATAGTCTTGACCCGGATGTTTTTCACAAAGTGACAGGCCATGACCGTTTATCCGAGATTTTAGCGGGCATTGATGCTTGCATCGCAGCGGGTTTTAAAGCCGTCAAAATCAATGCCGTCATGATTAAAGGCGTTAATGATCAGGCTCTGCCGGAGTTTCTCGCGTGGGCCAAACACAGCCCGGTCAGCCTCAGATTTATCGAGTTGATGCAGACGGGCGATAATAAAGCCTATTTTGATCGCCATCATTATTCAGCAGATATTTTTAGAGACCAACTTTTAAAGACTGGCTGGACACGGCTGCCGCGCGCCATCGAAGCGGGCCCCGCAGAAGTTTACGCTCACGATGATTACGCGGGAACCATTGGCTTGATCGCGCCTTATTCTAAGGATTTCTGTAAGGGTTGTAACCGATTACGCGTGACCGCAAAGGGCGATTTGCGCCTGTGCCTGTTTGGAGACTTCGGCATACCACTCAGAAACTTTTTGCAATCGGATAATCAAAAACCAGAGCTCCTTGCGCTGATCCGCAAACAGCTCACCTATAAGGCGTCCTCTCATTTTCTACAGGATGGCAATACGGGGCTCACCCCGCATTTGGCCTCGATAGGGGGATAAGTGGAGATTACGCTACAATTATTTGGTGCGTTCAGGACCATTGGGAACGAAGCGGCATTAGTCGTGCCTGAGGATGCCACGGTAAACGACCTTGCCAAGGCTGTAGATATATTTCTCCGGCAAGAACACCGCGAAGATTTACTTGATACGCTGGTAGTTTCGCGTTTCGCGACGGAGAAGTCCGTGCTGCCCAAGGGCGCGCCGCTGGGAGCAGACCGCCGCTTTGCTATCTTACCGCCCGTATCCGGAGGTTAGGGTCTAGTCATGAGCAAAACCTATATTGATGTATGGAATGTAGAGCAGCGCCCGCTGGACGTCGCCGCCGCGCTTGATTTTGTGACCGAGGCTCCGAACGGCGCGGAAACATTGTTTGTCGGTACCGTGAGACATTTCAACCAAGGCCGGGACGTGACCGGCATGACCTATGATGTATTTGAGCCGCTGGCCAAACAAAGCTTCAAAGATATTTGCGCCGAGGCTTGCTCAAAATGGGGCCAAGACCTGTGTCTCTATGTGGTGCACGGCAAAGGCAAGCTGGGTATTGGCGGCATCAGCATTGTCATCGCGGCGGGCTCCCCGCACCGCGACGAGGCGTTTAAGGCCTGCCGCTACGTGATTGAACAAATCAAACACCGCTCCCCGGTCTGGAAGCTAGAACATTACGTCGACGGCGACAGCGAATGGACAAAGGGCTGCGAGCTTTGTACCCATGAACACACCGCCGAACAGCATGTGATTACCGGGTCGTTATAAAGCCGCTTGGAGTCTATACGGCCTAAGATTCTGATGATTTTCACGCGGGTTGTTCCAGTTATATAATAGATAGAGTGAGACCCATAGACGCTACGTCTATAGCCTTGGTTTATAGAATCTATGTTAGGTCACAAATTGGGCATGTCGGCAATTTGAACAAGACGTTCTATCAAGCCATCATAAATTATAAACATAATTGCCATTGGCCCAACCCGTGCCGTTGGCGGTGCCCGAAACCACGGTGGGCAAGCGGGCGGTGATATGGCGGCTTATGCATATGCCTATCAAAGGATAGGCCGCCCGTCTTGCGAATAATTGCCTTTACAACTGAACAAAACGCTTGGACTTCCGCCCGCCGATAACTTCGGAGACGGTTTGCGTTGCAAAATATTCAATCCGGTGGATTGAATATAGGCCCAGACGGCCACGGTAGTGGCAAAAAGGGATGGTGTCACTCAGTGCAATTTTGCTTGCAAAAATGCATGGGCCCAAGGTGATAAGAAAGTGGGGGCACGTCTTAGACGCCTCTCATCGCTTCGTGCGGCGGCTACGACCCCAGTAAATAAGTCACCCGCCTTCGCGGGTGCAGGCTCCAAAACAGAGCTTTATTGCTTTGGAGACGTTTGGTTACGCCAAATAATCGGTTTTGGGAAACCGATTATAGACGGAAAAGGCCACGGCAGTGGCAGGGAAGTGGGTCACATGACCCCCTTCGCTTTATCTTGCTCTACACACTTTCTGACCCTTTTTGTGCATTTTAAGGCTGAAACATACCGTAGTGCCAACTCAATCTAATCACCTTATTATCTTTTGAAGCCACACAAATTATTCCCCTACGCCAGCTGTCATCATCAAAGGCTTGCAGGTAAACATCGTCTGGGTATTCATGGCCGTGACATTTTTTAATTCCAGCTTTACTAACTTTTGGATTATATTCTAGGTCATAAGGAACTAACCCTTTGGACAACAGGTGTTGTTCGGCTTCTGAATATTGCGACCCTATTTCAATTCCAAACTTTGAACCATTGTCTTCAAACCCACGTGAACCAAATGCTGCTCGATTCCATTCACTGGAAAAAAAAATAGCAACGCAGACAATCAATAATAATCCAGCAATAAACAAGGGTTTCGTTATCTTGGAAGCCATCTGATCTATCCTAATAATCTGGAATATTGCGTTCTTGATTTACACCTGGATTGTTTGTTCCCGGTGGCACTGACTGGCTATGACCTGGAGATGCTCTGTTAGGAACACCTATAGCGGCTGAATTACTGTTTGCCGTTGGTGGCTTTATATTTGACAAGCCATGATTGCTTATAGACCTGTCTCCACCGTTACTAGTCAAAGGAGCATAATTCGGCGCGTTTTCGCCTGGATTATCAACCGTTCCTAATAGATTGTTCATCGCCTCGCCCGACGCCAATACATCTGCGTCTGGGATGTCTAATTGCACACCAACAATTCCTTCACCCGCAGCATCAGAAGAGTTTTTCAAAAAGGCTTTCATTGCAATATCATCATCCTTGCCAGTAGATGTATCTGTCGTTGGGTGACTAACCAATTTTCCAGGATTGGTGAGCGGGTTGCCTTGGGGACCATAGGAGAAACGGGTCGTCTCCCTTGTTTGAGGGTCAACTACGACGACAAACATGTGATTAGCGACTTTCCCAGGCGGCCCATTCAGTGGACGAGAAACTAAGAAAGAGGCTTCGCCGTCAGGATCAATTCTATTAATTGGGTCATTCAACGAATACGCGTAACGATTAAAGTAACCGGGATTTCCGCCACTACTCATAAAATCCATAGGGTCTATGCTCAAGAACCGCCCTATCACCGGATCATAATACCTTGCTTGCATGTAGCTCAGGCCCGTATCGCTGTCTTTGATATGGCCGGTAAAGCCCGCTTGGTCACCGGGTAGGTTGGAGTGATAGTCCACGCCAAAGGGCGAGTAATGCGCCCATCCCGCAAGGCCGCCTGCGCTCGTGCTAAACTCTCTCGGACTGCCCAGATGATCGGAATGCACATAGGTCGGAACGCCGTCAATCAGGCGCGCAATCGTCATCCCCGCGCCGGAGACATAGTCGGTGGTCTTGCCGCCCAAGGTGGTCTCTTCGACGTGGGCGAGGCTTCGTAGGGGGTCGGCGGAGCCGATGAATCGATGCGGGGCATCGATTAAAGCCGCAGAGGGCCACGGGAGTGGCCCGTCATACGCCGCCTTGTGAGACGTTGTCTCAAAGCCGAGCGTGAGCGCCGCTTCGCATGTCGCGTCCGATACGGTCAGAGCCGCGAGTATTGCGGCAAGCAAGCGGGCGATGATGAAATGGCGCATGATTTATATCTACCAAAGGATAGAGCGCCCGTCTTGTGAAAAAGGGTAGTGTCTCACTTTGCCCCCTAAATAAGCCACCCGCCTTCGCGGGTGCAGGCTCCAAAACAGAGCTTTAGCGCATTGTAGTCGGTTGGGCGCAGCCTAAATATTTAATTCAGTGGATTAAATATAGACGGAAAAGGCGACGGCAGTGGCAGGGAAGTGGCCCCTAAAGGGCGCTTCGCTTTATCTTGTTACACGCCTAATCTGACTCTTTT
The DNA here is from genome assembly GCA_964352785.1 of uncultured Caulobacterales bacterium. Lineage (GTDB taxonomy): Bacteria > Pseudomonadota > Alphaproteobacteria > Caulobacterales > Maricaulaceae > JACOMS01. Next base: position 13,729 of record CAYGTI010000031.1, read on the forward strand.
TCATTTTCCCCGAACCTTTTTTTATAAGATCCTCTTTTATCTAATTTTTTTAGGTTTTTTATTTCATCAACCAAATAGGTCTTTCGCCCTCAACGCCCGTCCAGCACCAATCTCTTAGGATGTCCATCAATTCATCAGGTGACCAATCACCAGTCTGGGAAGGGCTTTCTATAACGCTATAACCATAGCCACGATCTGAAAGAGACGCATGATAAGATAATGCTTTGGTTCCTTCAGGAAACAGAATCATGCCTTTTGTTCCGCCAAAATCTTTCAATAGTGGCAAAAAAAGAAACTCTGATTCTATACCTAACTCGTCTCGGCCTACCTTCGTGATTCCTACACCTAAGTAAGACAGAGGTTTAGACCAATTTTCAAAATATTGTTCAATAGATGTCATGATATTATGTAGGGTCATCTGGCTTTACGGGAATGTGATCGACTGGACCAACATGTCCGTGAGGTTGTTGACTAGTTGGCGCTTTTGCACTGGGATGACTTTCTGGACCGCGAACCTTATTCGATGGGTATGGGTCGGGAAGCTCTTTGTTTAGCTGTTTATAAGCATCCATATCACCCTCCGTGATACCTCCTGTTTTCTTGTCCATTTTCGCCATTTCAGTTAGCGCTTGTTTCTCAGAGCTATTAACTTTCGTCTTATAATTATGCACCAAGACTCTGTTTTTACCAACAAAATAAGTTTCGAAGTCTGCGACTGTGAGATTGTATGTGGCATCAGTTCTGTCAGTTTGAACTGTCTGACGTCAGCGCATATGGCACAGATTTAGGTCTGGGCTAAGAGAGACTTTTCGCTCATCATCATCCTCATGGAGAGAAAGATGAGAACGAGCAATTATATGTGTGGCTTCTACATATCCCCATCTGATGCATTTTTTGTGTCATGCCTGAGATATTTAATGTTGGATATATGACTATCCTGCGTACGTGAGAATAATATATTCGTTTTTAATCCGGCGTTTAAGCCGGCCTTTATATCTGAATGATTATCACCGATCAGAAGCGAGCCGGGAAGGTCGATATCAAAATCAGAGGCAGCTTGTAAGAGCATGCCGGGTTCTGGTTTTCGGCAGTTGCTCTCTTTTTTATAATCACCGATCCCGTGAATAGGGTGGTAAGGGCTGAAATACACCCCATCAATTTTGGCCCCATGCTCCGTAAATTTATTTTTAACCCACTCCATGAGGGTGTGAAAATCATCCTCGGAATAATAGCCTCGGCCTATACCGGCTTGATTGGTGACTATGATAATAAGATAGCCAGAGTCGTTGGCGGCTTTGACGAGGTCAAAAATGCCTTCTATGAAATCAAAATCTTCAATTTTATAGACATATCCGTGGTTAATATTAATCACGCCGTCCCGGTCAAGAAATAAGGCCGGACGTTTCACTTAAAACTCAGCCAGTTCTGTTTGCGCGCGGGCAAAGTCTTCGGGAACGCCGATGTCTATAAAATGCCCCTGTGTTTCGAAATAACGCAATGTCATGTTTTCAATGTTATCTTGAAAGTAATTGGTCTCAAGGGAGAAATTGTCACCAACTTCAAAACTATTTAAGGCATCGGATTTGAGAAGGTAACACCCTGCATTGATAAGGCCTGATCCCGCCTGACCTTTTTCTACAAATCCTGTGATGAGATTTTCTTTCGTTAGGAGACGGCCATAGCGCGACGTGTCCTCCACATGCCGGGCGACCATGATTTGATCTTTGGTGGTTCTCCACAGTCGTTCTACGCCTGAAATTTCAAGATCAAGAAAGGTATCGCCATTAAAAACATACACGTGATCAGCCGTGATTTTGGTCATAGCAAAACGCACCGCTCCGCCTGTTCCGAGCGGTGCGTCTTCGATGACATAGTCTATATCCATACCGGAAAAACGGCTTTGGAAATGATCAATTATTTTTTCGGACAAATAGCCAACAGCCAAGACTACGCGGGTGAATTTGCTGCGTGCGAGCTTTGTCAGTAAAATTTCTAAAAACGGGCGCCCTTGGATCGGCGCCATAGGTTTGGGAACATCTGAAACGACGTCTCTTAAACGTGTTCCAAACCCCCCTGCCAGTACAATTGCTTCCATTATTTTACAGGCGGCTCAAAGAGTTCGTTCTCCACCAATCCACAAAGAATATGTCCGATTAAGGCATGTCCTTCTTGGATTTTAGGGGTGTCATCAGACGGCACTTCAAAAACATGGTCACAAAGCTCAACCATTTTTCCGCCGCGGTTTCCGGTCAGACCGATACAAATAACGCCCAACTCTTTTGCTTCTTTAAGCGCGGCAACGATATTCGGAGAATTTCCCGATGTTGAGTACGCAATAAAGACATCACCTTCTTTACTATGCGCTTGAATTTGCCGGGCAAAAAGACGTTCATAGCCATAGTCATTGCCAATTGCCGTAAGGATGGAGGTATCCGTGGTTAAGGCGATAGAGGGAAGGCCAGGGCGGTCAAATGCGAAGCGGCTGACAAACTCTCCGGCGATATGCTGGGCATCGGCCGCGCTGCCGCCGTTTCCCGCGAGCATGACTTTATTGCCGTTTCTCATGCAGTCAATACAGGCTTGGCCGGCCGCAGCAATTTTGTCCTGAAAAGCCTGATCGCCCAGCATCGCTTCCATCAGGCGGTGTGTTTCTTGAATTTGATTGCGAATATAGTCTTTCATCATACTCTCCATGCTTGTGACCCCTGCGGGGTGAAATGGCAGTTGCTAACCTGACCGCCTTCGAATTGGTTTAAAGCGCGAATGACGTCCATACGTTTTTCGGTAGGAACGAAAAACATCATAAAACCGCCGCCGCCTGCCCCGGATACTTTACCGGCAGAAGCCCCTGCATCAATTGCACTATCAAAAATTTTATTAAGATAGGGCGTACTGACTGTTTTGGCTGATCGCTTTTTCTCGATCCATGCCACTTTCATCGACTCGACAAAGCTTTCGAAATCTCCCTTGAGAAGGCTTTCTTTCATTAATCGGGCTTGTTCCTTAATGCCGTGCATTGCTTGTAATGCATCTGTCGGGCCGGAATTTACATTTTTACTTTGGTCTTCAATGATTTTTGCAGACTCGCGGGAAATACCCGAGAAGAATAAAACTAATGAGGCTTCCAGTTCGCAAACGATCCATTCTTTCATCCGCAACGAATTGATAACGGCGCGGTTGTCTTCATAAAACTCCATGAAGCTAAAACCGCCAAATGTTGCGGCATATTGATCTTGCCGCCCGCCCTGAAGGCCGCATTGGATACGTTCAATCAGAAAAGCCATTTGCGCAACGGCATGATCATCCAAAGCCAAGTTGAATAATTCAACAAATGCTTGGATCATGGCCACGACAAGTGTCGAGGATGAACCTAGCCCGGAGCCAGCGGGGGCATCACAAAACGTTCTTAATTCGAGGGGCAGGGGCTTGCCCTCATTATACTGCATAATGAGGTGGTTGTAGACAGCCTTGTGTAGAATCAAGTCCCCCTCTAGTGCAAAGGGGAACGTGCGCATATCCAGTTCAACTGTTTTTTGTAAATCTGTTGCGTTGAACTTTACCAGCCCGTCATCATTGATCTTGATAACAGCATAAGCATATCGGTCGATTGTCGCATTCAGCACATGTCCACCGTGGACATCACAATAAGGAGACACATCTGTGCCGCCTCCTGCTATACCTAGGCGGAGCGGCGCGCGCGAACGGATTTTCATATTAAAACCTAACTATCGGGTTAAGAAGTTATTACCCGAACTTACGCGCTCCCGCCAATAATTGAGTAAGTCAGTCATTGTGGTTTCAAACGTAATTTCTGGTTTCCAACCGGTTACAGCTTCGAATTTAGCCGTATTAGGCACCTGTAAATCAGCATCAATCGGGCGCAGTCTCTCCGGATCCGTTTCGACCTTGATATCTTTCACGGTCGACATGGCGACTAATGTTTCCAGCATGCTTTTAATCGTGCAGGTGTAAGTCCCGCCAATATTATAATAAGCAGCAGGAATAGGGTTCACGGTTACCAGCATGTGATAGGCTTTAACAGCATCACGGACATCCGCGAACGTTCTGAGAGAGTCGAGATTACCTGTTTTTACGACAGGCGGTATCAAACCTGCTTCAATCATAGCAATTTGCTTTGCAAATGTTGATTCAGCAAAAACATCGCCCCGGCGTGGTCCTGTGTGCGTGAACATGCGCGTCGTCATGACCGTCATGTTATAGGCTTCGGCATAATAACGACCAATAAGATCAGTTCCGACTTTTGAAATAGCGTAAGGGGAGGCAGGGTGGAAGCTACACTCTTCATCGATGGGAAGTTTCTCTGATGGTACACGGCCAAAGACTTCTGAAGATGCGCACACATGCGTAATTGCTTCGATATCGTTCTTGCGTAGTGCTTCAAGTACATTGGCTGTGCCTTGTACGTTGGTTTCTAATGTATCAAGCGGAGAATCGAAGCTTGTCTTGGGGTAACTTTGCGCGGCCAAATGGAAGACATAGTCAGGTTTTGCTTGGCGAACGGCCTCGTGGATCGAGAGATAATCCCTCAAGTCGCCATAAAGAATATGAACACGATCTTTGGCATTGATGCGCGGCAGGAGATGAGAAATATTATCAAGCGGGCTTCTCCAGCGGGCTAACCCGTATATTTCCCAATCAGTGTGTTCCAGTAAATAATCGGCAAGGTGTGACCCCACCATCCCTGTAATCCCTGTAATAAAAGCGCGTGTCATGTTTAAACCTTATAGTTCCAGATCGAGAAATTTGTACCCTGAATTATACAGAGCCAAATGACGTATTCATAGGGTGATGTCGAGTGAAAATCCGTGTTATTCTCATATACGGCTATTTTATACTGCCGTCTAATTTCACAGCACAGCCGATATTTTTATATTTTAATGTGAGTCTGTCTTTACCCGCTGACCTTAGTTTATAACTAAATATAGTTGTGGATTTACTCTTGTTTACCGAAAATGGGTTTGGTACTGATGTTTCAGTGATGGCGTAGCCAACAGTCACATTATTTTGATCCACGATGAAAAAGCTGTCTGGCATGTTAGCGCCTGAGGGTAAAACGACATTACCAAGAAGTTTTACGAATCTTTCATCCCCTTCAATATTTTCATATCTCGGAAAATAGGACGTGCAATTAACGCTTTCCGGTACATGCTTATCTTGATACGGGGTCCCTAGTGTTTCATTTATGCCTTTAAATTGGGGGTGACCAAAAATTGAAACGTCTTAAACTTGCGCGCGCTCGGCAATGATATACAGCACATCCATCCAAGGCCAAATATAGTTGTTAATCTGCTGTGCGTCCTGAACATTAAGTTCCACAGCTAAGGCCGCACCTAACATCTGAAAACGAGGATTGATGTTTTTATCCAAAGCTTTCATTTGATAAGGCAAAAGTAAAGCAGGAATGAGTAAGTAAGCGAAAAGAAATTTGGGTTTCTTTTCGAAAGAGCTTTTAAAAGTTATGGCTATTGAGAAAATCAAAACTGCCCAAATAAAGAGCGAACTTGTCATGTAGCGGCTTACGAAGGCTTGATCAAAGCCATGTATGAGTCGCCCGCTGGCAATTCCAAACACCGTCGCTGCCTCATAAAACAAAACGAAGATCAGCACGGAAAATTGCGGATTTAAATCGCGCGACACAAATAGTTTAAGTGAAAAGCATGTAAATAGCCCGGCCACGACAATACCGACTATGAGCGCAGCGATTTCGCTGCCTGTTCCAGTCATATAGTAGGCAGGTGAGCCAAGCAGCATAAATGAAAATTTAAGTGTATCAAAGGGGCGGGATAAGAATGTCTGAACCATATCCCCCTGTCCCTCGGGGGATGCATAGCCCGTAAAATAAAGTTTAAGCGTAACAATGCAGGCTAGCAAAATGACACCTGTCACGACTAATCTTAGCCTCAGGCAAAGCGCAAACAAGACAAGTAGCGGCAGAACTAAAACACCGTTCATCATGGTGAAGGCTGACACCACGCCGAAAACCAAAGTCGCGGCGAGATATGTGAGATGAGACGCAGGTTTATTTTTGTTAAGGTGACTCTTGAATAAAAAATAGAAAGAAAAAGCAGGAATAAGGTGCGCCGCAAACATCTGGCTTTGGAAGGCCCATGTGATGTTTTTCATTTGAATCCAAGAGAACAACAGTACGACAATAATCGACAGAATTGCCAATTGAATATGATTAAGCTTTTTTTGTTGTCCATCTAATAGAAACATTTGGCGAAACCAAAAGACCAATAAGCCCAAGAGCACGAAGTGCGAAATAATCAAAAAATAATTTTGTCCGCCGAATACCTTATGATCAATATAGAATAAGACGTTTGAAAAGACGGTGCGATGATTAACATGCTGTGCCCACCATGCGGACACATCTCCGTCAAGAATACGCGTATAGAAAAGCACATTTCCGTCCCACATATCCCAAAACGGAACCGGCGTGTAATTATTTATGGCTCCGATAGCTGTAAGAGCAATAAATATAATTGCTACAGCACAGCACAACCGCATCACTATAATCTGATAAAGCTCTCTAGTCATTTAGAGTCCGTATGTGAGCAGAGTTTTTCAAAAAATCATCGACCTTATCAATTGACAGAAAGTGTTCACACCTAAAATTGACGTTTTGTATCAATGCAAGACGTTGTAAATTCTCGGAGGACGTTAATTCGGCTTGTGTCTCAATCAATACTTTTTCATTGATTTATAGCTTGATGACATTTTGGCTCTTCCCAGTCAACGGTTTTTCATAGCCTTTTTTTTCTACAAAAGTCCAACTAAACGCTCCTGCGGCTACGGCCAGTATTATCGCCGGAATCCAATGTCAGGGCCCTACGAGATCCGAGAAAAAGTGGACGAGGCCTTGTTGAATCTGAAACCCCCAAAGATAAGCTCCATAAGAGGCATCAAATGGCAGTCTCAGATTTTTTACAATCCAAGACTGATTCGAAGCATATATAATTACGGCAAATACGGCTAAGTGAAACAACTCATCAGCGAAATATGTGTCCTAAATTAAAAAATAAATGAGCACCAAACCAGCGGGTAAATAAATGTCGAGCCTCAAATGATTTTTATGAAGCGCGGCTAGGGTTCCGGCCGCAAAGCAAAATGGCAATAAGGTGTAATCAGGTATTTCTTCTTTAATTGAGTGTGTCAACTAAAAGTGCAAACCCCTTATTTTATGGGGTTTGCACTTATGTTTTAACGGTGTGACGCGCAACATAAATTGCTCTGATAGAAGCTTCCATCAGATTGAGAACCTTCACAAAAAGTGCCGTTGGTTGGAAAAACATTCTTCTTTCCGTCGTCAGCGCATTTGCTCTGCGACAAGATACGAGTTCTTTTTTGGTAAGGATGAGCGGTACATTCTGGAGGCCGTACTCAAAATATTGGTACAAAAAACATGCCGTACTACGCTCGCCTCAACGTCCCAACCTCGGACGTATCTGCCAAAGCTTTCGTGGCAGATAAACAACCAAAATAATTTACGCGGCCCGTTGCATGGCCAGCCTGTTATTATTCCAGTTGAATTCTTCTTGATCTTTCCAAAGCCGTAAACAGATGATGGCGAGTTTTCTCGCAACAGCAATCGCCGCCTTTTTAAAGTTTGACCGTTTAGCGATTTCTAGCCCCCATTCTTTCAAGGCAAATGACTTTTTAACCCGCGTTAAAATAACCAATCCCGCTTCATAAAGATAAGACCGTAAGGCTCTGTCTCCGCATTTTGTTATGCCGCCTGTTTTGTCTACTTCACCAGAGGCATATTTTCTGGGAATGAGACCTAAAAACGGGCCAATATCTCTCGCTCTTTTGAACCGTTCAGGGGTTTCAATCGTGGCGCGAAAAGCAAGTGATGTGATTTCGTCAATCCCCGGTATGCTCACTAAAAGTTGGCAAATGGGGTCGGCGTGGGCATATTCTTGTACTGTTTTGCTCATAACCTTGAAAGAGTCTTCCATATGTTCAAGGGCAATAAGGAGTGGCTGAATAGCTTGCAGCATGAGCGTATCATCGCCAATCTGTAAATAAACGGCGTCTTTGTAATGGCCTCTACGAACGCTGCCGAGCTTGATACCAAAGGATTTCAATGACCCGCGAATAGCATTTCTGAGATTTTGTATTTGCTGATTGAGTTGCTGACGATGGCAAAGCAACATTCTAAGCTTTTGCATTTTTGGGCTTTTGACAAATGTGGATTTATACCAGCCCAGCCGCATCATTTGAGCCAAGGCTTGTGCATCATTTTTGTCGGTTTTGATAGGTTGGGATTTTATGGCCGCGCTGGCATGTCTGATCTCTAAGCAAATAGCTGGAAAGCCTGCATCTTTGAGAAAGTGATAAAGCCACGGCGACATTTGCCCAACCTCAAAACCGATCCTGACCAGCGTTTCTTGCCAAGGGGCAAGATAGTCTAAAATGTCCTGCTTGTGGGTGAATATCTCGCGCTCATCGAGAATGTTACCATCCTTATCTAAAACGCAGGCTGCGATTGTTTTGTTGCTGACATCAAATCCAATAAAATGCTCCATGTTTTCCTCCTTGAGCTAAGTTGTGTGGAAAAATCATACCACAGGCTCTCACACTCAATTACGGTATCTGGTGGTATAAAGCTAAAGATGATTCTTTGCGGCAAAACCGTGTCGAACATGACCACAAGGGCAATGATGGTGGCTGTTGATTTCCTTAAAAGCCCTATCATAAAAAGGCTTCCAACTGTCAGATAAGCAAAAACTTCAGGTATCAACGACCAGAGCGGTGCACATCACTTCCAAAAATTTTGATTGCTTCGGAAGAGTCGTTCAACTATTCTCTCTGGAAGTTCGGCTACTCTCTAGAAATGGTACTAATTATGATTAAAACGATCTCGTATGGAGCTTTTTTGTGCTTGGTGTTTTCGATGACAAGTTGCTCTGAGGTACCTTCGTCGCCTCAGAAATCTGTTGAAATTGAGATGCTAAAGCGTGAACAGTCTGTTGAATTATTAGAAGATAGGACATTTCAATCTGATGATAAGTGGACTTTTTATGGGGAGTTAAATCGTAACTCTGAAGGCCTGATTATAAGTCCGAAAGATTTTGCAAGTCAGTACGTGAGAGTTGACCCGAGAAGGGAGTATATTCTTACCTTGTCGGCAAAGTGTTTTGATGTTGTAACGAAAGGTAGACTGCAAGTTAATTGGATGCTTGAGAATGCCGACCAAATCAATGTTTCATTGCAACCTTTTACATGTGAAAGTGAATTTTCTGAGTTTTCAGTGCAATTATCTCCTCCGCGTGAAGCTGTTTTCGGAGCGATATTCATTGCAGTACAAGAAGAAGCTAAGCTTATAGTCAAAAACGCTTCATTTAAAACGTATAATAACAAAGAATAATTGTATCAGCTGTAGTTAACAATTTTGATCTACCATTGGAGGTTTAGGGTGGTAACTAAGTGAGTATAGATTGGTTTGCCTTGCTCTGTCCGTCGTCATATAAATTGTCCCAGATTTCGGCCCGGGCTAAGAGTGACTTTGCTCACCTGTTTGATTGATGTTAAGCGACGGCTTTGCGGTATTGCAAGCGTCGATGTTCGATTGTTTTCTTCTTGATCCTTTCTCTTCTGTTGATGATTGATTGTGCGCGGTCGAAGTAGACATCGGCCGGTGTTACGTTTTTAAGGCTCTCGTGATAACGTTCGTGATTGTAGTGCTCCACGAAGTTTTCGATCTGCCGTTCAAGGTCTCCCGGTAGGAAGTTATTTTCCAGCAGGATCCGGTTTTTCAGCGTCTGGTGCCATCTCTCGATTTTGCCCTGTGTCTGCGGATGATATGGGGCTCCGCGCACATGGCTCATGCCATTGTCCTTGATGTAATCTTTCAGATCACCGGAGATATAGCTGGCGCCATTATCTGACAGCAGCCGGGGTTTGTGCATCACATGTGCTTTGTCGCAACCGGACGCTTCCAAGGCCATGTTGAGTGTATCCGTGACGTCAGACGTTTTCATTGTCGTGCAGAGCTTCCAACTGATGATGTAGCGTGAGAAGTCGTCAAGTACCGTCGACAGATACATCCAGCCCCAGCCGATAATCTTGAAGTAAGTGAAGTCAGTCTGCCACATCTGGTTTATGGCCGTTGTTTTGTCACGGAACTCGCTAGCCGCTTTCATGACGATAAAGGCGGGGCTTGATATGAGGTCATGGGCCTTCAAGAGCCGATATACCGAGCTTTCTGACACAAAATAGCCCTTGGTATCGGTAAATTGCACAGCCAGCTCACGCGGCGATAACTCCGGCACATCAAGCGCCATATCCAGAACCTCTGCTCTGACGCTATCCGGTATCTTGTTCCAAACCCGTCCGGGATGCGGGGCACGGTCAGCAAGCTCGTCTTCGCCGTAATTCAAGTATCGATCATACCAACGGTAGAACGTACGGCGCTTTACGCCGAGCTTATCGAGTGTCCACTTGGCAGGGCGCGATGAGCGCTCCATCAAATGGATAAACTCAAGCTTCTCTGAGGCGGGATATCTCATTCCTCGTCGCCCCCATCCCCGATCATGCTTTTTTTGAGCATACGGTTCTCAAGGGTCAGCTCGGCGACACACTCTTTCAGTTCACGCGCCTCAGAGCGCAGCCCTTTAACTTCGCTCGTGTTGGCTTGGCGGACGATGTCTCCCGCAAGTCGTTTCTTGCCGGCCTCCATAAAATCCTTTGACCATTTGTAGTATAGCCTTGGGATATACCTTCTCGGCGGCACAGCTCCGCCACGCTGTCTTCACCGCGCAGGCCGTCCAGCACAATGCGGATCTTCTCCTCCGCGTTATACTGCTTACGGGTCTGACGTTTGATGTCCTTGACGATGCGCTCGCCAGACGTTGGTTTACTCGTTCTCATCTTTCTCTCCATGAGGATGAAGATGAGCGAAAAGTCTCTCTTAGCCTAGGCCCAAATCTGGGACATAGGCGCTGACGTTAGACAATAGTTTTCCCCAAAGGCTCGACAATTTTAAGCGACTTATCGTCTGGCCGTTTCATGATTGTCAGCATACCATTCATAGGTGCGTTTTACGCCGTCTTTCAGGCCCACCTTTGGTGCGAATCCAGTGCCCATAAGACGGTCAAGATTATAGTAACGCACCAGCTGACCATCGGGCTTTTCTGAGTCCCATTCAACGGGAACGCCGGTTACGTCTTGCAAGGCCTCTACAATGTCGCGAATGGGGTGACGCATACCGCTGCCTAGATTTACAGCGCCTTCTAAATGGTAGAATATAGAAATTAGGGCGTCAGCCGTATCATCGCAATGGGAAAAATCTCGGATAGCAACGCCGGAGCCCCATACTTTTACAGCGGTATTGTTTTCTTTTGCTTCATAAAATTTAGCGACGAGTGAGGGCGTTACATGCCCTTCTTCAACATTAAAATTATCCCCGGGGCCGTAAAGGTTCCCACTAATAGCAAAGGCTGATGATAGGCCATACTGTTCTTTGGCGGCCGTGAGCTGAGCCATCATGAGACGCTTAGAGTGAGCATATGAGTCCTCAGATTTATGTGGAGGCCCGTCCCACATTTGATGCTCGAAAAGTTCTTCATTATCGAGTTCCGGATAAACACATCCTGACCCCATCGCGACAATCTTTTTTACGCCGTTTTTGCGGGCTTGTTCAATGACGTTTGTGTTTATAAGTACATTTTCGACTAAAACATCAGACTTGTAGAGTGTGTTCCCGCCGAGCCCATGTACGCGCGCGGCAAGATGAAAGACATATTCGGGTTTTGTGTCAACCATATACTTGGCGACAGCAGCACCGTCGCGCAGATCACAATCTCGACTACCAATCCCTTTTACATCGGTGAAACCTTCGCGTTCGAGCGCAGTAACTAACGCCCCGCCAACAAGTCCTGTTCCGCCCGTTACGACGATGCGGCTGTCTTTTGAAATATTATTCGGAGTTGTCATTGTCTAATTTCCATTGACGCGCATGTTCTTTACGCGCTTTGTATTTGTTTATGAGTTCGGGGTTTTTTGTAATGGACAATCCAAATTTCAACGCAAATTTGATGGTCTCCCAAGTTGAAATTTGTAGCATGGCCTTTACAACATCAAACTTTTCTGCGGGTTCATATAGGTGACGTATGACGTCAACACCCATGACCGGTGCGAAGTTTTTGACTGGAAACTTTGATAGGTTAAATAATTTGGCTTTGACAAGGATGAACTCAGCTTGAGAGCGCGCGGATTTAACCCGTACCCGTGAGGTCACCTCATGCTCACGAAATTGACTATGTATTGAACGTTCAAAAATCACCCGTCCTTGGGCAATAACATAGCCGATAAACAACCAATCCCCTGTGAGTTTTAAGCTCTTGATGAAGGGTCGATAGGCTTTTCGAAAACTATTGGCAGTAAAAAGAGCTGAACTCATGTTTGGAACAATTTGCCCAAATAATTGATATTGCCTAAGTTCTTGGAAACCATCGGACACAAAACTCTGATCCCAACGATCATTTTTCCATATACCGTGAAAATAACCATAGGTATCGTCCGTGATCTTTCCCGTCTTGTCTATTATGTCTGAATTACAGTAAAACATGACCGCGCCTGCATCTGCCTGAAGGGCTGACACAGCAGTTTCAAGAAAGTCGAGGCGCGCCACGTCGTCACTTTCGCAAATCCAGATATATTTCCCCTTTGCCAACTTACAAACATCAGCCCACGCAGCAAACGGCGTACCAGAGTTTTTTTGTCGGCGTATATAGGTGAATCCATGCTCTTTCTGTAATTCTGTAATGATCTCATCAGAGTTGTCTGGTGATTTATCGTCGATAACAATAAGTTCAAAGTCTTGGTAGCCTTGGTTGACGATAGAGAGGATTCGCTCGGCAATGTAGTTGCCGTGGCTATAGGACGGAACAAGAACTGTTACGGTGGGATTAGGGGTCATATTTACGCGCTTAGTTGGTAGATGTCTTCGATTTGCTCCCACTTAGATTGCCACGTGTAATTGTCAAGGCACCGTTTTCGCGCCGATTCGCCTAAACGTCTATTTAAAGCATCGTCTGTGAGAAGCCGCACGCAGCCTTGCGCTAAGCCTTCAGGTGTTTGAGCGGTAAAAATATCGACCCCGTTCGTATATGACAGCCCTTTAACGGCAAGTTTGGATACTACGCTTGGTGAGTCATAAATTCCGTATTCAAGCTATTTTTCAGCAAAAAACATGAATTGATCATCGCCAAGATAACCGAATTCTGACGATTGATAACTGATTGCATGGGCTGACTTGAAGCCAGCTTTTTTTATGTCGGTCAACATGTCCCAGCCAAAGTGTTGAAAACACAATACGCCATCCGGAGATAATGGATCTCCGTGATATTCAGGCGGCAATATATGGTTAATTTCACCTTCTACCAATTTTGCCCTTATAGTCGTTTTAGCATTTGATGGAATAAAAGGGACGGACCACATCATTTTTCCTTTGGGCTTTAGTACGCGAGCACACTCTTTAAAGGCCTTTTTATAATCGGGAATATGTTCAAACACATCGAGTGACACAATTGCATCGAAAGTATTTTTGTTAAAAGACAAGGACGTCAAATCTTCGTTCCGTATGCCGTCGGCATTCAATTCACCTGGAGCTAGCGTGCTGCCTAAAAACTCGCTCCCAATAGTATTTGGAAAGCGACCCAGAAAATAATCGTATATGGGCGTTAATTGCTCAGAAATATAAATTTCTTTATTCACATAGGGATCCATAAAAATATCAAAAAGGTGAAAAGTCGCCCGCATCCTATTATTAAAATATGTTTCTGGGCATTGTACCCTTTCACGCCAATTAACAGTTCCGCGTCCCCCTGAATGTTGATAATCAACAAGAAAATCTACAGTCTTGTTAGCCGTATACGAATATCCGGGAATAACAAATTCGCGTTCTGTGGACGGTGTATGATTATCCAAAAAGACCTTATGGGCGGCGCGGGCTTCAGTTGTTCTTTCTTGAAAGTTATTATAGTCTGATAAATCTTTAAGTGTATACAAATGCATTTTGATGGTCGCTCCAAAAACGAATAAGCTATATTTTTTGTGTAATTTGATTTCTTTGAAAAAATGCTGGCTTTCAATAACCGTGAGTTCTAATAACTCTATCTCTTAAAATAGTCCAACTAAATGCACTGACATCTTATACTTTGATCCTAAGGGTCATTTTTTCAAATACCATGAAAATAATCCCATGTATCAGCCACAATGACCCCAGTTTTATCTATGATGTCTGAGTTGTAGTAGAGCACAACTGTGCTGTTACCATTTTCTGGAGTGGAAAAAGTCAGACCAGTCCAAGTCATCTATTTATAAATCTAGATATATTACCTTTTGCAAAACTACCGATTTTCGCCCAATTAATAAATGGTGTTCCAGAGTTTTTTACGCTTTATGTATTTATTGTTACTATTGGTAGTGCTTTATCGCTTAAGTCGTAGATATCTTCAATTTGCTTCCACTTAGATTGCCATGTGTAATTGTCAAGGCACCGTTTTCGCGCCGCTTCGCCTAAACGTTTATTTAAAGCATCGTCTGTCAGAAGCCTTACACAACCTTGCGCAAAGCCTTCAGCTGTTTGAGCGGTTAAAATATCGACCTCGTTCGTATATGACAGCCCTTTAACGGCAAGTTTGGATGCAACGCTTGGCAAACCGTAAATTCCATACTGGTTTATTTTCCCTCGAAAGCCAGAACCGCTCAAAGCTGGTGCAATACCTACGCGGGCTTTGCGAATGTACGGCTCCAAAGACTTCACCTCGCCGACCAAATGCAAGTTTTTATTGTTCTTTTTGTCCTCTTTAAACAGTGATAAATCGCCCCGGCCGACTACTTGTAATTTATAATCGTTGACTTCCTTCTTTATAAGAGGATGCACGTTATCTAACAGCCACCTGAGCGCTGCGACGTTAGTGTGTGAGCCGAAATAGGCGACATACAGAACTGTTAAGGGACGTTTTTCCAAGGGTGTTGGTTTGAAGCGCATAGAGAAAGGCTTGGGTAACTCTATTTCAGATATACCTGTTTCGAGGCCTTGGATTTTTTTGTTTCTTGATACACGTTTTAGGAAAGAAGCATCTGTTTCAGATACACACACCGTCATGTCCGCTGTACGCGAATACCTGACCTCTTCTTTGGCCATTATCCATTGAGTTTTTAGGTCAGCCTTGGTTGGCCTTGTGCGGAGCAGCTCTGTGGGTCTTATATTTAAGTAAAAGCACTTTGAGAGGCATTCCATTGGTGTAAAGAGCACTTTGTCTGATATCGTCTTGTATTGATCGACATATTCACCGCATTGATGAAACTGTAAGTCAACGACATTGTATCTTTGAGCTTGCCCGACGGTTTTTTGAAAATTGAGGAGGTTTAAATTTTCTTGATCCGAGATATATATATTGTCGAAAATATTATTCGCGGCTTCTGTATTCCAGTCAATCGTGGGGCGTTCATGGCTAAATAGATCTACAATCGTATTTGGATTTTTTTCTTTAATTTTGGCATACATATCCAAAATTCTAAGCCCCCCAGCGTGTGCACGCGTTGGATAGTAATAGCTTACTAACAATATTTTATGTGCTTTTTTTGATTGTCGCGATGTCATTTTCGACTTTCCTTGGCTTGATTGTAAAAGACCTTTGCTTTTTTCAAAGCATAATTATCTGATAAAGTATGACTATTTTTTCGTGTTGCTTTTAAATGTTTTAGATGTGCCTTGGCGCCATTTTTCACCCGCCTTCCAAAGGAACGTTTGCTTAATTTGGCTGAGTTCCGTTTTTAAAGTTATAATTTCCACTGCAGCTTCTGATTTCTTTTTTTCAAGTTCAGCGATGATGTCTTTTAGCTCTTGATTTTTTAAATGCTCGTTGTGAAAATTTTGAGTTTCACGACCTAATTTGGCATCCTTTGCAACGATTTCCTGCTTTAAAAACTTTATCGTTTGTTGGGCTTTTTTTGATTCAGCAAGGTTTGAATCTTGTAAAGTTTCGTTCTTTTTTCGCTGAATGTCTCGATCCGCCATCATGGATGCAAAAGCTTGTGTGACCTCTTCAATTTTTGTTGTTCTTGCCGTTAGCTCTGCTCTGTATGTCATATTTGCGATTGTAAGTGCCTCTGCTGTAGAGTCTCTGTCGGCTATGACGTCCTGAAGGCTTTGACTGAGAGTTTCAATGTGTGCGTCTTTGCTTTTAAGTTCCTCGGTAT
>CAYGTI010000032.1:0-28884 GCA_964352785.1 uncultured Caulobacterales bacterium
GGTGGGGTAGCTCAGCTGGTTAGAGCGCAGGACTCATAATCCTGAGGTCGTGAGTTCAAGTCTCACTCTCACTACCAACTTTCTCTTTGATTTATAACACTTATTTCAAAGGGCCAAGTATGTCGGATAGGTCGGTCACACGTAATTCACACGCTTATTGACCAAAAAATACATCAATCGCCGCTACAGTCTTCTCCAAATAATCGGGACCATGAGCCGTGTATAGCTCGGTAATGCGGTAGCCAGTGGACTTATGACCGAGTTGCTCCGCTACTTCCCACGCTGGAACTCCTTGCTGACGCATGAACCGCGCCGTTGTGCGCCGGATCGAACAAAGCATGACTTTCTTATCAAGACCGGATGCTCTTTTGGATAAAGCCAATCGACCCGTTATGTGGTAACCGCATAAGGGTGGAAAGGCTTACGCCTAGAATCTGGGCGGCTTTGGGTTCGTCATAGGTATCGTAGACCTGAAACCCTTTGGCTTGAGCTATAGCGATATGAAGTTCAGAGATTTCAACTGCCATCGTTTGTTAATTAAGACAGCAGTATCATACTTGCTTTTTATAAAAGCGTCACATACTTCACATTGGTGTTGTCAGGTTAAACTGCCTCGCCGTGTTTAATTTTTTGCGTCGACCTTATCACATGACAGGAGACGTCACGGTAATCCATTCGGATTGAACGATGATACGAATTTTTCGAAGCGTGTTTCTTGAGATGAGGTGACGTTGATAATTGAAGACGTTATTGATAAGCCCGTAAACCGAGAGCAGCCTTTGAGCGCTCTTTATCGATTTAAACCTCTGAGCTTTCCACTATCGCCTGCGTATCGAGAGATGAGAGTTTTCGGCTCGGCTATTCTTTCGCCCGCCAACGTCAAAAAAGAACCGTGAAACCCGAAGCGGCATCGCCGCAGCCCTGCGCGCCCGAGGATCGCCGCTTCCAAGGAGTGTCCCAAAGAAATAGGTGACAGGCCCGCCCATTTATGTGACGGGAGCTCGGTAAAAAGAGAACGCTATGTCAGAGCAATTCGCCGCCTTCAAACATTTATCTTATCAACGCTATTTCGGCTCGCGTTTTTTAACGGCCTTTGCTGTTCAAATATTGTCGGTGGCTGTGGCGTGGCAAATTTATGATCAAACGCAAAATGCGGCGCTGCTGGGCTGGATCGGACTCGTGCAGTTTCTTCCAGCCTTGTTGCTAGTGGTCGTCACGGGTTTGGCGGCTGACCGCTTGGGCCGCCGTATGGTTATGGGTCTTGCCATATGCCTGATGGGCACGTGCGCCTTAGTCATTTTAGTCATGGCGGTCACAGGCAAATTTAATCCGGTTTGGGTCTTGGGCGTATTGACGGTGTTTGGCATTGCCCGCGCGTTTCACTCTCCGGCGTCGGCCTCGCTTGTGGTTAATGTCGTCCCGCGCGAAGATTTCGCCAACGGGATTGGCTGGATTACGTCATCATGGCAACTCGCCTCTATTATGGGCCCGGCGGCGGGGGGCTTGCTTTACGGTATTTCGGCGCTGACGGCTTATGTGACGGCGTCGTTGATTTTTCTGTGCTCGGCGGTGCTGATTTTCTCAATCCCCAAACCGGCCCAAATTATGGAGCGCGAAGGAACCTCGCTCAAAACCTTGCTCGGCGGGTTTAGTTATGTCTGGAAGCAAAAAATTGTACTGGGCGCGATCACGCTGGATTTATTTGCTGTGCTGCTGGGCGGCGCGGTGGCGCTGCTGCCGATTTATGCGCGCGATATTTTAGAGCTTGGCCCGACCGGGCTCGGCCTGCTGCGCGCCGCGCCGGGTATCGGAGCTGTGATGATGATTGTCATGCTCACGCGCTTTCCGGTCAAAGATCATGCGGGAAATATTTTATTCGTGACCGTGGCGCTGTTTGGTTTTGCGACGATGGTCTTTGGCGTCTCGACGCTGGCATGGGTGTCAATCTTGGCGCTTGTGGCGATTGGCGCGTTCGACATGGTCAGCGTCTATATTCGTGAAATCCTGTTGCAGCTCTGGACCCCTGACGAGGTACGCGGGCGGGTCAACGCGGTAAACTCCATTTTCCTTGGCGCGTCTAATGAGCTCGGCGAAGCCCGCGCGGGTTTCATGGCGGCCAAGTGGGGCGCGGTATTTACCGTCGCAGCAGGCGGGGCCGCAGCGATCGGTGTCTCGGCTTTATGTGCCGGCCTGTTCCCGGGTCTGCGCAAGGCCCGCTCCCTTGATGAGCGCGGCGAGCTCTAACGTATAAAATCTGGGAAAGATTCATTCAGCCGCTGGCGGTGTATTTGGTGACTGAGCTAGTGCGGCTTCTGCAGCGCGCGCGGCTTCTTTGAGGCGACCACGCAACAGTGCCGTCTCGACGCTATCCGGATCCGCCTGCAGAGATTTTTTAATATCGGCTTGGGCCTCAAATATTTTGCCTTGCTGCCAACGGGCATCTGCGCGGTAACGCAGCGCGGCGGCGTGACCCGGATGAAAGACAAGCGCCGATGTTAAATCGGTTTCGGCATGATTATACTGGCCTTGCAGAGCGTAGGCGCGGGCGCGGGCGATGCGTAAATCGATATGGTCTTCGCGCAGCTTCAGCCCCGCGGTCGTTGAGTTGTAGGCCTCTTCTGGCTTGTTTGAGAGCAGCCAGAAATTCGCCGCTTCGGCATAAAAGTTTGCGCGCATCAGATTGTTCCCGCCATCAGGAGCTTTGGCGAGCGTATCCAGTCGGCGCGCGGCTTCGTCTTTGTGGCCTAGCGCGAACAAAGCCATGGCTTCGCAGTGACGGGCGCGGCGGCCACCGCCGTCACTTTTCCAGATCATTGCTTCCTCAAAGGCGATGTCGGCATCAATAGCGATCTGCTCAAGGCAGGTTTTGTGTTTCCTATCAAAGCGCAGGGTCAGGTCTTCGGCCATAGCGGCGCCGGCTAGAAAAGCAGTTCCAAAAGCGGCAAAAGCATATAGGGTATGTCTCATCTTCATGAAGGTGCTTGTAAGCGGGGGAAGCCGGAGCGGCAATGGTGGGAACTGTTAAAAACCAGACAGGAAGGCGGGCGCGCAAAACGGCTTTGCTCTTTGGCGTTGGCTATACGGCGCGAGCGCTCATCCCGCATTTGAGCGCGCGAGGGTACACAATTATTGGCACAAGCCGCAGCGACGAGAAGGCTAAATTATTATCTGCGGCGCTTGGTATCCAGATGGTAGTTTTTGACGGCTCCGGCACTCAGGGTCTGAAGCGCGCTCTGACAAAAGCTCATATTATCCTGTCGTCCATACCGCCTGACCCGTCTGGTGATCCCGTCATTCGTGCGCTTGGCCCTATTTTGGGCGCAGCCGCTCCGTGCTGCAAATGGGCGGGGTATCTGTCAGCCACAAGTGTTTACGGCGACCGA
Organism: uncultured Caulobacterales bacterium; assembly: GCA_964352785.1. GTDB lineage: Bacteria > Pseudomonadota > Alphaproteobacteria > Caulobacterales > Maricaulaceae > JACOMS01. The sequence goes on from CAYGTI010000032.1 coordinate 3,384, forward strand.
GACGGACAGTGGACGTTTGAGGACGAGCCTTTGCGGCCTGTGACGCGGCGCGGCAAATACCGTATGCAAGCCGAGATGAATTGGCTGGAATCGGGGCTGCCTGTACATGTGTTTCGGCTGGCGGGTATTTACGGGCCAGAAATTTCAGGCATCAGCCGGAGCCCGTTTGACCGCCTGCGGACAGGCAATGCGCGTGCGGTGATCAAGCCGGGTCACGTGGTCAACCGGATTTTTGTCACAGATATCGCCGATGCGATCATGGCGTCGATTGATCGCCCTAATCCGGTGTATATTTATAATCTCTCCGACGGCGCGCCGTCGCCGCCGCAGGATGTTATTAATCACGCGGCGGGACTGCTGGGCTTGCCGCATCCGCCGCAGGTGCCATACGATACGGCAAAAATATCAAATATGTCGCGGAGCTTCTACAAGGCGAATAAACGCGTCTCGAATGACCGGGCGAGGCATGAGTTAGGCTGGGAGCCAACCTATCCCAACTTCCAAGCGGGGCTTCAGGCCATATTTAAGAGCGAAGGAATATCATCATGAAATGGATGAGCTTTGTACTGCTGGTTGGGGCTCTTGCAGGGTGCAGCGCTGCGAGCGTGCCGTCATCTCAAGAGGCCTGCGCTCAAACTGTACGTGATTATGCGGTTTTGCGGGATGAAGGCCCGGCGGAGACTTATGCTGATGTGTTCACGGCAGATGCCGTGTTTGAGCTTGGCGGAGTGGTCACGCAAGGGCGGGACGCGCTGATCGCCCGCCATGTTGCCGCAAACGCCGCTGCCGTCTGGCGCCACAACATGACGGATATCCGCATTGAAGAAACCGATGAAGGTATATTCGGGCGTAGCCGTTTCATTGTGATGACAGGCCCGCATTTAAACACGGAATCTGCTGAAGTCGCGAGAGAGATCGTCGGAGATTATGAAGACATATTTGCCATAGAGGGCGAGCAGTGTAAAATTGCCTCGCGTAAAGTCAGCATCGTTTTTGACACGCTCTACCCTTAAATCTTTAGAGCTTTGATCTTGGCGCTCGCTCTATACAGGGTGCGCGCGCCATAGGAGTTAGTTATGGAATCGACATACGGCCTCTGGTCTGTTCTGCCGCCGCTCTTGGCGATTGGGTTGGCGCTATGGACGCGGCAAGTGTTTATCGCGCTCGCAGCTGGTATCTGGTTGGGTTACTTGATCCTCGCAAGCGGTAATCTACTGGAGGGCACGCTCGGCGCGATTGACGCGCAAGTCGGCGTCATTACCAATACGGGCAATGCGCGCCTCGTAGTCTTTACGCTCTTGATGGGCGCACTGATCTCGCTGATTCAACGTTCTGGCGGGGTCGAAGGCTTCGTGCAGCGCATTTTGAAATTTTTAGAAACGGTTGGCACCAAACAAGCAGACCAAGGCAATCGACGTATCGTCGAGACAATCGCGGCGTTGACAGGATTAATTTTATTTATTGAAAGTAACATCTCGATCCTGACCGTCGGTACGGTCTACCGCCCGGTGTTTGATAAGCTGGGCATCCCCCGAGAGAAGCTCGCTTACATTACGGATTCGACCAGCGCGCCGAGTAATATCCTCATCCCGTTTAATGCGTGGGGGGCTTATATTATGGTGCTGCTGGCGGCGCAGGAGCTGAGCCAGCCGTTTAACGTTTTAATGTCATCCATCGCGTTTAATTTCTATCCGCTTCTGACGATCATACTTGTGTTTGTGATCATCTGGTCAGGTAAAGATTTTGGCGATATGAAAAAAGCGGAAACCCGCGCGAGCGAGACAGGTGAGTTGCTGCGGCCCGGTGCTGTCCCGATGATGGATGATTCAATCTCCATGCTCGAAGCCAAAGAAGGCGTTCCGATGCGCGCGCGCAACATGTTTATCCCAGTGGCCTCCATGGTAGTCTTGACCATTTTCTTTTTGGTTTATACAGGATGGGACGATGCGTCGGGCGTTGGGCTACCAAAAATCCAAGACGCGATCGCAAACGGCTCAGGCTCGGCCTCGGTACTTTACGCTGTAAGCAGCGCGATCTTGATTGCGATACTTATGTATAAATCGCAAGGCCTGTTCGGCATTCGCGAGATGATCAAACTTTGCCTATCTGGCATGTCGGGCATGGTCGGGATCACGGCGCTGACGGTGCTCGCCTTTTCGCTCAATGGGATGTGCCGGGAGCTGGGAACGGGTCTTTATATGGCCGAGGTCGCCAGTCAATTTATCACGCCCGCGTTGGTGCCGGCGCTTATTTTTATCATTGCGGGCTTGATCGGATTTAGCACTGGGACGAGCTGGGGCACGTTTGCAATCATGATTGCTGTGGCCGTGCCGCTTGCGCAAAATATGGATGTGACGATCAGCTTGGCTGTAGCAGCAGCCCTTGGCGGCGGCGTGTTCGGAGACCACTGTTCGCCCACATCTGATACGACGATCATCACCTCTATGGCAACGGCGAACGATCATATTGACCATGTGCGCACCCAAATTCCTTATGCGTTGCTGGCGGGTCTGGGTGCGACAATTTTATATGTTATTTTAGGGTTTGCGGGCGTTTAGCGCATTGCGAAAACAGTACCCGGCGGTGATAAAGGGGCATGAGCAAACCCCCACTCTATCAGGCCAAAATTCTCACCCATATTGATGATGTGCCGGAGCACGATTGGGACGCTCTGTGCCCTACGGGACATCCGTTTTTAAGTTGGCGTTTCTTGGACGCGCTAGAGCAGAGCGGCTGTGCCTCGGCCGAGACGGGCTGGGCGCCCCGGCATATATGGCTGATGGACGCGCAGAACACCCCAGTTGGCGCAGCGCCTATGTACGCGAAAACACACTCACGCGGCGAATATGTTTTTGATCATGGCTGGGCTGACGCGCTCTACCGGGCGGGCGGGGAGTATTACCCCAAGCTGCAATGTAGCGTCCCGTTCACTCCGGCCACAGGCCCGCGCCTTTTGGGGTCGACGCCAGAGATTAAGACAGCGCTAGCCTCGGCGATGATGCAGGCCGCGCAGGATTGGAACATGTCGGGCGTGCATCTGACCTTCTTGACCGAAGACGACTGCGTAGTTCTCTCAGATATGGGATTTCTAGCACGCGAAGACCGTCAGTTTCATTTTTTCAACCTGGGCTATGAGACATTTGAAGATTTCCTCGCCGCGCTATCATCACGCAAGCGCAAAAATATTCGCCGTGAGCGCCGCGAAGCCCAAGACGGGATAAATATCCAGCGCTTAATCGGGGATGATTTGCGGCCTGAGCATTGGGATGTGTTTTATCAATGCTATCTGGATACGGGCCAGCGCAAATGGGGCGCGCCCTATTTAAACCGTGAGTTTTTTGCCCGCATCCACGCGGCCATGGCTGATGAGCTATTGCTCGTGATGGCTTATGATAACGCAACGCCCATTGCGGCGGCCCTGAATTTCATTGGCGGCTCGGCGCTTTATGGCCGTAACTGGGGATGCCTTGTTCATAAACCGTTTTTGCATTTCGAGCTGTGTTATTACCAAGCTATCGATGCGGCCATTGAGCTTGGGCTGCCGCGAGTTGAAGCGGGCGCGCAGGGCGAGCACAAGCTCGCGCGCGGATATGAGCCCGTCGCGACGCATTCCGCGCACTACTTGACTCATCCCGGCCTGTCCGGCGCGGTTGAGGACTACTTGACACAAGAGCGAAAAGCGGTGGATCATGAGATTAATATTTTGGCGCAGCACACCCCTTTTAGAAAGGCCCCATCATGAGTCTTGAAGACGACTATGACCCTGGAAATATTTTTGCGAAAATTTCTGAAGGTCGATTGCCTTGCGCTCGGGTCTATGAAGATGAAGACGTGCTGGCGTTTATGGACGCGTTCCCGCAATCCAAAGGCCATACGCTTGTGATCCCGAAACTCCCCGTAAGAAATATTCTGGACGTCGATTCCGAGATGCTACAAGTCCTCATTGAACGCACGCAAATGATTGCCAAAGGTATTCAAAGAGCGTTCTTGCCTGACGGTATTATCGTCACGCAATTTAACGGCGCGGCGGCGGGGCAGACCGTGTTTCATCTTCACTTTCATATTATCCCGCGCTACTTGGAGACGGATATGGCAGGTCATGCCGGAACAAAAATGGCCGACATGGATCAACTCAAACGCCACGCGACGATCATCGCGGCGGCTCTGGACTTATAAGGATATGATGATGCGAAGCTTATTAACAACGATTGCTCTGAGCGCTTTAATTGCAGGCTGCGGGCCGCAAGTTGAAAACCAAGAGGTGGCGGATGCGAACCATGAAGCACCGCTTCAAGCTGGCGTTGCCGGGTACGACATCGCGGCGCAATACGCCAAGTTTGCTCCGGTTGAAATGGTGGTAGATGCTTCGTTTTTGTCGGCATCTGAAAAAGCTGTGGTCAATAAATTGATAGAGGCCAGCGTCTATATGAGCGAGATTTATTTGCGCCAACTTAACCCTAATAACCCTGAGATCCGCGCGCAGATCGCAGCCTCAAGCCGCGCTGATAAAGATATAGTTCTGACGATGTTTGATCAGCATTTCGGCGTGTGTGACAGCCTTGCGGAAAATCATGTCTTTTATGGCGAGAAACCGTGTCCGGACGGGTCAGGATTTTACCCCGCAGATATGACCCAGCAGGAGTTTGAAGACTGGATTGCCGCGCACCCCGGAGACGAAGATGCGTTCCGATCAGGCTACACGATTATTCGCCGCGCGGGTGAGGACCTTATCGCAGTGCCTTATCGCGAGGCTTTTAAGGCGTGGCTTGAACCTGCCGCCGCGCTGATGCGCGAGGCTGCCGCCCTGTCGGAAGAACCGACGCTTAAGCGGTTTTTAAATCTGCGCGCCGACTCGTTTTTAAGTGATGATTATTTCGAATCCGAGATGGCGTGGATGGACCTTGAGGGCAATATCGAGATCGCGATTGGCCCTTACGAGACCTATGATGACGGCTTGTTCGGGTACAAAACGGCCTATGAGAGTTTTGTGACGATCAAAAACCCTGAAGAATCCGCTGCGCTGGCCAAGTACAAAAATTATCTGCGGGACATGGAGGCCAACCTGCCCGTTGAAGATAGCTACAAGAATTTCAAGCGCGGCTTTGAGAGCCCCATCGCTGTGACCTATCAGGTTCAAGGCGGGGGTGATAATGTGCCGGGGGTTCAAACCATCGCTTTTAACTTGCCCAATGATGAACGTGTGCGCGAAGCTAAAGGGGCCAAGAAAGTTATTCTTAATAATGTGCTGGGCGCAAAATATACGCGTATTCTTGATCCGATTGGTGACCGTGTTTTAGTCGCCGATCAAGCCAAGTTGACCGCTAAAAAGTGGATGTCGTACAATACTTTATTCCACGAATTATCTCACTCTCTTGGGCCGGGTACGATTACCGTGAACGGCGAAGAGACCACGGTGACCGGGCAGCTCAAAGAGCTTTACTCCGGTCTTGAAGAAGGCAAAGCGGATGTTATGGGCGCGTATAATATTCTCTATATGATGGAGCGCGGGGAATTGCCGATAGCTGAAAAAGAGGCGTTTTTGGCGACTTATTTTTCTGGCAAATTTCGCTCGATGCGGTTTGGTGTTCAGGCGGCCCACGCCAAGGGTGCGGCGTTCCAATATAATTATTTCCGCGAGGTCGGCGCTGCCAAGTGGCTGCCAGAGCAGGAGCGTTTTGAGCTTGATTTTGCCGAGATGGAACAGGCCATATCTGATCTAACTGGTCAGGTTGTGCGTGTGCAAGGGGATGGTAATTATGATAACGCCGCTGCGTTTTTAAATAAATACACGCCGCTGGATGATGCAGCCAGAACGGTTTTGGCTGATTTGGATCATATTCCGATTGATATTCGCCCAATCTATCCCAAGAAAATCTAATCGTTTTAAAATGTAAAATTCAAACAGAAACGGCCCCGGTGTTCATCGCCGGGGCCGTTTTGTATTTTCGATTGAGGGTATGTTATCAGGAAGAGGCCACAGCCTTTGTTGGTGCGGCTTCTGCGCAGAAGAACCGCAGGACAACATAGCCGAGCACGCCGGAGGCCAGTGAGCCCATCAACACGCCAAGGCGTACGGCGTTCAGGGTCTCGTCACCGTCAAAGGCAAGCGTTCCGATGAATAAACTCATCGTGAAACCAACACCGGTGAGGCAAGCCACGCCGTAAATTTGACGCCAATTCGTATCGGCGGGAAGCTTCGCAAGGCCAAGTTTAACAGCAACCCAAGAGAAGGAGAAGACGCCAATTTGTTTCCCGACAAAAAGCCCAAGCGCAATACCCAGTGGGATCGGGGCCAGCACATCTGTCAAACTAATACCCTTGAGTGAGACGCCCGCATTGGCAAACGCAAACAGTGGTAGGATCAAGAAAGCGACCCAAATGTGTAAGCCGTGTTCTGCACGGTGCAGGGGAGAACTGTCATTTGCGTTTTTTGCTTTCAGTGGAATAGCAAGCGCTGTCACAACACCTGCGAGTGTTGCGTGCACACCCGATTTTAATACGCAAGCCCAGACGAAAACACCGATGAGCGCATAGGGCGTAATCCGCGTGACGCCCATACGGTTTAGGATAAACAATCCAGCAGCCCCAACGCCGCCCCAACCCAGCGCGACCAACGAGAGGTCCTGAGTATAGAATAATGCAATAATGATAATCGCTGCAAGGTCATCAATAATGGCCACAGCGAGAAGTAGAATTTTCAAAGACACAGGGATGCGAGACCCGACAAGCGCCAAAACGCCAAGAGCAAAAGCAATATCTGTTGCGGCTGGAATGGCCCAGCCTTGGATAGCGATGGCGTCCGTGTAGTTAAAGTAAGCATAAACAAGCGCAGGCACCATTATGCCGCCAATTGCAGCAAAAATAGGCAGAGCCGCTTTATCGAAACTAGATAGTTCACCTTCCATGACTTCTTTTTTGATCTCTAGCCCTACGAGGAAGAAAAAGATCGCCATCAATCCGTCATTGATCCAAAGTAGCAATGGCTTGGCAATTTCAAATGCGCCAAATTGAACTTCGACCGGCGTTGACAGGAAGGTCGAATAAGCTCCCGCAAGAGGTGAATTGTTGGCAAGCAGAGCAAGCAACGCAACAGCCATCAATACGAAACCGGCGGAGGTTTCAAGTTTGAGAAAGTCCTGAATTTTCGTCACAATACGCGGCATAGTTTTTCCAATATGTTTAAACGGCCCGTGACTTAACAAGCCGCTCTATCGTTTCAAAGTGTTAAAATGTTAGGTTGTTAGTTTTTGTCTGAGCTTGATGAGTTTTAGCGCTTTGGGGTGTGGCGCGCTAGCGTGGCATCCCGTGGACGAGAGCTGGTTGATGGTGTCGTCCATCGCGCTTTGTACCAACATGCGGTAAGAAATGAAGCGGGTCACGGCTGATTCTAAATCATTAACAGCCGCCTCTATGTTGCCGCTTTCCATGGCCTCATGGGCTTTTGAAATATGTCCCGTCAAAATACTGTCAGCGCCCACGGCGCCCGCCAGATCATATTCTTTTATGGCTCCCCCCTCGCCTTCCCAAACTTGCTTGACGCGGAGCTCAGGCAAAGAGGAGGTACCGGCATAAGTGTCGCCGCTCGCCTTTTGGGGCGGCGTCAGATCTGTGCTAGGGGGGAGCGTATCTGTTTTGACAGTCATGCCAGTGTTCCTTGATAAGGGGTTAAGGTCTGTCGTTGAACCGTAAGTTTACGGCGTGCTGCGCAGGGCTGTCACAGGTCACGCGGATAGGAATCGGCTGAGGTGTTGGCGAAACAGCGCCAATTATCCTATCCAGAAATCCCGAAATATTTTTGTTTAGAGTTATGCTTTGATGGAAGCGAAACATGTGTGTCTCCTACTATATGTAGACAGCATGTAGGGAGGGCAGACACATAATAAAAATATAAGTTTTTTATATATATTATAGCTTTAAGTTATGACGGTGCATGTGCTGTATTTTGAATATTGCAGCGTTGCGTATAAGTTTTCAGCGGCGAGGGTTTAAGCGACTCCGAGCGCCTCTTGCAGAGGCTTTGTCCATCCTACCGTGATCTTTCCGTCATACTCAATCACAGGCCGTTTGATCAGCGTCGGGTGCGCGGTCATGAGGGTGATCGCTTTCGTTTCTGTCATATCGGCTTTTTTATCATCGCTTAATCCGCGCCATGTTGTCGAGCGCGTGTTCAGAAGCGTCTCCCACCCTACGGACTTTGTCAGGCTCTCTAGCTTATCTTGAGGGATACCGTCTGCGCGGACATCAATAAGGGTGAGTGTGTGCCCGGCGGCACTGAGCGCTTTGATCGCCTTACGGCACGTGTCGCAGGTTTTGAGCTGATAGACGGTCAAACTCATTGATGATCCTTGATGAAATTATTCATAGCCGCATAAACATCGGCTCGTGAGCTATCATTATGTATTTCATGTTCGACATTATCAAATGCGTGGAACGTACAGTTTTTGGCTTTTTGAGCAAAAACCTTGGTACCGGAAAAGGCTGTGAGCTTGTCATTTTTGGCATGCATAAGCAGCAGCGGGAGCGCCCAGTTTTGAGCATTTGATAACACCCACTCGCCGCTCTCGACCAAATCTACGGCGAGGCCAACGCCGAGCTTACCATGATTGAGCGGGTCGGCTTCATAGGCCTTTTGCTCTTCAGACAATGTGGAAATTTTAGTGCCGTCAATGACGTTGTTAATTGTCATATCCGGTGCAATTTTGCGCAGCAGCCGAACGGTCATCTCAAGCACTTTCGGCGTCGGCGTCGGCAGAGTCAAAAGCGGCGCTGAGGCCATCACGCCATGCAGATTATGGCTGCCGCGTGTCAGAACATAGTTTAATACGAGCCCCCCGCCCATAGAATGTCCGTAAAGAAAATGCGGCAATCCTGTGAAATGCTCTTGGCTCTGGCTGAGTAGCGCTTCAACATCCTCGCGCAGGTTTTCATATTTATGGGAGACACCCCGTTTACCGCCTGAGCGCCCGTGCCCACGTAAATCCAGCGCGCAGGTCGCAATGCCGTGCTGGCCGAGCGCGTCCATCATGTGGGCGTAACGCCCGCAATGCTCCCCAAACCCATGCACGAGGTTGAGTACGGTGACGGGATTGTCCGGGGTGTAAATCATTCCGGATAAGGGCGTGCTGTCCACCGGGCTTTGTGTGTCAAACCGTGTAATCATGAACGTTTCACTGCTGTGCCATATGCCAAGAGTTCCGCCCCGCCAATGGCTTGAGGCTGGGCTCCGATGGCGGAAAACTCAAGACGAACATTGTAAATCATATCGGCCCCCAAATTATCGGCCTCGCGTTTCATGCGCAAAATAGCTTCGCGGCGGGCGCGGATCAAAAGCGACTGGTAGGAGCGTAGCTCGCCGCCAAATATCATACGCAGAGCCGCCATGATTTTTTTGAAATAATCAATCGCGATCACGACGTTACCGCTAACGAGAATAGCGCCGTCTGGGCCTTCGGGCACGCGCCGTAGATTGACGACGGTAATATGCGCCAGTTCGGCCTCTTGAGCATCAAGCCGCCTGAAATGCCGCCGCTCATTCATGCCGCCAGCAATAATTCCGATCAACACCAGGAGAATAAAAATTATAAATTCAACTATCATTTTACGACAACAGCGGTGCCGTAAACGTACAGCTCTGACGCGCCGGCGGAAACCGATGAGGTCGAATAGCGCACATTTATCACCGCGTTTGCGCCCATGGCGCGCGCCTCTTCGATCATACGGGAGGTCGCTTCTTCACGGGCATCGGTTAAAAGCTCTGTGTAGCCGCGCAGTTCTCCGCCGACGATGTTTTTCAGGCCCGCCATGATATCGCGCCCCACATGTTTGGCTCGCACGGTATTGCCCTGCACGAGGCCCAAATGCGTGGTAATGGTCAGGCCGGGAACGGTTTCAATATTAGTGACGATCATATCGTTCATGGGGATATCCTTTGATTAGCGTGAGATAAACTAAGCTCAAACGCAGCAGAAAACCACATAAAACTCGCCTTGCTTATAGATATACTGCGCCTACCTTTTGAGTCGTCTAAAACAAATCCAGAGCGCCGGTGACTGAGTCCCGAAGTTCAAATTTTAGGACTTTGCCCGTGGCGTTACGCGGCAAGGCCTCCATTAAATGTATGTGGCGCGGCCATTTATATTTGCTCATTTTGCCGTCAATATGCGCGGTGACATCGGCAAGGCAGAGATCGCAATCTGCCTTGATTACAGCGACAACGCATCCGGTTTCCCCCCATTTACTGTCCGGGACGCCGATGACGGCGACTTCGGCGATTTGCGGTAGCTGATGCAGATAGTTTTCAAGCTCAGCCGGATAAACGTTTTCGCCGCCCGAAATGTACATATCCTTCATGCGGTCATCAATGTAGATATAACCGTCCTTATCCATGCGGCCAATATCGCCGGAGCGAAACCATTCGCCGACAAAGCTTTCTTTATTGGCTTCGGGGCGTTTCCAATATCCGGGCGTTACCGCTGCGCCGCGAAACCATAGCTCGCCCGGTACATTTGGCGCGCAGGTGTTCCCGGCGTCGTCGACGACGCGGATTTCTGAGTGCATCAATGACCGCCCTGCAGAGCCTACGCGGCTGGGGATATCCTCTTTCATCAAAATACAGCCCGCGCCTGACGTTTCTGTCATGCCATAACCTTCTTGGATGATCACGCCGCGCTCGTACCACCAGTCTACGAGTTCTGTCGGGACGGTCTCAGCGCCTGTAATGGCGTTTCTGATCCGTGAAAAATCTGTGGTTTGGACTTTGGGTAGCGCCCGCATGACATTGTACGCCGCTGGCACCATGAACAATGTTGTAATGCCGAGCGCCGGGTCATGAATAGCGTCCAGCGTGGCTTCTGGGTCAAATATCCGCATGATGACAGTCGTCCCGCCGATCCATATGGTTGGTGATCCCGTTACATTCAGCGCGCCAATATGAAAGAGCGGCATGTTTGATAAGGTGACATTATCCGGATTCATACCGCCCGCGCGGGCGCCGGACGCGGGCGCGAAATACATCATACCGTGGGTGATGATAACGCCCTTGGGAGTGCCTGTTGTGCCCGAAGAGTACATCAGAAGCGCGTGATCATCCAGCGTTTGAGAGACCATCTCTGTTACCGGTTTTGCCCCAGCCAGCCCGCGCTCATAGGCGCTATCACCGCCCATACAGTCTGTATTAACATAGTGCGTAACGTCTGTGATCTCTTTGAGCGGGCCAGTGGCGGCCTCAAATACGTCGTCGTAAATTAACAAGGAGGTTTCTGAATTATTTAATATAAAGGCCAGTTCAACAGGTGTGAGGCGGAAATTAAGAGCAACGCAAACCGCGCCAATTCGCCAGCATGCAAAAATAACTTCGAGCAAGTCCGAGGAGTTCATCATTAAAAAAGCAACCCGGTCACCTTGTTGAATATTATGCGCCCGCAGCATGCCTGCCGCCCGGCCTACTCGGTCATGCATGTCCCCATAAGTGAACGTTCGGCGGCTGGCCAGATCGATCATGGATTTAGCAGTAGGTTTAAAACGCGCATGGTGCGCAACCCAGTCATTGACGGCAATGCTCATTATAGTCCCCATATTTATTGTTATGGTCTCTTATAACCCCATTTGCCGAACCGCCAAGTCTCTCATGATTTCTTCTGACCCGCCGCCAATGGCGATCACTTTAACTTCGCGGTAGACATTTTCGACTCGGTTGCCGCGTAAGTATCCGGCTCCGCCGAGGATTTGCATGGCTTCGGACGCGCAAAATTCGAGAGCTTTGGTGGTAAAAAATTTGGATTTGCAAATCTCTGCCACGGGCATCCGGCCTTGATCAATCTGCCAGCAGATCATTTGCAGGTAACTCTGAACCGCGTCGACTTTGGCGGACATATCCGCGATTTTATGGCGAATAACCTGATGCTCGATGAGGGGTTTTCCGAATGTCTCTCGCTGCTGCGCCCACGCGATGGAGTCTTCTAGGCAAACTTTCATCATCCCGAGCGCCCACGCGCTCAGGCCCAAACGTTCATAATTAAAATTATGCATGATCGAGATAAATCCGCGGTCCTGCTCACCCATCATGTTCTCGGCGGGCACACGGCAATCATCAAAATAAAGCGTGGCTTGGTTTGACGCCCACCAGCCCATCTTTTTAGTTAGAGGCGTTCTGGAAAACCCGGGCGTATCGGCGTCGACGAAAAACAGCGAAATACCTGATAGTCCCGGCCCGCCTGTGCGCGCGCCAATCACGAAATAATCGGACTGCATGCCGCCCGTAATAAAGGTCTTGGAGCCATTGATGACAAAATGATTACCGTCGCGTTTGGCGGTGGTTTTCAAACTGGCCACATCAGAGCCGCCGCTTGGCTCTGTGATGCCAAGGCTCGATTGTTTGCGGCCCTCGACTATATCTTTGAGGCAGCGGTCTTTAATTTCGGTGCAGGCGAGCTTTTGAATGGGGTCAAGCGAAATACCGCGCCCGCCTAACGCCGCAGGGACGCCGCCAGCGCCGCACATGCCCATTGCGACTGCGTAATCCATCCGCATAAACGGGTCATCAAAACCAAGACCGCCATAAGCTTCGTCAATACCAAATCCCCACACCCCCAATGCCGCGATTTTTTCGTGCAGCGCCATCGGGATTTCTCCCGCTTCGTCCCAGTCATGGGCAAAGGGCGCAATCTCGTTTGCGACAAAGTTTTCGATAGTTTCACGAAAGGCCTTGCGCTCCGGTGTGTCAAAAGGATTTTTCATGGCGGGGCCCTAAAGTGAATGCAATTCAACTTTATAGAATATCATTCACGGCGCAAGCCCATTGTTCAAGAAGGACAATTGTAGGTTTTGCATAATCAGTGTATCAAATTGGGACTTCCCATATGATATGAACGGGCTTAGTCTTAAAAGCGGAGGACACTATGCCGAAAACTGCGCCTAAAACACCAAAACCTTTGGAGCTTTATTTTTGGCCCACGCCAAACGGAAAGAAAATCTCGATCTTTATGGAAGAGGCGCGGCTGCACTATGTTCTCAAGCCCATCAATATTGCAGAGCGCGATCAATTTAAGCCCGATTATTTGAAAATTTCCCCGAATAATAAAATGCCGGCATTGGTTGATCCGGACGGGCCCGGAGGAGATCCGATCAGCATATTTGAAAGCGGCGCTATTTTGCAATATCTTGGCCGTAAAACAGGCGCGTTTTATCCGATCACAGAACGCGGACGTGCGCAGGTTGATCAATGGCTGTTTTTCCAAATGGCCAGTGTCGGGCCAATGAGTGGACAGTGTTATCATTTTCGAGGGCTGTCCGGTAACAAGGCCAACCCTTACGGCGCGGCGCGTTTTACGAAAGAAGTCACGCGGCTTTACACTGTGATGGACATAGAGCTGAAAGATAAAGACTATATTGCGGGCGCTTACTCTATTGCCGATATGGCGCTTTATCCGTGGATATTGCCCAAACCTTTAGGGCAAAACATGGAAGATTTCCCGCATTTACAAAGCTGGCGCGAGCGTATGGCGGCTAGGCCGGGTGTCGAAAAGGGAATGTTGACCGGGTCTGATTTGCGGAAATAGGCTCTGAATTTGCGCTAAATAGGCTTTTTTATGTCTTTTATCTCGAAACGTCACTTTTTTTGCTTTTAATTTGACAAGGTTACCTTTGAAAATTCAAGTTTTGATACTTAAGTATATATTGTTTATGACTTGAATAAACATATATTTAATTCATTATAAATCAAATTATATATTATTTTTACTTAATTTAACTAATATAAAGCGATATTAACCTTTATTTTCATTAACTTTATATTTAGGCGCACCTCCCAAAGTTTCATCAAGCGATAAAGCAGACAAAGATATGTTGATCGCGAGCCACCGGGATAAACCCGAAGGTGATAGGTGAAACTAGAATAGGGGGAGGCCATGGCCTTTACTGATACAGAAATACAGGAAGCGGAAGCGGCTTTAACGCATGGTGCGAAAAGCGAAGACCTTTTCCGTCTTGGATTAATATACTCGACCGAGATTGAAGATCGCGGACCGGATTATGTTGAAGCCCATAAATGGTTCAATCTGGCGGCTATGATGGGCTCACGTCCCGCCAAAGCCTACCGCGAAGAAATCCGGATGGAAATGAGCGCAACTGATGTCTCGTTGGCTTTAAAGGCTGCGCGGGGCTGGATGAGAGAAAATAGCAGGCTGGTTAAAACCAACTCAACTTTCGCTTAACGCTTATTTACGCATCACCGCCGCGCTACGGCGTAATGATCGGGTTTACGCCCCCATTATTGTTGTTGCCAAATGTATAGGCAGCGCTCACGTCAACAGGTAGCGCGTCTCGCAACGTTTGCATAAACACAGCCGCCTCGCCGAGATGCGTGCGCGGAACAAAGATGATATCGCCGCGCCGAAGCTGTAGTACGTCATTGTACTGACCGATATTTTTTAGACCGCGCGATATGTTTACTGTGCGCATCATCATGCCGCCATTTGGGGCCCGCCGCATGACAGCAACCTTTGATGATCTGGCTGTGGCGCTTAGACCCCCCGCCATCATAATGGCTTCGATCGCCCCGATCGGTCCCGGCAATGTATATGTGCCTTGCGTGCCGACCTGACCTCCCACAAAAATTTGTGCGGGCGCATAAGCGCGCGGCGTCACCGCTATGCGCGGATCTCTCAGTTGCTGGGCGAGCTGCGCTGTTAGAGCGTGCTGTAGCTCCATAAAACTTCGCCCTGCGGCCATAACAGGCTGCGTCATAGGCATAACAATACGCCCGTCCGGACCGACTGTGAGCGTGCGCGAAAGCTCGGGCGCGCTGGAGACGACAATGTCTACCTGATCGCCGGGATAGAGTTTGTATTGCGGCTCATATTCCACCCACTGCTGGAACTGCGGCATAGGTTGAGAGGCGCGGTAATTTTGTGCGTATTTTCCTCTGCGCGCCCCCGGATAATAGTACCCTTGCGGTCCATACGCGCCCATTGCGTTAACATTATGCCCTCTCAAGTGATTCGTTTTTGAGGGGTGGTTTGGGCCAAATGGAGCGTTACAGGCCGTCAGAGAGAGGGCTGAAACCCCCATAATACAGGCGAAAACGCGGCTTTTATGCAGCAATGTCATGAAAAAGGCCTTTAGACACAAAATTTATTAACTTTTTCAAGTGTTAACAAGAATGGATAACGAAAAATTAAAATTTAGAGCGTCCAACCATAATAGGGCCAATTTTTTAAGGATAACCCATGAGCCAATTCGGCCAAGATAGCGGTAGCAATGACCGGCGCATCAGCGGCGCAAAGCCGCAGTTCGGTGATATGACTGTTGGCGACTACGCCAATGGCATGCCCAGCATTCGCATTGGGGAAATGATACGCTCACTCATGCGACAATTCGTGTGGCTAATCCCGCTCGCGTTGGTCGGGGCCGTTGTCGCCATGTTTGCAACAAAAGACATAAAACGATCTTACACAGGCGAGGGCCGTATTCTTGTGCAGCTCGGCAGCGAATATGTCTTTGACCCTGTTTCGGGGCAATCCGCGCAAGGCGGCGGTCTTATGCTGACCCCTGATATCATCACGCTGAATGAAACCGGGATCATGCAAAGCCAAGAAGTCATCCAGGAAGTGAAGTCTCAAATTGAGCGCAACAATTTGCAACAAGCCTTTGCGCCAAAAATCTACGCCGAGATCGCAGCGGCAAGCAATAATCCGGTGGCTTCGACAAAAGCGCAGCTTAAGCTTCATAAAATCCTTGAAGACTCGTTCTCTGTGGAGCCGCAACCTAAATCGTCTATTGTTGATTTATCATTCAAGCATGAGAATGGCCCTGTCGCTGTCGAGGTCACAAAATACTTCATCAATGCCTACCTGAAACAACGCCAAACGATATTCGTCGACGGCTCCGCTGATGTGATTACGGACCGTAGAATAGCCACAGAGGACCAGCTTCGCGAAAACGAAGAAGAGATACAGGCTTTTCTTAAGCAAAATAGAATATCGGATTTCGCTGCAGAGCGCGCCGGGGCGACCACCCGGCTTGAGAACCTTCGGGCTGAGATCAACACGCTGAGCGCGATGATGACAGAAAGCGAGGCCGCGCTGGCCACAGTCGAACAGCAACTTAGGACTGAGCCGCGCGAAATTAACCTCTACCAAGATGACCGCGCGGGTCAGCGGGTCGCCCAAGCCGAACTTGAGCTTAAAAACCTACTCGCACGTTATTTGCCGAGCAGTGACCCAGTGAGAGCCAAGCAGGCCGAGATTGAACAATATAAGTCTTTGCAATCTTCGCGTCCGGGCACAGCGATCGGCGGGCGCCGCGTCGGGGCTAACCCTGTCTATCAAGCGCTTCTAACGCGCCGTAATCTTTTACAGTCCACATCGGACTCCTACCGCGAGAAAGAGTTTGCTTTGCAGCGCCAGCTACAAGCTGCGGACGCCAAAGTTAAGCGGCTGCAACAGCTTAGTCCGGCCTATCAGGCATTGTTGAGAGAACAAGCAACGCTCGATCAGCGCCATTCGGGCTACACCGCGAAAGAGCAGGAAGCATTGATCAATCAACGTCAAGCGGATTCCAGTAGTGAAAATGTTCGCGTGATTTCATGGCCGGATCTACCGCGCAAGGGCCGCAATATGCGGGCCATTTTGGCGCTACTAATTATTCTGGGCTGGGGCTTTACGCTGTTTATGGTCGCTTTGCTCCGCGTCTTTCTGGATCCAAAACTGTATAATACACGCGCCGAGTTTGGTCGTCGTAATCAAGACTTCGGCGACGCTCAACAAAGAGGAGAGTCCTTTGAGCGTAGAGACAGGCGCTCGAGTTACAAGCCACCGGATCAATATATCCCGGAAGCGGTGCCGGCGACATCTGGCCGTGAAGTGATGCCTGAACCTTTACCGCGAGCGTCTACGGCCCAAGCGTATGAAGCTAGCCCCGTCCATGCCTCTTACATGCCTGTTCCATATCAAGCGTCTGGAACGGGAGGGGGGCAAACCCCTGTTAACGCTTATGCCGTACCTAATGCTTACGCGTCAGGCCAGATGTCTGCTCCGTCGTCTATTCCGGTTTTGGGAACTATTCCATCGGGCGAACAAGGATAAAGCACGTGTACCCAAATAAGTGGACTTCTTTGTTGTTATGACACTTACGTCTCATCCCTTATGGGCCAGCTTTGAGAACGTGACGCAGACCGCGCGGCCAGATGGAGGCGCGCATATAGTCGCGCTAACATCTGCTTTTTCTCAAAGTGGAACCAGCTTTGTTGCGCGTGACCTAGCTTTGTTGGCTGCGCAGCACTACATGCCGCAAGGAGGCCGCGCGGCATTGATTGATTTTGATGTTAATCAGCAAACACAGGCAGCAGGCTTTGATACGCCTAAATCGATTGCAAAACACGGCGCGCTCCAAGGCCCATATGATGCCTCTTTCGGACAAACACCTTTTTGGCAGGTTAGTCCTGAAATGGTCTCGGGGGATGGGAAGCGTGGTAAAAGCGCCTCTCACTGCGGTTTATTTTTCGTGGGAGAAACAGGCTTGGCGGTTTCGCGATTTGAATGGGAGACGGTCAAAGACGGGCAAACCGTTCATGTCACCAAGGCCCCGGATTATTGGCAAGCCGCCCGCAGCCAGTTTTCGGTTATTATCGTTGATTGCCCAGCTTTTGAACGTACAGACATTGCTCTGAACGTTATCTGTGAAGCGGACGCCACTATTCTGATTAGCCCCAAGCACCGTTCAACTGACCTTGAGCTTGTATCCCTCGCGCAAACGATAAGCGCATCTGGAGGAACCTGCGCGGGGATGATTCTTAATGACGGGCTACCGATGCAAAAATACGCCGGAACAGCCATATGAGACAGCACGGCGCCTATTATGGCCATGATCTTTATAGCCGGGATCAGGCCGCTTCCAAGTTGCTGCGCCGGATTGAGCAGCTTATATTTTTGGCGTTAATCTTTCAGTTTTCCACTGCGTTAATCGCATTATTATTTACTGACCTTAACAATCCTGACTACGAATCGCCCGTTGCACGTTTGCTTTGGTACCCGGGTTATGCGCTGATTTTATTGCTGGCTTTGCGCCAGCTTCCGTTGGTCGCGCGTTTAGCTGTGTTTAATCCCCTGTTGATTTTATGTGTGCTGTGGTGCGGGCTCAGTTTTATCTGGTCCTATGATCCGGGAGTAACCTTTCGCAGGAGTGTTGCGCTGCTGATCACAACCCTTTTTGGACTTGTGATTGCGGCGCGCTATGATTGGAATGCGATGGTGCAACGATTTGCGGCCGTTTTCGGTGTTCTTGCCATCATCAGTATCATTTTAGGGCTGTTTTTTCCGCAATATGGCGTGATGAGCGAAATTCATGTGGGTGCATGGCGCGGGGCGTGGGTCGAGAAAAACTATATGGGCGGGGCAATGACCAAAGGCGTGGTGATCATGATGTGTGCGTTCGCCATGCGCCCGGATCGCGGTTGGCTGTGGGTGCCGCTTGGTTTGATGTGTTTCATGCTTGTTATTTTATCAACATCGAAAACGGCATTGTTAATTACAATGGGTATGATCGCTGGGTTCATCGCTATTCGTATATTCCGCCGTTTCCCTATTTTGCGCATCCCGCTTATGTACGTTATCTTGTTTGGCATTGGTCTTTTCGCGACGTTGATGACCACAATCCCCGAAGAAATGTTTGCGCTCATTGGTAAAGACCCGACCTTTACGGGACGAACAGATATTTGGAACGGCCTGATCGCCAGCATCAAACAAAGCCCGCTCTTGGGCTATGGTTACGGCGTCTACTGGCTCGATCCGTTGGGGCCGTCTTATTATGTCCGGCTTGAGCTGGAATGGGGCATACCGTCCGCCCATAATGGCTGGTTCGAAACCTGGCTCTCGGCAGGCGTTGTCGCAGTGCTCTTGTTTACGGCGCTCTATATTATGACTTTGATGCTGGCGATTGACAGGATTGAAAAAGGCGGCACGGAAACCTACTGGGCGGTTTTGTCGACGGTTATGTTTTTGCTGTTTTCGATGTCAGAGAGCACGATCTTGCAGCAAAATGATTTAAGCTGGGTGATGTTCGTTGCAACAAGTGCCAAACTGTTTGCCTTTGAGCGCCCGTTTTGGCGAGACCGGATTAGACTGCCTTACTACCGCAACTAGGCGCTCCGTACATCCTAGGACTAAATCCGTCCCACCATAACACCTTGCCCGCCCCTTGAGCGAATTTGGCGTGATAAACAATAAAGGCGGGGCTTTTGACGGCCCGGAGCAGGGCATATAGAGGCGCGAATATAGCCGTTTGAAGGACGCCAATGCTCATCCATTTTATGATGCCAAGCGTTCCTTTTATACCTTTGTCAGCCTCAATCTGTGATGGGCCCTGACCGAAGGCAAAGTTACGCCTCCAGAAATAATCCAGTGCCAACCGCCCGGCGGGCACATGCTCATAGGTCAGCGCGCCGGGGGCCCACGCCATATCCGCACCGCGCGCGAGCAAAACAGAGAATAGCCAATCATCCTCTCCGCCAACCTCATTCATGTCAGTATTAAAGGGCGGCACGGGCATATCACAGCGGGCCAGATCAAGCAGGCACCCGCCCATGCCAAAAGCAGTGCCGCCTGTCAGGCCTTCACCGCCGCCGTAAAGCCTTGAAAAATAGGGCTGCATGCGTATGTTTAGCGGATCGTTTTTATCGGGCATTTGCGCCTCTATAGGGCCAAAACAAACGCTGGCATTGTGGTCTCGGGTGGTTTTCAATAGCGCGGAGAGCCATGTTTTTGTGGCCTCCATATCGTCATCCAAAAAGGCGCGGTATCGCCCGCGCGCCGCCGCCATGGCACCGTTACGGGCATTTGAGACGCCGGGCTCGGGTACGTGAATATAGGTGATCTCGACAGGACTCGCGGCGGCAAATTTTTGTACGACCTCTTTGGCACTGGCGGCGGGGTCATTATCGGCAACGATAATCTCAAGCGCGCGTCCGCCTGTATCTTGGGACAGCAGACTCCTTAGGGCGATCAAGACCTCTTGGGGCCGCTTGTATGTGGGAACAATGATAGAGACGCCATTGGCCCAATCTTGTTTAATCGAGTCTTTCTGTGCACTCATGATTGGCTCCTGAGGGCTTTAATAGCATGCTCAACAGGGAGAACCTCCGCGCCGATATCTTCAGCCGCCTGAATAAGGCTTTGCATTTCAGCGGGGGAGCAGCCCCACGGACTATGATCGTCTCGAATATCATGCGTAAAAAAGGTGATCCAAGCGGGTTTGCCAGCCATTTGCGACAAAAGCTTCTGTGCCTTTGAGATATGCTCGCCTGTAAACAAGGGTACAGACTTAATTTGATTCAAATCCACTTCACTTTGGTGGATGCCGGGCTGGATGCCGCGCAGCCCGTCAAACCGACTCTCCAAAACTTTCTTAAGCCCGGGAAGTGTCTGCCCATAAGGATAAGCAAATGTGCGGCTGGGTTTGACGCCCATATCTTTTAGAAGGTTTTGATTGCGTTCTATGTCATTGAGATAAGCGCTAGAGGGCATTGACTGAGCGTCAATATGCGAAAACGTATGACCCGCGATCTCATGGCCGTTTTCCGCAAGGCGACGAATCTCGCCCGCGTCTATTTGCAGGCCATGATGATTGGTTTGCCCCAAGAGCGAACCGGAGACATAGATCGTACTTTTCCAGCCCTTCTCTGCCAAAGGCTCCACGCCATTGGTAATAGCCGATACAGGGCAGTCATCAAACGTAAAGCTGATCAGCGGACGCTCCAGTTTGAACTGTAACATGCGGCGGCCCAAAAAGGGCGTGACGCGGCGAGAGAGTTTCGCAGGTAAGCTCCGGGACGGTTCATAGGCAAAGCTCATATGACCTCCGCATACCAACTTGCGCGCCAGAGTTTGAGCGCGATCAACCGCAAATGTATCGGCGCGGCTGTGAATTTTACAAGGGCCTTTAACGCAGGGCGCATGATTTTTTGAGCGGGCACACGTTTTAGCTTTTGCACGGCTTTATAAAGTGTCAGCGTTTTAGCTAGCTCCGGATGTTTTTTGGTAAAGCGAAGATAGTTCTGACCGCTGTCTTTAAACCGCGTTAGTAGTGTGTCTGTAGTTTCCAGTCCTAAATGAAGCGCGGGGATATCGGCATGTAGCAATGTAAACGTGGCCCCGGCGCGCGCCGCCCATTCGCTGTCCTCCCAGCCCCACCCCGTAAATTCCGGATCGAAAGGCTCGGCATCTAAAACAGATTTGTGAACGCACAGGTTGGACGAGCAGACATATTGTGGCCCGCGCAAGGCTCGCGCCTCAAGCGTAAGGCAATCCGAAGTTTCAGAAAAGGCGCGATGTAGTTCCTGTTCTGGGTTTTGCGCTGTCTTGGGAACTTCAAACCCGCCAAAAATAATGTCGGCTTGAGCGTTTTGAATAGCGCTAAGGTAATCGGCGATAAAATGATCCGTTACGGGCCGCATATCGGCGTCCAAAAATAACACCCAATCGGCGAGCGCTTCTTGTTTCAGGGCGTTACGGGCAAACGAGCGGCCATGGTTAACTGACGCGCTCATAAGCTTGACCTGCCCCGGCGCGCGCTGCACGTCCACTGCTACGCTCTGCTCCAATGCGGGATCGCCGGAGCCGTCATCATATAGACAAATTTCAACAACTGAATGCGCTGTGATTTGCGCCATCAGGCTACTGAGTAGCTCACGCGGATCATCTTTATAAAAAGGAATAAGAATAGAGAGCAAGGGAACATCATTCCCGCGCTGCAAGCTTTCGGTTCGGTTTATACTCAGTACGTTACCCACGAGATGCAGCCTTTGCAGCACGCGTCGGGATTTTCGTTTCACGGGGCTTTTTAAATTTTGCAAAAATAGCCTGTATCGTTACGCGGCAATTGGCGGCATTGATGCCAAAGCACAAGATACCGTAAACCGAGATGCCGATAGCGGCCTTTAGCAAAACTGTGATGACATCCGGCGCGGTGTCAGGAATAGGGGTAATGCTGACAACTCCCGCCATAACGGCGCAAGCAAAGGCAATTTCGAAAAAGGCGCGGATGGGCAGGGGCAATGGATAATAACGCCGCCCTATGAGAATGGCTAAGACAAGCCCCAATGCGTAAGCCGCGACAGTCGCGTAAACCGCTCCCATCAACCCCATCGTTGGTATAAGCCAAAAATTTAAACCAATGTTGAGAATAACGGGCGGCACCATGGCCCAGACAAACATCTGAGTGTGCCCGCTGAGCATAAAAGCGCGCTGCGCGTAATAAGAAATCATACCATTTAAAACGCCGGCAAAGGCAATAAGAGGCATAATCTGAACGGCCTGCGCGCGTACTGACTCGCCAAGAACAAACCCAGCGGGCTGCGCGACCAGCGCAATACCTGTCGCGGCGGGCATGGACAGCCACAGCAGCATCGCGCCGTAGTCCTTGAGAATAATCTTTGATTGTTCAAGTCCTTCTTGTTCAAGTGCCGTAATAGCGATGGGCGTCACGGCCATAGCGATCCAAACAAAGAGAACATCTAGGCTGCGGTTAGCCAGATTATACCCAGCATTATATTGCCCCGCTGCGCTCTCGCCCATGAGCGCGGTAATGATAAACATATCTCCCGATGATAGGGCGTAGGTCAGTAGCAAAGAGATGCAAATCGGCATCCCGTATGTAAAATATGTCTTGGCTTTTGTGGTTTGAACAACTCCGCCTCTCATGCGGCGCATCATAAATGGCAGGTCAATCAGGAGCACTAAAACTGAGGCTACCAAAATCCCAATAAACGGTGCTGTCTCCCGCAGGGGCGTCAATATAATCAGTAAAATGCCAATGGAAAAACTCGTGAGCATTTGCGCCGTGTAAAGTGTGCTGTATCTACGAATACGCTGGTCTGCCTTGTGGGCTTCCATACCGAGGTTCAGCAATAGCGATAGGCAGGTTGACGTTAAGGCAAAGCCCAGAACGGTTTTCATATCGCTGCCCAGCGGCAAGAGCCAGACTGCGGACATAATGACGAGCCAGCCCACACCGCCAAGGCTCGCCGCATAAATATAAATGGTTTTAAGATGCGAGCGCATATCGCCTTCGCGCTCGGCCCGGGCTTGGAACCGCACCATGGCAGCTTCAAGCCAGGTAAACAGTCCCATATGTACAAATTGAAGCGTAATCATCGCCAGCGCATAGCGGCCGAACTCAGCCGGGCCAAGCAGGCGTGTCAAAATGACAATCGTCCCGAAGCTTACAATGATGTTTGCAAGGTTCACCGGGATATAAGCCAGCATGGAGCGCCCGATCATACGGCGCTCCTTTGGTATATATGTGAGCTGTTAGTGATCATTAGCGAATGTTTTCGCTATCGCCGAGCAAACAAGGAATAGTCTTAAACATGATCATAAGATCAAACCAAACAGACGCTCGCTCAATATATTCGACATCATATTGTACCCGACGGGCTACGCCAGCTGCGTCATGCAAAGGCCCGCGAGATCCGTTAATTTGCGCCCACCCTGTCATGCCTGGTTTGACCTTGTGCCTGTGGGCGTAATCCTCAACCAGTTTATAGGACTCGATATTACCAGTGCGCATACCTACAGCATGCGGACGCGGCCCGACCAAAGACATGTCGCCTTTGAGGACATTGATCAATTGTGGCAGTTCATCCAGACTAGTCTTGCGAATGAAGCGTCCGACAGCTGTGACACGGTTATCGTTTTGCGTGACTTGCTTTGCGGCTTGCTTGTCTTCATGCTCGATGCGCAGAGATCGGAATTTGTAAACCTCGAACTCGCGGTTATTAAAACCGTGGCGTTTTTGTTTAAACAAAGCCGGGCCTGGGCTATCTAGCTTAATCACAAACGCGATTAGAGCAAGGATTGGCGCGCTAAAGAACAGTACCAGCGAGCTGATTGTAATATCCATCAGGCGTTTCATGGCCGTATGGCGACCGCTCTTGGGCTTGCCGGTTAAGTCCTGCATGCTGATCGCTGCAATTTGCGACAGGCGTTGATTGACGTGATCCAAGGTTTCAAATTCGTCCTTTAGGAACGCAATGCGATTGGGCAAAAGACGGACTTGATTAATAAAGACCTGTTTACGGCTCTCGGCCATACCGGGCAACGTAACAACAATTCTATCAATATAAGGCAGTTCGTCCCAAGCCAGCAAATCTTGGACTTTGCCGACCACAGGCACGCCGTGAATGTCCGCGGGTGCGCGGGCGAGGCGGTCATCAAAGATCGCTAGGATGTTCAAATCGCGCGAGCGTGCATTGGCTTCGATTAAGCGTCGAGCCGACTCGGTCGCGCCCAGCATAACAATGTTCGGGGCCAGCGCGCGGCTCTCATGCAAACGGCGGATATGCAAATAATAAAGCGAGTGCAGAATAAACAGGCCTGAGGTTGCCAAAAGACCCGCCCAAGCAAGCCCGTCCGGTAAAAACGTCTCGGGTTTTAAGATCAAAGCGGCGCAGAGCCAAACCCCTAAGGAGGCAAACGCCGAAAAGAACACTTTCTTTTGGTGTGCAGTGTAGTCTTCAGCAGGATGAAAGCGGTGCGCGCCGCTGACTAGTAAGGTGACAGTAAAGACTGTCGTTCCCAGCAACCCCGCCGCGATAGGTGCCAATATATCTCGGTTATTTGTACCGATGTAGGCATTCCAGATCGACACCATAATGATGGCTGCGATCCAAACAATATCAGAAAGCTGAAGCGCGAACTTTAGCGCAGGCCCGTTCACTTGGCGGCGCGGTACGCGGATGTCCTCGCTCTTTTTGCGAATAACGGGCGGCGTCTCGGGTTGCGACCTTTGAGTGGACGCAGCCGGGGGGCCTACGGGGGGCGCTTCGGCGTGTTGAGGGTGGACAGCCTCAACCGACGCATAAGACGCAGAATCAGGGCTTATCCGGGCCTTGAAGCTTTCAAGGCTTTCCGCAGGCCGAACCGCGCGACCGAGCGGCAGTTGCGGGTGAGGTCGTTGCGTTGGCTCCTGCGTTGTTTTTTTCAGTGTGGCCATGTTTTTTCCCATCATTCAAAAACCTGTCTACAAGAATTGAGCAAACATCTCGTAAACAGCGATCAAGAACATTGATGCGCAGGTCGTGCCATTTTGGCTCAAGCTGTTTTAGAGTGGCACACGGGCCGTGATTTAGAGTTAATTTTCGGTAAAAATACGAAAACCGTTCTAGCATATCACCTTATGCAAGAAATGTTGCGGCTTAAGGTGAGCGCTATGCGTGTTATTGTGAGACAAAAATATAGCGCGACCAAATTCTAGGCTCATCGTCCTGTCCAGATATGAGACGGCGTGATTGAAATCTACTGTGAAAATTAGATCGAACGTTTTGAGATTGGTACTTGCAGGTGTGCCACCTTTTCGCTAATCCCAGCGGCGGAGAAGTGGCCGAGTGGTCGAAGGCGCTCCCCTGCTAAGGGAGTATGGGCCAAAAGCTCATCGAGGGTTCGAATCCCTTCTTCTCCGCCACTACCTTCTGGCACAAACCGACCTATATCTTTCACTCAAGATAAGTCCC
>CAYGTI010000033.1:0-28619 GCA_964352785.1 uncultured Caulobacterales bacterium
ACGGCAATGAAATCACAAGCCCGATTACATCTGAGGTTTACGCCGAGCACGGCGTTTGGCCGCAAGACCCCGGTTTTGATGAAGCTCTGCAAGCGGGTGTGACAACGCTGCATATATTGCCGGGATCTGCCAACCTGTTCGGCGGGCGCGGCGTCACCTTGCGCAATGTGGCTTCACGTACTGTTCAAGGGATGAAGTTTCCGGACGCGCCTTATACACTCAAGATGGCGTGCGGTGAAAACCCAAAACGTGTTTACGGCCAAAAAGGCGGTCCCGGGTCCCGCATGGGCAATGTGGCCGGGTACCGCAAAAACTGGATCAAAGCGCAGGAATACAAAGCGAAACTCGATAGCGGCGAAGATGTGAAACGCGACCTACAGCTTGAAACTCTCGCGGGCGTGCTCAGCGGCGAGATATTGGTGCAGATGCACTGCTACCGCGCGGACGAGATGGTGCAACTCCTCGATGTGGCCAAGGAGTTTGATTATAAAATTACAACGTTCCACCACGCGATTGAGGCCTATAAAATCGGAGATATCCTCGCCCAGAACGGCACTTGCGCGGCGATGTGGGCTGACTGGTACGGCTTTAAAATGGAAGCCTATGACACGATCCGCGAAAATGTGCCTTTCGTTCACGCCCAAGGCGCCTGCGCAATGATCCATTCTGATAGCGATATGGGCATTCAGCGCTTGAACCAGGAAGTCGCTAAAACATGGTCGGACGGCAACAAAGCGGGTCTGGATATTTCCCGTGCAGACGCGTGGCAGTGGCTGACCTCTAATCCGGCCAAAGCGCTCGGGATCGAGGATGAAACGGGATCGCTTAGCGCCGGAAAACGCGCCGATATTGTGATCTGGTCAGCCGAGCCGTTTTCCACCTATGCACGGCCTGACAAAGTTATGATTGACGGGGCGCTCGCCTTTGACCGCGAGAATGGCCTTAAACCAAAAAGCGATTTCCGTCTCGGGCATCCCTCCGTGCAGAGCGGTGAGTAAGGTCATGAACATGAAAACATCAATTTCAAGAACGCTAACGACAACTCTTTGTGCGGGCCTGACGGGGCTGCTGTTGAGTTCAACTGCGATTGCTCAGACTATCTTTGTTCAAGACGCCAAAGTGGTCACCAATACTACCGAAGGCACGATGGACAATGTTAGCGTTATCATTACCAATGGCCGTATTTCGCAAATGGGCGCGGGGCTTGCCGCGCCGGACGGCGCGCAGGTTCTAAACGCCGCAGGACAGTGGGTGACGCCCGGGCTGTTCGCCCCGTTTGCCAGCATCGGCCTTGTGGAGATTAGCGGCGAAAGCGCTACCAATGACAGCCGAGCCTCTGAAGGCGCGACATCCGTGAGCGATATGGCGGCGGATAGTTTTAACCCCAATTCGCCTGTGATCGGGATTACGCGCGCGGAAGGCATAACCCATGCCGCGATTAGCGCGTCCGCGTCGCATAATATTTTTGGCGGCACGGGCAGTATTGTCAGCACGACGGGCGGCTACGATTCTGTCATTGAGGATCAGGCCTTTGTGATGGTCGAGCTTGGCGAGCGCGGCGCTCGGATTGCCGGCGGATCACGCTCTGCGTCTATGTCGCAATTACGCGCCGCGATTGAGGATGCGCTGGCTTATCCGCGCCGTTACAGCGGCCCCCAAGACGGAGATGCCCTATCGCGCCGCGACGCCGCTGCTTTGGCCAAAGCAGCCCGTGGGCAGATGCCGATCCTCATCTTCGCTGACCGCGCGGTGGATATTCTTAAAATCATTGAACTTAAACAGGATTTTGGCGGGCTTGATATTATCGTTATGGGCGCGGCTGAAGGCTGGATGGTCGCGGATCAAATCGCGGCAGCTTACCTCAAGGTTGTGATAGATCCCCATGATAATCTGCCGAGCAGTTTTGATAATGTTGGCGCGCGCCTTGATAATGCGGTGCTGCTCAAAGAGGCGGGTGTTGAATTTGCATTCTCGACAAAAACAACAGGTTTCTCGCATAATATCCGCCTCTTGCCGCAACATGCCGGTAACGCAGTAGGTAACGGGCTTGATTGGGACACGGCGTTTCGCGCGATCTCTACAGTGCCGGCCTCTTGGTTTGATGTGGATACGGGCACGCTCAAAAGCGGCGCTGCGGCCACGCTTGTTGTGTGGGACGGCGATCCGCTCGAAGTCACAAGCTCTCCGACCTTCATGATGATCGACGGAGAAGTGCAATCACTTGAGTCGCGCCAGAGCTTACTGCGTGACCGCTACAACCCGTCCAGTGATCAAACAGGCCCGCATAAATACCGGTAGGAATCTGCGGTCTTTGATGCCCTTTTCATGAAGATGGCGATGATGGTTTCTTCTCCGTCTTTTACTTTTTAGAGGTAAGGCGGTTTTGCTCGTGGATAGAGCTCTTGGG
The DNA here is from genome assembly GCA_964352785.1 of uncultured Caulobacterales bacterium. Lineage (GTDB taxonomy): Bacteria > Pseudomonadota > Alphaproteobacteria > Caulobacterales > Maricaulaceae > JACOMS01. The sequence goes on from CAYGTI010000033.1 coordinate 2,408, forward strand.
CCATAAAGGCTTGCCCATATGCGAGCCCCCTGCTAATCCGCGATCTATAATTTTGCCCTGCTTTCGGGTGTTGATAGACGCCAAGCGCAGAACTTAATGGAGCCGAATGTGCCCGAGCCTCAAAATGGCGTTGACGCCGCAACTGTCCGTAAAATTGCGCGCCTGTCGCGCCTCCACGTGGAGGACGTCCGCCTTCAACCTCTGGCCGAAGAACTTAACGGCATTTTGGGCTGGATTGAACAGCTCGGCGAAGTGGACGTGGACGGCGTAGAACCGATGACATCTGCCGTTGATATGTCAGCGCCGATGCGCGCGGATGTCGTAACGGACGGGGGCAAGCGCGATGATGTGCTGGCGAACGCACCGAAATCCGAAGACGGGTTCTTCGTGGTTCCGCGGTCGGTAGAGTAGATATAATAATACCTGTCACCCCGGCCGCCGAGCCGGGGCCTCGAAATCCAGGATCACGTCCGGGAAGACACTTTTTAAACGGAAACGACAATGACAGATTTAACGAAACTTACATTATCAGACGCGCTGGACGGTATGGCTTCCGGCGACTTCTCTTCGCTAGAGCTCACCGAAGCCCATATCTCGGCGTGCGAGAGCGGTAAAAAACTCAACGCCTTTATCACGGACACTCATGATCTTGCGCGAGAGCAGGCCAAGGCTTCAGATGCGCGCAGAGCAAAAGGCGAAATTGGCCTCCTTGAAGGCGCGCCGCTGGCCGTCAAAGATCTGTTCTGTACAGAAGGCGTCAAGACAACGGCAGGGTCAAAAATTCTTGGCGATTTCACGCCGACATATGAGAGCACCGTTTCCGCCAACATGAAAGCCGACGGCATGGTGATGCTCGGCAAGCTCAACCTTGATGAATTTGCGATGGGGTCTTCTAACGAGACCTCTTTCTACGGCCCGGTCATCAATCCATGGCGAAAAGGCGAAGACCTTGTGCCCGGCGGATCTTCCGGCGGCTCGGCGGCTGCGGTTGCTGCTGGTCTGTGCCTCGGCGCGACAGCCACCGATACGGGCGGCTCTATCCGTCAGCCCGCATCATTTACGGGCACCGTCGGGATCAAACCCACCTATGGCCGCTGCTCGCGTTGGGGCACCGTGGCCTTTGCCAGCTCACTTGACCAAGCAGGGCCGATTGCCAAGACCGTCAAAGACGCTGCGATCTTGCTCGAATCTATGGCCGGGCATGACGCAAAAGACAGCACGTCGCTCAAAATGGATGTACCAAAATGGTCGGACAGTTGCGGTAAATCCGTCAAAGGCCTACGCATTGGTATCCCCAAAGAATATTCGATTGAAGGCATGCCGCCGGAAATCCAAACGCTTTGGGATCAAGGCATTGAATGGATGAAAGCGGCTGGCGCAGAGATCGTGCCGATTACGTTGCCGCACACCAAATATGCGCTGCCGGCTTACTATGTGGTTGCGCCTGCCGAAGCGTCTTCGAATTTGGCCCGTTATGACGGGATGCGCTACGGCCTTCGTGTTGACGGCAAAGACCTCAACGACACTTATGATCGCACACGCACAGAAGGCTTCGGCGATGAAGTGCGCCGCCGGATCATGATCGGCACATATGTGCTCTCCGCTGGATATTACGATGCTTATTATTTACGCGCGCAAAAGGTTCGTACGCGGATTGTGCAGGATTTTGAAAATGCGTGGCAGACCTGCGACGCGATCTTAACGCCAACCGCGCCGAGCGCGCCGTTCGCCGTAGGCCGCAAAGTCAATGACCCGGTCAAAATGTACCTCAATGATATTTTCACCGTCACAACAAATCTCGCGGGCCTCCCCGGGATTTCCGTCCCCGCGGGCCTCGATAAAGACGGCCTGCCGCTCGGCCTCCAAATTATTGGCCGCGCACTGGATGAAGCCACCGTCTTTGCGGCGGCCAGTGCACTGGAGGATGCAGCGGGTTTCACGGCGCGGCCTGAAAAGTGGTGGAGTTGAGCTACATTGACAAGTTAGAGGCTTTAACGCTTCCGAAGCTTTACGAACTTAGCAAAACAATATTTGAGAGTTCAGACGAATCTGAAATCGTAGATGCTTGTGATACGCTTATTAAGCTAACACCAATCCCATGTTTGGAAGTTAGTGGTCTGAGTGAATTATATAGGGCTAGGGTAGATATACCGCAAGCAATAGGTAAGCTAGATGAAATTCTCTGGAAACCTAACCATTTACACGTTGATAATAGAGCAAATACTGGCGCTGAACAATTGCTGTACTTTGCAAACCATATTCATACTTGCATTGAGGAGGTGCGTGTGCCTCCTTCAATTAATCTTCCAGTAAATGTAATTGCGATGGGACCAAGTAAGGAGTGTTCAATATTTATCTTCCCAGTTGGCGAGTTGTATCATGTCTTGCGAACTAACTCTTCACGTTTCATATTGCCCGAAATTGCTAAAGAAATTCTTGGAATACTTAAGGACTTAGGAGAAGAGAAAAGTATGACGTATTGTCTTGCAGACGCTATGGTTTTGGATGCTTTTAGTGGAGATAATAGAATTATATCTAATGCGATTTCTCGAGCTATTTTTTCTAATATGAAAGAAGAAGGATTATTGGCGTTTACGAGTGCTAAGCACTATGGAGCTTTAAATTATGCTTGTCGACCAAGTTTTCTTTTATCGAGTCTAAAGCTTAAAGGGGGTCTTTTTTGTCCTAAGGCTAAATTTTTTGGCTATGGTATGTGGGATGTAAACTGCACTAAATATATCTCAAGTGTTTCAGCTAAAGGTCGTGTTAATTGGAAAAATATGCAAGGAATTTTAGGATCCGAGAAAGTTAAGCCTATAGCTTCCGAATGTTTTCGTTTAAACATGGATATAAAAGCTAATATGGGACACCCCATTAGCACGAGTGAGAATTAAACATGTTCATAGCACCACGCATAGCTGATAAAAAAGACTGGATGAGCGGCGAGACCGGAGAGTGGGAGATCATTATCGGTCTTGAAGTCCATGCTCAGGTTGCGTCACATTCGAAACTGTTTTCGGGCTCTTCAACGGCTTATGGCTCAGAGCCCAACACGCAAGTCTCGCTTGTGGATGCGGGCATGCCGGGTATGCTCCCCGTTGTGAACGAGTTTTGCGTCGAGCAAGCCGTGCGTACGGGGCTGGGCCTTAACGCGCAGATCAATTTGTTCTCGCGCTTTGACCGTAAGAATTATTTCTATGTCGACTTGCCGCAAGGCTATCAAATCTCGCAGTTCGAGCATCCGATTGTCGGCGAAGGCGAGATCGAGATTGAACCGGAAAACGGCGAAGCTGTCACCGTAGGTATTGAGCGTTTGCATTTGGAGCAAGACGCCGGAAAATCCGTGCATGATTTGTCACCGGATGAGACTTATGTTGATTTAAACCGCTGCGGTGTGGCGCTGATGGAGATTGTTTCCAAACCCGATATGCGCTCCCCCGAAGAAGCCTCTGCCTATGTCGAAAAACTACGCGGGATTGTTCGCGCGCTGGGGACATGCGACGGGGATATGGAAAAGGGTAATATGCGCGCCGATGTGAATGTGTCTGTGCGAAAACCGGGCGGAGAGCTGGGCACGCGCTGCGAAATCAAGAACGTCAATTCCATGCGCTTTATTCGCCAAGCGATTAATTATGAAGCGCGCCGCCATATTGAGATCATCGAAGCGGGCGGCACGATTGATCAGGAAACGCGGTTGTTTGACAGTGTCAAAGGCGAGACTCGAACCATGCGCTCTAAGGAAGACGCGCATGATTACCGTTATTTCCCTGACCCGGACTTGCTTCCGCTAGAGCTGGAACAGAGCTTTGTCGACGATATTAAAGCCACTCTGCCTGAATTGCCCGATGCGCGCAAAGCGCGCTTTGTGGCCGAGTTTGGTATCCCTGCCTATGATGCGGGCGTGCTGACGGTAGATAAGGCCGTGGCCGATTATTACGAGGTGGTTGCCACTGGGCGCGACGCGAAAATTGCGGCCAACTGGATGATGGGCGATCTGTTTGGCGCGCTCAACAAAGCTGGGCTGGAACTCAGCGATAGTCCCGTGTCGGCAGCCGCGCTGGGCGGGCTTCTCGATCGGATCGCGGATGTTACGATCTCGGGTAAAATCGCCAAGGATGTGTTCGAAAAAATGTTTGTGGGTGAAGGCGACGCTGACGCTATAATTGAGCGTGACGGTCTCAAGCAGGTCACAGACACAGGCGCGATTGAAAAGATGGTGGATGACGCTATCGCGGCCAATCCGGCTCAGGCCGAGAAAGCTAAAGAGAACCCGAAACTCATGGGTTTCTTTGTTGGGCAAGTCATGAAAGCCAGCGGCGGTAAAGCCAACCCGCAAGCGGTGAACCAGATTCTACGCGCGAAATTGGGATTATGATGCGGGGCCAGCAAGACGCGGCAAGCAAAGCCAAGACATTACGCTTACTGCAATTTATCTCGCCTAGCATGTTCGTGGTGGTCGCTTTTATGCTGTATTGGAAGTTAAAAGAACCTCTCAACATGTATCTTTTAGGTGGTTTCTTGGTGCTTGCGGGCGTGGATTTTCTAGTCTTGCGCTGGCTCGCGGATAAAGCCGCGCGCGAGGCTGAATAGGGCGTTTAAAACATGAAACTCCAAGAAGGGCCAGTATTTGGAGCGCTACTAGTCGGTTGCGGGGTTGGCTATTTAATGTATCAAAAAACGCAGAATGCCGGGCTTGCTGTTTTAGCCGCTGCCGGTATCACAACGGCCGGATATATGCTTGAAGTTTGGCTCAAATCGGTCATGGGAAAAAAGAAATAATGACATTAAAAACGGACAAAAGCGCAAGCATCACGGACGCGCTCAACACACGGATCACGGTGAGGGATTTCCTCGATAAGCCTGTACCGGAGGACGTTCTTAAAACACTGTTTGATACGGCACGTAGGACGCCATCCGGGGGGAACCTGCAGCCGTGGCGCGTACATGTGATGACAGGCAAGGCTCTTGATGATTTCCGTAATGAATGCCTTGGTAAGCTCATGAAAGGCGATATGGAGCAGTCCACCTATCCGGCATATCCCAGCCCGCTATGGGAGCCGCAACGCTCTTGGCGCTATAAGCTCGGCGAAGACATGTATGGGCTTTTGGGCATAGCCAAAGATGACAAGGCGGGTCGTATGCGCTGGCTGGCCAATAATGTGCGGTTCTTCGGCGCGCCCGTCGGGATTATCATCACAGGGAATGATAAGCTGCATATGCCGCAGCATTTGGACGTGGGTATTTACCTGCAAAGCTTGATGCTGCTGGCGCGCGAAGCCGGATTGCATACTGCGCCGCAGGGCTGGTGGCGAAGCTGGCCGGATACGGCGCGCAAACACCTTAATTACCCTGAGGATGAACAGGTGCTGGTCGGTATGTCGCTCGGCTATGGTAATCCTGATGCTCCGGTGAATGATCTTTATGCCGACCGTGCCGATCTCGATGAACTGGTTCATTTTTATGCGTAAAATTTACAACATTCACAAAATTTAACTTTTAAATCACGACGTATGTCGTATGTGTAGGGCGCAAGGGAGAGCCTCATGGTCGGTTTTGAAGTTTTCAGAGATGTCGCTATTACTGTTGTTTTGTTTGTGATGGTGTTTTTACTCGGCGGATAACCGCCGTCAAAGCACCATAGGCAGGACACATCTTGGTCTGATCGCCCGCTGATTTACAGGGACCGAAGCGCCATTTCAGCAGCTCCGTACAAAGCGACATATTTCGCTTTAACGAGCCTGACCGGGATGTCTTTAACATACCAACTACCGCTACCGCGTTGAATGAAGCGGGCTTCAAAATCTGATTCCTCAATATAAGGCGCGACGTGCCTCGAGACGCCGCCGGCTATGACGATGCCGCCCCGCGCACCTGTCGTGAGAGCTGTATCGGCTGCGAAAGCTCCGAGTAAGCTATTAAACTGCTGTACTGTCTTTCGCGCTACAGAATTTGGATTGGCTTGCCCAGCGGCGACAATTTCTTCTTGTTTTGTGCAAAGCACGGGAACGCCGCTGATTTCGCAAAGGGCAGTATAAAGGCGGTAGAGCCCGGAGCCAGAGAGTAAATTTTCGCAGGACACATAATCCATAGTGCGGCGCAAATATTCATCAATCGCCCTCTCTTGCGCTGTCTCAGGCGCGAAAGTGCGGTGACCGCCCTCGGTCGGAACAATAGAGACTGGTGATCCTGGAACAATCAAGGATAGACCCAAACCTGTGCCGGGACCAAAGACGGCAACGGGCTGACTGTAATTAACTTTGCCGCTGCGGATAATCTGAAAACCATCATCAGGGATGATACGTGCGCCGTTCGCCATAGCAGCAAAATCATTCAGCAAAACTGCATGCGATAGGCTAAATTTGGTTTGAAGTTCAGTTTCGCTGACCATCCAGTTTGCATTTGTCATCTTGATGGAGCCGTCAAATTTCGGGCCGGCAAAGGCGAAGGCTGCCGAGGCTGGCTTCATCCCTGTTTTGTTCATGTAAGCCGCCATAGCATCATAGAAGCTATCAAAGCTTTTGACAGGGTAAATTTCCGTATGATGTAGCTCTATGGTGCCAAGCGCGTTTGTTTCCGCGATGGCAAAGCGGCAATTTGTGCCGCCAACATCTCCAACAATGGTGACGCCTTTTGTCATGCTTAGGCGGTTAGCCAAGCTTGATCGCCGAGGCTGGAGGCTCCTGATTCGGCACTGCTAACGCAAGCTCGAAACGGCGCGAACATGTTCATGCCGAGCGTGGATAGGTTTTTTGGAGTTGGTTGAGCCGCAGCTACGCGAGCCTCTAAATCCGCATTCACGCTGACAGACCCTGACGCGGGATCAACCAACACCATATCGCCGGTTTGCACCCGCGCGAGGGGGCCACCCATCGCGGCTTCGGGGTGCAAATGAATGGCGGCGGGCACTTTGCCCGACGCGCCAGACATGCGTCCATCGGTGACAAGCGCGACTTTAAACCCTTTATCCTGCAGCGCGCCTAAAATGGGTGTGAGTTTATGAAGCTCCGGCATGCCGTTAGCTCGCGGGCCTTGGAAGCGCAACACAGCCACAAAGTCGCGCTCTAGCTCTCCGGCCTTGTGCATGGCAACTAAATCGTTTTGATCGTCGACGACAATCGCCGGGGCTTGTACGCGCCAGTTGTCACGTTTAACCGCAGAGACCTTCATCACGCCGCGTCCGATATTGCCTGACAGAAGCCGCAGCCCGCCGTCAGGCCGGAACGGCGCTTGAACTGAGGTAAGAACCTCGGGATCGAGGCTTTCGGTCGGGCCTTTGCGGAACAAAACCGCATCCGCTTCGGCGTGGGCATTGCGCACAGGCTCGCGGGTATATTCGTAAAGCCCGTCGCCGCCAGCAACTGTGGTCACGTCTGTATGCAAAAACCCGGCGTCGATCAACTCGTGTATCAAGTACGGCATACCTCCCGCTGCGTGGAAATGGTTCACGTCAGCCGCACCGTTGGGATAAATTCTGCATATCAGCGGCACAACTTCGGATATTTCGGCAAAATCATCCCAGTTAATTAAGATGCCTGCGGCGCGGGCGATGGCAATCATGTGAATGGTCAGGTTCGTTGACCCGCCTGTGGCCATGAGTCCGACCAAACCGTTTACAATCGCTTTTTCGTCAATCACGTGGCCAGCAGGTGTGAACTCCTTGCCTTGGCCGCTGATTTGAATAGCGCGGCGGGTGGTCTGCGCGGTCATAGAATCGCGCATTGGCGTGTTGGGGTGAATGAAGGACGCGCCCGGAAGCTGTAGCCCCATAATTTCCATCAGCATTTGATTGGTATTTGCGGTGCCATAGAAGGTACACGTGCCCGGTGCATGATAAGATTGGCTCTCGGCTTTGAGTAGCGCGGCGCGGTCGACTTTGCCTTCCGCGAATTGTTGCCGGATTTTGGCTTTCTCCGGATTGGAAATACCAGATGGCATCGGCCCGGCGGGAGCAAAAATGGACGGAATATAGCCGTAACGCAGCGCGCCGATTAAAAGTCCGGGCACGATTTTATCACAGACGCCCAAATGTATGGCGGCGTCAAACATATCATGCGACAGAGCGACGGCGGTGCTCATTGCAATGACGTCGCGTGAGAACAGCGAAAGCTCCATGCCATCTTGGCCCTGCGTGACCCCGTCGCACATAGCGGGGACTCCGCCTGCGACTTGCGCCGTTGCGCCGCCGCGCCGCGCCGCATGTTTAATCAGAGACGGAAAGCGCTCAAACGGCTGGTGCGCCGAGAGCATGTCATTATAGGCTGTCACAATACCGATGTTGGGCCAATTGGCTCCGAGGAGCTCCGTCTTTTCATGCAACGGGCAAGCGGCACTGGCATGGGCCAGATTACCTTCTGACAAGCGTTTGCGGCGTGGTCCGGGGCGAATGTTGGCTTCTACGTCGGCCAAATAGGCCGCGCGGGATTTTGCGGAGCGCTCTGTAATGCGCTGCGTAACATCAATGATCTTTGCGTGCATGTGTATATCTCTATTTCGTACTAACTATAGTGAGCCGATTCCCCGCTGCAAGTAAGGCTTTGACAGGGGCGTCTGTTACAGATTTTTCTTTCGCATCGTCCAAGACACGGGCCTTTTCGTCACCGGTGATGAATAATATAATTTCGCGCGACTGCATAACGGCCGGGAAGGTCAGCGTAATGCGCGCAGGGTAGTTGCTTGCGCCTATGCAGCCCGCGGCATCAATGGCCGCGAGACTGTGTGTGTTTTCAATATCAAGAGCTGCCGCCAGCCCGCCTGAGCCGGGAAACCACGAGGCCGTATGCCCGTCAGTGCCCATCCCCATGAGGCATATATCAAGACTTTCCATCAAAGGAGCGATGCTTTGTTCACTCTGCGCCAAGCCGTTCTCGGGCGTTTCATGGTCCGAGACGAGGGGGATGAACCGGGCTCTGGCCGCGGGGCCTTGCAGCAGACTCTTCCGGATCATAGCGGCGTTGGAGCCGGGGTTGGTTTCGGGCACCCAGCGGTCATCAACAAGGCTAAGGTTGGTTTTGTGCCAAGGCAGTTCAAAGCCGGATAAGGCCTCATAGGCCGGGCGGGGCGTTGACCCGCCGGAGAGGCAGACATTGGCCTGGCCGCGTGTGGCAATCGCTTGCCGAACCGCGTTTGCTATGCGCGCCGCCACATATGCGGAGGCATCTGTGGCCGTATTAAAGGACTTAGCTTGAGGCGCACAAGAGCTCATACCGCACCTTTGGACCAAGACCGTCTATCTTGTTGCATCATATCATCAGATTCGCGCGGCCCGTCATTTCCGGCCTGATACAGCTCAATACGTTGCTCTGAGGTCTCCCACGCTTCGATGATTTGGTCGACCCAGAGCCACGCGGTTTCGACTTCGTCGCGGCGCATAAACAGGCTAAGATTCCCGCGCACAACATCCATCAAAAGGCGCTCATAAGCATCCGGATACCGCACAGCAAAACTATCGGCATAAGACAGGTTTAGCGGCAGCGTGCGAAGGCGCATACCGCCCGCGCCGGGTTCTTTGATCTCGAGCCACAGCTGCACGGCTTCGTTGGGTTGCAAACGGATGACCAATTTATTGGCGTTCATTTTTGTGTCGCGCCCAAAGACGGAGTGAGGCACCTCTTTGAACTGAATGACAATTTCAGATCGCCGCTCGGCCATGCGTTTGCCCGTCCGCAGGTAGATCGGTACACCTGCCCAGCGCCAATTCTCGATATGGGTTTTTATGGCGACAAATGTTTCAGTCCCGCTCTCATTGACGTCCACATCGGTTAGGTAATCCGGCACGGGGTCTCCGTCCATCGTGCCGCGCGCATATTGCCCGCGCACAGTGACCTTATCTACACTCTCGGCTGTAATGGGTTTTAAGGCGCGCAGGACTTTGATCTTTTCCGCGCGGACATCATCGGCATCCAGGGACGCCGGGGCCTCCATCGCGGTCAAGCATAAGAGTTGCAATAAGTGGTTTTGAACCATATCCCGGAGCGCGCCCGCACCGTCATAATAAGAGCCACGCCCGCCGACGCCGATAGACTCAGCGGCGGTGATTTGCACATGATCAATCGCGCTGCTCGACCAGAGAGGCTCCAAAAGGATATTACCAAACCGCAGAACTAAAAGGTTTTGTACCGTCTCTTTTCCTAGATAATGATCAATACGGTAAATGTTGTTTTCAGAGAAAACCTCGCCGACACCGGCATTAATTGCGCGGGCGGTTTCATAATCGGATCCAATTGGTTTTTCCAGCACGACACGGGCGTTCTTGGTGACAAGCCCGGCGGAGTCGAGGCCTCGGCATATATCGGCGAACAAAGCGGGTGGCATGGCCAGGTAAAAAACACGCACAATGTCAGGATCGTCCGAGAGATGGTCTTTCAGTCCGTCCCAATCCGCCTTGGGATCGACCACATCGATACAGTGGTAATCCAGCAGTTTTTCAAAATCCGACCAGCACTTATCATCATAGTCATCGGCCTTGGAGAAGGTATGATAGGAGTCGTGGATGCGTTTTTTATACTCGGCTTGACTAATGTCGGATCGAGAGACGCCAACAATCCGGCTGCTTGCCGCGATTTGTTCATCGCAAAAGCGGTGGTAAAGTGACGGCAGCAGCTTTCGCCGGGCAAGATCGCCAGTCCCGCCAAACACAATGATTTCAAAGGGTTCCACGGGTACAAAGGCGGAATGCGATTGATCATCGGAAGGGTCGATATGTATAATGTCGGATGCAGCCGCCATGGTGTGTCTCGCAATAATTTGTTATAAATTAGACGTGTATGACAGCGCTGTCAATTCGTAACAGGAGCCGTTGACTCGCGAATGATTAATTTGTGAGGCAGGGCGGTTTTTAGATTTTCCTTACTTTCAGACTCAGCGGGCAAGATCAGTTTGGCGGCATGATAACCCATATCCCGAATGGGTTGCTGAACCGTTGTGAGTTGAGGTGAAATAATCGTGGCCAGCGGGGTATCGTCAAACCCGCAAACAGAAAGATCGCGCGGCAAAGACAATCCCATCTGATTGGCCACGGACACAACGCCTGCGGCCATATCATCATTACTGGCAAAAATCGCGCTGGGCCGATGTTTCATCTTCAAAAGTGCTTCCGAGGCCGCAACGCCCGACATATAGGTAAACGCCCCGTCCGCGATCCAGTCCGGGTTAATTCGCAAATTTCCCGCCCGCATCGCCTCGCGGTAGCCTTGGAATCGCAGGGCGCTGGAGCTGTGCAGTTCGGGGCCTTTGATGAACCCTATATCTGTGTGGCCCAGATCAATCAGAGTTGTCGTCATTTCGCGCGCCGCTTTGACATCATCCATATATACAAAGGGTACGTCGCCGTGAGAGGCCGAGGGCGCGATGGGTGCATAAGGGATTTTGAGTTGCCCTAAAAGGCTGACAATCGCGCCGGAGTCGCACAGAGGCGGCGTTAATATCACGCCGTCTACGGGTAGTCTCCGTAGCAGGCCTTCGACATCTTGCATCAGCCGTGTATCCGTCATGTCGAGCGGCTGAACCACCAAATGATAACCGCATTCACGGCAGGCGTCTGTTGCGCCTTTTTGAATTCCGGCAATATAGCCGGGACTGGGAATATCATAGAGCAGGGCAATGAGGTAGGATTTTGAACTGGCCAAACCACGCGCCGCCGGGTTTGGCGCATAGTTAAGTTCGCGCGCGGCTTTGACCACTTTCTCTTTGGTTTTGGCGGTGACATTGGGCTCGCCGTTCAGAACACGGGACACTGTCTTTATGGAGACCCCGGCGAGCCTAGCAACATCGGTAATCGTTGATTTCATGGTTATAAGCTTTCGACGATGCGGCGGATTTTGGCCGTCGCATTTTCTGCATTTTGCGGCAGATGTTCCCAGTTCAGAGCTTCGCCAAATGTGAGGCCAAACACAACGCCTTTTTTATTTAGCAGCTCTTGAAACAGCGTGATGTCGCGTAGCTCGCCGCTGACCTTTGCGAAAAAATAATAAAGCCATGAATTTCTGGCTTTGATCTGTAGCGGAATAACAGGCGCTTTATATTTTCGGGCGAGCATGGCAGCGGAGCTTTCCCACGGCTGATCTTTCAGGCCTTGCCATGTCATGCGCGCAAGTTTGCCGGAGGGAAAAATAACCACACATTTCCCGTCTTTCAGCGCGGCTCTGACGCCAATCAACGTTTCTCTGGTTTTGTTGTGGCTGCGTTTATCTTTAACCCATTCAACGGGGATAATAATATCCCGGCCATTTGGAATAACGCGGAGCGCGTCGGCATTGGCGAGGTAAACATGATCAGGGCGTCGGTCACGGATGGCTTGGAATACAGCCATACCGTCAGCCAGCCCCGTGGGGTGATTGCTAATAAGGATGGCGGGGCCTGTCGCAGGAAGGTTTTGTAAACCCCGAACGGCGGTGCGCGGGCTGATATGGTTGGTGACCATGTTAAAGGCTTCGAAACCGGTCATATCTTTCATGGCGTCCGCAAGAAAAACGGCTGCGTCATAGGCTAAAATACGGTATAAAAGCGGGCGGATAAATTTGAATACACGCCGCTTGGCGATAAGTTTTGACGCCCGTTCCGCGATCAGTTGTTCAACAATATGCATAGGACTGACTTTATTGCGCGGGCCTAAGTGTGTATAGCTCAAAATAAAGGGGAATTCAGATGAAGAGTTTTGGACGCAGAATTATCATTGGTACGGCTATAGGGTTGTTGGCGTGTCAAGCTGAAACCACTGAATCCACCGATGAGCCGACAGAACAAGCGACAGTCACTACGCCGTCAACTCCGGCTCCGTGCAGCTCGCCTGAATTTCGTCAATTGGATTTCTGGCTCGGCGATTGGGATCTGAGCTGGCAGCAACCTGACGGGACGACCGGGCAGGGGCGCAACCTGATTACAAAAAACCCGTTTGGCGATTGCGTTATCCAAGAGCAATTTGATGGCGCGCCGACGCAAGCCCTCAAGGGTTTGAGCGTGTCGACATATTCAGCGCCTCACAAGCAATGGCGGCAAACATGGGTGGATAATCAGGGCGGTTATTTCTCGCTTTTCGGCGGGCCCAACGCGGACGGTACTTTTTCGCTGGAGATGGAACGTTTGGGCGATAAAGGCCCGTATAGCCGTATGGTGTGGGAAGAGATTAAGGTTGATAGTCTTGTATGGCGGTGGCAAGGCAAACGTGCCGCCGAGGATGAGTGGGCCGATCAATGGGTGATAAATTATGTCCGAACGCCAGCCAATTAACGTTCTCTTTCTGTGTACGGGAAATTCCGCGCGCTCTATCCTATCCGAGGCTTTGCTGAATGATCTTGGCGCGCCGCGGTTTCGCGCCTTTTCAGCAGGTAGCCAACCCAGCGGAACACCTCACCCTGAGGGGATTGCGCATCTGAAATTCAAGGGACACGAGACGGATGGATACAGCTCAAAAAGCTGGGACGTTTTTGCGGGCCCGGGCGCGCCGATCATGGATGTTGTGGTGACGGTGTGCGGGAGCGCGGCAAATGAGGTTTGTCCGATCTGGCCGCAGCGCGCGGGCCAAAGCCCGATTGTTGTACACTGGGGCGCAGATGATCCCGCTCATGTTGAACCTCTGGCCGCCCGGCAAAAAGCCTTCGCCGAGGTTTATGATCTTTGCAAAGCGCGCATAGAGGCGCTCATAGCTCTGCCGCCAGCTAGTCTAAGGGACAAAGCCGCTCTACAGGCGGTCTCTGATATTACGGTATAAAAAAACCGCCCTCAATTGAGAGCGGTTTTTCTTTGGATATATAACCTGCGTTTATTTTTTGCGGGTGGTTTTGGTTGGCATCCACTCATTGAGTTTTTTGCCGGCCCATTCGCGCCCGCCCATACCAAAGGCAATGGCTCCGCCAATTCCTGCGGCAACGGCGGCAGCGCCGAGGCCGTAGGTGAAGGCTGTGTTGACGATCTCTTCGCCAAGCTGCATCGTCTCAAGACCCATGAAGGTGATGATCACGATGGTTGCATATTTGATGATGCGGCCCGCTAGGTCACCTGATGTTTGCGTCACAATTTTGGAGACAAAGTTAGCAATAAACAAACCCGCGCCAATAATCACAGAGCCAAGAACAACGCGTCCCCCGACCTCAAGCAAGGTGTTGAACACATTTGTCAATTCAGGAATGCCGAGGGCTTTCATGGCGGCCGTCAGGCCCATCAGAACAATACCGACAAACGCGACTGTCGCGATAATGTTGGAGGGCACAAACCGCGCGCCTTCGCCGTCAAGACTGGCAACGGTATTCAGAGATTTATCTACACCGAGCGCCGGAAGCGTGTTCTTGGCAAGGTTAGAGACAAAACGTCCGATAAAGACAGCCACAGCGAGAATGATCGCGGCGCCAAAGATATTTGGAATATACTTCAGAACGGTTCCGAGCATACCGGACACTTCATCACTGAAGCCGGGGATATCCCAGATACCAATCGCAGCGATGGCGAACAGGATTATGACGATAGCTTTGGCAAGGCCGCCAAGGCTGTTGGCGATTGAGGTGCCTTTAGCGCCCTCTTCGGTGACGCCAAATCGGCTGGCGAGACTGTCGACTTGCGCGACTTCGAGCGTGCTGGTTAGAGCGTTTTTGACCACATTGGCGAGCATAATACCAACGGCAAAGACAACAAGGCCAATGATCAGTTGCGGCAGGTAGCTAAAGATATTTTCCATCATGCCGTTAAGGAAACCGAGCTGATCCGCGAGAACCGGGAACTGGCTTAGGCCCATGAGGATAAACACTAACCAAAGTACCCAGAACACGGCTTTAGACAAAGATTTGCCGATATTTCCGCCCGTGGATTGCGCCTTGCGGCCGATGCCTGTGCGGTTGATCGCGCTTGAGACGATCACAGCCGCGAGCTTAGAGATGAAATAACCAATAATAATCGTCAGTGCCGCGAGCACCGGGCCGACGGCCCAAGCGGGCAGAAAGCTAAGATGTTGAGAGAGTTGATCCATTTAAAGACCCTTCCAAATAATACCCAAGGCTTCCCAGCGAAGCCTCTATTTATGCGCAGTCGTCGCATCTTGCGTTATGTCCTAGTCAACCGCACCTAAACGTTAGATGAACAGATGTTTATGTGTGTAGCATAGCTGATTCTACGCGCCGCGTCTGCAGCCGCTTTGATCGCGCGTTTGCTCATATCGCGCTTTCAAAAGGACACGGAACCTATTAGGCAGACATGTATGAAAGCCGCGCCGATAAAAAATAAATTTCTGTTCTGGGTGATTTGCCTGTCTGCCTTTGGCGTTCTCGCACTGGCGATTATTCGGTTGAAAACTCTTGGGTAAGGATAGCGAAAATCTATCTAGCGGCGTCGCCGCCCATCTGGCGGCGAAGGTTGCGGCCGGCGAGTTAACCGCTGACCCTATCCAAACCCTCGCCGCGCAGGAACTCGATGCGCTGCTGGGCCGCTTGGAGGGGTTTCCGCCTCGCCGCCGGATGTTTTGGGAGCGTCTGGACGCGCCGGACGGGCTTTATATGTGGGGCGGCGTCGGGCGCGGGAAATCCATGTTGATGGATTGGTTTTTTCAGCGCGTTCAGACCCGTCGCAAGCGCCGGGTGCATTTTCACGCTTTTATGCTGGATGCCCATGCGCGGATTAATGCGTGGCGAAATCTATCTAAGGATGAACGGCGAGCGTCTGAAAACCACGTGCGGGGTGCTGGTGATGACCCGATTGCGCCCGTCGCCAAAGCCATTGCGCGCGGCGCGCGCGTGCTCTGCTTTGATGAGTTTCACGTCACAGATATTGCCGACGCTATGATTCTCTCGCGCTTGTTCG
This sequence comes from uncultured Caulobacterales bacterium, assembly GCA_964352785.1. Lineage (GTDB taxonomy): Bacteria > Pseudomonadota > Alphaproteobacteria > Caulobacterales > Maricaulaceae > JACOMS01. Next base: position 18,188 of record CAYGTI010000033.1, read on the forward strand.
CGGCGCTGTGGGAGCGCGGCGTGGTGGTTCTGGCGACGTCAAACCGCGCACCGGATGAGCTTTACAAAAACGGTTTAAACCGAGGGCTGTTTGAGCCCTTTGTTGATTTGCTGAAAGATAACATGATCGTTCACGAGTTTGCGGGCGATGCAGATCACCGCTTGCGCCAACTCGAAGCGGCTCCGGTCTACTACGCGCCGCTGGGAGCGAGCGCGGCAACAGCGCTTGAGGCCGCGTGGAGCCGCTTAACCGCCCATGCGCAGCCGCAGCCGCACATGCTGCGCGTTCAAGGGCGGGAGTTGAACTTGTCGCGCACTGCCGCCGGCACAGTGTGGGCCTCTTTTGATCGTTTGTGCGCGCAGGCATTGGGCGCGGCGGATTATTTGCATCTGGCGCAGACCTTTCAAACGGTGATCCTTGAAGGCGTGCCGCAAATGGGGCCGGACATGCGTAACGAAGCCAAGCGGTTCGTGACGTTGATTGACGCCCTTTACGAAACCAAAACCAAACTGGTCATGAGCGCAGCCGTAGAGCCTAGCGATCTTTACGTGGACGGCAGCGGCGCGTTTGAGTTTGAGCGGACCGCCAGCCGCCTAATTGAAATGCGCAGCCGTGACTATTTAGGGGCTGAGCGCCTCAGCGAAGCGGTAGAGGGCGCATAAAACTTTGGCAAATATGACAAGGTATGGCAGGACAGTAACTTAACCATAGGAGAGCGATATGAAAATGCGGTGGATTACGACGACGATGTTAGCGGGCGCTTTGTCTATAGGTCTGACCGCTTGCCAGCCTGCGGCAACTGACAGTGCGCCGAAATCAGCAGTGAGTGAGGCTCCATCTTATGCGGCAACAGGCTGGACATCAAAAACACTGCCCGAACTGGCGGCGGCTTTGCAATCCGGTGAATTAACGTCCGAGGATTTGGTCAAAGCCTATTTGGCCCGCATTGATACGCTCAATAGAAAAGGCCCGGGTTTGCAGGCGGTGCTCACGCTTAATCCTGACGCGCTTGAGCTGGCAAGAGAGCTGGACGCGAAGCGAGCTGCTGGCGATCCGCTCGGTTCGCTGCACGGGATACCCGTTTTGCTTAAGGATAATATCGAGTCCAAAGACAATATGGCGACAACGGCGGGCGCATTGGCGCTCAAAGATAATATCACCGGGCGCGACTCGCCATTATCAAAAGGTCTGCGAGATGCGGGGGCGATTATTTTGGGTAAAACAAACCTATCCCAATGGGCGAATTTCCGTTCAACCGCATCCATGAGCGGCTGGAGCGCGCTGGGCGGACAAGTGCGCAATCCGCACATGCTGGACCGTAACCCCTGCGGATCAAGTTCGGGCTCTGGGTCGGCGATGGCGGCGTCCTTGGCGGCAGGCACGGTGGGGACTGAAACCAATGGCTCGATCATTTGCCCCTCAAATGTGAACGGCATTGTTGGGTTTAAACCCACTGTGGGTCTTGTCTCCCAAGAGTATATTATTCCTATTTCCTCGACCCAAGACACGGCCGGGCCGATGACAAAAACGGTCACGGGTGCTGCAATGATGCTAAGCGCGATGGCAACAGACGCGGCGAAAATGGATTATGCCGCATCGCTGGATGCGGGCAGTCTTTCGGGGGCGCGCATTGGCGTGCTCACATTTGCGCGCGGCTCTAACCCGGATATCCACGCCGCTCTTGATGCGGCGCTCGCGGACATGGAGGCGGCGGGGGCTATTTTGGTGCCGATTGACGCCTTTAGCCCGGATGCTGAAAACTTTGGCGGTAAGGCCTATGATCTTTTGAAATATGAATTCAAAGCCACGCTCAATGAGTATTTAGAAAGTACGCCAGAGACGGTGAAAACGCGAACCCTCGCGGATATTATAGCCTTTAACGCAGAAAATTCCGACGTGGAGCTGGCGTTGTTTGGGCAGGATATTCTGGAAGACTCAGAGGCGCTTGGTCCGCTCACGGACGAGGCCTATATTACGGCCCGCGAAGATGTTCTATCGGCGATGCGCGAAAACGGCCTTGATAAGCTTTTATCTGATAATAATGTGACCGTACTTGTCGCGCCTAGCGGGCCTGTGTCCCCGCGTATTGATCCTATCAACGGCGATGTCTGGCCGGACTGGGCCGGAGCGGGCGGGCTTGCAGCGCGCGCCGGATATCCGCATCTAACTGTCCCTATGGGCACGGTGCACGGTGTTCCGATTGGTATTTCGTTCATGGGCGGCAAAGACATGGACGCGCAAATCCTGTCCTATGGCTATGCTTATGAGCAAGCCACGCAGCACCGCGCGGATCCGCAATATTTCCCAACCGCTGAGGTGCGCCCCGAAATTAGCAAAGCCATGATGAAATAAACTAAACCTACGGGACGAAATCCGCCTCGGCGGTGACCGTGAGGACTTTCGTTTGCCTCGCCGAAATGTTGATCGTCCATATTTGATCTTCGGAATCGGTTGGCTGTATTGACGACTCGATGATTTGAATATGGTCCGCGCTTGGATAGATGAATTTGGCGGTGATCGGCGCGGAGCCGGGATTGGTAAAGGTAAAGGCCTCGCTGTAGCGCACCCGGTCTTCGCCGAGCTTAGTTGTGATCTTTTGTTTGGAGAGTAATTCTGCCCGCACGGCCTCGCCATTTTTGGACTCGAGCGGTAGATCAAAATAGCGTGTGGCCCAATTATCGCTGCCGCTTTGACCGCGCAGGGCATAGTTTGATGTGGGCCGAATGAACAGTGTGTCACCCACTGCATCGCTGCCATAAACCGCGTAGCTTCGGTCAAAATGATCTGTGCGCTGCAGCGGTAAATCGACGAAAAATGTTTCGCGGGACTCCGCTGGAATGGAAATGCGATATGTCGGGATAATCTCTTCCGGGTCGCGCGGATGGCTTTCTTGGCCGATTTGGCGGGCGCGGATGCGGTCATCTTTGATTTCAATTTCAGCCAGAATGGCCTCAGGGGCAGCGTTAAAGATATCGCCGGATAAGCGCAAATAGGGCGTATCAGGCTCATTCAAGCCCGTGATCTCTACGCGCATTTGGGCGGACGGGCTGCGCCCCGCGCTGATCTCAACGGGCAGATCAACGGCGAGGTCTCGTACATTATCTTCGCCTAAATAGGCGGTTTGCCCATTCGCGCGGGTGGTCATGACCCTTACGGTGCCGCGCGGCAAAGGCTGGGCCAAGCGGCCCTCTTTGCTATTATCAATTTCATATTCGATGTTGGCAGACAGCAGTTGATCCGTGACGTTGTTGTTGACACTAAACTCAAATTTATGAAGCCGCTCCAGTTCGGCGTCCGGCACCGATAAAAACGCGATTTGTTTGGTCTGATGCGCGGCGACGGTCACGGGCTGCGGCGTGCGGTAAAGCTTATAGTCGCCAAACTCTTCGCGTACGGCTTGGCGTTTTTGGGCTGTGACGACTAATTCATCCATAAAGCCGGCGTCAGCAAAGAGCATTACGCGTTCTGGCTCTTCATTTTTTCTAACTCTGGATAATAAGTTTGCGACGCTGGTTATAGAACTCTGAATTTGAGTACCCGTTTTTGTTGAGCCTTGAGTCCAACAGGTAGGTATAAATTGTGCTTCAAAAGAGCGCTCACCGCGCGTATTGTGGTCGTGGTTAAGCTCTCCCGCAATAATTGCCGTAGGCACGTTTTTAAATGACTTGGACGTAGAGTTTGTCACGGTCAGCCACCCGGACAGCTCGCCTTCTGTGTGGGCGCTATTGACGTCCAAACGGTAATCTGCGTTCCATCCGAGGCCTTGGGTTAGGTAGCTGAGGGTTAGTTCTTTTGGCCCGGCGCTATCTGAGCGCACATCCATGGATAGGACAGGGGCGGGGTTTAGATCGTTTGGCAAATTAGAGAACAAAACCGTCTCATATAGCCCAGCGCAGTCGAGCGCCTCAATCCCGTCCGGGGTTTCAAAGACTGCGCCTTGGACGTATGACCCGCTAGGCGGCTGTGAGGCCGAGACGAGTTTGGCGGGAATGGCTGTGACCTCACCGGACGCGGGGTTGATCCGGCGGACGGTGATTTCAAGACCCACGGCGCTGTTCATCAGCGCGCCTTTGGTGATGAGATCCGAGTCGAAATTACGCTCCAGCGATATCCCCTCAAAGCTCTGCAAGACGGCGGTTTGGGAGATGATCTGATCGCTGACACCGAGAAGCCTTAGGCGGGCTGATCCTTTGGGCAGGTTCATCCGCCGTACTTCGGTGACCATCGCTAAATTGCCGGGATAGATCGTCAAATATGTTTCGTCCGCCCCGTCGGAGTCGATGAGGGGTTGCGCGCTAGCAGTCCCCAACAGTCCGGCATAGCAGAGCGTCACTGCGAGAGTGGCGACCCGTGCGCATGTCCATAACCTGCGCATCTTACTTCCAGCTACGGCGGACTTTGTAGGTCAAATTAGTGGAGCCTTCTGCCGGAACGCGAACGGCCCACACGCGCTGGAACGCGGTTTTGTTTGTGCCGGTCTGGCTCTCGGTGATAAAGTCATAATCATATCCCCACCCGTAAAGCCCTTGATAAACATAGACCGTCACGGGTTCCGGCTTGGCATTGCGCACTTCGAATAACATATCGGTTTCGGTGATGCGGCGGCTGACTTGTTTTGTATTGACCACTGTGGGCTTGACGGTGATGTCAAACGCCTCGCCGATCTTCATGGATATATCCGATCCGGCGGAGATATGCCCGATGCTTTCTTCGCCAATGAATTGGGCTTTGCCTTGCTGGTCTTTGGCGTAGACCCGCACGGTGCCTGCGGGCAGAGCTTCGCCGAGGCCGCCCTTGGCCGAGTTGGAAAAGGCGATGCGGCTATCGACATTGATGGGGTTGTTCTGGCTGTTAAAATCACGCGAGTAAAACTCATAGACTTTTTTGGCCGAGATATTATCCGCGTCAACAAAGGCGATTTGTTTCTTTTGCTGGCTGGCGAGCGTTGTGCGCCCGGGCAGGGGGTAAATATAATTATCACCAATACGTTCGACGCTGCCCGCCTCCATACCCGCATTGCGCTGCCCGTTGTTTCGGCTGTTATTGTAACGGTTATACTGGTTTTGCCCGCCGTTTCCGACGATACCTGCGACAACGGCGAGCTTAGCATCCTCGAAGCTGGTTTGGGTTTTATTATCGATGGTGGCCCAGCCTTGAAGGCTCATGCGCCCCGCTTCTTCTTCGAACACGGCGACATAATCGCTCTGCCAGTTCAGGTTGCCGCTAATATAGGTCATGTTGGCGGCGCGCGCTCCGGCGCGGGCGCTATCGACTTTCATCGATAACGTCGGGCTGGCGCGCAGATTTTCGGGGACTTTAGGAAAGACAACGCGGGTCGGGATATCGTCATCACGCAGCACTTCGATTTGCTCGCCAATTTGAATGACCACGCCGTTATTGACCGACAGAACCTTGGCGCGCTGGCGCGACTCTACGCCCGTCGCAGGGTTGGTTTTGACAATATCGACATATTCGCCAACGGCCTTTTCCATCAACTTAGCCGGGGTGAGCAGATCAAAATCGAAATTCTGCTCAATGATCTCCATGTTGGCGGCCTTGACGGTGACGGATTGCGGCAGGATCCCAGAGGAGACGCCGGGCAGGGTAATGACTTGCTCTCCGCGCGTAAAATCAACGGTGCGGTTATCCTCGATCAGCGCTCGCCCGTCGCCGTAAATCGTCAACGCCACATCATCCGCTATGGCAGGGGCGGTAAAGCCAAAGCTCAAACCTGTTAAAATCGTGCCAAGGCAAAGTTTGGATAGGCGCGTCATAGCAATCTCCGAAAAGTCAATATCATCTCAATTATGGTTAAGAGTGTGACAAGATTAAGGCAGATTGTAAAGAAATATGTTATAATATATCTTTTGTGACTGTCTTTTACCCTCTTTTTCATGCGGGCTTGCATAGTGTTGGCCCGCGTCTCTTTGCCCTCAGGTGTATGTCTTGCGGGGGCGGGGATATCGGCTTAAAGCCGTCCTATGATCATGCGCGCCATATCTTGTCGTTCTGAAAGCCGCTTTTAATGGAGGGTTGGCCTATACCCTTGGGGCAGACGCTCATCACCTATCTGGCGTTCACCGCTATCATTATTGCGCGTTATTTTATGATTGTTGCGCCCATTCACTACATGCTCTGGAAACGCCCACCAGAAAAGGTTAAAGCCCGCCGTCTGTCAAAGCGCGAGCCCACGGCCAAGACGATCCGCCACGAAATCACGCTCTCAACCATCTCAGCTTTTATCTATGCGCTCCCGGCGGCGATTGTGATTGAGATGTGGAAAGCGGGCGGCACGGCGCTCTATTCCGGGCCGGTCATAGACCTCGCTGGCTGGCTCTACGTGATCGCCAGCAGCTTTATTTTTCTGGCGGTTCAAGACACATATTTTTATTGGACGCACCGGATTATGCACCGTAAAGCGTTTTTTAGCTGGAGCCATGCGGGGCACCATAAATCCATCCAGCCCACCCCGTGGGCAAGTTTTTCGTTTGACCCCGCCGAGGCTGCCATATCAGCATGGCTGCTCCCTGTAATGGCGATTTTTGTCCCGCTCCATGTCGGCGCGGCGCTGGCGCTGTTGATGATTATGACGATCAATGCCGTTTTTAACCATGCGGGCTGGGAGATTTACCCCGAAAAATGGCTCAAAGGATGGTTTGGCAAGGTCATGATTACGGCGACCCATCATAACCAGCACCACACGAAATTTACCGGCAATTACGGGCTTTACTTCCGTTTCTGGGATAAGGTGATGGGCACGGACCGCGGCGGTATCTAGCTCCATACCTGTCAGTCCGGCTCAACGCCGCTGCGCGGCTTGGCGGAAATAACAGCTCCTCATTCTGTCTCCCCGGACGTTTTCCGGGCTGACGAGGATTGAACTTTCTTCTTATGCGGGCCAAAGTACCCAAAACATATAAGGGACACACAATGTACAATGTTACGCTCACAGAGTCTTATTTTCCAGCTCAAGAGGGGCCGGATCTTCCGCCGATGACGGTTGGGCAAATGCTACGGGAATCTGTAGCGAAATGCCCGGACCGAACAGCGTTGCATGAACTCTCGGTGGCCGGAGATTTGGTGCGAAGTTGGACCTATGCCGAGTTACTCTCGGACTCAGAGCGTCTTGGCCGCGCGCTCGCCAGCCGCCACCCCGAAGGCGCGCGCATTGCTGTCTACGCGCATAATCTGCCCGAGTGGGTTTTGATGGAACTCGGCTGCGCGCTGGCGGGGCTTACCCTCGTGACAGTCAACCCGGCGTTTCAGCCTAGGGAGCTTGAATATGTGCTTACGCAATCCGGAGCCGAGGCGATTTATTATGTGGAAGAGCATCGCGGCAATCCCATGAAGCAATATGTCGAGGAGGTGTGCGATAAACTCCCTGCAATTAAACACAGTATCGTGATGACGGACGAAGACGCCATGTTTGCAGGCGAAAACAAAGGCAAGCTCCGCAGCCCCAAACCCAGTGATCCCGTCCAAATTCAATATACGTCCGGTACGACGGGCTTCCCCAAAGGCGCGCTGCTGCATCATAACGGGCTTGTGCGTAACGCCATTGATGCCATGGCGCGGGGCGGGCTGGAACCGGGTGATAAAATCGTTCATCACATGCCGCTATTCCATACTACGGGCTGTGCCGTCATGGCACTGGGAATTTTATCATGCGGTAGCACGATGCTCCTCGCGCCGGTGTTTGATCCGGTGATGATTGTCAAAGTCATCAGCCGTGAGCGCGTGCGCTCTGTGGTTGGCGTGGCCACCATGATCGTCGCGATGATTTCCGTTGTCGAGCAAACGGGGGCGGATGTCTCCTGTGTGGAGCGGGTCATGTCCGGCGGGGCCATGGTGCCGCCCGAGCTTTGCAGGCGTTCCATGAAAGTTCTCGGCGCGCCGATCCAGATTATCTATGGCCAAACAGAATGCTCCCCCGTTGTCACCTCCGCGTGGTACGACGACACGCTCGAAGACCAGACCGAAACCATCGGGCAGCCTTTGCCCCGCGTGGAGGTCGCGATCTTGGACCCGAACACCAACGCGGTGACGCCCATTAATGAACAGGGCGAGATTTGCGTGCGCGGCTATCTCGTGATGACCGGATATAATGACAATCCTGAGGCCACCGCCGCCGCGATTGACAAAGACGGTTGGCTGCATACGGGCGATCTGGGACGCATGGATACGCGCGGTTACGTGAAGATCACAGGCCGCGTCAAAGAAATGATCATTCGCGGCGGCGAAAACTTGTTTCCGGCAGAGATCGAAAACGCCATGTTGGAACATCCCGCCATCGAAGAGACCGCCGTTGTTGGCGTCCCGCATGAAACGCTGGGTGAGCAAGTGGTCTGCTTCATGCGCTGCGGCGGCGCAGAAAAACCAAATGATACTGCGCTCAAGACCTTTGTCCGCGAGCGTATCTCGCCGCAAAAAACGCCTGCAATCTGGATTTGGGTGGACGAGTGGCCTTTAACAGGTTCCGGTAAAATTCAGAAATTCAAACTCCGCGATATGTTCGTAGAGGGAGCGTTTTAAGCTAATGCATGATCACAACGCTGGCAATTTCCGGTTACCGGTCACTGCGCGATATGTCAATTCACTTGGGCCGCGTCAACATTGTAACCAGCGTAAATGGGAGCAGGAAGCCCTGCCTGTATAAAGCACATCGAATGTTTGAATGTAGAGATTGGTTGCCACATGACCGGGTTGCGCAAAGACCTCAGCGAAACCCAAATTTCTTTGGAGTGCCAATCGCCGTGGACATGGCCCAAGAGATGATGATCCAACAAACCCTACTGCAAATTCCATTCAAACTGATACATTGTTCTTGTTGGGAGTAACAAGGTATTCCGCGTAACGGATAATCCTTATTCTTCGTGATTGGCGGCAAAAGTGGGCGTTAGTTCGGAGCCCTAAACCGCTCAGAATAAGCCGTTCATTGATTACAGGAAATTCTTTCAAAGCGGACATTTGGCAAATTTTCATCGCATCAACACATGATTATCATACGTGTGCCAGCAGATTTTCTTAATTGTCCTTCTTCAAAATACCCCATTACAATATACCAGTAGTTACATGTATGCATCCTATACTCACCAACCGATTTAGAAGCGCAGGTATGGTAATTTTTAAGAAAGAACAATTCCGGATTATATTCAAATAAGTCACACTGTTCTGGGGTGTCTTGCACATAAAAACCGTTATCTGACATCAGTTTTTGCCATTCATCGCGTGAAATATTTAGTGGAATAATTTCATTTCCAATTTCTATTTCTGTATTGGCTTTACCCTCGTCCCAATGACCAATAGCCTGAACATACGGATTGTTTTTTACCTTGTTCCAATCTCTCTTTTCTAGCCACTTATTACCAATTCCAAAACCATGCACCGCGATGAAATATGCCGGCCAGATGGAAAAAAGTCCGACTAAGAGAAGAAATGGTATGATAAATTTTTTAAGCAAATCTACCTTCTAGATGCCGTGATTTTGATTTTCATTTTTGTATCACAATATTCAGTGAAAAGAAAACATCCACACCATCCGCTTCTGTCCTAAAGCAGCCGAAAACTGAGCGTCCTAAAATCGCCTCATCATTGCCGCTCGCGTGTGGCGGGATACGCCTAATATAAGACGCTCACCTAAAAGTAGTTAATATCTAGAAGGGGATTCAAAATTACTTTTGTTTAGTTTCATCATCGGATTTTATATATTCAAGAATCCCAAGTGGCGGTCTTTTCAGCATTCTCTTAGCTAGCCGTATTAGACCCTTCTTGGAATTTATCGCGCAGTAATCAGTTCCCAATATATCTAAACTAGGCCCCGATCGAATATTGTTTCGAGGGCATTTGCGTTGCAGCACCAAATAAGTATCACCAAGTTTTTTCTCGGATTTTCGCGCAAGCAAAAGATAATCGCTTCCAGGACGTGGCCCTATTTGAATTGCCCAAAGATCATAATTCACTTTCCCCCGATCCACATTCGCTAGTTCAATAAAAAATGAGGGCTTGTGTTCCGCAAACTCTAACTCGTCACGTTCATAAGCTTCGTAGGTATTTACCCAGCAATGAAAAACACCATAGTTTTGGAAGCGATACCAAATATGTTCATCATCTGAATCTGTAAAACGCCACTCGCCAAATTTAAAGCGATTTACGCAACCAAATCCGTCTTCATCCGTAAAACGTTGAGGCCAAACATTGTCATCAGCCGCTGACCAAAGCGGCAGATCAGAATGAATGATGTCATCATATATCTCATCATCTGAAGCTTGGGCCGTGCAGAATACACAAAACATGAGACAACAAAACACTAGTCGAAAATAGTCCATTGTAATTTGAATATACCTTAGATAAAATTTATGCAAACTCGAACGTCCTAAATGTCCGTCGTCATATAAAATGGCACGGATTCCGGTCTGGGCTAAGAGAGACTTTG
>CAYGTI010000034.1:0-27952 GCA_964352785.1 uncultured Caulobacterales bacterium
ATCCTTTTTGTCAAAAGCCAATCTCTTTCAAACCCACAGAAAACCTACGCTTTCGCCCATGATTACGAAACCACGACGTATCGGATATGCGCGTTGCTCAACCGATGAACAGAATCTAGACCTACAAATAAACGCACTTAAATCGGCACGTTGCGATTCCATTTTCACAGATAAGGGGATTTCTGCGACGGCAAAATCCCGTCCCGGATTTGAACAAGCTTTGGATGCGCTCAAATCAGGTGACTCTCTTGTCTTGTGGAAAATGGATAGAGCGTTCAGGTCTTTGCGTCATTCACTGGATATTTTGGAGCGATTTGAGCGCGATAATATTCATTTCATGGTGATTACAGAAGGGATTGATACGACAACACCTATGGGGCGATGCTTTTATCAAATTCAAAATGCTTTTGGTGAGTTAGAGCGCATTCTGATTTCAGAAAGGACAAAAGCGGGCTTGAAAGCCGCTCGCGAACGGGGTGTGCGTCTTGGACGTCCAAAACGACTTTCCGCGTCGGACATAATTAAAGTCAAACGGCTAATTGGCAACGGCATTCATAAAGACAAAATTGCTCAGCAGTTTAGTGTGAGTAGCCGAACGGTCTATCGCGTGGTTTGAAAGTTAAAAAGGCTGAAACAACTCAACAACGCGACCATCTGGGTCAGCTAGCACAGCCTTTCGTCCTGTTTTCAAATCCCGTGCCGACTCAATAACCAAGTCCGTCAAACTAAATTTATCAGCGACCGCGTTCATCGACGCATCAACATTTTCCACATTAAAACGAAATACAATACTGGCACTACCGTAGGAGCGTGGAGGGTAAATTTCTATAGCAGAAAAACTGTCTTGAAAGGCAAAATGGGTTGGCCCTCCACAATGTTTTTCTTGGACGCACGTTACACCAATCGCTTCATAGAATAATTTTACGAATTCCATTTTTTCGCTACACAATAATATGTTCATATTCGCCATAGACAAAAATAACATTCCCTAGATTTAATGCAAAAAATAAATCTTTATACACGCAAATTGGCTTTGAAAGTTAATGGCGGGCTGACGCCCGCCTGAATTATTCATATCTAAAATAGGCTTCCTTGCCTTGATGCCTCAACGTAAGTCTTCCAGTCTTTAGACTGTGCCTCTTTCTCTAGCCAGTCCTCAACACACGCGATAACATCGCCTGCATAGTCGCGCTCTATTGTGCCGATGCCATGAAAGTGCGAGCGATAGCCCGTTTCAGTCATAGGCAATCTGGCACGTTCGGGGTTGACGGATTGAATCTCAAGATGCGCGACTATGCTCTCGCAATATTGTGGGTCATATCTGGCTTCTATTTCTATGCCCTGCCATGTCATTTTATGGGTTTGGTAACTCATGATTAGCACCTCCCAAAGATATGGACTTCATCAAATCGTAATTCGATAGCCAGAACATCATTGATTTCCATGTCGTGCGCCATCGCTTTGTAATCGATGTAGTAACGTAAGGATTCAGGGATTTGGGTCGTGTCCTCGGTCAGGCTTTCAGCGTAATCTGCAACAGATTTGTACTCACCAAAATAGTTGTTTTCGATATAGTCTTTGGCGTCATCAAAGTCGCCTAAATGCTCATAAAGTTTTGCGCCAAGTTCCCCATGCTCTTCTATAAACTCGGCAATCTCTGCCACACGCTCCATGCCCTCATATTCGCTTATTTGAATGCCTTCAAAGCCTTCATAGTCATGGATGGCATGCTCTTCTGCGCCTTCAATGGGTGAGGCTTTCAACATCGCCTTCACTTCATCCCATATATGGTCTTCGCCTAATGTCGCATCTATCCAACGCCCGTGCAGTATGCCGTTATTGTATGAGGCTAAACACGCCACATAGATTCTGATTTCGCTTATTTCCTTTTTCATTGTCTTCACCTTTTTTTGAGTTTGGGTTCGTCATGAACCCTTGCCCACTGGCGAAGGCGGGGTGTGCAAACGGAAAGCAAAATCGATCATGAGTGGTGCGGGCGCAATGTAATGAGCCACGGTCATATCTATTTTGCTTGAAGTGCGCTGAGGGGCTGGCCCCTAAATCTTTACGTCAGGGATTGAAGCCAAATGGTCGAGACTTGGAAAAAGGCTCGATTCACAAAAGCCCACTCGGACGCCCCTAAAAAAGAGAAACATTTTATGGGTATTTATGGATATCTATTTGGATACATCTGCTATTAAAACACAGCCTTCACTACCTCCCCAACCTATCCACCTCTTCAATTATTATAAAATTCTAAGAGCGTGTAAGGTGCATATATTTCCTATCCATGGCCATGCCTTTGCGTGGATAGGAATATATTTTTCTTTACAAAATTAAATCTAAAAGTCATTATGTTCCTCTTTTGTTCACAAATGGAGAACGTATTACGGAAGGATCAAATCAATGGATCGTGAGACTATCAACGCACCTAAAATTAACGCACCAAAGCCCTCTGACTATTTAGAGGATTTGGCGTACGAAGCGTTGAGCGAGTCTCAAAAGTTAGAACTGCTTGAAACACTTTTTCAAATCATGAAAGCGTTCGTGGATGTCGGATATGGCATGGAGCCTGTGAATAAGCTGATTGCTGACTTTGAAAAATGTGCCTCTGAGTCCGCTGTTCTGGTAAAGTACCAAGATAGCCAAAAACATAAGAAGAAAGGCGGTTACTATGAGTAACGAAACGTTTAAACCTGCCGTGATTTACGCGCGGGTCTCATCAAAGAAACAGGTCAAAGAAGGTGGCGGGATTGAATCCCAAGCCACACGTTGCCGCTCATACGCTTCTGCTCGCGGTTATGAAGTGGTCGCCATGTTCACAGACGATATGACGGGCAGCAAAGCGCGTCGTCCGGGCATGGACGCCATGTTGTCGTTCTTGAAACAGAACAAAGCCACGCCTCACTATGTTTTGATTGACGATATCTCAAGACTAGCGCGTGGCCTTCAAGCGCATATCAAGCTTCGTGAAGACCTCTCAAAAGCAGGGGGTATTCTCGAAAGCCCTTCTGTTGTCTTTGGTGATGACTCAGACTCTCAGTTTCTAGAAAATGTTCTGGCAAGTTCAGCGCAACATTTTGCGCAGAAAAACCGTGAGCAAACGATCAACCGTATGAAAGCGCGTTTGCTCAATGGCTATTACGTGAACTCAACACCGCCTGCGGGTTACAAATACGTCAAAGGTCACGGCAAAATCTTGGTTAAAGACGAGCCATTAGCAAGCATCGTCAAAGACGCTCTTGAAGGCTTTGCATCGGGTCGTTTTGGTTCAAAAGGTGAATTGCGTTTATTCCTTCAAGATCAACCTGAGTTCCCTAAAAACAAAAATGGTGAAGTCACGCATGAACGCGTTGATGTTCTTCTCAAGCAATCCCTATATGCAGGAATGATTGAAGCTCCTGCGTGGGACATCAGTATTCGAGAAGGTCAACATGAAGGGCTTATCTCTTATGAGACTTATCTGAAAATCCAAAATATCCTGACTGAGGGAAAGCGCGTTTCTAATCGCGCGGACATCAAAGAAGACTTCGCACTTCGCGGGGCTGTGGATTGCGCAGATTGTGACAAGCCTCTTACGTCCTGTTGGAGTAAGGGTAAGAATAAGAAGTATCCTTATTACCTTTGCTTCAACAAAGACTGCGGCAGCTATCGCAAATCGATTGCCAGAGACAAAATCGAAAGCGAATTTGAAACGCTTCTTATGCAATTACAGCCATCAGAAAGCCTGTTCAATGTTGCCTCGCGCATGTTCAAAGATTTGTGGGACTATCGCGCCACCTCAAACAAGGAACGTGCCTCGCGCCTTCGCGCTGACCTATCCCGTATTGAAGCGTCCGAGATAAAGCTTGTTGATAAAATGATTGAGACTGACAATGCGATTGTCACTCAACAGCTAGAGCTACGCCTAACCAAACTGGAGCAGGACAAACTCTTTTTAGCCGAAAAAATTGAAAATTTAAGCAAACCTTCACGAGGCTACCGCGAAATGTTCGAACACGCGCTCACATTCCTCGCAAACCCCCATAAAATATGGGAAAATGGCACATTCGAGGATCGCCGTAATGTGCTAAAATTAGCGTTTACAGAGAAGTTGAAGTATAGCCGAATTAGTGGACTTCGAACACCCCAAATATCTATGCCTTTCAAGGTGTTAGGCGATTTTTTAGGTAGTGAAAAAGTAATGGCGCACCCGACAGGATTTGAACCTGTGACCTCTGCCTTCGGAGGGCAGCGCTCTATCCAGCTGAGCTACGGGTGCTTTGGTTGCGGTATTTAGGGTATTGCTGCGGCGGGCGCAATGGGTTTGAGGCGTTAAAATTCATAGCTGGCCCATCAGCATAAATGTGCCGGTATTTTCTGATTGAACTTTGCAGTGGCTTTGCGCACAAGCGGACTATGATCCTTCGTTTTATGTATTTGGCCTTTCTTTCAGTCGCTGTTTTCCTGAGCGGATGTGAGCAGGGCGGCACGGTTGATGAAAAAATCGCTTCGGCGCGGGCGCGAAATGACGGGCCTGCAATATGGGTGGTCAAAGACCATGACAGCACACTTTATTTATTTGGTACCGTACATTTGCTCCCGGAAGGGTTGGAATGGCAGCGCGATGATTTGAAGGACGCGTTCGACGAGTCGGGGACGATTTTCTTCGAAATTGATACGGATACCAGCGCGCAACTTGAAGCCAGTATTTTCACGCAGCAGCAAGGTTTTTTACAAAGCGGGCAGCGCCTTTCAAACCGACTCGATACTTATCAGCTTAAACTCTTGGACGCGGCGGCTAATAATGGCAATATCCGTCTTGAAACGCTTGATACGATGCAGCCTTGGCTCGCAAGTGAATTTTTGACAGTTGCGGCCGCGAGCAATGCGGGACTCTCGTCGGCGCTGGCGGCAGATGAAGCGCTCAAAAGCCGCGCGGCCCGCCTGCGTAAGAATATTATTTATCTTGATACTGCCGAGGGGCAAATTCGGATCACGTCGGATCAACCTGAGTTTGTACAGATGCTGCTGCTCACAGACACGCTGGAGGGGTTTGGCTCTTTGGGAGATGATTTAACCCAAATTGCGGAAGCATGGTCTGTGGGGCGGACTGATTATTTGACAATAAAGACCACCCAGGCCATTGCTGCAAAATCGTCCGAGCTTTACGTCTCTTTGCTGCGGGAGAGAAACCGGGACTGGACGGACACGTTTATGCGCTTTTTAGAAGGCAATGAAACCGGGTTTGCCGCTGTTGGCGTTGCACATTTGCTTGGCGAGCATAGCGTCCAAAATATGCTGCGCGACCAAGGATATACGGTGTCCAGATATTATGCCTTTCAAGGTGAAAACGTTATCCGTACCGTTTTTGAATAAAGGCGTTAACCTCGGCCAAACCCTCTCGTGTTAGATTTAATGCAAACGAAGGGTCTATTGTGTCATCTGTAAAGGTTATGCCGGTTATAATGTCGGGTGGGGCGGGCTCCCGCCTATGGCCGCTCTCGCGCCAAGCTATTCCCAAGCAGCTTCTGCCGCTGGTGACGAATGAGACCATGGTACAAGAAACTGCAGCAAGGTTTACAGGAGCTCGGTTCACGGATCCCGTATTTATTTGTAATGCGCTGCACGCCGCACCAATCACGGATCAGATGCGGGAAATGGGGCAAAGTATTGGCACCATGATTGTTGAGCCTATGGGGCGTAATACGGCGCCGTGCGCGGTTGTAGCGGCCCGTCACGCGCAGATCTGTCATACTGGCGCGCTTGTCTTGCTTGTCCCGGCAGATCATCATGTGCGCAAGCCCGAAGCCTTTCGCGCCGCTATTGAGGCGGCCATTCCAGCGGCGCAAGCGGGCCGATTGGTGACGTTTGGAATCACGCCCGATAGACCCGAGACAGGATATGGCTATATCCAGCAAGGAAGCGATATCGCGCCGGGTGTATTCAGCATTAAAGCCTTTAAAGAAAAACCTGACGCGCAGACCGCCTCAGGCTATTTGAAAAACGGTGATTATGTTTGGAATGCGGGGATTTTCTTATTCTCGCCAGAGGTATTCTTGGACGAAGTTAACACTTTTGCCTCTGAAATTGACCACGCCGCGAGCCAAGCTTACGCGGCAGCAAAGAACAAAGACGGCGTGATTTGGCTGGATTGCTCCACGTTTGAGGCCTGCCCGGGGCAGTCCATTGATTATGCGGTTATGGAAAGCACCGAGAAGGCCGCTGTTGTGCCGTGCGATATGGGCTGGAGCGACATTGGCTCTTTTGCGTCGTTGCAGGAGGTTCGGGCGGATGATCTGGGAAATGCGGTCACTGGCGATGTTTTAACCGTTGATGTGTCAGGGAGTTTAATTCTCACAGACGGGCCTTTAGTGGCGGCTGTGGGGCTGGAAAATGTGGCGGTGATTGTGCATCAAGGTCAAGTTTTGGTCGTCAACTTGGATGCAGCCCAAGACGTTAAAAAAATTGTCGAGCGTTTAAAATCAACTGGCCGCACAGATTGTCTCTAATCCTAGAACCTATAGTTATAAGAGTTATGAATGAGCGGAAAACGTAAATATTTCGGGACGGACGGTATACGTCATCTCGCCAATAGCGGGCCTTTAATGCCGCACGCGATTACGCGCCTTGCGATGGCGGCGGGCACTTATTTTAAGCGCAGCGATGGCCGCCCAGCCGCAGCTATCATTGGGCGGGATACACGTCTCTCCGGAGATATGATCGAGGCGGCGATCACAGCGGGGCTCGCCTCTGTTGGGACGAACGCCCGGCTTTGCGGGGT
Organism: uncultured Caulobacterales bacterium; assembly: GCA_964352785.1. GTDB lineage: Bacteria > Pseudomonadota > Alphaproteobacteria > Caulobacterales > Maricaulaceae > JACOMS01. The sequence goes on from CAYGTI010000034.1 coordinate 6,764, forward strand.
TATACCCACCCCCGGCGTGGCGCTCATGACGGCGTCAGAAGGCGCAGATTTTGGCGTCATGATCACGGCGTCGCATAACCAGTTTCAAGATAATGGGATTAAGTTTTTTGGGCCCGGCGGACTGAAGCTTTCAGATGATGACGAACTTGCGATTGAAGCGATATTGGATAGTGATCTAGCGGGCGTAAGTGTTGATCCGGCCCATATGGGACGCGCCCGCACTTTTGAGGATGCTGCACCGCGTTACACCGAGATTGCAAAATCGGCTTTTCCAAAAAATCAAAGCCTTTCGGGCCTGAAGATCGTTATTGATTGCGCGAACGGGGCGGCTTTTCAAACTGCGCCGCAAGTGTTTTCAAGGCTCGGCGCAGACGAGGTGATTTCGATTGGCGTTTCGCCGGATGGAAAAAATATCAATAAAGACTGCGGATCAACCCGCACGGATTTGATGTCAAATACGGTTATTGAGACCGGCGCGCATGTTGGCGTTGCCCTTGACGGTGATGCCGACCGCTTGATCATGTGCGATGAGACAGGCCGGATCATCGACGGGGATCAACTGCTGGGCCTAATCGGCTCTGGCTGGCATGAGCAAGGCCGCCTGACGGGCGGCGGCATCGTCGCGACGGTAATGTCCAATCTGGGGTTGGAGCGTTTTCTGGGCGATCTGGAGCTGTCGCTTGAGCGAACAGATGTGGGCGACCGTCACGTCGCCGCGCGTATGCGCAGCGGCGGATTTAATGTTGGCGGTGAGCAATCAGGGCACTTGTTGCTCACGGATTTTTCTCCGGCAGGTGACGGCACAATAGCCGCTCTGCAAGTACTGGCTGAAATTTTACGCAAGGGTAGGCCCGCGAGCGAAGTGCTCAGTGTTTTTGAACCCGTGCCTCAGCTCCTTAAAAATGTACGCTATAGCGGTGCCTCTCCGATGGAGAAAACAAGTGTCATGTCGGCTATTGAGGACGCCCGCAGCGACATGGGAGTTTCGGGCCGGATATTAGTGCGGACCTCTGGCACAGAGCCTGTTATACGCGTTATGGCAGAGGGAGATGACCCTGCCAAAGTTAGCCGTATAACCGATACTTTAGCGGCTTTTATTGAGACCGCTTAGGCCTTATCAGACGGTTTCGCTTTTGTGGCCGATGTCTTTTTTGCCGCCGGTTTCTTCGCGGCTGACTTTTTCTTTGCTGCAGGCTTTTTCTTGGCCGGTGGCTTCTTTTTTGCCGCTGGTTTTTTCTTTGCAGCGGGTTTCTTTTTTCCGCCCTTGGCTTCTTTTTCCGCGATATACTCAACAGCCATTTCAATCGTTACGTCCTCGGGCTTGGTGCCTTTAGGGATAGTGGCGTTTATTTTTTCATATTTAACATAGGCGCCGTAGCGCCCATCCATAACCTTGACGGGTTTTTCTGTGGCAGGGTGCATGCCAAGGTCTTTGAGGACTTTACCTGCGCTCCGTCCGCGGCCGGGGTTGGCGCGTTTTTCAGCAAGCAAAATCACCGCGCGGTTCAAGCCAATTTCGAACATTTCATCGGCTGTGGGTAAATTTACATAGGTGCCGTCGTGCAAAATGTATGGCCCGAAACGGCCTAACGCGCCGGATATTTTCTTGCCGTCCTCGGGATGTTTGCCAACCTCACGCGGAAGGCTTAGCAAGCGCAGCGCCTTTTCCAGATCAATGGTCTCATAGGGCCAGTTTTTAGGCAGGCTAGTGCGCTTGGGTTTTGCCTCTTCGCCGAGCTGTACATAGGGGCCAAACCGTCCGGTTTTCAAAAACACATCAATGCCGCTCTCAGGGTCTTGGCCGAGCATTTTATCCTCGGCAGGTTCGGCTTGATCACCCTGACCAAAGGGCCGCGTAAATTTACAGTCCGGATAGTTCGAGCATCCAACAAACGCGCCGTAACGCCCGACTTTCAGGCTCAATTCGCCATCGTCGCAGACCATGCATTTACGCGGGTCGGTTCCGTCTTCTTTGTTCGGAAAGACAATGGGGCGCAAGGATTCGTTCAAAGCGTCCAGAACATGGGTGACGCGTAGCTCTTTGGTGCCGTCAACAGATGCAGAGAAGGGCTCCCAGAAATCATGTAAGAGTTTCTTCCAACCCAAATCACCTGCTGAGACTTTATCAAGTCGTTCTTCAAGATCCGCTGTGTAATCATATTGCACATAACGGCCAAAGAAGTTTTCAAGAAAAGCAATGACCAAGCGGCCTTTATCTGCCGGGATAAAACGGCGCTTATCCAGCGTAACATAATCTCGATCCTGCAAGACTTTTAAGATCGACGCGTATGTTGAAGGGCGGCCAATGCCCAACTCTTCCATGCGTTTGACGAGGCTGGCCTCGGAATAACGCGGCGGTGGCTGTGTGAAGTGCTGCTCGGCATTTGTTGTTAAAGCTTTTGCGCCGTCGCCTTTATAAACAGGCGGTAAGACCCGGCTGTCTTCACTGTCTTTATCGTCATCAGATGATGAGGGTGTTTCACTATAAAGTTTCAAGAATCCGTCAAATTTAATCACAGAACCGCTCGCGCGCAATCCAACTGTGTTTGCGGCGTCTGCAATTTCAATCGTTGTGCGTTCCATGCGCGCAGATTCCATCTGGCTGGCCATGGCGCGTTTCCAAATAAGCTCATAGAGCTTAAATTGGTCGCCGGAGAGGCCGACTTTGGAGGGGTGACGGCGAAAGCTCGTGGGGCGGATAGCTTCGTGTGCCTCTTGGGCATTCTTGGCTTTGCTCTTGTAAACGCGCGGCGAGCCCGGACAGTAATTTTCGCCAAATTCTGATAAAATGGTCGCGCGGGCGTCTGAGATGGCTTCGCCGACCATAGAGACGCCGTCAGTTCGCATATAGGTAATTAAGCCGACCGTCTCACCGTCAACATTTATGCCCTCATAGAGTTTTTGCGCTGTTTGCATGGTGCGCGTTGCAGAAAATCCGAGCTTGCGGGACGCATCTTGCTGCATTGTTGACGTTGTAAAGGGTGCATAGGGGCGACGCTGAACGGGTTTTGCCTCAACCGATGTAATCGACATGTTTGCAGCTTCGACTTTGGCTTTGGCGTTATGCGCGTCCGTCTCATTTCCAAGGGAAAACTTATCAAGCTTATTGCCATCTAAAGACACAAGTTTTGCGGGAAAGCTGGTGCCTTTACTGGTTTCGATCTCACTCTCAATGGTCCAGTATTCTTGCGAAATAAACTGCTCAATTTCGGTTTCGCGTTCTGTGATCAGGCGTAGAGATACAGATTGCACCCGGCCTGCGGAGCGCGCGCCGGGTAGTTTACGCCACAATACGGGCGAGAGCGTAAAACCGACAAGATAATCAAGCGCGCGGCGCGCGAGGTAGGCTTCGACCAATTCCATATCGAGCTCACGCGGATTGGCGATGGCTTCAGTCACTGATTTTTTTGTGATGGCGTTAAAAACAACGCGCTCAATATGTTTGTCTTTGAGAGCTTTCTTCTTGGCTAAAACCTCGAGTAAGTGCCATGAAATAGCTTCACCTTCGCGGTCCGGGTCGGTCGCGAGGATTAGTTTATCAGAGTTTTTCAAGGCTGCAACAATGTCGCTGATACGTGTTTTTGATTTCGTATCTACGGCCCAAGTCATTGCAAAATCATCGTCAGGATCAACAGATCCGTTTTTTGACGGCAGGTCTCTGACGTGACCAAAGCTGGCAAGAACTTTATAATCTTTTCCGAGATATTTCTCTATAGTTTTTGCTTTTGCCGGGCTTTCGACGATAACGAGATTCATAAACTATCCATTTGCAGACGCCTTGCGGGGCTCAAAAGTGCGCGCACATTTGGGGGATGATGATCCCAATGTCAACACGGGTTACAGATTAGGCTATGCGGAGCGCCGCAGTTCAGGCGTGTCTTGAGCCGCGTGTTCCTCAGGGCTCCATTTATGGAGGATGTTTTGCAAATCTGCTTGGCCAATAGGTTTGGCAAGATAATCGTTCATGCCCGCTTGGATATATGAATCGCGGTGTGTTTTCATGGCGTGGGCTGTCACAGCGATAATGGGCACAGAGGGTTTGTTATCGCGTTTTTCGAGCGAACGTATAGCCAGTGTGGCTTGTTTGCCGTTCATAATCGGCATGGAAATATCCATAAGAATGATATCGAACGGCTGCGCTTGATGGGTTTCAACAGCAGACTTTCCATCATTTCGGAATGTGACGTCATATTGGTTCAAATCAATCATATTTTCCATAACCATGCGGTTGATGTGATTGTCTTCGGCCACGAGCACGCGCGGTTTAACGCGGGTTGTCTTAGGTTTTCCCGGAGTGAGCGGCCGCGTCGCCGTTGCAAGTGTAGGTGCAGGAGCCAAGGTAGGCTCAGTAGATTCCGGTAATTTAGCGGGAGTTTCGGATGTGGGCTGAGCTAAAGATACCTTTTTGCCTTCTCCAGTCATGCCTCTGAGGCCGGATATTTGGCTATCCGTCAGAGAGTCATTGATCGCGCTCATCAAGGCACCCAGATTGATCGGTGCAAAGAGAGTTCGCACGTTATTGTACCGCTCAAACCTGCGCGTTTTATTTTCATTTTGATCCGAGCGCAGCACGATGTAACTCGCGCTCTTTGTAAAAGCGTTCGTTCTGAAACGGTCAAGTAAGGACAGGGCATCAATACCGGTTTTATTGTCTTCGATGATAATGACGGGGTTGCTTGTTTTGAGCGAGACTTTGGATTTTAGATGTTTCAGGGCCAGCGTACCTTGATCATGTGTTGATACAATCATGCCTATTGATGAGAGTTTAGACTTCAGCGCGAGACAGTTCTTTTTATTGTGACTGATCACCGCGACATGAATTTCGCCTGAGTACTGTTTCGGCAGCGCGTCAGGTTTGTCTTGGTGCTGATCTAGGATAATGTCGAACCAGAATGTTGATCCATTGCCTTCTTCGGATCTGACACCAATTTTTCCGCCCATCATCTCAATCAGGCTACGGGATATCGCGAGGCCCAGCCCGGTGCCGCCGTAATCCCGCGTAGTCGAACTTTCGGCCTGTGTGAACTTATTAAACACAAGGTCAAGCTTGTTTTGCGGAATGCCAATACCAGTATCCGTCACCGAGATTGAGAGCTTATAGCGCTCACCCATAGTCTTGCCGCGAATATCTACTGTGACGGCGCCCAAATTTGTAAACTTAATTGCATTCCCGACAATATTGGTCAGAACCTGCCGGATACGGCCCGCATCTCCAATCGCCATTTTCTGCAAATTTTCATTGAAGTTCACAATAAGGCGGATGTCCTTGGACACCGCCTTATTGTCCAAAAGATTGATGACATCGGTCACCATTGTTTTGATATTAAACGGGGCTAAATCTAAGTCGAGCTTGTCGGCTTCAATTTTTGAAAAATCCAGAATATCGTTTAAAATGGTCGTAAGTGCCGAGCCAGAGCGGTATATAATTTCCGCAAATTGTTGCTGATTGTCTTGTAAACCGGATCTGAGTAGAACCTCGGTCATACCTAAAATACCGTTCATCGGTGTGCGGAGCTCGTGGCTCATATTAGCGAGGAATTCTGACTTTGCCCGGCTTGCGGCCTCGGCCTTATCTTTTTCAGATAGAAGTTCGCGGGTCTGACTCTCAAGGCGTTGATCCCGGAGCCTTATTTCCATCAACATTTCATTGAAGTTTTCAGCGAGGCGGCCCAGTTCATTGTCATGCCCCACATCCGCCCGCAGGTCATAATCATTGGTTTGTTTGACGTGCGCCATAGTATTGGCCAAATCATCAATGGGCCGGGTGAGTTTTTGGCTAAAGAAACGTCCCAGCGTGTAAGCGAGGCATATCACAATCGGAATGACGGCTGTCGCGATGATAAGGTAATTCAAAACCGTTCGCGTGAGTGCATCGAGCCGTGTTTCCGACGCGATGACGCCGACAATATCTTCATCGACCCGTATAGGTATTTGGGAGATCAGATGATTTTTTTTATAAAAATATCCCACGGAAGAGGGTGTCTGGAGAGGAAGCGCGTCCAGCGAATCTAAATATGACTTGGCTGAGGTGCGTTTATACTTGTTTGTCGGGACACCGCCGGGCGTAAAGACGATTACACTTTGTACATCTGGCAGCGTCTCAAATACGCTGAGAGCCTCGTCGACATGCGTGGTATCATCAAACACAAGGGCCGCGGCAATAGAGTTTCCGACCAAATTAAGCCTGATTAGCTGTTCATTTTGCAAATCCCGTTTGAACCGCCCCGTCTCAAACATGATGAAACAAACACTGACAATAAACATAGCAGATGTCGCGACGATCGTACTGAGCATCGCGATCTTAAATTTAAGAGACTGCCGATTATACCACTGCAAAAATATCATCATATTTCCGGCTCAACGGCAAGAGCAAGAATTTTTGAACTGGGTTTAATATTGGCAGCCTTCATAGCCTGAGAATTTATAGAGAATTTCAGTTTTTTGGCTTGCCGCTGTATCGACATAGCACCGCCAAGGCTGAGAAATTGTTTAAAATCGCCAACAGTCAAAACCCCGTTATCATGTATACTTTGAAAATCAATTGACGTAGGGATTTGATCTTTAGATATAAACAAGACTTCACAGTCTTTGAATGTTTGCTCTGTGCGGGCGCTGTGGGTGATAATAAGCTTGCGGTCATGAATGGTCTTACCTGACAAGTTCGATAATGCTTTTTGCATGATGGCTGTTGTCCGTGTGCAAATACGGAACTCACCGTCTGGTATTGCGTGAATATCATCTGACCATTCACTGAACCTCGCAAGGTTAAACAGGATCGCGGCCTTAACTTGAGACTCGCTGGCAGTCTCAGCCGTGCTGGCCGGCGTCATCACTAAGCTGATCGTTCCGGCCAAAAGGCAAAGGATATGACGAACGCGCGGCAAGACCTAGAATTTAATAGCGGCGGATACAGAGGCGTAACGCCGGTCTTTAGGTTGAATGCCATTTAAATTTTGAAATAAGGGTTCACCATATTCACCGGTAAAGCTGACGCGGCAATCATTTTCAGGGCAAACCTTAAGTATAGCGGAAATATTTATTTTCTCACCGCCGTAATTATCTGGGTTCGTTATGCTGGCAGGATAAGGGAAGGCGGCTGGAACACGGAGCGATGTGTCACCGCCCTTGATACTTTCAATTTCCCGAAAATTGACACGAACACCTGGTTGAAACCAGTGATTTTTGGCATATTGCGCGAAAGCTGCTGCGCCGTAATTATTCCCAAGGCGGTAATCATTATCATTTTGACCTGTGCGAATTGTCGTGTTGGCATTGACCCCCACTCGGAAATCACCCACGAGTTTCGAGTAATTTACAGCGCCAGTAAAGTCGAAGGTGCCGGATCCTATTTGCATCGTATAAGGCAGACGTTCAAGTGTTCCCGTCCCGCCTCTTGGTGTGTCACCAGTCTCGTTGATGGAGCCCGTAGGGAGCCTGACGCCGAGCGTAAATTGTAGGGCTGAGAGTAATGTTGGGCGTATTTGGTAACTTGCGCTGATTCCGATGTCGCCAATACCGTCAGATTCTAGGAGGAAATCTGCAAATCCCGGCACAGAACTGATATGATCAGTCCCTTGCTTGATGTAGGGCACAACGACATTTACCGAGACGTTGTTGCTTAAAGAGTATCCTGCTGAGAATGCATGGACATTTTGGCAAATAAAGGTGGGTACAACAGGAAAGTTTTGCAGTGTGCGCGTCTCGCCGGGGGAGAATAAAACCTCATCAAATGTGAAGTCTTCTGTACCTGAACGGTAGCCACCAGAGCTAAGCTTGCGGAAAGTGTATGAAAAATTCCATTTATTTGTGGGTGCGTTACTTTGTGTGCCTTCGTCTGTAATTTCGAAATTTAGTAAATCCTCTAGCGCCATGTCGGCCAGTTCTGTCGGGGTGGATTGAGCTAATGCGGATTCTGAGCCGAGTAAGACTAAGGTGCTTACACCTAAGCAAACGCATAATTTTGCTGAGTTTAACCTTTTGGATAACATGCTCATTCTCTGGCCCCGAATTAGTTTCGGGCTAGGATTAAGCGATAATGGTTAATTAGGAGAAAATCTTGCGTTAAAAAGTTACCGCCGTTTAATTATAAACCAGTCTTGTGATGTCTAGAGATTTAAAGTCACACGCCCATCTGCTTCGACATGAATATCGCCGGACAATTCCAATTCTAATAACGCGGCGATAGCCAGAGGTGTAGGCAGACTGGAGGCTCTTATCAGGGTGTCTCTTGAAGTAGGCGTGGTGGAAATTAAGTTTAAAATTTCGCTACAGGCTTTGGCGATGTCATCCGCGTCTATGTTCCAATTTGTATTTTCCTGAGCATAGATGCTCTTAGGTTCTTGAGTTTTTATATCGCTCATATCGCCCAGCACATGCAGCACGTCATCAATGTTTTCAATCAGGGCCGCGCCTTGCCGAATGAGACGGTTGCAACCTTTGGTACGCGGATCCAGTGGAGATCCGGGCGCAGCCATAACGTCGCGGTTTTGTTCAAGCGCATAACGCGCTGTAATGAGTGTTCCAGAGCGCTCAGCGGCCTCGATTACGATGACGCCTTGACTGAGGCCTGAAATGATACGGTTACGGCGCGGGAAGTCCCGGGCTGTCGCGCGGTACCCCAGCGGGCTTTCTGAAATAAGCGCGCCGTGCTCACGTATTTGATCATATAGGTCACCGTTTTGCCGGGGGTAGACATGATCCACCCCGCCGCCAAGAACGGCCGCTGTTCCGGTTGCGAGCGCGCCGCGGTGAGCTCTGGCATCAATGCCTCTGGCAAGCCCCGAGACAACCGTATAGCCGGCTTGTCCCAGATCATAAGCCATTTGATAGGCAAATTTTTGACCGATAGCGGATGCGTTTCGGGATCCGACAATGGCTGCGCTGGGGCGGTGCAAGGCTGTTATATCTCCCCAAACAGAGATTACTGGCGGCGGCGGATCGATAGCCCGAAGATAGGCCGGATATTCAGGCTCGCAAGCCGCTAAGAACCGAATACCCAGTTTTTCGGTTTCTTCCATTTCGGCTTCGATCATCTCAATGGGCGGAATATTTATGGGTTTGCGCCGGGTTAAGGACGGTAGCGCCTCCAGCGCTTTTTCCGCAGAACCATAACGGTTGAGGAGATCACGAAACGAGACCGGGCCAACGGTGGGTGTACGAATGAGCCGAAGCCAGTCCCGCATATCTGAAAAAGAGAGATTATATAAGTCCGCTCCCACGCAGATTTACTTCTTGTTCCCGATCTTGGATTCGGTTCCGGCCAAGATGCGTTTAATATTATCAATATGGCGTATAAAAATAATCACCGCGAGCACGGCGGCCATAATAGCTATATCATAGCGCCCCATATAAAGCGCGACAAGAGGGGAGGTGCCCGTAGCCCAGAGCGCGGCCAAGGATGACATCCTAAACATAGCGGCCATGGCTAACCAAATGGCAGCTGCTAACAGCCCGATGGGCCATGCCGTGGCCAGCAGGCAGCCAAAAAATGTGGCAACGCCTTTGCCGCCTTTAAAACGTAACCAAATAGGAAAACAGTGTCCCAGCAAAGCTGCGACCCCGGCGATTAATCCATAAGGGTGCCCAATAAAATGTTGAATAATCAGAGCGGCAGCGGCGGCTTTTCCCGCGTCCAGTAAAAGCGTTAATGCGGCGAGGTCTTTGCGTCCCGTCCGCAAAACATTTGTTGCGCCGATATTACCGGACCCGATTGTGCGAATATCGCCTTGTCCAAAAAGCCGCGCTATCAATAAGCCAAACGGGAGTGAGCCCAAAATATACCCGGCGCCGAGCGCGATTAATACAAATGAAGTTTCCATAGCGCGAAGGTGCCGAAAAGGCCCAAGCCTGTCAAAGGGTATTCGGCTTAAAATGTTCGTCCAAATTTAAAGAATAGTGCGGCGTTGTCATCGTCGCCGTAAGCCGCGCCTAAAAAAGCTGGGCCCAGAGGCGTTTCAATACCGATATACATAGACCCGGAGACTGTTCCGATGTCTTCAGTGTTGTCTTCTAGGAAAAAGAGAGGAAATTCTGCATATTCCATAACTGCACCAACATAGATGGGCAGATCAAGTAACTTACCTGTCGAGGTGAGACGTTCAAATAACTCGAGCGAGACAAAAGAAAACTCATCAACTAAAATTGAATTGTTTGCGAATGAACTGATTTGCCGAAAACCGCCGAGAGAGAAACTACCTGTACCTAGTTGGTTGCTGTTTGGTGATGTCCCGTATCGGGCATTCAGCAATGCGCCTATGCCTTCAACCTCAAAAGCGCTAAGCCATGAGGCTTCAAGCTGATCAATCTCCGGCCTTAATTCATCGCCGATATTGAATATTCGTCGTGCTGAAATGCGCATGCGTTGCCCGGAGGTTGGCCAGTCATTGCGGTCAAGCGTATCGACTCCAAAATACAGCCCGGCAGAACCAATATCGAGCGTTGTTTGCTGAAAACCTTCGTCGTTATCTATGGTGTTGGAAATATGACGGTTCAGAACGGCCCCTTCTGCGGCGATAACGCCCCATGTTCCGAGCTCTCGACCAATACGGCCACGAACACCAAGGTCTCGTTGCCAGAGGTCAGCCAGCCTAAGGCCAAAGAAGTCAAAGGGCTGCAACTGCCATGTTGCAAAGGCTTCCGGTTGAATAAAAAACCTCCCTTTGGGGCCAAAGGGTTGGTAAAGTTCCAGAGAGAGTCCCACATTTGTACCCAACTCTCCGGACAAGCTAAGGTCACCGCCTTTTGAGCCCAGCGGTTTGCGAGTAATCCGCGCAAGTATGGAGTAGCTTGAAGTACCGTTAAAGTCATTCGTGGCATTCAGTCCAAGCTGAACGAGATTTCGGCCTAGTGGGTTGTCTTTTAAGCTAAGTACAGCCTCTCCTGCTGAGCGCCCTATGTCGACTTCTCCAAAACCGCCAAAAGAGGCTAGGTCTCTTAAGCGGTTGTCTTGCTCGTCTTTGTTACTAAATCCAGATGCAGTCCAACCAAAACGGCCTGCAATGATGGAGTCTTTTACGGGCGTGTTATTGATGATTTTCAAAACAGGCGGCGCGCCAGTTAATTTGTAGGTGCTGGGGTTCTTCCGAGGCGGCGCGGCTCTGGACTTAATATCCAGCAACTGTGCTGAGAGGTTCTCACCAACCGTTCGGCCAGCATTTATTCCCTCGGCTGCGCGTTCGTATCCCGCCGTTGAAATCCCCACGTCCTCATTGGGTTTGATGAGGAGCAATTCGCCCTGATAGGCTGCGAGTTCTTGTTCTACTTTTTGCCAAATAATAATCGTTGTTATTTGGTTTGCCAATGACCCCACTGAAATGTCTGAATCCGGTTTATTCGGTGCGTTGGAGACATCAACAGCAATAATAATATCCGCACCCATATTCTTGGCGGCGGCGATGGGTAGGTTGGATGACAAGCCGCCATCAACATAGAGTTCACCGCCGATTTCGCGCGGGGCAAAAACACCCGGAACGGCCATACTTGCAAGGATGGTCTCGACAATGTCGCCTTGCTTAAACACGGTTTTCTGGCCTTGGTGCAGGTTGGTGGCGACGGCCCTGAACGGAATTTCAAAATTATCGAAATCCATCTCAAGCGGGACAACGGATAAGATTTTCCGATAATAAGTTTTAAGGCCTTGCATAGAGGACAACCCGCCCGGGAGTTTTAATCCGTCCGGGCCGTAGCTGGCGATGCTGCCTGAGAAATAGGAATCTTCGCGTTCCTTTTCGACAAAGGACTTATCCCGACGGGGTACGCCGCCTCTAAAAAGTTCACCCCAATCATTTTGGGTGAGTATTTCGGCGATCTCATTGGCTGAATATCCGTTGGCGTAAAACGATCCAACGACCGCACCCATGCTTGTCCCTGTGATACAGTGAACAGGTATCCCAAGCTCGTCCATCACCTGCATGACGCCGACTTGTGTGCTGGCTTTGGCACCGCCGCCGCTCAGAACGAGGCCGACGTCTAAGCCGTTTTCATCATTATCATCACAGGCCCAAACCGGCGCTGACAAAAATGCAGAGCCGAATAAAAGCGAAGCGACGAACTTGACGTAAAACATAAGTGTGATTGGTAAGATTCGATTTAACGTTGGGTTAAATCCTCGTGATAAAATGCCTCCAGAGGTTTGGCTTTGATCAAGTGTTTTCTCGAAGAGGTTTCGGTAAGTAGCCAATAATTTTTGCGGACGAGTCTTGGGCGAGAACCGTTTGAAATTTACTATGCTCATGATCCACAAAATCATCGATTGAGATGAGGACATTGTCTCCGGCTTCGGCGCGCCTCACGCCGGATAACCCGGTGCTCGCAATCACATTTGGTTTTTTCAGAGCCAAGAGCGTTATGTCATGGCCCGACGGGTGCCGCTCTGCAGTTGCGACGGCAACGGCGCGCGGCCAATCCTGATTGCTGATGCGCGGGAGGCCCGCAAGAATTGACATATCATCCATAGCGCCGCCTCGGCACAGCGCGCTCCACCAGCTATGCATGCCGCCGGGGGCAGGCAAAATAGCCACGCCTTCATCCTCGGCGTAGGCAGCGGCTAGCGCTGCGCTTGCGGTGGGATAAGATTGTGAGGGTATAGCCGCGCCAAACCTGTCTCGCACTAATCGCCACACATCGAGTGCGTCGCCTTCGAGCGCGATGTGCAGGCGCATCGGCCCTTGTAGAGCGAGACTTGCACTCACGAGTTCTGCCCAAATGCGGGAGACCAAATGCGGCGATGTATCTATGGAGCTTTGCGCCAAATCGCGCACCAGCGAGGCTTCACGGGAGGGCCGCCACAGACGGGCCCCTGTTTTAGCGCGCCGAACCGCACCTGCAAGCTCAAGGCGCTCGGAAATAAGCTGCAAAAGCGCATTGTCGACTCGGTCGATTTCCGCTCTGATGTGGGTCATATCCGTTAGTGGGTTTTTTTGTTCACTCATAACGAATTAGTCCCGAGAGGCCGTGTTACCTGCAGACGTTCCAATAGGCGTCGCCCCAAACACAGGTCGCGTCACCCGGTGCTGTTTGCGGCCTGCGGGCTCCGCATAAAGACGTTTTACCGCTTCGACAAGGACAAGTCCTGAGAAACCCGGCCACACGGTTTCGCCGAACCGTTCAAAAACTTCGCGCAAGGCCGGCCCCGTTAGAAACCGAAGCGGGGGCGCGTAAAGCGCGCCTGACCAGATTGTCGGCTCGAACCGCGCAACGCGCAACGCGCTGCGTAATTGCGCGCGGCTGAACGGGCGGCCTGTCCCGAACGGGCTACGCTCGGAGCGCGCCCATAATCCTGCCCGGTTTGCCGCAATGATAATGATCCGCCCTTCGGGTTTTGTGATGCGCCAAAGCTCATTCAGCAATCCCGCGAGATTTTCTGTTTCCTCAGCGGCATGCGCAACAAGGATATTATCAAATTGGGCATCAGCAAATGGCAATAAATCATCCTGTACGAGGCAACTGATGATACCCCGACGAGAGCTTTGCGCCAAAGCACCTTGTTGGCCCGGCATAGCCAGTATCAAGCGCTTCGCATGTTCGAGGTATGGCACGATGTAGGGCGTTCCGTAACCATAAGCGAGAATTTCTCTGCCGTTTAGGTCTGGCCAGACGGTTTCCAGCCTGCGGGCTGCCATAGCCTGTGCGGCTTGCCCCAGCTTTGAGGCATAAAATTTTTCCAAATGAATTACGTTTTGACGCATGATGAAACATCTATACGCTACTCTTAGATTCTGACGAGGAAAAAGTGCGCCGTAAGCTGATATCATATCCAGCGATTGTTTTGATCAAGGCCTACAAATATACGCTGAGTCCAGCTTTGACTATGCTCGGTGTGCGTTGCCGCCATACGCCGTCCTGTTCCTCTTACGCCATTGAAGCGATGGAGCGCTACGGCTTTTGGGCCGGGGGTTGGATGGTTGCAGCCCGCCTGAGCCGCTGTCATCCAATTAAATCTCTCGGGGCGACAGATGGGGTTGATAATGTGCCCAAATCTATTACTAAACCGCCTTTATGGGCGCCGTGGCGGTATGGCCGTTGGCGCGGAACACATACGGAATAAAACCATGGTCACACTTACTTTTCCAGACGGGGCCACCCGCGATTATGAGAGCGGCGTGACGGCTATGGACGTTGCCAAATCCATCTCCAAAGGGCTGGCGAAAAAGGTTCTGGCCGCAAAGGTTGACGGCGAACTACGGGATGCGTCACGCGAAATTGTGGCAGATGCTAAAATCGAGCTTGTGACCGCCGCAGACCCTGAAGGGTTGGAGCTGATCCGGCACGACGCCGCGCATGTGCTCGCGGAGGCAGTTCAAGAGCTGTTCCCCGGCACTCAAGTGACGATTGGACCGGTCATTGAAAATGGGTTTTATTATGACTTTGCCCGCGACGAGCCTTTTTCCGAGGAAGATTTTGCCGCGATTGAAAAAAAGATGCGGTTTATTGTTGAGCGGAACACGCCGTTCACACGCGAAGTTTGGGACCGTAATGAGGCCATCAAACTGTTCGAAGGTATGGGCGAGACCTACAAGGCGGAACTGATCTCCGACCTTCCTGAGCACGAAGTGATTACGCTTTACCGTCAAGGCAATTGGTTCGATCTGTGTTTGGGCCCGCACCTGCCCAGCACTGGCAAAGTCGGTAAGGCGTTCAAATTAATGAAGGTTGCGGGCGCTTATTGGCGCGGGGATGCAAAGAACGCTCAATTGCAACGTATTTACGGCACCGCTTGGGCGTCTCAAGAGGATCTGGACGCGCATCTTCATCAACTTGAAGAAGCCGAGAAACGGGATCACCGCAAGCTGGGCCGTGAGCTGAATTTATTCCACATGCAGCCCGAAGCGCAAGGCATGGTGTTCTGGCACGACAAAGGCGCAACGCTTTGGCGGGAGGTTGAAAATTATATTCGCCGGCGCCTACAAGGTGAAGCCTACCAAGAAGTTAAAACACCCATGCTGATCGACAACCAACTTTGGAAAGATTCCGGACACTGGGAAAAGTTTCGCGATGGTATGTTTGTCTCAGAGGTGTCCCACGGTTCCCACGACGAGGTTCACGCACTCAAACCCATGAACTGCCCGGCCCACGTGCAAGTGTTTAATCAAGGCTTGAAATCCTATCGGGATTTGCCGCTCAAAATGGCTGAGTTTGGCTGTTGCCACCGTAATGAGCCGTCAGGGGCACTACATGGGATCATGCGTGTGCGAGGCTTTACACAGGACGACGCGCATATTTTCTGTACAGAAGACCAGATCACCGGCGAGACAAAATCATTTATCCGGCTACTTAAATCCGTTTATGAGGATTTCGGATTTACAGATGTCAAAGTCAAATTCTCTGACCGACCGGATGTTCGCGCCGGGACAGACGCGCAGTGGGACGCGTCCGAGCTTGCTCTTAAAACTGCCGTCGAAGCTGCTGGACTGGAAACAACAGACAATCCGGGCGAGGGCGCTTTTTACGGACCGAAGCTGGAGTTTGTCCTGCGCGATGCTATTGGCCGTGATTGGCAGTGCGGTACGCTGCAAGTCGACCAGATTGTCCCCGAGCGCCTTGGAGCAACCTATATCGGCGAAGATGACCAGCGACATACTCCCGTGATGCTACACCGGGCCATTTTAGGGTCTTTGGAGCGGTTCATTGGTATTCTGATTGAGGAACATGCCGGGAAGTTTCCGCTCTGGCTTTCGCCTGTTCAAGTCGTTGTTGCCACGATTACCTCTGATGCGGATGATTACGCTCAAGACGTTGTCTCTAAGCTGCGCGCCGCAGGGCTGCGGGCTGAGGTGGATGTGCGTAACGAGAAAATCAATTACAAAATCAGAGAGCACTCTGTTGGAAAAATTCCGGTTATTGCCGTCGTCGGCCGCCGCGAAGCCGAAGAGGGCAAGGTCGCTCTGCGCCGCCTTGGTGATCAAAATAGGCAGCAAGAGATTTTAGAACTAAGCGAGGCTATAGACGCGCTGAGGTGCGAGGCGCTCGCGCCTGACCTTGCGCGCCAAACTTAGGCTAACTCCAGATGCACGAGTATCCAACTGAACCGGAAAAAGCGGTGCCTGCGGCGCCGAATGAGGTTCCGACATGGCGCAATTATGCGAATGTGGCTATCATTACCGCCGCCTTTGCTTTGCTACCGATCATGTCGCATGCGGGTGGCCTTGGTATCGCGCCGCTTGCTTTTTTTGTCGGTGTTGTGGGATATCTGACAACGCGCCCCTCGGCCATTTTGGCTATTCCCCCATGGTTTTGGGCGCTGGGCTTGTTTTTAATCTGGGCGAATATCACGGCGCTTTGGACGCCTTATGAAGATACGCAAACGCTTAAAAACCCAATCAAACTCGGCCTCGGTGTCGTTATCTTTTTGGGGGCTTTTTTATCTTTTCGCTCCGCAGCTCTTAGTGGCCGTATTTTACTTCGTCATCTTTTAACGGCTATGATGCTGCTCAGCCTCGGGCTTTTGTTCATTGACCTTTTATCCGGTTATGCGCTGACTCATCTTGTTGATCCACTTAACCCCGGTGAAGATGTGGTTTATAAAAATTTCGGCACCGAAATGAACCTTGGCCATGCTGTCACGGTACTGGCGTTGTTTGTGCCTCTTGTCATGATGATGATGCGCCGGGAATTTGTTTTCGGTTGGCTATTTGCTGTAATTTTCGCCTTTTTAACCATTATTGTTGCGGTTTTCGCAGGCTTATTCGTAGGTGTTTTATCCATCACCGCGAGCCTTGCGGCAATGTTGGCTGCCCGTATTCGGCCGGAATGGACGTTACGCATGATTATTTGGATGGGTATTTTTTCCGTCTTGTTCGCACCACTTATTGGGCTCTTAGCCGGGCAGGCTTCACCGGAATTTAAAGCTGCCATACCGTTTTCGTGGGAACACCGCCTTGAGATGTGGGACTACACCACACAGCGTATTTTTGAAGCTCCGCTCCTCGGCCACGGGTTTGATGCGGCGCGAACGTTTGATGCGACATTCAGCACACGAGGCATCGAAGCCTGGTCTATTGTGTCATTGCACCCTCACAATGCCGGGCTGCATATATGGGTGGAGACCGGCTTTATAGGGGCGGCGACGGCCGTGTTTGCATTGCTGACGATGGGTATAGCCGCTGAGCACTTTAGCGAGACGTCAAAACTTAGATCCATGGCTCTTGCGGGTTTAATCTCAGCGATGATCATTATCTGTAATTTCACGTATGGTGTGTGGCAGGATTGGTGGTGGGCGACGTTGATTCTCGCCAGTGCGGCGATGTATCTCCTTCCTAAATCTGATGAAAATGTGCCTTAATGCATGACACGTTTAATTTTATCCACGACGGTATCGGGAAATGGCTGAGACAAGCCCAATTTCCGATTCAGAATTCACGTGAATTGCACTCGATACACGTTTTATGATAGCTTGCTTTACAAATAACTCTGAAACTGTCACCTTTTTCACAACGCAGGATTTAAACATAGCGAAGGCCGGGTCATGAGTACGACAAATATTATCCCGCTCGTATCGCCTAAAACCTATCCTCGGATTAGTGTTATCATGGTGAGTTATATGACGGGCCCCGCTTTGCTTGAGGCTGTCTCGGCTATTCTCGAAGACCCGGATATATACGAAATTATCCTTGTTGATAATGGCAACACACCGAGTGCCCGCCACAGTCTTAGCAAAATGGTTATGGCCCACGATAAAGTCAGGTTGCTGCAGGGCCACGGTAATGTCGGCTTTTCTAAGGCTTGCAATTACGGTGCGTGCCTTGCGAGCGGCGATTACTTTCTCTTTCTCAATCCGGATGCAATCCTTCGGCCTATGGCGGCAAAAAAGCTTGCCGATTGTGGCCAAGGTTTAACCCGCCCATGGGTTGCCGGCGGGCTGTTGAGGAACCTTGATGGGCAGGAGCAAAAGGGAAGCCGCCGCCGTGCGTTGACGCCGTGGAGTGCTTTTGTCACGTTTACGGGGCTTCACAAGCTTCCATTTTTTAAACCTATTCATATGGAAGACGAGGATATGCCTGCCGGCCCTACCCCTGTGCCCGTCGTCAGCGGAGCGTTTTTGATGACGGACCTGGAGTCTTTCGAGATGATAAACGGGTTTGATGAACGTTATTTTTTACATGTGGAAGATATTGATTTTTGCCGCCGCGCCGGTGCGGCCGGCGGCGATGTTTACTTTGTTCCGTCGGCGACTGTGATGCATTACGGTTCGACCAGCCGCGTGCCGCGCATCAAGGTTGAATGGGAAAAACTGCAAGGGTTCATCACCTATTTTTGGAACTATTCCGGACATTGGCTGAGCAAGCCGTTAACCCTCATGGCAATGCCGTTCATGGCCGCAGCCATTATGGGGCGTGCATCCTGGCTTACGATACGTGCGGGTTTTACGGGGCGGTAACGGGGTCCTGCTGACACACGGCGGGACGAAGGATGGCAATATTGACTTTGTCGCCTTTGGAATAATTGACGCCTTCTACGGATCCAAGCTCTTCAAAACAGGCCTCTGCTTTAAGCGCGGCAAGCTCACTTTTACTGGTTTCTCGTGCAGTATCAAAAAGGATGAGGCTGTCCACGTCTAATTCTGACTGGAATGCGGTCTCTGTTTTATCGCCAAGTAAGATGGAGGTCCCGAGCCGGTAGACAAGGCTGGGTTCGGTAAAGTGAGGCGACAATATCTGGGGGCCGCCATGGCGCGGTAGATCAACCCCTGCCTCTATCAATGCCGCCTGGATCCTGTGACTGACAAACAAGGTCTGCAATTTAGGCAGCACAAATTGATAGGTCGTCATAGAGAGCGTAACAGCGCAAACCAGCGCCGCGATCAACGCCTTGGAGGCTCGCCCGGACCAGAAACTCCCCACAGCATAAAACGTAATAGCTACGCAAATGATGCCGATCCAAACAACCAAACCTTGCTGCGGGGCATACAGGGCCTCGGCAGATAAAATGACGGTGATCAAGACGAGTGAAACGATCAAAAACAAGGCTGCGCCAATGCGCCGCGATACTTTAAATCCGCCCACGCTCAGCATAGCTGATATAGCGCCGCCGCAGAGCAGCGCCAACGCTGGATAAACGGGCAGCAAGTAATTGGGCAGCTTGGTGGGGACGATTTCAAGGACCACCCAAAAAGGCACAATCCACATTAACAAAAGCCTAGCGGCGGAGGCTATGGATTTGTTGGCATCCGAGGTCTGGCGCGCGGCGCGAGTCCCCAGCACAAGGCCGCACAGCAGAACGAGGCTGCCGGGCCAAAACAGTAGGGGCAATGTGGCGAGATAATAGCCGGGCGGCGCGCCGTGTTTTTCTTGGCCGCCCGCCAGTTTTGGGGCCAGATCATTACCAATCGCTTCGGTAAAAAACGTGCCGTCCGTGGCGAGCCAAATCATGATTGACCATGGCAGCACAATAAGCGCGCATAGGAGCATTCCCGGCAGGTTGATCAGTGATTTTGTCCAAGCTCCATCGCGCTCCCACAGCAAAAGCCCCAGCAACGTAAAAAGTGTGATAGCCGGAATAATCGGTCCTTTGACCATGATTCCAATACCGACTGCGGCCCAGAATAATATGGCTTGGCCTTGTGTTGGCGCGCGCCTTTGCCGGAGCAGGCAGGCGAGCACGATAGCGGCCATGGCGCAGAGCATTGCATCGGTTTTAGCGATATGGGATTCAAATACGAACAGGGCGGAGGTTGCTAAAATACCAGCGCTAATAAATGCAGCGCAGCGGCTCAAAATGGCAATACCGCCCCAATAGACAGCCAAGACCGCGATCAAAGCCGCGAGAGCAGAGGGCAGCCGGTGGGCCCAAATATGCCGCTCGCCCGGAGCCGTGAAAGCTTTGACCGGCGCAGCTTGCATCCAGTAAATCCCGGCGGGCTTTTTGTTTCTTGCCGTATCTTGAAATTTTATATTTACATAATCGCCGCTCTCGACCATCTGCACTGTCGCCTGAGCGTAACGGGCCTCGTCGCGGTCAATCACAGGGATAGAGTCAATTCCCGGCAAAGCCATCCAGAGGGTTAGCAAGACAAGCAACCCCGCATAAAACAAATGCGGGCGTGTTTGCTGTGTTTGCAGGTTAGTCATAGGGTTTCCATAGCCTAAACACCCGGGCTTGTAGAGCCAAAAATCACAAGGGGTCTCAAGGCGTTCAATGTTAAATGCCTGCCAATATTAAGTGCTTGCCAATATTAAGTGCTTGTAAGACACCCAGTGTTGATTAGCATTGCCTCTCATGCCAATAGGGCGAAAAACGAGGACTGTCATGGCCACACCCAAAACACCGCTCCCTAAAAAACCCAGCGCGCCCATGCCGCGTCTCAGCGTTGTCGTGCCTGTTTATAATGAGTCTGAAAATGTCGGCCTTTTAGCGAGTGAAATCGCCGCGGCGCTAGACGGCACACCCCATGAGATGATTTTCATTAATGATGCCAGCACGGATGATACAGAAATGGTTCTCAAAGAATTAAAAACTGTTTATCCAGCTTTGCGTGTGCTCTCCCACAGGGATAATGCCGGGCAATCCCGCGCTGTGCGCACAGGTATTTTAGCCGCCAAAGGCCCGGTGATCGCGACGCTGGATGGTGATGGTCAAAACGATCCGGCGGATATTCCGGCTTTGTTCATACAGCTCACGCGTAAAGACGGGCCTGAAAATCTTGCTTTAGTGGGCGGACGCCGCGCAAAGCGCAAAGACACATGGGCCAAACGTTTTGCGTCGCGCTTTGGTAACGGCGTGCGCAAAAAACTTCTTAAAGATAATGCCGATGATACCGGCTGCGGGCTCAAAGTCTTTACCCGGGAAGCCTTTTTGCGGTTGCCTTACTTCGATCATGTCCACCGTTATATTCCCGCGCTGATGCTGCGCGAAGGTTACGTGACTGAATTTGCGGATGTGAATCACCGCCCACGTGAATTTGGCGTCTCGAAATATACGAATTTTGGCCGCTTGATGGTCTCTATTGCGGATCTTCGGGGCGTTATGTGGCTTAACCGCCGGGCCAGGAACCCAAAAGGCTGGGATGAGGTTTAGGGCTGTTTCTGCATTGAGCTGAGTGAGCTCAAATAATAATATGCCCTAAATAGCAAAAAACACGCCATCCTAGCGTGCTTTAAGCCCCACATTTGTTCGGTAAGTTTTATTTTGTCGTATACGCCGTTCTGTTAACGGCTTGGATGAAGCGGGGTTGCGGTGTCGCTGTTCTGTGGTTTG
>CAYGTI010000035.1:0-22015 GCA_964352785.1 uncultured Caulobacterales bacterium
CAAACCACAGAACAGCGACACCGCAACCCCGCTTCATCCAAGCCGTTAACAGAACAAGTTATAAAACAAAGTAGGGGAAAACCCAGGCATTCGCCTTTACCCAAAGAGACAAACGTGGGAACTTAAAGTGCGCTGAGAACAGCGCGCTTTTTGATTCTTGGACGTTGCAGGATAGTGATCATGCGTTTCTTTTTATTGTGTTTGGCATTCACACTCCCATTCTCCGTCTATGCTCAGGAGAGCGGCTTCGTTACGCCCGCACCTCATGTCATTATCATGGATCACGAGACCGGATTGGTGCTTTATGAAAAAGACGCCCGCCGCGCGGTTGCGCCGGCATCGATGACGAAAATTATGACAGCGCAGTTGGTCTTTGATCGTATCAGGGATGGCCGCCTGAGCCTTGATACGGAATTTTCTGTCAGCGAAGAAGCCTGGCGCAGAGGCGGGGCCGCATCCGGATCATCAACCATGTTCCTTGACTTAAATTCCAAAGTCCGGGTCGAAGACCTGTTACGCGGCGTCATTATTCAATCCGGGAATGATGCCTGTATTGTTCTGGCCGAGGGGATTGCCGGATCGGAAACAGCCTTTGCTGACCTGATGACGGAACATGCGCGTAATATCGGGCTTGAGAGTGCAACGTTTCGCAATGCCACAGGTTGGCCGCATCCAGAGCATAATATTAGTCTGAATGATCTGGCTCTTTTGGCCCGTAGGACAATTATGGACTATCCCGAGTTTTATCCGATTTACGCGGAGGGAGCATTCACGTGGAACGGCATTACACAGTCTAACCGCAATCCGCTATTGGGACGGTTCACAGGTGCAGACGGCATGAAAACAGGTCACACGGAAAGTTCAGGTTATGGCCTCGTCGCCTCAGCCAAGCGCGGAGATGCGCGCAGAATCATGGTTGTCAACGGTTTAAGCAGCAAAAGTGAACGGCGCGACGAGAGCATACGCCTTATGCAAGCTGCATTTGATCAGTTTAAAGTTCAAACATTATTCGAGGCTGGAGCGAAGATTGAGCCTGTGAGTGTCTTTATGGGCCGCGAGGCGCAAGTTGAGGCATACACCGAGGAGACGTTGCAAGTCGGTCTCTATCGGGGGCATCGCAAAGACATTACGGTCGAAATGCAGAGCAAAGCAACGGTGGCGGCGCCGATTAGCAAAGGCGATCATATTGCAGATTTAATTGTGAAAATCCCCGGACAAGACGATAAAGTATTTCCGCTTAAAGCTTCCGCAGATGTAAAACGCAAATCAACATTCGGGCGCGCGGTGACGGCGCTGACCGATATGATCAGAGGGTAAGTGTTATGAACCGGGGCCAATTCATAACGCTAGAAGGCGGCGAAGGCGCCGGCAAAACCACTCAGGCCAAAAAATTGTCAGCGGCTCTGAATGCAGCAGGCATTGAAACGCTGCTCACGCGTGAGCCCGGCGGTACTTTCGGTGCAGAAGCTATAAGAGATCTTGTCTTGTCCGGTTCGAAAGACCGTTGGTCCGGCATGACGGAGCTTCTTTTGATGTATGCCGCGCGCCTTGACCATGTGGAGAAACTTATTCGACCGGCGCTTGACCGGGGTGTTTGGGTGATTTCTGATCGGTTTTCAGATTCAACAATGGCCTATCAAGGATATGCACGTAGACTTGGAGCGGAGCGTGTCAAAACTGTGCACGATGCTGTCATGTGCGGCTTTGAGCCTGACTTAACGCTCCTGTTTGATATGGATCCGGTTTTAGCCATGCGGCGCGTTGAGACCCGGGGGGGGGACTTATCGAGGTTTGATGCGGAAGCCATTGATTTTCATAAAGAATTGCGAGAAGCTTTCCTTCAAATTGCGGCGGATAATAAAGACCGTATTTTTGCACTTGATGCGGGTTTACCGCGCGACGCGGTTAAAACGCGGGTTTTATATGCGGTAAGTCAAAAATACCCTGACCTGTCCGGACGGTTGGGACTTTCAGATAACTGATATGGCACGCGGCGATAGTGATGATATCCCACAGGCGGACCAGTCACCAGGATGTTTACATCCGCGCCAGACCTATAATCTGATCGGGCATCAAGACGCCGAAAAACGCTTTATTGAGGCCCATAATTCAGGCCGCATGCACCACGCTTGGTTGATCACAGGGCCGCCAGGCGTCGGCAAAGCCACACTGGCCTACCGGATGATACGTTCCATATTAGGTGCCAAATCACGCCTTGAAACCTCTCTGGATATTCCAAAGGAAGACCCGGTCGCGCAGCGGATTGAAAGCCTTGGGCACGGAGATTTCCACCTTTTGCGAAGGCCCTATGATTATAAAACTAAGAAACTTCGCAGTGAAATTCCAGTGGGCGAAGCTCGCGGACTACGGGATTTCTTTACGCATAAACCATCCGAGGGTGGATGGCGGGTTTGCCTTGTCGATAGTATGGACGAAATGAACCGCAATGCGGAAAACGCGATTCTAAAAACACTTGAGGAGCCACCAGACCGCGCTGTATTGATATTATTGTCCAGTGCGCCAGGGCGATTGCTACCGACAATTCGCTCTCGCTGCATGCATCTTCCACTTCGCGGCGTTCCCGGTGATGAAATTCGGCCCTGGCTCGCAAATCGCACACAGCAGAGCGAGGCAATCATTGATGCAGCCGTGCACTTATCACGCGGCGGGCCCGGAAAAGCGGCGGCCTTGGTTCAAAATACTGATACGGTTCTCAAACCTTTATCTCGTTATCTCGCTAGTCTCGGGGATGGGGATGCGCGGCTCGATCAAATTTTATCAAACAGCCTGTCGCTTAACGGCTTAAATACGTCGCGGGCGCTATTCTGGGACGCGTTGCAAGATATTCTTCAAGCACAAGCCGTTTACTCTGTTACCGGTGAATGGCAAGGTGCATTTAAGCCGCTTCCTGCGCGTAAAGACCCACAAGTTTGGCTCAATCAATGGGAACGCGTCGGGCATCTACAAAGGCGCGAAGGGGCGCTTAACATGGATAAGAAGACCGTCATGTATGATGTCTTGTCCGGTATAAGGGCGGCCTGATGCTGGTTGATAGTCATGTTAATTTGCACGGTGAAAAATTCGCGGATGATTTAGACGAGGTTATGTCGAGAGCGCTCAACGCCGGCGTCACTACACAGCTTAATATTTGCTGCAATATAAAGGACTTCAAAGATGTCGTGGCGGTTGCTGAGGCTTACCCGAACATGTGGGCCAGCGTGGGAACGCATCCACATGACGCCAAAGATAACCCGCATATAAAAGCCAGCGACCTCATTACGTTAAGCCGGCATCCTAAGGTGGTGGGTATTGGCGAAACCGGGTTGGATTTTCATTATAATTTTAGTGACCACGAGGCTCAATATCATAATTTTCAAGCGCATATCGAAGCCTCCCGAGAAACTCAATTACCGCTCATAATTCACAGCCGTAACGCCGATGATGACATGGCAGAAATTTTAGAACGAGAAATGAAAATAGGGCGCTTTCCTGCGCTGTTGCATTGTTATACGTCCGGGCAAGACCTTGCCATGAGAGCGGCTGACCTAGGTATGTATTTTTCACTCTCGGGAATTCTAACATTTAAAAATGCAAACGATATCAGAGATTTGGCGAGAATGCTTCCCGAAGACAGATTGATGATCGAAACAGACTGCCCGTATCTTGCGCCTGTTCCGCACCGCGGTCGCCGTAACGAGCCTGCTTATGTGGCGCTTGTCGCGCAAGCCCTCGCAGATGTCAAAGGCTGGAGCCTAGACGAGACTGCGGCCCGTACAACGGGTGCCTTTTTTGAGCTATTCAAGAAAGCCAAAAGGTCAAGCGCGGAATGACAGGAACGCTCGAAATCACGATATTAGGCTGCGGGTCATCTGGCGGCGTGCCGCGCGTCGGCGGTGATTGGGGGGCTTGCGATCCGCTTGAGCCAAAAAATAGGCGCACAAGGTGCTCCATTCTCGTTGACTATTGGGAAGAGGGAGCCGTACCTCCAAAATCAGAGCGTACAAGTATTTTAATCGATACATCGCCTGATCTACGTGAACAGTTCCTTGCCGCTGATGTGCAGCGGGTTGACGCTGTACTTTACACGCACGAGCATGCGGACCAGACCCACGGCATTGATGACCTCAGAGCCATTGCGTACCGTATGCGCCGCAAAATACCCACATATATGAATACCCACACAAGACGGTTCATGATGGAGCGATTTGGCTATTGTTTTGAAATGCCTGACGGACGTGTGCATCCGGCCATTTTGGACGCGCAACCTAATATTACGTCTGACGACGAGCTGACAATTGACGGGCCAGGCGGCGCGCTCAAAATTGATGTGATGGAACTCTCACACGGTGCGACGCCTGTGCTGGGTTTTAGGTTTGGCAAACAAGTGGTTTACACGCCGGATGTTTATGACATCGATGATGATGTCATTGAGTTCATACAACAACCCGCGCTATGGATCATCGATGCGCTCAGATATAACACATCTCCAAGTCATGCCAATGTCGACAAAGCACTGTCATGGCTGGCGCGCACACAAACCCGAAAAGCCGTCTTTACGAATATGCACATTGATCTAGATTATGAGACATTGAGAACAGAAATACCCAAACTTGCAGTCCCGGCTTATGACGGAATGCTGTTACAAGTAAAAGTTTAAGCATAAGAAAAAGGTATAAGTACCAGATTATAAACAAGAATGTGCTATAAATATCTCTGTATACCTCAGTCAGATTCTTATATAATTTCTCATAATATACATTATGCGAATAATTGCGAACACTTTACTCTACTTTGGATATCCTGCTTTGCACTGATATTTTTTTGTGCTTTATTTTTTCTTTGTGGACCCGAACCATTTTTTGAAAAACTTACGTACTGATGATCGTGTCTCTTGGATGTCGTCGCCTACATCACTCGCCGCGTCGCCAATTTTATCAGTGACTGGATCAACGTGTTTTTGTTTGAGGCCGCGTAGCCACCTGAAAATTGAAAATAAGATCAGAGCCAAAATTCCTAGAAAAACGATATTAAAGACCGGGATCAATCTCACGTTCGGGCCTTCGATGCGTTTCACGCTCACGGCATTTGGGTAAATAGACCATAGCGGAATGCGCCAACCATAGTGACGAACAGCAACCCACGTCCCCTGCTCTTTTGCGATATTTTGCGCCTGCGCCGTCAGGTTACCCGTGTCGAATTTAAAGTATGGCGGCCAGCCCCAATCCGTGTCTTCGTTGCGGTACACGCTCGGTTTGCCATTCGCTCTTACCGCATTGATAAAACGCACATCCCGCGTATCGAACTGATCTGTACCCGCATCAGGACGCCCCCATCCAAAGGAGCCTTTTTTAATATCGATCCGTTTGACGTCTGTGCCGACAATCTGAACAATATCGCGTTGCGGTAAATTATAATGAAGCGCAGCCCCGGCAAGCAGTACAATAATTAATATAATAAGACGGCGTAAAAATTTCATCAGGGGCTCCTATGAATAAGCCAAGTAAATGAGCAAGCCAGCGATCACAATCGGAACGCCGTAAACGCCCAGTAAAAGTTTGGGGCGAAAAGATGTGTTATAGGCCTCAAGGCCTTTGGAAACAAAATCCGCTTGAGTAAGAGATGTGCTGGACGCCGAATATTCTGCCTTTAGCTTATCTTTTTGCCGGGCACGCGCTCGGAAGTAAAGAATAGCATAAACAATGCTCAATACGGCAAAAATGAGCACGGCATTTCGTAGCCAAACTATCATGATAAATCAGCTCTTATCATTAGGCTCACCTCGAATTCTCCCATGGAGATTTACCTTTACCGGTTTTTTTGGACGAAGACTTGCGCGAAGATGTCTTTCGTTTTGGTTTCTTTTTCCAATTCAGTTCCTCGCGAAGCCCCCCGCTCTCATATCTCGGGACGCGGTAAGTGCCGTCGCGGGTCTGAACATATTTCCAACGTATGTCATCTCCTGCTTTGCCCACAGGTTTTCCGTCTTTTGCGTCTTCCATAGTGGGTTCAGGGCCGAACAACGCTTCGCGTGCGCCGGCTTTGTCGATGGCATATTCTTCCGCGAGAAACCTTGAGACATATTCTTTCTTGGCATCACCCCACCCTCTATAGGCGGCATAAAACGCATCTTTGTGGCAGATGTATAATTGCCGAAAATCAAGCGGCGAGAGGTCCGCAAGCAGCATATTTACCAGATCACGATCTGAACCTTGACGCGCTCTAAAGGCGTAAAAATAGCCGTCATGCTCTGGCTCAAGTTCGGGATAGGCGCCGCCGAGGCTCGCCCAGCGCCAGATGTCCATGAGGCCGTGATAGGCCGTGGGCATTTGCGGCGCATAATTTCGCTCAAGTTTGCGAATGTCCTGCCGGCTGAGCTGCCCAAGCTCGTCCCCTGAGGACGCCGCGACAGAGATAACAATGAAGTCGAGCTTTTGGCGGATAATTGCGGAATCAGTGTCGCTTTTGCGTGTGGCAATAAGCTCGACGAGGTCATGAATTTGAAGAAACCGGGCAATTTCGCGGGTATTGCCGAATGTCAGTGTTTGAAACCCGGACATCTCCTCCAAGCCTTCGAGGTTTTGCCGGGCAATAACTGTGGGTTTGTCTATATCCTTAAAGATATAAATGCCGCCGAAGTGACTGGTATAATAGTTCCCTTGCGCATAGGGCTTGGTCGTCAAATTGAGCGGATGGCGCTGTATGTTACCTGTTTGCTTAGCCAATTCGACCATTTGCGAGATCAAGACATCATCCCACCACGCGTCGTCCTCGGTCATGAATGTCTGTATATGTCCCGTGAGCGCCTGTGCGTCCGCAATAAGCTCGCCCGCGGTATCGGCTTCGATGGTAATTTGATTTATTTTTAACAGATCAGCCGGATTGGCTATGTCAAAAACGGAGTTTATCAACTCGCCTGCGACGGCTTCTTTGGCCGTTAGCGCGAAGAGCTGATCTTCATTATCCGAAATAAAGTCTTTTAAAATACTGCGCGACGTCGAAAAATTGGACATCAGCAGAGGCGCCGATTTTTGCTCGGTGCTGAGCAGGATAAACTGCTGGTTACACCCTCGCGGATTCAGGTATAAATCATCATCAAACTCGTGGCCAATTTCCGGCGAATAACCGGATATATCGACATGAAACTCGTTGAGCGCCGTTTCCTTACCCGTCAAATGCATAAGCGCCCGGTTATACCGGCCCACAAGAGCCTTCGAGGTGACGGGCACTAGGTTCCCGTACATCAAGCCACGTTTGATGAGCCGCATCATGGGTTAAGGACTTTCCTGAGATTAAATGCATGCATGAATTGCGCGAGAATACTAAACCCCATAATTACACTAATACTACTAATTATACTCTCTTCGACGAAGCCGCTAAGTAACATCCAGATAGTAAATGCAGAAACCAAACCAACAAAAAATGCCCAAATACCTGTTCTAAAGAAAGCCTGTTTACGGGGACGAGTCTTCAACATTTTTTCAAGTACAAAGATCCATACAAACATACTTGTTAAGTAAGACAATACCATCGAGAATATAATTGTATTATCTATCACCCCTGCTCCGCCAAATAACGCCGTTTCGCCGCTTCCATCCGCTTCATCTCGCGCACGGCCGTATCAATCGCGACCTCATCTGATTTGTCAGCGTATCTAAACTCGCTGTCGGCGTAACGGTTAATCTCTTGGATGACCATGTCGACGGTGATGGGCTGCGCGAGGTCTGCGATCATGTTTTTCTTGGTCTCGTAATCTTTGGACAGGAATAGATCCGTATTTTCCATCCATTCATCCGGCAACTCAAAGTCCATGGCGCGGACTTTGACTGCGTCGGTGATGTTTTTAATGGCGCGGCCTGTAAAGCGCTCATCCGCTTCTTGGATGCCTTTGAGGTAGGTGCCGAGTTTTGCGATCGTATCAAGCTTGCCGATTTTAGACGACACGTGATCAAAAACGCTCAGCAACCCCTCCTCGTGCGGCTTTGAATGGCTCTCATAACTGGCGGCGACGGCTCTTTCAATTTGCTGCGCGGCGAACAATTCGTGATCGCCGGTTGGGATTTTGTGGTTCTTACCCATCAGGAGATGAAGAATATCAATATAATCATCCCGCGTTTTCGGCCCGTCCACTAAAAATCTCGCGGCGGCACGCTGACGTAGCGCATCATCAACATTTTCTGGATAGTTCGAGAACATCCCGAAAGTGCAGTTCCCGCGTACCACCGTATTCGCGCCAGCAAAGCTTTCCATCAACACGGCCGTAATCTCAAGCTGTCCGGCGGAGGATTGCCGGTCTCCGCGTTTGCCCGCAAGTTGGTCAATATCGTCAATCGTGCCAAATCCAATGACATTCGGGTCAATCACATTTCGAATGAATGCTTTGGCGTTTTGAGCCGATTTGCCTTGGTAGCTATCAATCGAGTCTGTGGACAGGTTTTGATATCTGAACGGGTAATCCGCGTTCAGGCAATACTCATTGATCATACCCGCCATCATTTGAATGAGCGTGGTCTTGCCTGTCCCCGGTTTGCCGTCACCCATGAAGGTAAAAATAAACCCGCCCAGCTCAGCAAATGGATTGAGCTTGCGGTCAAAATCGTAAGCCATAAGCATTTTGGACAGCTTCATGGCTTGGTATTTTGCGATATGATTGCCGACAACTTCGTTGGGCTTTTTAAATGTCATCGTCAGCGTCGTTGATTTCGCTCGGGCCGCCGGGGTAAAGCCGTCGATTTCAAAATCATCGTCTTCGACACGGTAACGCACGGAGGTAAAAGCGGTCAGGCGCGGCGTATTTGCGGCGCGCAACGCGGTTTTATCCATGAGCTGTTCAAGAAACGCACTGACGGCAGGTATGAGCTTTTCATCTGTGTCGACAAAAGTGGCCAAGTCTTGATCAAGTTCCCAAAGCGCGCCAGTCAGCGCCAAGTTGGGATTATCAGTTAAAACTTCTTCGACCTCTCCAACATCAATGCTGATCTCCGAGGCTGCCGCGTGAGCGTTTGAGAGTAAAAAGCTCGCCATATTGCCAAATACGTGCAAACTAATGAGTGACGACGCGGCGAGGAGTTCTCCAAACTCGCCGGACTTTCCCGCTGGAAGCTTTCCTGCAAGATTATCCTTGAGCATTTCAGAGAGGCCCGTTTGATCCGCATACTGATCGGACACGAGCATAGCAGTGGCAAGGGCGCGCCGCAGAGCCGTTAAAACATTGGCCTGAACGGGCGACATAATCGGATCACTGCCATCGGCGCTCGCAACGCGGTCAATCAGATGTACACCCTCTGGCCGCGCCGTTGATTGCGTCACCAAGCCCGGGGTTGTTGATCTGAAACGGCGACGACTGCTACCAATTCCAGGCGATTTCTCAGGCGAGTTCACCGGGCCAGCGGTCTTCTTTGCCAAACGCGGCGTGTGATCAAATCCGTCCAAGAGCGCATTCGCCGCAATATATTTTTCGCGGATGAGGTCTTCTTTAAGTTCCATTTGATCAGAGGTTTGCGACATTAATCGTCCTATGTGTAACTGATGATTTGCGAGTCTTGCCCGACAACATATTTTCTGTGCGCGCGCAAACTTGGTGGGTTTTTCTCTTCAAGAACCTGAAACGCGCGGTGAGGCAAGATCAAGGCTCGTATCACATCGGATGTACCGTCATCGCCGCTCAAGATATCTGTTTTATCGATTTTGAAGACTTCCCGGTCCGCCGAGGAGAAGATACCCGTTTTTTCGCGGATAACCGATTCCGAGGCCAAGCTCTCGACCGTCCATGTCAAGGCCCAGTCTAAGCCCTCTTGCCCGCTGGCATCGGCCAGCACATCACGCAGCGGGCCGTGTTGTTCGGTAAACGCGTGGCTATACATAGGCCCAACGTGAAAGCGCTTCAGGCTTTTAGGGTGTAAGTCATCAAAATCCCGGTCAAAACCGCGCGCTATGGTTAGAAGTTTTAACGATGAGACGGCCTGCGCCATAAGGTGGGACTGTACTCGCGGCCATCGTTTCTCGTCTTTGGGTAGTGCTTTGCGCCCGCTGTCTTCGACTTCCATGAGGTAAATGTTTGGCACGTTAGTTTGACTGTCATATTTGGCCCAATACACCAAATAGGTCCAGCGCTCGTCCCCCTGCTTTCCCCTAAGCCAAATACATTGCGGATCGTTTTGTGAGAGAAACAAATTACCGTCTTTGAGAAGTTCATAATAGATGCGTTGCGACAGTGCGTATTGTAATTTAGTTGGCGCGCTCTGCCGGGTCAAAATATGATTGACCATCTCTTTTTTAAGCTGCTTTTGATCCGGCATCGATTTCAGATGCTTGTCCGCCTGCAAGCTATCGGCGGCCATTTGCATCAATTCATCAAACACAGGAAAGCCGCTATCTGATTTATCAATGGATAAGAGCTTGGCGTTTAAATCACCCGTGCGGTTGGCCATTAGAAATTTATAAGACAGGGCCGTAAATGTACGCGCCAAGCCCTCAAGATATTCCTGGAGAATAGCCGCTTCGGGAACCGTGATCTGTCGCTGCTTGGCCGAGAGAAGTGCGACTTGATCCATGTGCTGAATGATGCGCTCAAATTTCGAGAAATATCGGCGCGTTTGCCGAGCACCGTCAAGTATGCGGTGCTCGTATGTTAGATCTACAGTCAGGTTCTATTCTCCGCCCGCAGCCTGACCGTAGGCATTTTTATCATGCTTCTCGATGATCTTCTCGAAACGCCGTGCAAAGCGTTCATCTGCTTTAACTTTTTCTTCTAAAACTTTGCGTGCAAACAATATATGATCTTCGTGCTTTTCCATCATCTCAGCCATATGTGTGTTGGTCGCAGCGCCAATCGCCGCCATTGCCGCTTGAGCTTCTTGGTCAGTCGCCACGCCAATTTCGTTGATTTTATGGGCAACGTCTTGTTGCTGGGCTGTTTTCAATGATTTGGTCAGGGCGTCATACAGCACAACCCGCTGTTTGGTGTCCGTTTGAAGCTTGTTGATCAGGACCATCTGTGTCGCGGCTTGGTTTTGAAGGCTGTCCACCCACGTTTTACCTTTTTCGATATAGCGTTCGAGGGTCTGGCTTTCAGCAAGCTTGACCTGCTCAAGCTGCGCGAGTTCGTTGTGCTGACTATTGATCGCGGCCAATTCACTTTCAAGTTTCGTGCGCGCGGCGGCATCAGTTTCCATAGAGATTTTATTCTCGAGCTCAACAATTTTTGGATCCAAAGCGAGAAGCTTGCCTTTGATATCTTCCATCAGCGTCACAGCCACTTCGCGGTCTGCCAACGTTACCGTCAGGTTTGCTTCAACGCGGTCTTTATGCAGCGTGAGTGTGTCAAGCTGATCTTGTAGCATTTTTGTAATGACGTTCGATTTTCCGATCAGGTCTTGGAGTTTGTCCTCGATAGACGCTGTTCTGATGCGCTCCTCGCGCATAGAATCCGCCCGGCGTTTTGAAAAGATACCAACAAAGCCTTCCCAGCCAGTTTTTGAGCGCATGGCATCAAAGTCTTTCGAGAAACCTGACGTCACATCATCCAGACCCATAATAAGCTCTGCAATATTGCCATTCATAAGCTCGGCGTGGGCATGTACTTCGTCGAGAGTGGCATTTTCGATATCAATCTTGATATCATGACCTTGGCTCATCTTGTTGCGCGCTGTTTCAATCTGGCTCGAGAGAGCCGCGATCTTGGATTGTGCCTCAGCGACTTCCTTTCGTGATTGTTCAATCTGCGTATCAAAGTTTGCCATAAAAACCCCCATCTTGTTGTTTGTACCTATGTAAGATGTTTTTACCGTATTTCAATCCAGCATTTTACGATTTCGAAGACTAAACGTGTTCATACTTCTTTGTCAGACCTATCAGATTGCGTGATTCATATCCGATTTTGTTCGTAGGCGTTTCGTCAAACACTAACGTGCAAACGGCAATATGAACATCCATGGTAGTTATACCTGTTGCGCCATGTTGTGCCTGCTGGTAGTAAGCCGAAATGAGCCAAAATGTTCTTATATCCCCGTCTATTCTTTCCGCAGACTTTGCCTCCCTCGGAGCCGAAGTCGCGGCTATTGATGCTGCTGGTGCTGACATGATTCATGTGGACGTCATGGATGGTCATTACGTACCAAACTTGACTATCGGCCCCGCAGTTGTCAAAGCCTTGCGTCCCCACACAAAAAAACCGTTTGACGTGCACTTGATGATCAGCCCAGTCGATTTGTTCATCGATGAATTTGTTGCCGCAGGCTCAGACATCATTACGGTACATCCTGACGCCGGTCCTCACCTGCATCGTACAATCCAGACGATTAAAAATCATGGGATCAAGGCGGGCATCGCGCTTAATCCTGCTGCCCCTTTAAATATTATGGATCATATCATGGATGACATTGATTTGGTCTTGGTTATGAGTGTTAACCCAGGGTTTGGCGGTCAAAGTTTTATATCTTCACAACTCTCAAAAATTGAAGCTATCAGACGTAAAATTGATATGACAGGGCGTAATATAATCTTAGAAGTTGACGGTGGTGTAAATTCGCAAACAGCACGCCAATGCATCAACGCAGGCGCGACAGCGCTTGTGGCAGGAAGTGCAGTTTTCAAAGGCGCGGGGAATTACGCCCAGAATATTTCAGCTTTGCGCGGCGATACCGCAGCTCCTCGTAGCTGACAGCCCTGTGATGCAGCGAATCACATTTGGACATGTGGCCACAGCGGCATTAGCTCAAACCTATAACCGCCTCGCAACTGAATTTGGCGGCATATCACGCTCGCTGACTTTGAGAACAAGAAAAACTGAACCCTTTCATGCCATTAATCTAAAGTCTTACAGTGGAAACCCGGAGTTAGGAGGTGCCTTACTTTCTGGGCACTTCATTTATTCGGGACAGAAACTGGATATAGGCCGCCAAGGCGACCCTTGGAGTCTGCCCGCTCCCTCGGAACGGTTTGCGTTTTGGTTGCATAGTTTTAACTGGCTGCCAGACCTCGTTGCGACGTCTGAGAAAACAGCAACGGTCCGAGCCCGGTTCTTGGTAGACCGGTGGATTGCGGTCTACGGCGATTGGAATCCCTACACATGGGACAATGACATTCTCGCTAACAGGTTGTTTAGCTGGTTATCCATATGGTCTACACACCTTTCAGATGACAATCTCAGCGACCTTGCTGAGAAAAGACGCATGAATGTTATGCGCCAAATCAAACGCCTTAGAAAAACGTTCAAACGGACTCCACCCGGACTTCCAAAGCTAAAGGCTGCTGCGGTACTCGCCTTGGGAGGATTGTATATGACAAGCAAGGCAGATGGATATCTTGATCGCGGGCTGGATCTTTTAAATGATGAAATTGATATCCAAATTTTGCCGGACGGCGGGCATATTACGCGCTCACCCGAGCAAGCTTTACAGGCACTGCATATTCTGACTGTATTGGACGATGCGCTTGAAGCCCGCGGTGTTACCGGGTCAAAAATATTACTTCGGGCTATAGAGCGGATTCGGCACGTCATACCGTTTTTTAGAGGCACAGGTGGTCGTCTTTCGAGTTTTAATGGCGGTTCGGAAGGTAATAAAGAGCTAATTACGTCATTGATTGATAAAAATAAGTTCAAACCCAAGCCTTTCGTCTACTGCCCGCAATCCGGATATCAGCGCGTGGAACAAGGCGAGATCGTCTTGCTCACAGATACTGGCGGTACACCTCCAAGGCCATTTGACACAGACGCGCACTTGGCCCCCCTCGCCTTTGAATTATCAACCAGTGCCGGAAGCCTAATTGTAAATTGTGGATGGAATGGGCCGCAGCCACAGGCTTGGCGGCAAATAATGCGTTCAACAGCGGCGCATTCAACCCTCGTTTTGAATAATCAATCTGCCGGGCGGCTGCTAAACCATGGCTTCAAAGCCAAAGTCCTCGGAAAGGCAGTTGTTAACGGCTCGGATGAGGTAAAGGCCTCACGTAAGGATCAACCCGCTGGCGTATGGCTCGAGTCGTCTCATAACGGTTACATGAAAGACTTCGGGCTATCTCATCGCCGCAGACTATTCATCAAAAGTGGCGGGAACGATATTCGCGGCGAAGATGGTTTATTGGTACCGATTGGCGCCTCTCCGCTCAGCCGCGACGAAATTCCTTTTGATATACGCTTTCACTTGCACCCAAAAGTCAGAGCAACCCTTGCACAAGACTTGCATAGTGCTCTATTAATCCAACCCGGCCATGTTGGATGGCGGTTCAGGACGGATGGAGGACCTATGAGGATTGAGGAGTCAGTTTACCTCGCGCATGGTGACCGTCCTGTGCGAGCTCAGCAAATTGTCATATCCGGCCGGGCCTTTGCTGATAGTGACGGGGAAACAAAATCCAATCGTGTACGCTGGTCCTTTCGCCGTCTCGAAGCGCGCAACTGATGGCTCGCCTATCTTCACTTTTAAAGCGCCCTTTATTTGCGAAAGCTGTTGTAACTATATTCGATGCGTTTCTGGGCGGAGCGTGTATGTACGTGGCCGTGCATGCACGTTATGTTTTCGAAAACAAACCGATCCCATCAAACATTGATGAAAATGCAGCGATGATTTTTGCGTTCACATGTATCATTGTGTGGACTGTCACGAAAACGCACAAAGGCATTTGGCGATTCACGTCTTTGGATGATGTTAAAGATTTACTACAAAGCGTTATTCTTGTCAGCATTATCACCCCGCTTATCCTGTTTATTTTCTTTAGCCGGGCCCAAGATTTCCCCCGCTCCGTACCGTTCGTGGCAGGTGGATTGTTTTTCCTGTCTCTCACTTTGAGCAGAATGCTAGTGCTGTTTGCCTATAATGGCGATGTCCGTGCGATTTTTAGAGGTCATGATAATCACCTCCCCGGTGCTATTCTTGTAGGATCAGACTCGTCTTTGCATAATTACCTGCGTGATATGCGACGCAAAGCGAACGGCCTCGGATTTAACATTATTGGCCTTATTAACACAGATACAAGCAACCGCGGACGCTCTATTAGGAGCTATCCTATCCTCGGTAGTTTGGATGACATAAAACCGATATTTGCAGATATTGCTAAGAGCGAGGGTTCGCCTCCTACTTTAATCGCCGCAGATACGAATTCTGACCGTGTTAGATCGCATAACTTAGTAAAACTTGCATCAGAATTAGGGGCACCGCTTGTCAGGGTCGCAAATGGTACATCGAACACACTCACGCCATTTGAAGCGGCTGATTTGATTGGGCGAAATGTCAAAGCTCTTGATATTAGTCCTGTTAAGCGCCTCATAGCTGGCCGGCGGGTCATGATAACCGGGGCTGGCGGGACAATAGGTTCGGAAATCACCCGCCAAGTTTCCGGGCTGAATCCCGCGCGCTTGTCTCTGATTGATGCGTCCGAGTTTAATCTTTACGAAATAGACCGGAAACTCACGCAAGACTTCGGCCAGGACACTGACACGTTCTGGTTTCCGTATCTTGCCAACATTTGTGATGTGGCAAGGCTCAGAGAAATTTTTGAACGCGAGAAACCGGAAATTATTCTCCACGCAGCCGCTCTCAAACATGTGCACCTCAGTGAAGCCAATCCAGTTGAGACTCTTCGAACAAACTTGGGCGGGACGAAAAATTTGTTAAGCTTGGCTCTCGAACACAACACTATAAGCTTCACCCTGATTTCAACCGATAAAGCGGTTGATCCGTCAAATATTATGGGGGCGAGCAAACGGGTGGCCGAATTGTTGACAATGGCCCATGATGTCACACAATCTGATATGGCGGCCTGCGCTGTCAGGTTTGGCAATGTGCTAGCCTCCATGGGCTCTGTCGTCCCGCTATTTGAGGAGCAAATCGCCAATGGCGGTCCCGTTACTGTGACAGACAAAAACGTGAAACGCTTTTTTATGACGACTGAAGAGGCCGCAGCTCTTGTCCTTCAAGCGGCGGCCCTGAATTCGACACAAAGACCAGACTTAGCGTCAATTTATGTTCTTGAAATGGGCGAACCTGTAAAAATTGCCAAGCTCGCACGGCAGCTCATTCGTTTACGGGGGTTTGTACCAGACCGTGATATAAAAATTGAATATACCAGTTTGCGGCCCGGTGAGAAGCTCGAGGAAGGTCTCACAACGGATGAAGAAACCCTTGAAACCACCTATGTTGATGGCGTCAGCCGTATTTCGGGCCGCATGTCAGACCCTAAATCGCTTGGGCGAAACATTGAGCGTTTGCTAAGCGCTGTCGATGAACGGAAAAGTGGACGTATTAAAGCGGCCTTAAAAACCCTCGTACCCACTTATGACTTTAATGATGAGTTGCCTGAGAATATCCACATAGCTAAAAGCGCGGATATTATTCCTCTGCCGGATTCCCAATCCCGCCCCTAAATACGGACCTACCATGCCCTCCCCCAATCCCGACCTTCCTGCCTTTGATCCGGCGCGCCTCATCCCTATTCGCCGAGCCCTCATCTCTGTGTCGGATAAATCCCGCCTTATTGATCAGGCCAAAGCCTTGTCGCATCGCGGCGTTGAACTTGTGTCAACAGGCGGAACACGTAAAGCCATTGCTGAGGCGGGCATAGACGTGAGAGATGTCGCTGATCTTACGCAGTTCCCGGAGATGATGGATGGTCGCGTCAAGACGCTTCACCCTATGGTTCATGGTGGATTGTTAGGTGATCGGGATATCCCATCTCACATAACCGCCATGCAGGATCATAACATACGCCCTATCGATCTATTGGTTGTGAATCTCTATCCTTTTGAAAATGCTGTGGCTTCGGGCGCAAGTTATGAAACCTGTGTTGAGAATATCGATATTGGCGGCCCGGCTATGATCAGAGCGGCCGCAAAAAATCATGCGCATGTGGCAGTTTGTGTTGACGCGAATGATCTTGATGCTGTTCTCGCGGAAATGGACGCTCAGGACGGCGCTGTTAGTGGTCGCTTGCGGCAAAAACTGGCTCATAAATCTTATGCCCGCACAGCGACCTATGATGCGGCTATATCCAATTATTTTGCGGATCATCTTGGTGATATAATGCCTCCATACCGCGCGCAAGCCGGTACGCTGAAACAATCGCTACGGTACGGCGAAAACCCCCACCAAACTGCAGCCTTTTATGTTGACGGCTCCAAACGCCCGGGCGTCGCGACGGCCACACAAATACAAGGCAAGGCGCTATCTTATAACAATATAAATGACACCGATGCGGCCTACGAGCTTGTGGCGGAGTTCGGAAATGCGTCCAAAGGCGCCAAACCCGCTGTTGCGATTGTCAAGCACGCCAACCCTTGCGGCGTGGCGAGTGCAGTTGATTTTTTAACGGCCTACCACAATGCTCTATCATGTGATCCTGTCTCGGCGTTTGGTGGTATCGTTGCGCTCAATGGAAATTTAGATGAAATTACGGCCAAAGAGATCATTAAAGTCTTCACTGAAGTTGTGATTGCGCCATCCGCCGATGAAGCCGCTATAAAGGTATTCGCAAAGAAGAAAAACCTGCGCCTCTTGATTGCGGGAGATATTCCAAACCCTATGGATCCGAGCCTAACTCAAAAAAATGTCGCAGGCGGTATTTTGGTGCAGGATCGTGATAATGGCTATGTTGACCCGGCAGACATGAAAGTCGTAACAAAACGCCGTCCGAGCGCTACTGAGATGGCCGATATGCTCATGGCTTGGAAAGTCGCCAAACACGTTAAATCCAATGCAATCGTCTATGTCAAAGACGGAGCGACGGCTGGTATTGGCGCGGGCCAGATGAGCCGTATTGACAGCGCATTGACAGCGGCGCGTAAAGCCAAAGACGCTCAAGCTGCGGCTGGCTGGGATGAGCCTAAGACCAAGGGGTGTGCTTGTGCTTCAGATGCATTCTTTCCTTTTCCTGACGGCATGTTATCAGCCGCGGCAGCCGGCGCGACAGCCATCATCCAGCCTGGCGGCTCTATAAAAGATGCAGAGGTGATTGCAGCCGCTGATGAAGCCGGGTTGGCCATGGTTATGACTAGTATGCGTCACTTTCGTCATTAAGAACCAGCAGCAAGTAACTCATTTTTAAGCCCTATGCAAAACGTTCCTGACATATTAGACAAAATTGCCGATTATAAACGCGGTGAAGTCGAGGTCCTTAAAGCTCGAACGACCATAAAGGCTTTAAGATCTGAGGCGCAAAAAATCGAAAAGCCGCGCGGTTTTACTCAGGCGATACTCAAAACAAAATCATCTCGTCCAGCTCTCATCGCTGAGGTAAAAAAAGCGAGCCCCTCAAAAGGTCTGATACGCGCTGATTTTGATCCCGCAATGATCACGAAGGCCTATGAGGCTGGCGGCGCGGCTTGCCTCTCTGTCTTGACAGATGGCCCGGGATTTCAAGGTAGCAACGAAATTTTTAACCAAGTCCGCAGGGCAACACACTTACCGCTTCTACGCAAAGACTTTATGCTTGATCCGATCCAGATTGCAGAAAGCCGCACAATGGGGGCTGATGCCATTTTAGTTATCTTAGCCATGGTCGATGATGATGTTGCCTCAAGCCTTATGCAGGAGGCCGCCACGTTTGGTATGGACGCGCTTGTTGAAACACATGACTTTACCGAAATAAAGCGAGCCGTAGACTTAGGCGCCACGCTTATTGGAATTAACAATCGTGATCTGCGTACCTTTGCAACAAACCTGCAGACATTCCATGATCTCGCCTCAAGTGTTCCGGCCGGAGTCACACTTATTGCGGAATCAGGTATATTTACGCCTCAACACATACGTGAACTTGCCGCGTCAGGCGCAGACGGATTCCTCATCGGGGAAAGCCTCATGCGCCAAGACAACGTAGAGAAAGCGACCAAATCTTTAACGGAAAAATATATCTAGAGCCTAAAGCGTTGCAGCAGCAAGGGCCTCAATATCAGCATCAACGTTACCACCTGATAAAATAATACATATTGTCTCGATATCTTGGTACACGTCCAGTTCCCCGGAGAGTAAAGCCGCGAACGCAACTGCGCCGCCAGGCTCACAGCGCAAACCTAATTCGCGCTTGATAATCGACATGGCTTTCAGGCAGGCTGTGTCAGATGCGACAAAGGCATCGGTCAGGTTTTGTATATTGATCGCGAACGTTAACTCACCGGGAATAGGCGTCATCAAAGCATCGCATAGAGTCGGTGATGTTGATCCATGTTTAACGCGATTGCCCAAACGTAATGATTTTTGATGGTCATTGTAATCTGCAGGTTCGGCGCAGAATATTTTGGTGGTAGGGCTAAGTGCCTTGAGTGCGATGCTTGAGCCTGCACACAGCCCCCCGCCTCCTATGGGCGTAACAAAACCATCAAATTTAAATCTCAATTCTTTTGCCTCAAGCGCAACTTCAAGTCCAACCGTGCCTTGACCGGCTATAATATACGGGTCGTCATAGGACGGTACGATGATGCGGCCTTCTTGCATGGATATTTTTGCGGCAATCTCTTCGCGGCTCTCGCTGTGGCGATCATAAAAAACAATTTTGGCGTTGTCGCGTTTTACGCCCTCCACTTTTATTGCGGGAGCATCAGTAGGCATTACAATCGTTGCCTGCATTGACAACTCTTTTGCCGCACGGGACACACCTTGTGCATGATTACCTGAGGAATAGGCGACGACGCCACGCTTGCGGTCTGTCACGTTCATGGCCGATAAACGGTTATAAGCGCCGCGATATTTGAACGCGCCGACTTTTTGAGAGCATTCCGGCTTGAACCACACCTTGCGGCCCGTGAGCGCATCAATCTTATCGCTACGCATGAGGGGCGTTTTTTTCGCATGCCCCTTCAAACGCTTTGCCGCCATCAAGACATCTTCATATGTAGGTAGGTTGATCATAATATAGTTGTGATCTGATCGCGTAAGAAAATCAATCCTGTTGACCCCCGCATCAAAGTTTGGAATGACACTTCCAAAGACATTTAAGTCAAAACACTCACCACGGGGAATGCCGCAATGCTCGGATTAATGATGAAACATGAGCTGATGATCAGCGACCTAATTGAACACGCTGCAAAGGTACATGGCAGCCGGGAGATATTCTCTCTTAATACAGACATGACAGAGCATACATATGATTGGGCGGCCTGCGCCGCGCGGACACGAAAGCTTGCCAATGCTTTATTGGATGCCGGTGTCAAACCGGGCGACCGGGTCGCAACGATTGCCTGGAACAATTACCGCCATATTGAGATTTACTATGCCGTGTCCGGCATCGGCGCGGTCGTACATACAATTAACCCCCGTCTGGATCCCAAGCAAATTGCGTGGATGATAGGACATGCGGGCGATAGCTTTATGTTTTTTGATACGACATTCGGCCCAATCATCGAAGGCGTTGCTGCGGCCTGCCCTAGCGTTCAGAAATGGATTGCGATGACAGATCAATCTGGTTTGCCGGATTATAAAACTAATGTTCAAGACTATGAGAGCTTTATCTCAGGCGGCGACGATAAGATTGATTGGCCGCGCTTTGATGAGAACACAGCCTGTACGTTATGTTACACATCAGGAACAACAGGTAACCCCAAGGGCGTTCTGTATTCGCACCGCTCCACGATCCTCCACGCCATGGCCGGATCGTTTAATGACGTCATTGGCGGCGGTTCCAACGATACGATCTTG
This sequence comes from uncultured Caulobacterales bacterium, assembly GCA_964352785.1. Classification (GTDB taxonomy): domain Bacteria; phylum Pseudomonadota; class Alphaproteobacteria; order Caulobacterales; family Maricaulaceae; genus JACOMS01. The sequence goes on from CAYGTI010000035.1 coordinate 20,622, forward strand.
GGCGTCGTGCCCATGTTCCATGTCAGCGCGTGGGGCCTTGTCTATTCCGGCGCTATGGTCGGAGCGAAACTGGTTATGCCAGGGCCTGGACTTGACGGCGCGACCTTAACCCGAATTATCAAACAAGAAGGCGTGACCCTAATGGCCGGCGTACCAACGGTTTGGCTGGGCATTTACAATCACGTCAAGGAGCACGGCGAGAGCTTACCGACCGTCAAGAAAGCGCTCGTGGGCGGGTCTGCCCTGCCCGAGTCGCTGCTTCGTAAATATGAACTAGATCTTGGCATCCCCATGCAGCAAGGCTGGGGCATGACAGAAACAAGCCCTCTCGGAACGACTTATTCGCCCTTCCCCGGCACGGATGCGTCTGACTATGAGAGCACAGTTCGTCATAAACTGCTTGCGGGACGCCGTATCTTTGGCGTTGAAATGCGCATTGTTGATGATGAGGATAATATTCTACCCGAAGACGGCGAGACATCCGGACATTTGCATGTGCGTGGTCCATGGGTAGCTTCCGGGTATTTCCGCGGCGAAGGGGATGATGCGTTCACCGAAGACGGCTGGTTCCGTACAGGTGATGTTGCGGCGGTTCACCCCGAGGGTTATCTGGAAATTACTGACCGTTCCAAAGACGTGATCAAATCCGGCGGCGAATGGGTCAGTTCTATTGATGTTGAAAATGCGGCCTCTGACCATCCTGAAGTTGCCATGGCAGCTTGCATTGGATTACGTCATGAAAAGTGGCAAGAGCGGCCCTTCCTCATTATACAGCCTGTACCGGGAAAAACGCCAAATATCGACGAAATCAAAGACTGTATTTCTGCTAAATGTGCCAAGTGGTGGATGCCCGATGCTATTGTTTTCCAAGAGACACTTCCATTGGGGGCGACAGGTAAAATTCTCAAACGGGAACTTAAAATTCAGTATAAGGATTTTGATCTCGAAGCGAGTTAACCCGCTTGATATTTTAAAAATTAAACCCGCGTCATAGCGGGTTTTTTTTATATTATAAGTTTACATACTGCATTATATCAATATATCATGATGTATGGATGACAATAATGCAGTTATAGCCTTTAGCGCTCTGGCCCAAGAGACAAGATTGAGCGTTCTACGTTTTTTAATAAGGTTAGGTGAGCAAGGATGTCTCTCGGGCAATATCGGGGAAAGCCTCAATATTCGGCAGAACACCATGTCAACAAATCTAGGCATTCTCAAACAGGCTGGGTTAGTTAATGCAAAACGCGAGGGGCGTAGCATTCGCTATTTTGCTAATTTCGCAAAAATATCTGACCTGTTAGGCTTTCTCATGGAAGATTGCTGCGGAGGAAGTCCTAAAATTTGCCAACCCATAATCGCCAAAGTGGCCTGCGCGCCCACATGATCTACAC
>CAYGTI010000036.1:0-16463 GCA_964352785.1 uncultured Caulobacterales bacterium
CAAAACAGGGTTAACGCTATCTGAAATATCCGTTCAGACTATCGTCATGTTGGTACTTAACCCGCCGCTGCGGCGGGTGTTTGCAAGTGCGTGAGGTAGCCCATATCCCGGTTTACTCGTCTTTATCTGTTTCTTCAGCTTTAGGAGTGCCCGCAAGAGGCTGAACGGGGACGGGCAGGGGTTGGACTGTGTCGGTCCAGGGTTGCGCCGGGGATGTGAAGGCATCGCGCAAGCGGCTGGGCTGGGTGCCGTCGCTAATTTTATTGTGCAGGAACGTGCGGCCAAAGTCGGCATCATCAAGCGCACTTTCTGACGGTCCGCCCGCATTGATACTATTATTGCCAATGCCGCGCGCCCAGGGATTGGTACCGCCGCCTACAGCTTGATTAGATTGCGTCCCGGCCCGGGGGCTGGCCGCGGGGACATTGCCGTTAGCGTGGGTACCAAAAGACTCGTAACCCGCCGCATTTCGCCCGGTAAAGCCCGGGATATAATCCGGACAGTCTTGATGTGTTCGGTCATCCTCGCGGCATTTCACATCTTTGATCAAGCCGCCATAGCCTTTGCCCATATCGGTTCCGCCGCTGGGTTTCAATGTCCAGCCCGCCGCGCCCGGATTGGCCCGCCGGGTAGCGCCTTTGAAGGGTTGGCCGCCGCCGGAGGCAGGTATGGTTGACCCTGATGATGCCGTGTCGGGCGTAGCGGCTGGGCTTCCATCGCCGGAGAAGATGTTTGCGGGCTGACCGTTGCCGCTTTTAGCGGGCTTAAAATCAATCATAGAATCGGCCTGTGATTGAGGAACCGCATTTTGGGCTTCTTGGGCGTTTGTCGGCGCGTCCGGCGAGGCGAGCACGGTTGGCGCTGTGGTGATAAGCTCCGGCGCGGCGGGTTCTGGATTATCAGGTTCTGGTGTCGGGGCAGGCGTTGCATCTATTTGTGGGTCTTGAGGCAGGTCTTGTGGAAGCGTGGGCAGAGCTTCTGGCAAATCGGGTTGCAGCTTTGGCTCTTGGATCACCGGGCCGGGGGTTGGCGGCTCGTCTGTGGTTTGATCTGAGATAAAAGGCGCAGGCTCAAGTTCTGGATTCGGGTCTATTATATCGTCCAAGAGTTGCGGCAGCGGTTCAGGTTCCTGTTCTGTGACAGGCTCCGGTAAGGGGTCGACCGGAAATTGCGGTTCGGGTTCGGCGATGGACTCCGGTTCCAAAACAGTCTCAGTTATGGGCTCAACTATAGGCTCGAGGATTGGTTCTGGAGTTGGTTCTGGCTCGGGTAGAGTTTCAGGAACGGGAGTCTCAATGAACGGTTCAGGTTCCGGCTCTATGAGGGGCTCAATTTTAGGTTCAATTTTGGGTTCAGGCTCCGGCTCAGGTTCAAGCTCCGGCTCAGGTTCAAGCTCCGGCTCCGGTATAGGGAGTGGATCAACGGCGATGTTTTCAGATGGCGTGTCAATTGGGGATGCTAGAATATCCGGTGGTGGCGCAGCGGGCGTGATCTCTGGTTGCGGCTTGGGTTCTGGCAAAGGCTCCGGCGTCGGCAAGGGCTCTGGTTTGGGTTCTGATAAAGGTACGGGCTTTGGTTTTGGCTCGGGGTCTGGCGCACGTAAAACAGGCGGTTTGGGTTGCGTTTTTGGCGGGGGAGCCGGTGCGGGGGTTGCCGGTTTTAAAATAACCGTTTCGGGCGGCGGCGCGGTTTGGGCAGGCTTTGGTTCAAAGGCAATGATTTGCACAGGAATGGCGCTGGGCTCAATCGGGATATCCGGCATACGAAAAGAGGGCTGAAGCACAAAAAACAGACCAATATGCAACGCGATGGCAAACCCGGCCGCTGTGGCGCCGCGCTGGGCGACATCATCATAAAAGTCTGCCCAAGGCTCCGGGTCGGTATAGGGCGAAAAGCCATTTGAGAATGGTGTTGGCAATCTCACGCAAAGGGTCTCTCAAACGGTCTCTCAAAAAGGTTATGGAGCCGATGTGAATCACCAAGGACTCCCGCTTGGCAATGCACAACCTAAAGCCAACATGCGCGCGAGCCAAGGGGGCAGAAACCGCTCCGCGTGCTATTTCCTGTCAGTGGGCGTTAAATTTCAGTCAGAAAGGGGCTTAGAAATCGCCGGGTGAGGATCCTATGAGTTTTGCGCCGATATATGAGAGCACAAGTCCCGTCCCATAGATGAACGGGTTTTGCAGGCCCGCCGCAAGGCCGCTTGGCGTCGAGGCGCTTGCCGGCACGCCCGCGAGCATCACCGCGCATAAAATGAGGGTCAAGGCCCAAACAGATTTTTCAAAAGCGCGATGGTGCATAACGGTCTCCTTAGCTAGGAGGCATATGTGCAAAACCCGCTGGGCGATAAAAGGGCCGAATTAAGGAGTTGTTAAGGCAAAATCGGCGCTGGTTTAACGCTGCGGTTCCGCCATAAGATTAAACCGACACCCATAAGCGTCATCATAGCCCCAATGATAAGCGGCAACGTCAGTGGTTCTTTAAGGATTATAATACTCGAGGCAACAGCGACCAAGGTTGTCATTAATCCCGATGTTGAAACGATGTAAATCGGAAGGCGCTGTAAGAGCCAATAATAGCTGCCGTGGGCTACAATTGAGACCAACAAACCTGAATAAACAAGCGCCCAAAAAAATGGAAGCCGCGTTTCCGGGCTGAACGCGGCCATTTGATTGTCTTCCAGCATGAATGTTAGCGGCCAGAGAACAAGAGTGCCAATGACGGCGAACCAAGCGAGCAGCTCAAGCGGTTTCACGCCCGCGACTTTTTTGACGAGCACCGCTCCGACGGCTTCGCACATAGCCGCGCACGCAATCATAATAATACCTAGCAAAAAATACGGGCCAGCGGCCTCTGGCGGACCCGCAGTGGCGACAATAGCCACGCCGGCAAAGGCCAAGGAGATACCTGCGATTTTAAACCAGCCAATCCGGTCTTTGAAGATGATCACGGACAGAATAATAGAGAAAGGTACATAGAGCTCGATGGTGATAGCGGCGGCTGAGGCCGTGGTCAGGCCCAAGGCCGGGAACATAAACGCATAATTGAGCGCACCGTAAGCCAGTCCTGCGGGTAAAATTAAGGGCATTAAGCCCGGGTGCCATTTGAGTTTGGGTAGTAAAACAAGCGCAACAAGGCTCATGCGCACAGCGGCATAAAATAAGGGCTCGGCGACTCCGCCAACGGTGACTTTCATCACAATGAAATGCAGTCCCCAAATGAGGCAAACAATCATTAAAACCAGAAATTCACGAACTGACATGGCAGGCCCTTAAAGAGGTCGCTATAGCGGTAGTTCTTCAAAGAAAAAAGCCGTCAATTTATCTTTGTTTGGCTAAGTTCCACAGACTCCAGAGCCGCAGGGGAAGGTGTCTGTCTTATGTTGTTGTTTCAGGTTGAGGTGCTTTTTTCCCGATCGTGCGGTGCAGTTCGGCGTCGGCAATCTTAGAGAACCGCTTGGGACGCGCGGCAATCATACGGCCTGTCGACATCCGTCTTTGCTGAACGCTGTCATCATCTTTGTGCACTGAGACTTCGCTGGCCCAGTCACCCTCCAAATGCCCGGCTTCGACAAAGCGCAAATAGAGCCGCCCGTCGCGGCTGCCTTGGTTGGTTTCATCTTTATAGAAGACAGAAAAAACCAGATCGATTTTTTTGGTACTTTCGTCATAGCGGCAGGCTTTTGAAATGGCGTAGCCGCGGCTGGGTTCTGAACCCGGGATTTCTACGCCTTTTCGCGTGGGGTAAAGATCGACTTTGTAATTTAGATTGCCGTCTTTCGCGATAAAGAATGTCATCACAGCGTAATTGGCGTCCTGATAAGACGAGAACGAAAACGGCGTTGTCACATAATGCCATTTGCCAAGGATTTTGCGAAAGCTCAACCACGTCAAAATCCGCTGAATAATCGAAAAGAAAACGAAAAACCCAATTGTTGCCACAAGCGCATAGGCGACTTGGTAAATCAAATCTGTATTTTCTATAATCGGCGCAATGAGAATTGAGCTGACGGCGGCCACGAGCGACATACCGAGCGCGGCTGTGCTATTTATACGAACTCTATTCATGAGTGTTCCCCCTCTATTTTCTTGCCTATCATCGCCGCGCAGCTTTGAGCAAGGAATAAGAGGTAGTGGGCGGGCGTCATTGAAAACGCCTTGATAAGGCGTTCGCCTCAATATATGGAAGAGTATGAGCAGTCTTACCCAAATTAAAAACGGCCCCAAAGCCTACACAGGCGATGAAACGAGCATTCTCAAGCGCGCCCTTGGCGAGGTCGGTGCGGGCACGAACAGGATATTAATCGCCCGTTACAAAATACCTGAGGGTTCTCAGGCAATTTTGGACGTTGTGTTCTCATCCATGCTCCTCTCCAACTACCTTTTGATCGGCAGCGGGTCGGGCAAAATCGTTAAACTGATAGATTTAGTAGGCGTCGGGCGGCGTTTCAAAGATATCGAATGTTACGCCGCGATTAATTATGGCCGCGCGCTGCTTGGCGGTGGGTTTGCGTCATTTAATAATCTAAAACAATGGTGTCATACGCTGGGCCTTGATGCAGGCGATCACATTATGGGTATGAACAGGTTCTCCGATGTTGAGAATTTCCTCCAGACGTGCTCGACGCAGACATTGGTCTCTCAGGACTTGGAAGTCGCTGAGGCGAGCATTGCCATGGGCGGTATTTTTGACGGCGAAGAACGTTTCCGCCCGTTTGACCTTTTGCAGCGCTCCTCGATTGTGAGCGAAGTGACTTGCGAGGATTACACCTTGCCCGTGCCGTTTGATCAAGTCTCTGATTTTGGCAATGTGATTGTCAGAACCTCCAAATCCAAGAACAGTGTTCAGCTCGATATGGACTTGACTAATATGCAGGAATTTTTAGGTGCGTTCGCCAAAGCCACAGGCCATTTGTGCGATCTTAATTTTATGCGCAATCATACGCCCGTGCCCTATCGGCAAATACCCCGCTGATGAGAATTGCTATTATTGGGTTCGGCCTGATCGGATCATCCATTGCGCGCGCCGTTCTGCAACGTAAACCCGCCGCGATTATTCAGGCGATTGATGCTGACCCGCAAGTCTTGTCACGCGCGCAGAGCTTGGCGCTTTGTCACAGCATGTCGCAAAGTATAAATGATCTTAGAGCGGACACGGATATAGCCGTCCTCGCTGCGCCTGTCGGGGCGATCATCAACATGCTTCCGGACGTGTTTAAAGCCGCCGGGCCCAAGACTGTGATCACAGATGCAGGCTCGGTAAAGTCGGCTATTGTGGAGCGCGCCCTAGAGGCGGCCCCGGAGTTTAACAGGTTTGTCCCGGCACATCCCATGGCGGGGAGCCATTTGACCGGGCCGGATCATGGCCGTTCCGATTTATTCAAAGGGAGGCGCGTTTTCTTAACGCCTTACGCCGCAACCAACGCAGAGGCCGCAAAGATAGCGCAGGATATGTTTGAGATGTTGGGCGCGGTCGTTACGCAGGTTGACCCTGACGAGCATGACCGCATCATGGCCTATGTCTCGCATCTGCCGCACTTTTTGGCATTTGCTTATATGCGCGCGGGATTTGATTTTCGCGAAAATCAAGGCTTGGACTATGAAGCGTTTTGCGCAGGCGGTTTTCGTGATTTTACGCGGATTGCTCAAAGCGATAGTGAAATGTGGGTGGACATATTCCGCTATAATAAAGATAAGATATTATCTTGCCTTGAAGACGTCTCGGGTTTCATCAGCGACTTAACCCGCGAGACGCAAAACATGGACTTTGACAAAATGTCGGACTTTATTCAGACCGCCCGGCAAGAACGCGAAAGCATAAAGGGATTAGAGTGACTTTAGACAAACACATTGTAGGCTACCTTGGCGTGCCGGGATCTTATACCTATCAGGCCACAGAAGACATGTTTGAAGAGGCCAAGCTCGTCGGCTTTAGCTCCATTTTCGAGATTATTGAAAGCGCGGAAAAAGGCGAGATTACCCACGGCGTTGTCCCCGTTGAAAACTCTATCGCGGGCCGTGTTGCCGAGCTTTATCAGGTCTTGGATATTATCGACCTGAGCATTGTCGCCGAGCACTTTGTTGAAATTTCTCACTGTCTTGCTGTCCCGAAAAAAAGCAGCGGCGAGTATGATCTTGCTGAAATCGACTCTGTTCAAAGCCACAAACAGGCCTTGATGCAGTGCCGCAAATGGCTTGCAAAAAATCTGCCAGACGCCGCACAAATCAGCCTCTCTGATACGGCCACATCGGCCAAAACATTATCCGAGGAGGGCGATTCTTCTAAGGCCGCGATTTGTTCGCTCCGCGCCGCCGAGATTTACGGCCTGCATGTTATGGAAAGCTCCATTCAGGATAATGTTCAGAATTTCACCCGCTTTCATGTGCTGGGCCGCGAGTCTGTGAGCTCCGAAGATATTGGCGAGGCGGCGATTACCACCGTTATCTTCCAAGTCAATCATGACCCGGGCGCGCTGCTCAAGGCGCTCAATGCTGTTGCGATGCATAATGTGAATATTATCAAGCTTGAGACCTATATGGTGTCCGGACTGCGCACCGCGCCAACATTCTACGTTGATATTGCGATTAACCGCTTCTCAAAAGCCGGCGAGAAAGCCCTGTCCGACTTGGTGGATAACACAACGTTTTTAAAAGTCATCGGCTCTTATAATGCCAGCCCTCTGCGGGGCTCTATTGCTGGATTTTTGACGGTATAATCGATTTATTTTATTTTTGGCCGAATAGGAAAAACGCTGAAAATTGGTCTTGCATTAGCCTAAGCGCAGCGCTTTCACCCAGTCAAAAACAATATTACGACTAGGCTTATATAAATAACCACCATAACATCGAATCTTATGACACAAGCAAACAGTAGCGAAGATAAATTAACCGAGCTGTTAGCGCGCGAGGCTATCCGTGATTGCCTATATAGGTATTGCCGCGGAATAGACCGTACAGATGAGGCCGCTCTGCGGTCAGCTTATTGGCCGGACGGCACCGATCATCATGGACCTTATCAGGGTAGTGCGGCAGGTTTCATAGATTGGGCTATGAAAACACTACCCTATATTGAACGCGGTATACATCAAATCCATAATATACTTATAGAATTTCGCGGCGATGGCGCTGCCGTAGAAAGCTATTTTTCTGCCTTCCAGAGGCAGCCTGATGCTGATGGGAACATCGTTCAGGTTGACATGAAAGGCCGCTATTTGGATTGGTTCACCAAGCGCGGAGATCAGTGGCGTATCTTAAACCGCCGTGTTGTCTTTGATTGGGTTGATAATTTACCCCTGCCGGAAGGCACTGAAACGGAGCGCTTTGGTCTTAAAACGCCAATTGGCGGGCGTTTTCCAGATGACCCGGTTTATAAATTTTAATGTAGCTTTATTCGTAAACCGTCATTGACGGTGGCCGTCTCGCACAGAATAAGCTGGGATCAAATCGTGACCTTAAAACACTAAGGTCTTTCCATCATTACAATGTTCTATCTACCGTCCCGGACATCATCTATGATCCGGGACGATAGGTATTTCGGGCGTTAAGTCTTCGGTGCTACGGCTTTAGTTTTACCTGTTTTATACGTGACACAGGCCTCCATATCTTTGACTTGTTTTTTTGCACATAGTTTGGCCGCGTCTTCTGCACTATAAACTTTGTGCATTTTTGCTTTGGATGTCGCCGCTGCGGATGTTGACATCACCTCGGTTTTCATCTGCATGGATGTGGCCTCTGTTTTGGTCGCCGTTTCTTTTTTATGGTCGCAATCTTTGCCATTGCCAGCGAACGCTGTTCCAGCAGTAAAGGCTGCTATCGCTAGCGTCGTTCCGATGAATTTAAGGGTGGGGTTTGTCATGTGTTTCTCCTAATTGAAATGATGTTATTTCATATCAAGACAGATGTCGTAATGGCAAGGACAAACACGACATCTGTCGTATTTGTAATGCGTGAGACGGGTATAGAAATCTATTTTGTGCAATTCACATTCATTCGAAATCGAAAATTGAACGCATCTCACCTATATTTCTGTGGATTTACGAGAAATTTTACCGTGAAATACGGGAATGATAAAATTGATTATCAAAGGCAATAGAGTCTTGAACCTCAGGCCGCCAAAGAGAGCTGTGTGATTTTTTTCAGCCAGTCATTGAGTCTGTCCTCAAGATCGTCTTGTTTCACAGGTTTTGACAGATAATCATCCATTCCAGCTTCATAACACTTATCCCGGTCATATTTGAGTGCGTGACCGGTTAGCGCAATGATCGGCGTATGCGCGAGGCCTGTTTCAGCCTCGTGGCGTAAGATGTCCCGGGTGGCTTCATAACCATCTTTGACCGGCATGGACACATCCATCAAAATAAGGGCGAACCTATCCGGCTCGGCTTTGTACATGTCCACCGCAATCAAGCCGTTATTGGCAAAAACCGGAGCGAAAATTGTGTCTGACAGCATAAGCCGTACCACATCCTGATTTAGTTCTGTGTCTTCTGCTACAAGAACCTCATATTTCGAACTGGCGGCTTTCTTTATCGTCGAGGCTTTGGGTTTCGGCGCTTGCTGCGCATGTGACGCTGCCCCGCGCTCGCGTTTATATTTGGAGAGCGTTTCAACAAGCGAGGTATATAGCCGTTGTTCTTTGAGGGGTTTGAGAATGAAATCGACAATACCGATGTCGGATAATCTGCCGCTATCGAGCGGTTGATCGCAAGAGGACAGCATGACCATCGGCACGAATGAAATGTCCGGATTGGTTTTAATTTTTTTCGCCAAGTGCAACCCGTCCATATCCGGCATCAGGTAATCGAGCAATACTATGTCGATCAGGTTTTTGTCCGCGTCGTCTTTCATAATCTCATAAGCATCATGTGCGTTGGCGGCCATGACCGGCGTAATATCCCACGCCCGTAAATGTTCGCTGATCAAGTAGCGGTTGACCGAAACATCATCAATCACAAGCGCGCGTTTGCCTTTCAGAGCCGATGTATCATAGATAACAGGTGTGACATTAAGATCTTTTGGTAGGGGAACAGCGAAGCTAAATGTAGAGCCTTCGCCTTCAATCGAGGTAACGCCGATCCGGCCATGCATCATTTCGACAATACATTTGGAAATGCTCAGGCCCAGTCCGGTTCCGCCGTAAACCCGAGTCGTGCTGCCGTCTGCTTGGGTGAACTTATTGAAAATATCCCCGACTTTATCCGCCGCGATTCCAATGCCTGTATCTTTGACGGAGATTTTAATTACGCTGAGGTTTTCGCGGGCGTCTTTGACGTCGATATTGACAATGACATTGCCTTTGGCCGTGAACTTTATCGCATTACTGATAAGGTTTGTAAGGACTTGCCGGATGCGGCCCACATCACCAATAAAATAACGGCCCATCTGCGGGCGGTAATTAATGATAAGTTCAATTTTTTTGTTCTGCGCGGCTTGCCGCATCAGGGCGCCGACATCATTGACAGCATCTTTGAGATCGAACGACGTCGGATCAAGCTTGAGCGCGCCGGCCTCGATTTTGGAGAAATCCAAAATGTCGTTGATAATCGTCAGTAGCGCTTCTGCCGAGTTGTTAATCACTTTGACAAAGTCGCGCTGACGGTCATCAATATCTGTATTTTTCAAAAGCTCTGCCATGCCCAAAATACCGTTCATAGGCGTCCTGATTTCGTGGCTCATATTGGCTAAAAACTCGGATTTGGCTTGTGAGGCGCGAATGGCTTCATCTTTGGCTTTTTTCAGGGCTTGGCTTTTTTCGTATTCTTCGGTGATATCTTTGACGAAAGCGCGGATTTTGAAGGGCCGCCCTGTTTCGTCGCGCAGTATTTCACCGGATGTAAAATTACGCCGGGGTTCGCCGTCGCCGTCCAGTGTGCGTGACTTGATTTCAAAGCGGCTATTTCCGGCAGCGGCGGCTTTGATCGCTTCTGGTAATATATGACGGTCTTCGGGGATCGCTGTGATGTTGATCCCGTGCTGGGCAATTTGTTTCTGTGTTTCTTTAGAGAAATAAACCTTGAGTGTGTTGCTCAGCTCGGTTTTTTTCGTTTTAAGGTCAATTATCCAATAGCCGGAGCGCCCCAAATGCATCGAGTCGCTCAACATTTTATCTTTTTCCACAAGGTCTGTGATGTCTGAAGACACGGAGACCGTGTAACCGTTGGCGAGTTTTGTCCGGCGAAGTCGCATGGTGCGGCCATTGGCCAGTTCCATTGTCCCATCAAATTCATTGTCTTTGCCGCGCTGATGCTGCTCATGTGAGGAAAGCTTCGCTTTTTCCATGATTTCCGGCGTCAAAAATCCGTTTTTTATCATCAAATCATGACATTTTGACAGCGGATCGCCCACTTTGAGCTGGCTTGTGGTGACACCCAGTTGCTCATACATCTCGCGGTTCAGATATTGATATTCAAGGTTTTCATTCAAGATGCTGATGCCAACATCCAGCGTTTGATCAAGGATTGATAATCCGGATTTAGTCAGATCAGCCGCCAGCCTTTCGCGCGGCACAGGCGGGAAGAGCGTTTCCGGCTCTGATAAACCTTTTTCTGGGTTGGACATCATGTAGCGTTCTTTTGTAATCTATAATGATGTTGTTGTACCAAACCTTGGTTAAGACTTTTATAGAGGTCGTGGTTAAGAAAGAAAAAAGCCGGGCACGGAGTAAAATCCGGCCCGGCAAAGTCTTCGCTATACTTTCGGGGAGGAAGAGTATGCGGTAAACACTAGCGGCTAAAAAGGGGAGGAAGCCGCTCTGTGTTAACCCTTAGATAATGTTTCAATTCCGAATAAGAAGCGTTAGATGCGCAAGTTTGCTATGCATAAATGCATAGATCCAATTTCAATCGCGCCAAGTTTTGGTGACGCGAACGAGAAACTCCCTGAACACCTTGGCTTTCACCGAGCCACGTAGCTCGCTTGGGTAGACAAAATACACATCAAACGACTCGCCTTTGACCTGAGGTAGTATCCGCACCAGGCGCCGCGAGAGGGTCACCATATAATTAGGCAGCCCGACGATCCCGATACCGGCTTCGGCGGCGCGCATAATGCCGTGAAGATTATTGACCTGTAAAACGGGTTTGCGCGAATTATCCGGCTCGCGGCCCGCCGTGAGAACCCAGTTTGTGCTGTGCAGGCGCGCCGGGATCAACTCGCCAAACGCGACAATGTCGTGATTGTCGAGATCATCCAGAGAGGCTGGCGCGCCTTTGCGCGCCAAATATGTATCCGAGGCATACAGACTTTGCGCGATTGTCCCTAGACGGCGCTCAATCACATCCCCTTGCGTTGAGGGCCAAGGCCGCAGCGCGCAATCCACATCCAGCGCTGACAAATCATGCTCGCCGTCCTCCAGGATCAATTGCAAATCAATCTCGGGGTAGGCTTTCATAAATTCGGGCAGTACCGACATCAGCCAGTTTGACCCGAGAGAAATCGGCGTTGACACCCGCAATGTGCCTTGGGGTTTGTTGCGGCTATCGACAACGGAGGCCTGCGCCAGCGCGACTTTGTGGGCCATATCCTGCGCTGCAGTAAACAAAATGTGCCCCTGTTCGGTCAGGGTTAACCCGCGTGCATGACGGTGAAAGAGCGGGGTGTTGAGGCTGTCTTCGAGCGCTGTGATCTGGCGGCTGACCGCCGATTGGGAAATGCGTAGTTTTTCCGCCGCTGCTGTTAGAGACCCTGTTTCGGCCGCCGCGTTAAATGTCTTTAGCTTATCCCAATCCAGCGTATCGGGCATTTACTCAGCGGCCATATCCGCGGGCCGACTGCTATGCTCGGTTAGCCAGCGCTCGGCTTCCAGCGCGCCCATACAGCCAAGGCCCGCGGCTGTCACGGCTTGACGGAACGTCTCATCCGAGACATCACCTGTTGCAAACACGCCCGGGATATTTGTCGCGGTGCTGTCCGGCGCGGTTTCAATATAGCCGCCTTCATTCATCACGACGTGACCTCTGAAAATATCTGTCGAGGGTTTGTGACCAATGGCGATAAACACGCCGTGTGTTTCACGCTCAAACGTTTCGCCGGTTTTGACATTTTTCAGGCGCACTCCGGTCACGCTTGGCGGCATGTCTTGGCCCAGAATTTTGTCCAGCGTTGTGTCCCAAAGGATTTCGACCTTTTCATTTTCCAAGAGGCGGTTTTGCAGTATTTTCTCGGCCCGCAGGCTGTCACGGCGATGCACAAGCGTGACTTTGGAGGCAAATTTGGTCAGGAACAGCGCTTCTTCCACCGCCGTATTGCCGCCGCCAATGACGGTCACGTCTTTGCCGCGATAGAAAAACCCGTCGCATGTGGCGCAGGCGGAGACGCCAAAACCTTTAAACTTTTCCTCAGAGGGCATACCCAGCCATTTGGCCTGCGCGCCTGTGGCAATGATAACCGCATCGGCAGTGTAGAGGTCCCCGGAGTCGCCGCTCATTTTGAAAGGGCGGACTGAAAAGTCCACATCCGTAATCATATCCTCATAGAAGGATGTGCCGAATTTAAGCGCGTGTTCCTTGAATTTTTCCATCAAGTCCGGGCCCATAATTTCAGGAAAACCGGGATAATTTTCAACGTCGGTTGTAATCATCAACTGCCCGCCGGGCTGCAATCCAGCCACCATACCGGGCTCGAGCATCGCGCGGGCGGCATAAACCGCCGCCGTATATCCGGCGGGGCCGGAGCCGATAATCATAACTTTGTGGTGTATTGTGTCAGCCATATCAGTCTCTTAAAAAACGTGGCCTACACATAAGCGCGAAAATACAGATTCGCAAGACGTGTGTACGCTGCTCTGCCTGTGGGTTTCAAACTTTAGCTGAGATATTTGTCAGATGATATGCGTGTTGTGTCTTTGAATTTTTCATGTTTTCAGAAAAAACTATCGCTAGTAAAGCTGGATTGTAGATTGACAGCTTTCTCACCTGTTTTGTGCCGGGGCGACATATCATTCGCCAGCTTCCGCCTTTTCTTCATAATACACAACGATCTCTACAATAATTGTCGCAAGCCCAAACCCGGCAACGCCTACGCCCCACCAGATTGCTGGCAACAGCATCGCGTAACCTTCGATCCCGTCACTGAGGCTGATGCCTGTAAACACGAGCAAGCCGAACACATAGCTGGCCAGATTAATCAGAAAGCCAAACCGAAGGGCATTCTTGATTTTTGTTCTCTTCATTTGCGCGATTGCCTTGGCTTCAACTCGCGGATCAACAGTCAATGCAATGACGTCTACATTAAAAGCTGTTGCTAGAGCCATGACAGACTCACGCGAGGCTCCATCACCGTTTTCTATGCGTTGAACTGTCCTCAGGCTTAGGCTTGCGGCGTCTGCAAGGTGGTCTTGCGACCAGCTCCGCTCTTCTCTCCAGCGTTTGATTTTAACGGCGTCAGGGTTGATTTGCATGTCTTTCTCCATAGCTTGGATTTATTTCTGATGTCCAAAACTATATCAAAAAAGCGAACACTCACAACGTCAGCGCTATGACAGACACGCGTCACCTGCCCGTCAATCATAATACAGCCCTTGAGGTTTAACGCTCAGAGGCTGTCACCGTGAGTGACTCTATTTTATGTTGAGTATTTTTTTGAACGTTCTTCTCTCACAGGCCAGAAAGCCGGGCCGCGCCTTAATAATGAAAAACATGACTATTACCGCGGGGGTGAGCGTTAAAAGGTCGATTGCTTTTGAGTTTTGAATCCCAAGCTTTGCGAGCCAATCCGGCCCTGCGATGATCCATGCGGCGGCCAGCATGGCAACTCCGAGTGTTTTGGCGATATGGCGTTTATGATTGGTCATTTAAGTCTCCATCTTGAAATATGTCTTCTATATTTAATTCGAAAAGCCGGGCAATTTTAAAGGCGAGGGGCAAGGACGGGTCATAGCGTCCGGTTTCAATGGCATTAATCGACTGGCGCGATACATTTAGCTTTTCACCCAAATGCGCTTGTGACCAGTTTCGCTCAGCCCGTAGAACTTTTAAGCGGTTCTTCACGCACACCCGCCGTCGCGCTTAATCAGAATAGTATGGGCTATGCCGTAGGCAAAATAAAACCCCGGTACGACATAGAAAATGGGTATCCTGACGATATCCGTGAGTTCTTCCATCAGTCCCCATACGGTCGCAAATGCCATGACGGCCGCCATACCGATCAAAATCGCACGTACCTGAACGCCCCGCAAATATTCGTCCAGCTCGGTGACATATCTCATATGTCCCCATATCCAGACGAGAATAGCCATACCCGGGATGAGAGCGAGGCCGTAAAATACGGGTTCGGGAAACAGATCATGCCGTTTGGCAAGGCTTATACTCATGATACTGATCACATAAAATGCCATAGCCGGTACAAAGAGGCGCATATAACGTTTGTGGGCAGCTTTCTGTGACATGTTAAATCCTTATAATTAGTAAAGTACACTTTACATAACATCAAAAAAAGATATGTCAAGTTATCTTGACAAAATATATAGTGTGCTTGATATCCTGTAAGGTAAAATTTTACCGTATTGAGCAAATTTTTGATATGGGATGTTGTCTGCTTTATGCTGCGGTTCAGCCCTAAAACCTCTGTTTCACCAGCTATTACAACTTTTCAAACAATCTCGTCCTTGGTTTCGGTTTCGGCATGAGAGTGCTAAGATGAAATCCCCGCCGACCATACCGGACTTACGAGAGTCCCTGCGGCCAAGGCCGAAGAGTGAAGGAGGCGAGCGGGACGCGGAGCGGTAGTGCCTTGCTTCCGACACCCGCCATAGCATAGGTTTCGCTAAATTGTATTTATACTGCCTTAGGCGGCAAGAGGGGTATGGGGTTCTCAACCGTCTTCGCGCGACATAGTGTAGAGCGATTTCTGAGGTTCTGCTCAATTAGAAAGCTCGAACATGCTCTAAACCGGATAAGCGCGCGGCATCAGATCATAGGGATGTTTCCAACCATTTGTTGCCGCGATGCGATCTAACCAGGCGTTGATATTTGTATAGCTGCCTAAATTCTGTTCCAATTCATCGCCGTAATAGAGATAGCCGCACATAGAAATGTCGGCGATTGAGAGTGTTGGTGTGGCAATGAAATCTCTATCGGCCATATGTTTTTCGACAATCTCAAGAGCGTTCCTTATTCTAACGCCCAGAAAGTCGGTTATTTCAGTGTCACCGGTTTTCATAAACCGCAGGGCAAACCTACGGGTCGCCATATAGCTGGTGAATTTATGATTATCGAATAATATCCAGCGCAAGATTTCGTATTCTTCCTGCTTATTGGCAGGGCCGAACTGCCCAGTCATTTCTGACAGATATTTTAGAATGACACCTGATTGCGATAAGTGCAGGCCCTCATGCACCAGCACCGGGACTTCGCCAAATTGATTAATGTCTTGGCGAAATTTCGGTGTTCCCATCTCGCCATTAGGAAAATCGACTAAAATCGATGACCAGTCCAGACCGCACAATTCGAGCATCAGGGCTGCCTTATAAGCATTCCCGGATTCGGCTAAACAATGTAATTGATATTCGCTCATAGTCTTTAGTCCTTCAGATGGTAAATTATACGCTAGACAGCGACGTACTATATTCGCCTTTTACAAACTCGCCGTTTTCGGACCTCACCCGACCTACTGGTCTGGCGCCGTGCTGGATGGGCTGCTACGATCCATTTCATGCTAGATTTCGAGACATGTAACGCTGCGCGGCTCAGGCGCGACCCAAGTTTTGATGGTCGGTTCTTTACCGCCGTCAGAACAACAAAAATCTACTGCCGCCCGGTCTGTCCCGCGAAACACTCCCTTACGAAAAATGTCAGCTACTACCCAACTGCTGCTGCGGCAGAACGTGCAGGTTACCGCCCTTGCCTGCGGTGTCGTCCTGAGACAGCACCATTCAGCGCGGCGTGGAATGGAACCAAAACAACCGTTGAACGGGCTTTGCGATTAATCGAGGAGGGCGCTCTGGACGTTGGGACTGTCAATGATCTTGCAGATCGACTAGGCATCGGTGCTAGACATCTATCCCGGTTGTTTGCCAAGCATATCGGGGCTTCTCCCATTCAGACGGCCCAAACCCTTCGAATCGGACGTGCCAAGATACTGTTGGATAAGACGACACTGCCGATTACAGAAATAGCCTTCCAAGCGGGTTTTGGTAGCGTGAGACGCTTTAATGCGGCTTTCTCAAAACTCTACGGGCGGTCACCTTCCTCCGTCCGCAGGCCAAAACTATGACTGAATTTGGCTATTTTGTAACGCGCTAAAGCCAGAAACGCACCGACCCGGCTGTTTGCGTTTACAGTCTAATCTTCGATCAATCGCGCGTAGACGTTCGTGCGCAAACAAAAAATAGGCATAAACCAGCGTCGGCTTTTGAGCGTTTTAAGCCTCCGGACTAATGTCCCCTTTTGTTGCCGTTCCCGTCGTCAGGACATCCCTGTGAGTTCAACGGATCGTCGCAACACTTTAACATTATGAGTTAAAGATGGA
>CAYGTI010000037.1:0-14271 GCA_964352785.1 uncultured Caulobacterales bacterium
AAAGTCTCTCTTAGCCCAGACATAAATCTGTGCCATATGCGCTGACGTTAGACACGCCCTCCGGCCGAAACCGGAGACACGCAAATTCAGGACGTGCCCAATCAGGGCCGTCTCGCTTCACAGGGAGCTGGTGAACTCCACACGCTGATTTGGCAGGCGTGCCCCTCAAAGCTAAAGGAGCCGCCCAAAAACTGCAATTAAAAAGGCGAAATAGAGCTCGCCGGAGTAAACGAAACAGCTCTAAGACCGACTATCCTTATACCCCAACAAACGAAGCGCATTGAACACGACAATCAGTGTTGAGCCCTCATGGATGAGAACCGCAGGCCCGATACCTAATCCGAACAATGTGGCTGGAATCAAAAGTGCCACAATCCCCAAACTTGCCCATAGGTTTTGCCGTACAATGCGGCTGGTCTGACGGCTTAATCCCACGGCGAATGGCAGGGTTTCCAAATCATCCGCCATGAGAGCTATATCGGCTGTCTCCAACGCCACATCAGAGCCTGCCGCGCCCATCGCAATACCGACTGTCGCATTGGCCATTGCGGGCGCGTCATTGACGCCGTCGCCGACCATGGCCACGCCGCCTTGGGCCTTGAGTTCAGCGATTTTCGTCACTTTGTCTTCGGGCATGAGGTCGCCAAATGCGATATCCAAGCCGACCTCTTTAGCGACGGCGTTGGCCACATTTTGATTGTCTCCTGAGATCATCATCATGCGTTTTAAGCCGATAGCGCGCAGATCTTCGATTACGGCTTTGGCCGTCTCTCTCGGCGTATCCATGAGGCCAATTGCACCTAAATATCGCTCGCCCGCACGCACGATCATCGTCGTGCGGCCATTGGCCGATAAGTCTTCAACGCGCGCACGTAAATCATCCGGCAAAGGCACGCCGCCGCTTTCATCAAACAGCGCTGTCTTACCGATATGCACAAGTTCACCGCCCACTCGGGCCGATACGCCTTGGCCGATAATATTCGCAAAATCTGTTGCCTCACGGGGATTATCTCCCAAGCGCTTTTTGACATCTTCGACAACGGCCTGCGCTAAAGGGTGATCGCTAAGCGCTTCGACTGCCGCGCTTATTTCAAGCAGTTCTGTTTCCGATGTGTCGCCATAAGGCACGATGTCCACCAGATGCGGCTCGCCAATGGTCAGTGTGCCAGTCTTGTCAAAAGCAATTGCATCGAGACGACCCAGTGCTTCAAGCGGCGCACCGCCTTTTATCAGAACTCCGCCACGTGCGGCTCGAGCAACGCCTGACAATATGGCGCTCGGCGTTGCAATCGCCAGCGCGCAGGGACTGGCCGCGACTAAGACCGCCATGGCGCGGTAAAAACTCGTGGCGGGACTCTCATCTAAGACAAGGAATGACAGGCTCGTCAAAACGGCCAAGACAATCACGCACGGCACGAATATTCTTTCAAACTTCTTGGTGAAGCTCTGCGTCGGAGATTGTCGAGTTTGCGCTTCGGCGACCATTGTCATCACGCGCGCCAATGTTGTTTCACCCGCCAATTTTGTGACCAGCACTTCAAGACTACCGCTGCCGTTGATTGAGCCGGCAAAGACGCGGCCCGATGCAGAGACAGCATCCGGATTTTCTAATGCCCGTGCGCTGTCCTCAACCGGCAATTTGTCTACGGGCGCGCTTTCACCCGTAATCGGCGCTTGATTGACGGCGCTTGCACCTTTGACGACAAATCCGTCGGCAGGCAGGCGTTCATTTGAGCGCACGATAACAATATCGCCAATTTTGAGCGCGTCGATATGAACAGTTTCCGTTTTATCGCCGCGCCGCACCAAAGCCTCATCGGGCGTTAAATCGGCGAGCGCAGCAACGGCATTTCGGGCGCGGGCCATGGCATAATTCTCAAGCGCATGGCCAATACTGAATAAGAAAAGTAAAAATGCGCCCTCAGCCCATTCGCCTAAAAATGCGGCTCCCGATGCGGCCACTAACATCAGAAAATCTATTTGGAATTGACCTTTGAGTATTTTTCCAAGGGCTTCGCGCAAAGCGTAATAGCCGCCGAAAAAATAAGCGACCAATAATAAGCCAAATCCGATTTGATCGGGAATGAGATTTAGTTTTGGGCCAAGCCAGCCAGCAATCAAACAGAGCCCGCAAAGGGCCGCAAATATGATTTCAGCCCGCCCGCCTAGAAGACGATTGAAGAGGTCGTCATGGGCGTGATCGTGTCCATCATCGTGGCTATGAGCTTCGTCTTTGCGCTCAACATCGTGGTTATGTGTATCAGACATAATAAAATCCTTTAATCAGGCTCCGAAGGACTAAGCCCATCGGAGCCTTTTAATTATTCAGCTAAAGCCGCTTTATTGTCATGTAACGTCTCAACCATGGAATGGTGCCCGCCGGGTTTTGGCGCGAACCATTTATGAAGCGCGGGCATAACCAAAAGCGTGAGCACGGTTGAGGTTACTAAGCCGCCAATGACGACGGTGGCCAAAGGCCGCTGAACTTCAGCCCCGACACCCGTGGCCAAGAGTAAGGGCGCAAGCCCCAGCGCCGTTGTAAGCGCCGTCATTAAAACGGGACGCGCGCGAAGGCCTGCCGCGTCAATGGCGAGCGTGTCACGGTCTTGCCCCGCGCGGGCAAAATCATCCATGAAACTGACCAGTACCATCCCGTTGCCGAGCGCAATCCCAAACAGCGCAATAAAGCCGACTGTCGCCGGCACCGACACAGGCAAGCCCGTAATCCAGAGCGCTAAGGCTCCGCCTGTTAAAGCCAGGGGGATATTGAGCAATATCAGAATGGCAGATTTCATCCGGCCAAAGGTGATGAGCAAGATGAAAAACACAATTGCCAACGTAATCGGAATCACAACCGCAAAACGCGCATTGGCTTGCTGCTGCAATTCAAATTGACCACCCCAAACAAGACGATAGCCCGGCGGCAGGTCAAGCTGTGTATCCGTCAAAGCCTGCGCGTCTTGAACGAAAGAGCCAATATCGCGGCCGCGCACATTTGACTGCACGGTGATAAAACGCTCACCATCCTCACGGGTGATTTGGCGCGGTCCGATAACAGTCTCGATCTTAGCAACAGTCTCCAACGGCACGTGCGCGCCTGATGACGACTTTAAAATAATCCGGCTAATGTCGTCAGGCGAATTTCTGTCCTCTGCGCGAAGCCGCACGACAATCGGAAATTGCCTCACACCTTCGAACAATGCGCCGGCTTCTGCGCCGCCAACTGACGCCCGAAGCGCGTCCAGGGCATCCTCAACGTCGAGGCCGTAACGGCCCAATGCGGCCCGGTCTACGGTCACGACAAGCTGAGGCGCACCCTTGATTTGGTCCGCTTGGACTTCTGCCGCGCCCTCGACTTGCTGCAATAGGGTTTGCAAAACTTTGGACTGTTCCAGCAACACTTCACTATCAGGGCCAAAGATTTTAACAGCCAATTCGGCGCGTGTGCCCGTCAGTAATTCATCGACAGCCATGGCAATGGGCTGTCCGATATTGACAACAATACCGGGATAGCTTTCGAGGTTTTCGGAAATCTCCGTGCGCAAATCCTCTGCCGTCAGTCCGGGGCGCCAATTCTCTTGTGGTTTTAATTCCACAAAACTCTCAGCACTATTAGTCGGATCGGCATGGGCGCCGACTTCTCCGCGCCCAATACGGGTAACGATGGATTTGATTTCAGGGAACGCGCCTAACAGACGTTTTTCAACCCGCGTTGTTGTGGCGGACGCTTCAGTCAGAGAGATAGACGGAGCCATAGTTATGCGCAGCAATATATCGCCTTCTTCCAAGGCAGGTGTAAATTCAGAACCCAGCCTTGATCCGGCCAAACCGCCTGCCAGTAATAGAACACCTGCAAGCAAGATCGCCGCAAAACGCCGCCGCACAAAGAGGCTCGAAGCTTTACTGACATATTTCGCCAAAAGGTCAGGCTTTTCTGCCCTAGCTTTAGGGGAACGACGCATGAGTGCGTTTGCTATCGCAGGCGCGATAAGGGCCGCATAAAATAGCGAGCCCGTCATGGCGAGCGCTGCGGAAGCTGCCAAAGGCCTGAATGTTTTACCCTCCACGCCTTGCAGAGAGAACAAAGGTAAGAACACGACAATGACAACAATCACGGCAGCGATGAGAGGCGCTATGACTTCGGCAGAAGACCGCGCAACAATTGTGCGCGTGTCATGGCCTGCGTCAGACTCTCGTAAGCCGCGATCAACATTTTCCGTTATCACGATGGCTCCGTCCACCATCATACCGATGGCAATAGCCACACCGCCCAAGGACATCAAATTGGCTCCAATGCCCAAAATGTGCATGGCGATAAAAGCAAAGCCGACAGAGAAGGGAATGGACAGTACAACGACCAAGCTTGGACGCCAACCTCCCAAAAAGATGAAGACAACAATTGCGACCAATAAGGCCCCTTGCCACAAAGCGGTTGTCACCGTGGCAGAAGCTTTGTTCACCAGATTACCTTGATCGTAATACGGAATAGCCGTGACGCCTTCCGGCAAGGTGGTGTTAATTTCATCAAAGCGGGATTGCACACGGGCAATGACATCGGATGTGTTTGTCCCGTACAGTTTCAGGACCAGACCCGCGACGACTTCACCTTCGCCGTTAGCGGTAGCGAGGCCTTGGCGCACGCCGCCACCAATGATGATTTCGCCAAGGTCACCGACGCGAACAGGACGGCCATCTTGGGCTTTGATGACGATTTCCGAAAGGTCTTCGATAGAGCGTGCAAGGCCAACGCCGCGAACGGTATATTGCTCTGCGCCGATTTCGAGAAATTGCGCGCCCTCGGTTTTATTACCGCGTTCAAGCGCGCTCATCACATCCCCGATTTGCAGATCATAGGACTGCAAGGCATCAGGATTGAGTTGAACCTGATATTGTTTCTCATACCCGCCAAGAGATAAAACCTCTGTCACGCCGGGAACTGTTTGTAGCTGATATTTGATAATCCAATCTTGGATTTCGCGCATATCAACAAGACTGCGCGTGCCAGTCGCGTCATCCAGTCTGAAATAAAGAATGATACCCAGACCTGTCGAAATTGGCCCCATTTTTGGGTCGCCAAATCCGTCCGGAATATTACCCCGCGCTTCTGATAAGCGTTCCCCAACAACTTGCCGGGCAAAGTAAACATCTGTGCCGTCTTCAAAGTAAATATTGACCACTGATAATCCAAAATTGGAGACCGAGCGCATGTTTTTGAGGTTTGGCAAACCTGCCATGGCGCTCTCAATCGGATAGGTGACATAGCGCTCCACCTCTTCAGGGGCGAGCCCTTCTGTTTCAGTAAAGACCTGTACCAATGAAGGCGTCACATCGGGAAAAGCATCGACGGGCAATGCGCGAAAAGCATAAATACCGCCAAGCGTAATGGCGAGAGCAGCAATGGCAGCCAAGAGCCGTCCACCTGCAATACGGTGCATAAAGTCAAACATATCTATTGCTCCTAATGTCCGTGACCATCGCCAAAGGCCGCTTTTTCAAGCTGGGCTTTGAGCGTGAAAGCACCGTCGGAAACAAAACTGTCACCCGCGCGAAGGCCTGACCGTATTTCAACATAGCCGCCGGACTCGGTTCCGAGCGTAACAGAACGCGGCTCAAACCCGCCCTCAATGGGCACAAAAACGGAAGCCTTGTTTTCAACGGTCTGAACAGAGCTTAGCGGAACACGCAAAACTGGCTGTGATTGCCCAACGCTGATGTCAGCGGTTACAAATTGACCCGGACGTAGGTTGCCCTCAGGATTTTGCAAAATAACCCGCGCGGTTGCCGTTCGCGAAGTCTCATTGATGATGGGGAGGATAAAGGCGACATTGGATTCGGCCAAAATGCTGCCGTCATCAGACCTAATGACGACCACGGCCTGCTTCTTAACCCGGCTGAGGTCTTGCTTGTAAACTCCGATGTCTGCCCACACCACGCTATCATCGGCGATTGTGAATAGGGTTTGAGACCCCGCATCGCCTGCTGACACCGTTTCACCTAGGGTCACGCCGCGGCGAACGACTGTTCCGCTAATTGGCGCGCTTAAATAGGAATTAGAATTATCGCCGTCATCCGCTGTAGCGACTCTCTCCAGAGCGGCGTCACTGACGCCCGCCGCATGAAGCTCATTTTCCGCTGCATCTTTTGCCGCGTTGATCGCTTCAAAATTGGCGCGGGCGGCTTGCACGTCGGCCTCCGCCGTAATTTTTTCAGCAAAGAGCTTTTCTTCTCGGGCCAAAGCCGTGGCGGCCAAAGATGCCTGCGTTTGGGCTTTGAGCCAAACCGCTTTCAATCCGGCAAGTTCACGGCTGGAAATTAGGGCCAGCGTATCGCCGCGTTTCACGACATCACCTTCGCTTGCATATAGCTTCGCTATGATGCCGCTTACGCGCGGCGAGATATTGGCAATGCGGTCTGCATCAAACCTGATTTCGGCAGGTAAGCTGACAGATTTTCCAAGCGCCCCAAGTTCAGCGCGAGACACAATGATCCCGGCTTCTCGCGCGGCGTCATCAGAGAGTTTGACAACGTCTTGCTCTTCGTCGCCATGTTCATCCCCATGATTGTCACCGTCTTCGGTATGGTTGTCCGCCGTTTGGGATGTCGCTGCGGATGTCGCGGGTTCGCGTTCTGTTAGTCCGGCATCTCCGCCGCAAGCTGACAAAAGTAAGGCGGAGCCTATCAAGGCCGTCGTGAGAAGTAAGAGATGTTTCATTGGATGTCTCCGGTAAAAGGGGACGCGCCTGTAAGGCTGCGTAATGTTATTTCCTGGATGTTGACCGTGCGGGCGGCGTCAATAACGGCGAGACCGGCATCGATCAGGGCTTTGCGGGTATTGAGCGTTGTCGTGAGATCAAATTTCCCCGCCCTATAACCCTTCACCGAAGCGTCATAGGCAGAGCGGGCCTCCCGCAAAGCATCCGTTTCCAGAAGATTTAACTGTTTCTGCGCCGATATAAGTTGCGCGCGCGCTGCATTTTGCTGCGAGATTAAATCTCGCTCTACAGCCACACGATTGAGCATATCTGCCTGACGCCGAAACCCGGCCGCTTTCACGGCGTCGCGGTTCTTGTCAAAAATCGGAAATGGCACGCTCACGCCAAAGAGCAGAGCGTTGTCATTGCCTTGCTCAAATCGCCTAAAGCCTGCGCTCAGGGTCACATCCGGCATTTGTTGTGATTGCGCTAAATCTTGATTGGCTTCGCTCACAACCGTCTGCGCGCTCGCCATATCAAGTAAAGGATGGGATTCGATTTTACTCTCGTCCACCAAGGCTGATGCCGATGGTGACGGGGATTTGGTGACGGGCGCGGAAAATTGAGGTGCGGCGCTGCCCCACATAGCCGCGAGATCATAACGCAGACTTTGGACGCGGGCTTTTGCACCTTCGGCAGCCGCCTGGAGCGCAATGGCATCTGCACGTGCGCGAGAGAGTTCGGGCGGCGCCCCAGCTCCAGCATTGACCCGCTTAGAGACTGTTTCAACAAGCGTTTGCGCGAGAAGCGCGGATTCATTTGCAAAATCCGCAACCTGAACCGCCGCATCTAATTCGTAAAACAGAATAGCTGCTTCGAGCTGGGTCTGGCGCAATATTGCGCCGCATTCAGCAGAGGCCAGCGCCGCATTTGCGTTTGCCGCCTCGCGCCGCAAACTACGCTTGTTGCCGAGCTCAAAGGTCTGCTCAAAAGAGAACGTGGTTTCCGTTTCCCCAAAGCCTGAGAGTGGGCCCGAGCCTGCAAAGTTTTCCAGCTCAACACCCACCACTGGGTTAAGGCGGCGTCCGGCTTGATTAACTTCGGCCTGACGGGCTTTCGTTTCTAAGGCGGCGCGTCTGACCTGTGGGGCCGCATGGGCTATTTCGTCCATGACAGCGCGCAAAGTAATGGGCGCACCCAGCACGATGGCCGATGCAGATAGACTAGGCTCACCGCACGGAGCCGCGACCGCACCGCCCGAAAAGGCGGCGGCGATCAGGACGCAAATAGCGCCCCGTTGTAATTTTGACATTGAATTATATTCCTCGTGATAATCTAAAGACAGATGACCAAGCGCAGCTTGGCCGTTGACTAAAGATTAGGCACGGGGGGGACGGTAGAGCCCCATGGGACCGGCCCGAGGCGCAGCATCATAGGCATTCAAATTATACTCAAGCGCATCTGCGATGGAGAGTTTCAGCGACGCAAAATGCAGCGTCGTTGCATGAACATGACAACTTCCGCAATTATGAGCGTGATGATCATGGGGCGGCTTATTCGGCTGCTCAGGACTTTGCTTATTTGCGGCTTGAACGGAATTTCCTTCATCCTGACATGCGATTTCATCGGCATCAACAGGATGAATATCCGGTGTCACCGTGGCAAAGCTCACCATAACCGCCACGCAGATGGTCAGCCAAAGCTTTGCGAGAGATATGAAGCGTGTTGCAAACATTGAGCTTATCTAGCACCTACAGTCACTGGAGGGTCAAGAGAATAATGCTCTTATGACCCAATTGTGGTAAATTCTTTGTGTGCATCGTGTACGTCCAGACATTCATCATGGTTTGAGAGGGTTTGCAGCACTTTACAGTCATCGATCACGCCGCCCTTACAGTTTGTAATCATGTTTTTAAGCTCAGCCTCTAAGGCTTCGAGTTGATTAAGTCGCCGCCTGACATCAGCAAGTTGGCTTCGCGCGATGCGGTCCACGCTCGCGCAGTCTGTGCCGGGGCTTTCCTGCAGGTCAATAAGTTCTCGGATTGCCTCAATAGGAAATCCGAGATCTCTGGCGTGGCGAATAAAGTTTAATCGCTCTACAGCTGCATCGTCATATATGCGTTGCCCGCTGGCCGTTCGATCAGGCTCACGAATAAGCCCAATAGATTCATAGTAACGAATGGTCGTGACTTTCACGCCGCATTCACGGGACAGGATACCAATCGTTTTCCGGCTCATAACATTTTTCTCTTGCCTCTACAGTGACTGTAGACAGTAGATTATTCTCGA
The DNA here is from genome assembly GCA_964352785.1 of uncultured Caulobacterales bacterium. Classification (GTDB taxonomy): domain Bacteria; phylum Pseudomonadota; class Alphaproteobacteria; order Caulobacterales; family Maricaulaceae; genus JACOMS01. Next base: position 8,982 of record CAYGTI010000037.1, read on the forward strand.
AATTGCACAAGAGGACGATGATAAGATGAGTGGATGTTGCGACGATAAAGTTTTTGAGGGGATGTCGGACGGCTATAAGCGGGCCTTGCTGGCTGTAATCCTTATCAATGCTGTCATGTTTTTTGTGGAGATAACGGCCGGCTTCAAATCGGGCTCCCAAGCTCTACTCGCTGACTCCCTAGATTTTGCAGGCGATAGCGCGACATACACTATTAGCCTCTTGGTGATTGGCGCGTCATTACGCACGCGCGCCATGGCGTCTCTCTTCAAGGGGGGCAGCCTTGCGGTCATTGCCATGATTATCTTGGCATCGTCTCTATATCGCTTTTTAGGTGATACGGTTCCGGCAGCGGAGACTATGGGCCTCATCGGGTTTCTGGCTCTGGTGGCCAATCTCACGAGCTTGCTCATTTTGATGCGTTGGCGCGATGGCGATTCAAATGTGAGGTCTGTCTGGCTTTGTTCGCGCAATGATGCCGTGGGCAATGTCGGCGTTATCATTGCAGGGATCGTGGTCGGTATAACGGGCGCGGCTTGGCCAGACCTGCTGGTCGCTGTCCTACTTGCAACACTGTTCTTGCGCTCTGCCGTCTCAATCGTTTCACAGGCGCGAGCCGAACTTAAATCTGGTGAGGTTATCCAACATGATACATGCTGAAACAGGCCTCATTGGCCTGATGCTCCTTAATGGCTGTCTTTCGATTCCCTTTGGTATTCTCGCAAAACGCTCCTTTACGAAGAACGGTAATCTCACGCCATTTCTCGCGATGTGGTCGGGAGTGGCCATGCACGGTCATGCCTTAATGACCTTTGCGATTGCGTGGATAAATCGCGGGACGTTTTACGCGCCGCAGTCTTGGACGATTTTGCCAGGGCTTTTGGTCTTAACCGCGGGCGCTTACATTATCTATCTGGGACGGAAGGCTTATGGCGATCAATCACGGGTCTACGGCCTAAAGGAAGATACCCTGATTACTCACGGCATTTATACCCGATCTCGAAACCCGCAATATTTTGGTTATGGTTTGATGTTCTTGGGGGCCTCGATTGCATCAGGTTCAATGCTGGCCTTCGTCTTCGTCGCTGTGTTTGCCCTCATGGTGCATGTTGGAATAACAAAGGTTGAGGAGCCACATCTTGAACGCGTATTCGGGCAACCCTTTCTGGATTATCGCGAAAGAGTTAGTCGTTATTTTTCAATTTAGCTAAACCTGCGTTTCTGTGATTTCAAGCCTAAAAATCAAACTCGCCAAAAGTTTGATTACCCCCTACACTGTAGATTATGTCAGACTCGCAAAAAACAATCGAACAGCTCTCAGCCTTAGCTCAAGACACCCGTTTTGCGATTTTTCAAACCCTGATGCGGGCAGGACAAGACGGGATGTCAGCGGGCGCAATCGCAAAGGCTCTTGATGTAGCTCCCAATACGCTTTCAAGCCATCTCGGCATCATAACCCGTGCAGACTTAGCCAGCGTAACCCGTGAGGGCCGCAGTCAAATCTATAAAGCCCGTATCGACGGCGTAAATGATCTGCTCTCCGCCTTGGTCGAGGACTGCTGCAATGGTCACCCCGAGATTTGCGTGACAGTCTCAGGGCTATCGAAAACACCTTGCTAAAATAACAATACAATAGTTCGACGACTATTGAAGTGTTTTGATTTTCTGCTACAAGACGGCTTCATTAGGAGTGAGTCGTCATGGGTGTTTTTGAACGCTATTTATCGGTCTGGGTCGCGCTCTCGATCGCAGGCGGCATAATATTAGGCAAACTGCTACCGGGCGTGTTCGGCGCCCTTGCAGGTCTTGAATATGCCAATGTCAATTTACCTGTTGCCATCCTGATCTGGGCCATGGTCTGGCCGATGATGATTGGTGTGGACTTTGCCAGTCTCAAACGTGTTGGCGATAAACCCAAAGGGCTAATCATTACACTCGTGGTCAATTGGCTGATAAAGCCTTTCACAATGGCTGCCTTGGGTGTGCTGTTCTTCAAGTACATTTTTGCGGGGCTTATACCGCCCGCTGATGCCGACGGTTATATCGCAGGCCTCATACTGCTAGGCGCAGCGCCTTGTACCGCTATGGTGTTTGTCTGGTCACAAATGACCAAAGGCGACCCCGCTTATACATTGGCTCAAGTCAGCGTGAACGATGCTATCATGGTTGTAGCATTTGCTCCATTAGTGGCGTTTCTATTAGGCGTCACCGACATTGCTGTGCCTTGGGCAACCTTAATACTCTCTGTCGGGCTCTATGTCGTCATACCCCTTATTGCGGGCATGATTGCGCGCACGGTCTTAATCCGCAAAGGTGGCACGGAGGCGGTTAATGCTTTCGTTGCGAAGGTAAAGCCTTTCTCAGTCGTTGGGCTTTTGGCGACTGTCGTCCTACTATTCGGCTTTCAAGGACAAGTAATCTTAGAGCGCCCTTTGATTATCGCCTTACTGGCCGTGCCTATTCTTATACAATCCTACGCCATGTTTGCTGTGGCTTATGGCGCAGCATGGGCATGGAAAGTTCCGCATAATGTAGCCGCCCCTTGCGCATTGATTGGCACATCTAATTTCTTTGAACTCGCCGTAGCCGTTGCCATCAGCCTGTTCGGTCTTTCATCGGGCGCGGCTCTCGCAACAGTGGTTGGGGTTCTTGTGGAAGTCCCTGTCATGCTCTCGCTTGTAGCCTTCGCAAACCAGACCCGTTCAAAATTTACTGAAAGTTAGAGAGGTGAAAGACATGATCGTTATCCATCACAACCCCGATTGCGGAACGTCGCGCAATGTCTTGGGTCTCATTCGAGCCGCAGGGTATGACCCTGTAGTCGTTGATTACTTAAAAGAAGGCTGGACGCGCTCACAGCTTTTAGCGCTGCTCGCTGCCGCCGGACTAAAGCCCAGTGAAGCCCTTCGTAAATCAAAATCACCTGCTGAGGAGCTTGGTTTGTTGAAAGAAGATGTATGCGAAGAGCAAATCATCGCTCACATGCTGGATCATCCTGTCCTTGTGAACCGTCCAATTGTTTGCACGCCTTTAGGCGTGAAGCTTTGTCGCCCGAGCGAGGCCGTGTTGGATATTCTGGGAAACAAACCCCAAGGCCCGTTCCACAAAGAAGACGGCGAACTCTTAATTGACGAAAACGGTAAAATCTGTGTCTGATATAAACGATCAAATGCCCGCACTCGCACCTGAACATGTTCGGCCCATTGATGATGAGCAATTATTCAGCCCCGATAAGATAATCCATAAGCCACGTATCTTACTCCTGCATGGCTCATTGCGGGAGCGTTCCTTTAGCCGCCTAGCCAATGAAGAAGCTGCGCGCATATTGCAAAAACTGGGCTGCGAGACCCGCACATTTGACCCGCGTGACCTTCCTTTGCCTGATAGTGTTGAAGCTGATCACCCTAAAGTTAAAGAACTTCGCGATTTGGTCATTTGGTCTGAAGGTATGGTCTGGTGTTCGCCTGAACGCCACGGTTCAATGACCGGAATAATGAAGACACAGATTGACTGGATACCGCTTGCACTTGGCGGGGTGCGCTCCACACAAGGCAAGACGCTTGCCGTGATGCAGGTCAGCGGCGGGTCTCAATCTTTCAACACTGTAAACCAACTGCGTATTTTAGGCCGCTGGATGCGCTTAATCACGGTGCCTAATCAATCCTCTGTGGCGAAGGCTTTCATGGAATTTGATGATGCTGACCGAATGAAACCTTCGCCCTATTATGATAGGATCGTAGACGTGATGGAAGAGTTGACAAAGTTCACACTCCTAACGCGCGGTCGTTCGGATTATTTGGTGGATCGCTATAGCGAGAGAAAAGAGAGCGCGGCAGAGTTGTCTAAGCGTGTAAATCAGAGATCAATTTGACAAAACTTAGAGCCTGACTAGATCACTTTCACAATCATCCAAATACCCATCCCCATCATGGCTAGGTTTTCAGTGAGTGACACAAAGCCCAGCGGCACATTTGCCCCACCGCCAACACAGGCGCATTTCAAATCACGCTTATCGACATAGACCGCTTTGATGACTGAGATCGCGCCAACCGTCCCAATGAACAACGCAATGGGCGCGGCTATAAATCCAAATATGCCGCCTGCAATCATCAGAATCCCGGCCAGCGCTTCTGCAAATGGATAGACATAGGAATAGCGCACAACGCGCCGCGCCAAAATATCATAGCCAACGAACATATTTGAGAAGGTTTCTAAATCCCGTAATTTGAGCATGGCAAGCATGCCCATTGAGAAAGCAATGAACCACTCCAGAGAACGCAAACTAAGAACATCACCGGAGATTGCCCAATTGGCCGCAACCGCGAGCAGAGCGGAGATATAGAAGACGACCAAAACAGGCGTGTAAGTCTTCTCATCCGGGTCTTTCACTTTATATCCAAAATGCTCTCGCAGAGCGTCAAACCCGCCGATACGATCACCGCCGATGAAAGTCTGAGGTGTGGTTTTCACGTCATGCTTCTCTTTAAAGGCATCCGTATCAGCGCGGTTAGTCAGCCAATTGTCCTCGACCTCAAACCCTTTTCGTTTGAGAAGGTCCACGGTCTTGATACCGAAGGGACAAATATGCGTATCCGTCACCATGCGGTAAACCACGGCCTTTTTACCTTGAGCCGTGTCTTTCACGGCAAGTTTGTCTGAAATACTCATGACTGTCTCCTTCCAGTTTGAATTATGATTTAGCGGAACAACAACATTCCCTTTTTGGCTTAGTTAAAGGATCTACCTTTGGCTTGCTCGAAGTTTCATTATGCTGGGTAGCGTTCCGTTTTTGACTGCAACAGGTTGATTGCGAGGGAGGCGATAAATGAGTCCCGGGCATAAAAAGCCTTTCGTATGGATTATTTGTCTACATACATATAATACCTATAGGGGGTATATTAAAGGGGCGCTATCTTTTTTCTTATTTGTAGTAAAAAAGCTGGCAGTCGGTAGTCAGATTGTACAGCACCACGTAGCTCTAATGGTGATGGCCCTCAGGCCCCGTAAGGGTGGTTGCTAATAAGATACAGACGAGGACGAGAATAAATAATGCGGCTTCAAGGCTTAAGGACTTACGCAGAGCCGCACGTCCAAGCGATGGCGATTGCCTTAGAAGACCTGCAATTCGAAATTTATTATAAGCGCCCGCACCCAATATCAACACTGCCGCAATGAGCTTGCCTAGTAACAGGCGGCCATAAAGCGTTGAGTTTAAATCGAGTAAATTACCGTTTAGCCGCCACAGCAGATAGAGCCCAGACGCAAACAGAAGCGGCACAGCCCATGTTGCAA
>CAYGTI010000038.1:0-14055 GCA_964352785.1 uncultured Caulobacterales bacterium
GATGGTGCCGCGAGGGAGAATTGAACTCCCGACCTCATCATTACCAATGATGCGCTCTACCACTGAGCTACCGCGGCCTATATGACGTGTGCCATCTCATGGATAGGATTAAGCACATCTGTGAACGTTCGGGTTAAGCCGAACTTGGGCGTAGATACAACATTTGCAAAAAGCCGCAAGTCATTTTGGCCTCACGGCAGATCAAAATATTTGCTGTGTAATTCCAGCGTGGCTCTGTTGAAAAGGTATGCGGTAAATATCCTGTTCGGATAATTACAGGACGCCCAGAGCGAGAAAGTCATGAATATGGAGGATGCCAACAGGTTCTTCATCCTCACAAACAAAAAGAGTCGTAATATGCCTTTGACTAAGAATGGCTAAAGCCTCGGCAGCCAGCGTGCTTCGCGAGACATATACGGGATTGCGGCTCATAATGTCCGACGCGCGCTTCTGGGTAATATCATCAGATAAGTTACGGCGAATATCACCATCGGTGATGACGCCTTGAATTTCACGGCCTTCAATGACGGCAATACAGCCAAAATTATTTTCAGCTATGATGCGTATGATGTCAGAAACGGGTGTACTGGGGGTGCACAGGGGTAAACGGTCTGCCTTATTCATAACATCGCCCACTTTGCGCAGGCCTGCGCCGAGTTTTCCGCCGGGGTGGAAATTCTTGAAATTATCGGCCTTGAAGCCTTTGTCCCGCAGCAGCGCGACAGCTAAGGCGTCGCCCAGCGCAAGGGTCATAGTGGTTGAAGTCGTAGGCGCGCGCGTTTCTCCGCAGGCTTCCGCCGATTTTGGTAATAGAAGACAAGCTTTTGACGCCTTGGCCAAAGCCGAATTTGGGCCTGATGTAATTCCAATCAGTGGTATGTCAAAGCGGCTACAATAATCAATAATAACGCCAAGCTCTGACGTCTCGCCGGAGTTTGAAATAGCGAGAACAACATCATTTCGGGAAATCATCCCAAGGTCGCCGTGGCTGGCTTCGCCTGGATGGACAAAGTTCGCGGGCTCTCCAGTTGAGGCCAGAGTTGCGGCGATCTTGCGGCCAATGTGACCTGATTTGCCCATGCCCGAGACAATGATCCGTCCTGATGAGGCATTAATCAGCGAAATGGCGGTTTCAAACGCCATGGGCAGGGTGTTGCCTGGCGTGCGGGAGAAAGCCTTGGAGAGGGCTGCGAGGCCGCCGATCTCTAAATCGACCACGGACTGGGCTATTTTTGTGTGATCAATGATGACGCGCTCTCATTCGTCTGGTTAAATATTGGAATGGGGTTTGGATATGATCAAATGTAAATCATGTCCAGCCGTATCTGTTGCTCAGCAGGCCGAGTGGCGTAACAGATATAGTCATAGGACTTGAAAACAAGAGGGATTTGGGCGTATCAAGCGGTATGAGTAAAGATGATGATGCCGAGGCGCAAAAAAGCCGCAAAAAAGCCGAGCGCGACACTAGGCTGGCAAAAAATCTGAGGGATAATTTGCGGCGCCGCAAAGCCGTGGGCCGTAAATTAAAAGAGTGTCCGCCCGTGACTCTCGCCCCTGAATCGCCCTAGTGAAGTCACAATATAAGCTATGATAGATGGTCATTTGCTGATGAATTATAATCAGCGAGGATAAACACTATGGACAAAATTGTTATTGAAGGCGGGTACCCGCTCAACGGTGAGATCAAAATCAGCGGCGCAAAAAACTCAGCGATAAAGCTGATGGCTGTTTGCTTGCTGACGGATCAACCTGTTGAGTTGACCAATATGCCGCGCCTACGCGACACGCGTTTTATGGGGCACCTTCTTGCCCACATGGGTGTCATGGTCGAAGAGGGCCCCGGTGACCGCATGGCCCTTCATGCCAAGTCTTTGACATCAACAACCGCGCCATATGATTTGGTACGCAAAATGCGCGCGACCTTTAATGTGTTGGGGCCACTTTTGGCAAGGGCTGGGCAAGCCAAGGTGTCTTTACCCGGTGGCTGCGCTATTGGCGCACGGCCTGTAGATTTACACCTTAAAGCGCTCGAAGCCCTCGGCGCGGATATTCGCCTTGAAGAGGGGTATGTTATAGCCTCAGCTAAGGATGGTCTGCGCGGGGCAAATATTACATTCCCGTTCATTAGCGTCGGCGCGACTGAGCATGCCTTGTTGTCGGCGGTACTGGCCAGCGGCGAAACTGTGCTGAATAATGCAGCCCGAGAGCCCGAGATTATAGATCTGGCGGAGTGCCTCAACGCTATGGGCGCAAAAATTACGGGAGCAGGGCGATCCGAAATACGCATTGAGGGCGTCAAAAGCCTGAATGGAATTTCTTATGCTGTTGTTCCTGACCGGATTGAGGCCGGCACCTATGCGCTCGCAGCCGCAACAGCGGGCGGATCTGTGCGTTTGGTCAATCTGCGCCATCAACATTTAGGGTCCTTGTGGCCTTTGATCGCCCAAGCCGGGGCCAAAGTCAGTCTTGATGAAAACTCCGTCACGATTTCCAGAAATGGGAACCGGCTCAAAGCTGTCGATATGGAAACCCAAGCCTATCCCGGCTTCCCAACGGATCTTCAGGCGCAGTTCATGGCCATGATGACTTTGGCGGACGGCGTCTCGATTATCAGAGAAAATATTTTTGAAAACCGTTTCATGCATTGTCCGGAGCTCTCCCGAATGGGAGCAAATATTACTGTCAGCGGTCGCGAAGCTGTGGTGCGCGGGGTCGCGCAGCTTCACGGGGCACCCGTCATGGCAACGGATTTACGCGCATCTGCCTCTTTGATCGCGGCAGGACTTGCTGCGAGGGGAAAAACAACCGTCGGGCGCGTTTATCATCTTGACCGCGGCTTTGAACACATTGAAATTAAGCTTGGACAATGCGGAGCCAAAATAGCACGGATGCCTGATGACGGATAAATTAAGACTCAAAGCTGCGGGCGAAGACGACCTCAAGGTTATCTCTTCGGCGCTGCAAGATGCCATCACGCGCATTGGTGATATAAACTACGCGCCGAAAGCCCGTGCGTTAACACTTCGCCTGACCCGGTTTCGTCATGAAGACGAGAATGCATCCCAGCGCATATTAACGGCCCTGCGGATTGACGGTGTTCTGTCTCTCAAGACCAATGGCATCACTCAATCTGACCCTGACGCGATGACAGTGTTACTCTCAATCGTGTTTGAGGCCGATGATGAACCGCCGGGAGGGAAGCTTCACCTTATATTCGCCGGCGGTGGGGCACTCCTTGCTCATGTTGAATGCTTGGATGTACTGCTTGCGGATATGTCCGACCCTCGCCAGACCGATAAACTGCCTTTGCATCCGGTCTCGCACTGATGTCAGAAACTCCGCTCGACAATGATCACTATATTATCGAGCTCAACATTGATCCTGAAAGTTTGCCGGCTACAAGCCCGGAAATGCAGCATGAACGCCGTGTTGCCGTGTTTGACCTTTTAGAAGAAAATGAATTCCGCCCGCTGGATAGCCCGTCTGGCCCTTATATCGTCAATATCCTGTTGGAAGACAGTAGCCGGCTTGTGTTTGATGTGAGCCGTTCAACAGGGAGCGACAGGGGGCGTTACGCCCTATCGTTGTCGCCCTTTCGCCGCATCGTCAAAGATTATTTTATGATTTGCGAGAGCTACCACAATGCTATCCGAACAGCGACATCAGCCCAAATTGAAGCGATTGATATGGGGAGGCGAGGGCTGCATAATGAAGGCTCACGTCTTTTGACTGACACGCTCCGAAATTCAATTGAGATCGAGTTCAATACTTCCCGGCGATTATTTACGCTGATTTGCTCTTTGCACAGGCGGCCTTGATGGTAAAATCATCACCAGCACCTGGGTCAATTCTTTTCGTTTGTTATCTTAACTCTATTCGTTCTCCGATCGCAGAAGGCTTGATGAAAAAACGCTTTGGTACAGAGACTTACGTGCAGTCTTGCGGGTTGGCGGCTGGCGAAATTGATGACCTGATGGTCGCAATCATGTCTGAAAAAGGCATCGATATGTCGGCGCATAATTCACGGACTTTAGATGAGTTGGGTGATGCTTCTTTTGATGTCGTTATAACCTTCACTGCAGCGGCAGGCGAAGCCGCAAAAGCATATTTTGAAGATACAGACACACTTATTGAAGTTTGGCCAACTCCGGATCCTACGGCCGGAACTCTGGATGTCCGCTCAATGATGAATAATTACAGGGCTGTACGGGATTACATTGATGGACGCCTTGCGCGCCGATTTACATCTAAATCAGCATAAAGGGCTGTTTTTTTCCAAAAAAGCCCTATATAGGCCTCGAAGCATCATTATGCGTAATAAAGGAACAGACATATGAGATTTAATCTTGGCTAAAGAAGACCTGCTGGAGTTTGAAGGAGAAGTGATGGAGCTTCTGCCTAACGCGACATTCCGCGTTCGCCTTATGGCGAATGATCATGAAATTATCGCGCACACAGCGGGCCGCATGCGGAAAAACCGCATCCGGGTTCTTGCCGGTGACAAAGTTACCGTTGAGATGACCCCTTACGACCTTTCCAAAGGACGTATTACCTATCGCTTTAAATAGTTTTGCCGCCAAATGAGCGGCTCCTCGAACAAGCGCCTCATCCTTGCGAGCGCATCTCCGCGAAGACTTGACCTGCTCGGCCAAATTGGCGTGAAACCTCACGCAGTTGTGCCGGCTGATATAAACGAAGACCCTATGACGGGCGAACTGCCCTGTGGTCATGCGCTCAGGCTGGCACAAGAAAAGGCTACGGTCATTTCTACGCGTTATTCCGGCGACATTATTCTTGCTGCGGACACTGTGGTGGGGGTTGGTCGCCGTATACTGCTCAAAACAGAGACCGAAGATGAAGCCCGTATGTGCCTTGAAATGATGTCGGGGCGTGGCCACAGAGTTTTCACTGGCGTGGCGCTCATCAACTCAGACGGCATTATGAAACACCGTGTTGTTGAAACGCGGTTACGTATGAAACGTTTATCGGTTCAAGAGATTGATTATTATATCGACAGCAAAGAGTGGCAAGGCAAAGCCGGCGGGTATGGAATTCAAGGTTATGCGGGGGCTTTCATCGAACAAATCGTCGGCTCTTATACCAATGTAGTCGGGCTGCCCTTGTTCGAGACGCGAAACCTTTTAATCAGCGCCGGAATTATATCATGAGAATTTTACCGTGAAACGCCGCTGCGTGATTGATAAAGCCATCGGTGAAACGCGCGCAGCAGTTTGGGAAGGTAAAAGCCTGACCGAACTTTATACACGTCGCTGGACAGACATGGCCCGCCCCCGGTTAGGTGACCGGTTTTTTGGCCGTGTTCGCAGTATAGACAAACCGCTTTCAGCCGCCTTCATTGACCTCGGCGCTCAGCCAGATGGGTTCTTAAAGTTTTCAACGGCTCCTGGCGGCCCGCGTTTGACCGATGGCCAACGTATTGAGGTTGAAATAACCCGCGAGTCCGAGGCTGAAAAAGGCCCTGTCGTTAAGTTTCTTGCTCTTGCGCCTGATACTGAGCCGGGGCGTGTGTCGGGTCAGTCTTTTGAAGGCTTTATAAGCTCGCGATTTTCAGATATTTCTTTTGAATATGCGAACGTAGGCAGTCTTTTAGACGCGGTTCAAACCGAAATAGCGGTGCCTGGCGGAGGCCAAATCACGCTTGAACGCACAAAAGCGCTCACAGCCATTGATATTGATAGCGGTAGCGCGGTTAGCCCTTTCGCAGTGGCGCAAGCGGCATGCCCACTAATTATGCAGCAATTAAGACTACGCGGCATTGGCGGCCTCATTGTAATAGATTTCCCAAACTTGCGGCAACGCAAGCAGCGAGAGACTATTATGGACAGATTAGAGGCGGCGTATCAGGCCGATCCCAATATGATCAAACTGGCACCCTTGTCGCGATTTGGTGTGGTTGAGATGACGCGCTCACGGCTTGGGCCGTCTTTAGACGAAACGGTGACTGATAGGCGCGGAGACTGGACAGTGGAAACTCAGGCTCTTGAAAGCTTGCGCCAGCTTGAGCGCGAAGGGCGGGCCGCTCCCGGCGGGCGTCTTATTATGACCGTAACTGCAGACGTTTATGAGTGGTTGCAATCAAATGTTATTGACTGGAAAACTCCGCTCACGGAGCGTCTTGGAGCAAGGTTCATGGTAAATTCCGGTGATAAACCTTCAATTTCAGCGGATCGATAGTGTGTGTGCAAAATGTAGTCTTTGCAGCAAACCAGCCACGGCTAAGTTTATACCGTTTTGTTCAAAGCGTTGCGCTGACATCGATCTTGGTCGATGGCTCAAGGGGAGTTATGCTATTAAAGGTATAGACGGTGATGCAGAAATTCCGGCTCAGGATAGTCCAGAGCGTGATCTATAGATCATCAAAAACAGCTTTATTATCAATAAAATACAGGTCAATATTAAGCTGTTTTTGGTGTGCGTTTACATCCTTTAAGCCGACATATGAAAACGTACTGACCTGAATATTGTCTGCATGGTATCGGGCAACGAGGTCTTCGGTCATCATATCTTGCGGGACACATATAGATCCACCTGTTTGAATGAGCATGTCTCTGAGCCGCCCTTTTACGCCGCCCTTAACGAACCAGCCTGATCTTTCGCCGTGAATATAGCGCTCTGAGAGCCGCGGGATGATGCCGTCTTTGGCGAGGTGTGTTTTATGTAAATAACGGATCATCTCGTTAGGGCTTTGACACCAGTGACTAAAACATAGTGGCATTTCCGGCGCGATGTCATGCAGTGCATAAAGCGCATTAGGCACCCAAGACACATAGACGACCCGGTCCTGGAGGTGGTTTTGACGCACAAGCGCGTGAATCGCGGCCTCAAACCCAGCGTCTTTGATATCGATGAGGAGTTTTGCATCCTTGTTTGTGTGCTGACTGGCCGCGCGTAAAAGGGCGTCTGCTGTCGGGATGTGCGAGAATGTTCCGCCTAACGCAGCAAAATCACGTGCCATTATATGTGAAATAAAACGCTTATCTCCGCCTCCATCGTGAGCATATTCATCATGATAGATCATCGGTGTCCCGCAGCGCGTGACCCGTATATCAAATTCCAGATTTAATACGCCGAAATCAAGCGCTGCGTTCAGACCCTTAATTGTGTTTTCATGCTCAGAAAACCCTCTAAATCGATGAGATATGAGATGTTTGAGGCTAATCACTTCTCTATTCTCGCACCTTATTTCGGAATGTCAAACCCGCCCCAAAGCACGGAGTAGGCCTCGCAATGGATGATTACGCTTTCATATTGCGTTAAATCTACAGTGTCCGGAATCGTATAGCTCTGCTCGTTTTTGTTCGATTGGAGCACACTTAGATTGAGCGCGCCGTCCAAGGCAGTTTTTCCCGTCAAATCACCCATATTTTTGGGAGATAAAAAGACTTTCAAGTCCGGGCCGTTCTTGGTTTTAAAGTTATCCGAAAACCGGAGAACTGTTTTCCCGTCCACCGAGGTGATGTTCCACTCGCCGTGAATGGAATAGCGTTTTTTGGTGAATGTCCCTGAGGATGTTTTGATATAGGGCACAACGGATAAATCCGCGACAACTCCTTCACCAAGCTGAGCGTGGGCCGCTCCTGATACGCAAAGCATCATAGCTACGCAAAACCCTATAAGGCCATGTTTCATAACTCTATTTTCCTAATTTCAATAGGGCAATGCCACATCAGCGGCGCATAGCAAAATCACAAATACGAGAGCCCTTCGTTAACCGTAGGCTAAGGTGTTTATACCTGCGCCGTCGTCGCGAGTTGCAAAACGGAACGATAGCTCGGCTTAAGCTCCATTCGGGTATCGTGGCCCCTTACCACAAATTCCCGGTGTATAGCCGGTAAACGGTAACAGGGCACATACATATAGGCATGATGCTCGACATGATAGTTTACCCAATAAGGGGCAAGGAAAATCCGGCTCAGAAAATTGGTCTGTGTCGTTCGGGCATGGGTGAGGGGATTGTCATCACGGCTCGTCATGGCGTGTTCTGATATATTTCGAATGCGCAACACAAGTTGAAACCACGTCAGCAGCGGCAATAACCAAAGCGCAATATAAGCCCACCAAAGCCCAAGGGCCGCTAAGATGGCAAAAATAACGCCATTGGCAATCACCGTTGGCCATATCGAGGCTGGGGCTAAAACGTCCGATTTAGCTTCTATACTACCTTCTTCTTCGGTTACATTTTCAGCGCTTTGTCGGCGCATCATCATCAACGTACCAATCCGCAGACGTATCGCTGTCCACCCTGTGATGTCGCGCAGAAGTTTACGCCTCAGGCTGGCTTTGCTGACTGGAAACTTTGCAGACAAAGGCAAGTCAGGGTCTTCGGGTCGCTGTGCATGTTTATGATGCTGCAAGTGATAGCGCCGATATTGCAAAAGATGCCCGCCAAAAGGCAAGGCCAGTAGATAATGGCCGACAAACTCATTCAACGCTTTGGTTTTAAACAGGGCCCCGTGCGCCGCATCATGCATTAATATGGCCATACCGTGCTGGCGTGAGCCAATCAGCAGAAAGGCAAGGATAAGTGTCAAAGCCGTCGGCCAAATCACAAAAATAGCCCCGGACAGAATGATAGTGGCCCAGACGTGAAATGTCAGCCACGCGCCCCATAAATCAGAGCGCGCCGCAAGACCTCTGATCGTCTCTTTATCTATATATGCTATCGTTGAACTCATGCTTTAAATTGCGCCGCTTCTGATCATCTGTCAATGAGTACGGCCTTAGTAAAAATCACCGGCATCCGGTACCCGTCCGAAGGCGATTTTCGCTCCCGCATAACCGCCCGGTATTTTTGCGCGCGGCCCTAAATGTACGACGCACGCCCCGTGTTTTTCGTTTAACCCGTCCATCATTTTCGTGAGATGACACCATTTATGGTTTACCGGATTGGCTTTAGTATCATGGAACATATCTCCCGTACGCTCGCCCGCCTTGATAATATCAAATAACATAACCGAGACGCTTCTGATCCGAGGGGGGTGACCGGCATATAAAAGCCCCTCGCTGTAGAGTCTGCCCATGTGCACCGCCACGTTGCGATCATCCGCGCAGGCTGCGAAGCTTGTTTGCCGGTTAATCCGCCCGTGATCCGTTTTAAACGAAATGAACATCGACCCTGCCGTATAGCCTTCGCGCCGCATCCGGTAGGCGGCCTTGACCGTTAAAAGGCGCAAACACTCCAAAGCTTTGTCGGGATGTTGCCAGTCACCGGACAAGATACGGCTATGTCCAAACATGCGGCGGGTCGTGCCCGGCCGGGCCACCGCATAACCCCTGAGTTGCGCCCACATACGTTCGCCCTCAACGTTGCCCCATAAAGCGCGCGCTTGTTTGGCTGATGTATTCCAGAGCCCATTGACAGAGGTAATGCCCGCGCGGTTTAGGCGCGTCTCCATCCCTTTGGAAATACCAGGTAAGTCCCGCAAGCTAAGTTCCAAAAGTGGTCCGGGTAAATGGCTAGGATGCAGCACGGTTAGCCCGCTTGGTTTGTTCATTTCCGCAGCGACTTTGGCCAAAAACTGATTAGGCCCTAACCCTATGGACGGCGTTATGCAGGCTCCGATAGACCTCTCAAGCCCTGCGCGAATGCGTTCCGCCAGTGCTTTTGCGCTGTGCCGTTCTTGACCGATCAACGTACATTCAACTTCGTCAACCGACCACACCTTGGTGATTGGCACATGCTGACCGACTTCTTTAAGGATGCGGTTGTGATAATCGACATAGACATCATGGCGGGCAGGTTTAATAATAATATCGGGGCACAGCTCTCGGGCTTCAAATACCCGCATGCCGCGCGTAACGCCCGCTGCTTTGGCGATATAGCAGCACGTAATCAGAGTGGCATTTTCTGACGCCAGAGAGGTGACGCCCATAGGGTAAGGGCGCGACGCTGGGTCAAGTTGCTTTTCCACATGGGCAAAGAACGCGTCAAAATCAATGTAAAGGCATTCGATGTCTGTGGGCTTATACATGGTGTTGCTGGCTCATAAAAGAACATAACATGAACACCGTGCTTGTCGAGAGGTCTTGCGGCATTTTTACAAAATAGTCCAAAAGCCACATAAAGATCGTGAAAATGCGGCAGGCCTCGCCTATGAGAGAGTTAGTATCAAGAGAGTCATATATGCGTATTGCGATTATCGGAGCAGGACTATCAGGGATCATAGCCGGACGCGCGCTCGGGCAAAGCCATGATGTCACAGTCTTTGAAAAGTCACGCGGGGTCAGCGGGCGCATGTCCACGCGATATGCCGATGCATATGAATTTGATCACGGCGCGCAATATTTTACGGCGCGTGATCCAGAATTCATAAGCGCTGTCGAGCAGGGGATTGCAGCGGGGCACATCGCCAAGTGGGATTGCGGAGCGGTTTATAATATAAACGGAGAGATCACAGCAGACAGTGGCGGTCAGCGCTATGTGGGCGCGCCGCGTATGAATAGTTGGTGCAAAGAGTTAGCCAAAGACTTGGATGTCAAACTAGAGCAGCGCGTGACATCACTCACTAGAGAGTCAGGAATGTGGCACTTGGGGTTTGAAAACGGAGCGGTAAAAGATGGCTTTGACGCTGCCATCTGCGCAGTTCCGGCACAGCAAGCGAGCGAATTACTGCCTCAAAACTTTACTCATATTAAAGCGGTGCAATTAGCAAAACTTGCGCCTTGTTTTGCGCTTATGGTCGGCCTCGAAGGCGCGCTCGATCTTGGATGGGAGACAATGCGGGTCTCTGGCGGGCCGATTGATTGGCTTTGCGTCAACAGCTCCAAGCCGGGTCGACGAACATCTCCAGCGGCGCTTGTTGTCCATGCGCGGGCGGCATGGTCAGAAAAACATGTGAACGCGGATCGGGGTTGGATAAAAGAGCAACTCGAAGCGCGCATGACTAATATAATGGGCGTTGACATAAGCAAAGCTCCCCACAGAACTCTGCACCGTTGGTTATATGCCTCTGTTGAGACGCCCGCAAACGCATTATGCCTAACTGATACTGCGCAAAAAATAAGTGTTTGCGGGGATTGGTGCTATGGCGGCCGCGTCGAAGGTGCGTATTTAAGCGGCCTTGCTGCAGCCAAAGCCATCGAAAGTCTCACTTAAGGCGCAGGTTCAAATCCGGTGTTTTGTAGCACAGTTAATAAAGTTAGTTGGACTGCAATATGACTATCGATATCCGTCCAGCTTTCACTAAAACCGTGTGCGCCCTTTGATTTTCCGCCCCGGCTTAAGGTTACCGCCGGAATGCCCAGCGATATAGGAATGTTTGCATCCGTCGAAGACGCCCTGAGCGAAGGCGTGATGCCAAGGCTTTGCATAGCCGCCATCGTCTGCTGAACTAAATCGCTATTTACATCGCCTTCACCAGCCGGGCGTCGTCCAACCATTTTTACGTCCAATGTAATCTCAGGGCCTTTGGAGCGGGCGGCATTTTCCGCCGCTACGCCGTCAATCATCGCGGCTTGAAAAACATCATCCATGTCATCAAGTTTTGATTGATCACTTGAGCGCATGTCGACCTCCATCCAGCTCTCGAACGGAACAGAATTAATGGACGTGCCGCCGCCAATGCGCCCAACGTTAAAGCTCGTTTTTGGTCCGCTGGCACTGATGGCCGGAGCGCGGGTGGAAAATAGGTCTATCGCGCGGCCAAGGGCGTGATGCGGGTTGGCATATCCAAAATCCCCCCATGAATGACCTCCGGGGCCATTAACGCTCACGCGGTAGCGATGCGAGCCAATTCCCGCATAGATAAGACGGTTAAGGCTGCCACCATCGATGGCGATAAAGGAATCGATTTTGGGGCTTTCAGGTTCAAACAGAGCTTTTACGCCCCTGAGATCGCCAAGGCCTTCCTCTCCAACGCTTCCAATAAATAAAACATCATCGCGGGTTTCAAGACCTGTCTCATTCATGGCTTTAAGCAAACTGAGCAGAACGACCATACCACGCGCATTGTCGCCAATGCCGGGTGCTGTGTAAGTGTCTCCCTCAATTTTGACGCTAACGTCTGTCTCAATAGGGAAAACCGTATCGATGTGGGCAACCAAAGCAACATTGCGTGTGCCCTCCGTACCTTTTCGCCGTCCAATAACATTTCCAGTAGCGTCAATGGTGACATCTGTCAGGCCCACTTCACGCAGCATCTCTGCAAAACGCGCCGCGCGTTTTTCCTCGCCAAAAGGCGGTGCAGGCACTTCATTGATTTCAATAAGCAGCGTATTGTTGAGGTCTCGGTCAGTCACCATGATGTTCATAGCCTGCAAGACTCTTGGGTCGCTTTTAATAGCATTTAAGCTGTCTGTATAAAGGTTTTTCGCAGCAACAATTTCTTGAACGTTGTCGGCACTCTCGTGAGTGGCTGCAGAGCTTGATGCGCAACCCGTAAGAAACGCTAGAGCTATGAGGCTCCCGCCTAAAGACATCATGAAACGCATGTTCGAACCCTTTCTTGATTATGGCTCAATGTTACATGCCCGGCCCGGCTCTGCCAAACCTAATATCAGCACAGCTTAAACTCTAATCACCTATGAAAAATAGCTATTCATGTTTTTGTGCGGACAAGCCTTACAAAAAAGCGTAGCAGGGCGATATGTAATAAAGCCTTATAATTGGAGTTCATCATGTCACTACCTGCCACTTACTTTCAAATGCTTTCAACTGTTACCTCCGAAGGCGAGCTTCGGATGGATTTGTCTGAAAAGCCTATGCCGACGCCAAAAGCGGATCAAGTTGTCGTTCGTATTGAAGCGACTCCGATTAACCCGTCCGACCATGGCGTCATGTTTGGCTGGGCGTCGATGGCAGAAGCCTCCACATCAGGCAGCGGGAAAGACACTGTCCTGAGCGCGCCCGTCTCGCCGCAAGGCATGGGCGTCATGAAAGCGCGGATTGGCCAAGGTCTTCCTGTCGGAAATGAAGGGGCAGGGACAGTCGTCGCTGCGGGTGATAGTAAAGAAGCGCAAGCTTTAATGGGTAAAGTCGTGGCTGTTATGGGCGGCGGCATGTACGCCGAGTACCGCTGCGTCCCAGCAATGACGTGTCTGCCGTTACTCCCCGGACATACGGCCAAAGAGGGCGCATCTAGTTTTGTTAATCCATTAACGGCGCTCTCTATGCTCGAGACGATGCGGATGGAAGGTCATACGGCGCTTGTGCATACAGCGGCAGCATCTAATTTGGGACAAATGCTTAACCGTATCTGCCAAGCAGACGGTGTTGATGTTGTAAATATTGTTCGCCGGCAAGAACAAGCCGACCTGCTGCGCGGGATGGGCGCAAAATATATTTGCGATAGCAGCAGCGATAGTTTTATGGCGGATTTAACCGATGCTATTCACGAAACCGGCGCAACGCTTGCCTTTGACGCCACAGGCGGCGGCAAGCTCGCTTCAAATATACTTACGGCTATGGAAGGCGCTGCGGCGCGTACGCCCGGTGCTTACAGCATATACGGCTCTATTCATCACAAGCAGGTCTATCTTTACGGCGGGTTGGATGTCACGCCAACGATCCTGACTCGCGGTTATGGTATGGCGTGGGGTGTTGGGGGCTGGCTTCTTCCAAATTTCCTTGCCAAGGCGGGTATGGAGGTCGCCGGGCGCTTGCGGATGCGCGTTGCCAAAGAACTCAAGACAACGTTTGCTAGTCACTACACGGACGAAATCTCTTTGTCCCAAGCGCTGCAAGCAGATGTTGTTAAAAAGTATAATTCTAAATCCACGGGGTCAAAATTCCTGATTTGTCCTCAAATGGATGTCTAATACCCACTGATAGGTTGATCAAAGAGCGAGGCTCGACTGTCAGTCATGCGAGTTTGCGCTGGGCTTCTTTATGAAGACATAAGATATATTTAAAGGCTGAGAACCTGATCTCTCTCCGTGTTTATCTTGGATGTCTTGATCGTTTACGGTTGACGCAGTTATGCCAGAGCAACCGTAGAGCATGCTATAAGCTTGGTCTAGCATTGTGCTTGCTCGGTATTTCTTACCAACATGACGATAGTCTGAACGGATATTTCAGATAGCGTTAACCCTGTTTTG
>CAYGTI010000039.1:0-13817 GCA_964352785.1 uncultured Caulobacterales bacterium
CTCCATCTTTAACTCATAATGTTAAAGTGTTGCGACGATCCGTTGAACTCACAGGATCGTTGAGACTAAGCCAATCCACCCTGAAACCCTTCGGTCTCTTCATTGTGTGATTGTGCGAGCTTGATACTGCCTTGGCAGTTCCATTGCTTGCACCGCATGCGGCTTTCAAATTCGTCCACATATAGCTGCCTGATATGAGACTTGTGATAATAGACGCAGGGCTGTTCATACCACGTATAGCCGCAGCGGGTGCAGCGAGCCTCCAAACGGTCTTCATGTTCAAAATCAAGTATCTGTAATTGGGTCTTCCAACTCACCAGAAATCCTCCGCACGAGGAATTCGGGTGAAGCTAATCTTGCCGCCCAGATTGCCTCCGGGCGGTAGCTTCCATGGCCCCATTGTTACTAATGATTTGCCGTAGCGAGAATTCAGGCTGTCCATTGCCGTTGTAACGGATTCCCATCTTTGCCGCTCCGGGTCATCATTGATTAGCATATCAAGCTGGCGCGTGGCCGCATCTGTGAGGTCGCCAAGCGTCACGCCGACGCGCACGATTTTAAAATGTTTAGGAATACGATCCCGCGCCTTAGCCCAAAGCGCGTCGAGGGCTTTTAGGCAAGCTTGATCGTCATTCGCCATGTGTAGCTTATAACTAGCTGTCCAGCCGCGCTCTTTGATTGAGCGATTGCGAAGGCTGACCCACATATAAAGCGAGTTGGCATAAAAGCCTTCACGCCGCATACGGCGAGCCGCTTTGACTAATAGGAGCCGAGTGCAATCGCGGGCATCTGTGAAATTGCGAAGTTCAGGCGGCAAGACACGGCCATGACCAAACATACCGCGTTCAGATTTTTGAGCCTTCACGTCATAACCATGCAGGGCATGCCAAAGCCGTTCACCGGTGACGCTGCGCCAGAGCTTTCGCATTTGTTTAGGCTCAGTCGCGAGTAAGTCTTTCATGTTGTAAATTCCTGCCTGATTGAGGCGTTGTTCCATGCGTCCGCCAATTCCGGGAATGTCATCAAACGGAAGGTCAAGCAGCGGCCCCGGCATCATGTAAGGGTGCCAAATTGTCGTGCCATCCGGCTTATCCATTTTGCAGGCAATCTTGGCGAGGTGACGATTAGCGGCAAAACCAATCGAGCATGTTACAAAAGGGCCGACACCTTCAGAAATGGCTTTCTTAATTCTGGCGGATACGCCTTCTGGGTCGGCGATGTCGCGCGGGTCTAATATACAGCAAAGCTCATCAATGGACTTAACGGCCTCAACCGGAATGACGCTGTTGATTTCAGCGAGCAGAGCATTATGAGCACGCCGATATAAATCAGGGCTTTGGCATTGAAGGATAAGTTCGGGGCAAAGTTTTTTGGCCTCAGCTAACTTCATGACGTTTTTAACGCCGCGTGCTTTGGCTTCCTTGGAACAAGCAATCACGACCGTATGCACTGTGCCATCAAATGGCACGATGCCAACGGGCTTACCACGCAAACCAGGACGGGCTTGTTGTTCGACAGATGCAAAGAAGCCGTCAAAGTCGAGGTAGAGCCTTTCTATCGTGTCCGGTTTTCGCATGTTTCATCCATCAGTAGTGCGGACGAGTGAAAAAGAACGAAATAAGAACACTAGTCAAGCGAATAAGGAATACATTCCTACAATCGCAGTGGATAACTCGAATTTCACAGAGAAACTGAAGGGCTAACTTAGTGGAAATCCGTCAAACTAGAAAAAGGCCATTTTCATAGAAAGCCACAGAAAGTCATAGAAACTCATAAAAAGTCACAGGAATTCACTATTTAGGAACTAGACCGTAAATCGTTTTTTCTGACAGCCTAAGTCCAATCGCAATTGAAGGACCTCGGTAATGTCGCCACAAAATATCTTAATCGGACAGATAATCGTTGTGTTCACGACGATCATTTTGACGACGTGGTATGCAACGCAATGGGTGGCTTTCCAATTTGATTACGATGCCTACTTGGGAACGGGATTCGCAAAACTTGGCAACCACAAAATTTACGCACCGTGGAACTTATTCAAATGGTGGTATCAATTTGATGCTTATGCTCCAAGCATATTCTCGCGGGGCGGGCAGATTTCCGCAGGCGGCGGAATGCTGGGTATTGTTTTCGCCGTCATAGGCTCTGTTCTGCGCGGGCGGTCAGCAAAAGCCCTCAATACTTTTGGGTCATCGCGCTGGGCCAGTGACAAACAGATTAGTAAGGCGGGACTTCTCGAAGACACAGGGGTGTTTCTGGGCCGTACTTCCCGTGACTATATCCGTCACGAGGGACCTGAGCATGTAATGGCCATTGCGCCGACGCGCTCCGGTAAGGGTGTTGGTCTTGTTATCCCGACCCTTTTATCCTGGACAGATAGCGCGGTCATTCACGACATTAAGGGCGAGAATTGGCAGCTTACCTCGGGCTGGAGATCGACATTCTCTCATTGCCTGCTGTTTGACCCAACCAATGCCGAGAGCGCGAAGTATAATCCGCTATTGGAAGTACGAAAAGGCGTGGACGAAGTTCGCGATGTCCAAAACATTGCGGACATCCTTGTTGACCCTGAAGGTATGCTGGAGCGCCGCAATCATTGGGAAAAGACGGCTCATAGTCTTCTGGTCGGCGCTATCCTTCACATTCTCTACGCAGAGCGCGAAAAAACGCTGGCTCGCGTAGCCTCATTCCTCTCTGACCCGAACCGGACGTTTGAAAAGACGCTGCGGGTTATGATGAAAACTAATCATCTCGGCGACCGGGTAAAAGAAGACGTTCATCCGGTGGTCGCACAAGCAGCGCGTGAACTCCTCAATAAATCTGAAAACGAGCGCTCGGGTGTATTATCAACGGCTATGAGTTTTCTCGGTCTTTACCGAGACCCGACAGTCGCCGAGGTGACCTCAAAATGTGACTGGCGTATTTCCGACCTTATGAATGCTGATAAGCCTGTCTCGCTTTATCTGGTTATCCCGCCGTCTGATATTTCCCGTACAAAGCCTCTAGTCCGTCTTATCCTGAATCAGATTGGTCGTCGTCTCACTGAACAACTGGTTGTCTCAGGCGACAATAAAGCCAAACGCCAACTCCTGCTAATGCTGGACGAGTTTCCGGCTTTAGGCCGCTTGGACTTCTTTGAAAGCTCATTAGCGTTCATGGCGGGGTATGGTCTGCGAGCTTTTCTAATCGCGCAATCGCTCAACCAGATTGAAAAAGCTTACGGGCCTAACAACTCCATTCTCGATAATTGTCATGTGCGGGTTGCCTTCGCGACCAATGATGAACGCACGGCAAAACGCTTGTCGGACGCCATTGGCAGCACAACTGAAATGCGGGCTATGCGTAATTATGCCGGTCATCGCCTCGCGCCGTGGCTCTCGCACGTTATGGTGTCTCGCCAAGAAACGGCGCGCCAGCTCATTACGCCCGGCGAGATTATGCAGCTTCCGTCAAATGAAGAGCTAATCCTGCTTTCCGGCTTCTCGCCCATTAAAGCTCAAAAGGTTCGTTACTACGCGGACAAGAATTTCACGGGCCGCGTCTGCGCGCCTCCGGCGCTCACCCTCAACGGTTATGATGGTCTTCCCCCTGACATGCCGTGCGTTTGGGGCGTTCAGACGCGGCCCGTGGATGACCGGCTTTACACAGATGTGGAGAAAAGCGTGCAGGACAAAATTGCGTCAGCGCTTAACGGTGGGGCGAGCGAAGATACTGATGACGACACAGGCGGAAAAGACAACAGCCCTGAACTTGGTTTGCCTGAAAAATCATCGGCGAAGATCGAGGGTGAGAATACGCCTGACATTGAGGACGCTGATGACCTCGGGGCCTCAATCAAGCTCGGAGAGTTTGTTCGGGGCGCCTCGCAGCTTGCCCGTGCTCACGATCTTACCCGCAGCACCGAAATAGATTTGGGAATGTAACCATGAAAAACAAACTAACCTCGCGCGTGCGCGCTCGTATCACGCCTGAAAATGCAGCTTTGCTTGATGTCAGAGCAAACGCTTTAGGCAAGACAAAATCTGCCGTTATCAACGATGCATTGTCTGCCTGTTTTACATTCGAGCATGACGACAACAGAGATGCCCGCATTCTCGAAAAACTGGAGATGATGATACGGCACAATCATCGCCACTCGCGCGATCTCAATTTGCACTCTGAGACCTTCGCGCTCTTCCTGCATTTCTTTTTCACAATGGCTCCGCAAATATCGGCAGCTGACAGCGAAGTCCGAGCGGCGCGCGGCGTGGGCTTGATGAACCAGTTCATCGATCAATTAGGGGCCAAGATGCAGATGGGCGGCAAGACGTTCAAGCAGGCCTTGTCAGATGTTTTAGTTTCCGACCAAGACTTCTTCCGTCTTGATGAAATTCAGCTCCTTAAAAAGCTGAAGCAGACAAGAAAACCGGCTCCAAAGACAAAGGAGACCGCCAATGTCTAGCGTTCAATCCGCAGTCACAAGCGAACGCACATTAGCAATGCTGCGCACGGCCCTCGGGCCGGTTATCACGCAGGCGCTTGATGATCCTAAGGTCATAGAGGTCATGCTCAATCCAGATGGACATCTATGGCTGGATAAACTTGGCTGCGGCAGATTTGATACAAACAAGACGCTTACGCCAGATGAAGGTGAGCGTGTGGTACGGCTTGTCGCCAGTCACATCAGCCAAGACGTGACATCAAAGTCACCGATTATCAGCGCTGAGCTACCCGGCAATGGGGAACGCTTTGAAGGCGTGATGCCGCCCGTTGTGTCCGCGCCGTGTTTTTCCATTCGCAAAGGCGCAGTCGCAATATTCACCTTGGACGATTACGTCAAAGCCGGAAGCATGACTTATGAGCAATCAGAGGCGCTAAAATACTCGGTCACATCACGGCAGAACATACTTATCGTTGGCGGCACGTCCAGCGGCAAGACGACACTGGCCAATGCACTTCTTTCTGAAATCTCGGATACAGGTGACCGCGTTCTTATTTTGGAAGATACGCGGGAGCTGCAATGCGAAGCTAAAGACACAGTAGCGCTTAGAACCCACGGATTAAATGTCACTTTGGCCGATTTGGTGCGCTCGACGCTGCGTCTTCGCCCTGACCGCATCATTGTCGGTGAAGTTCGCGGGCCGGAAGCGCTCGACATGCTCAAAGCGTGGACGACGGGACATCCCGGCGGCATTGCCACCGTCCATGCAAATTCAGCAAAGGCGGCTTTGGGCCGTATTGAACAACTGATTTTAGAGGGCGTAGCGGTCGTGCCGCGCGCTCTAATCGCGGAGGCTATCGATGTGATTGTCTTCATTTCCGGACGAGGTTCCAAACGGCGTATCGAAGCAATCGCGCGCCTGATTTGCGCGTCGGATACGGGCTATCAGCTCGAACCGCTCACGGCCCCGTCTTCAATCCCTAAACTCACTTTTGACGGAGGAACACCATGTACGGACCCCTAACTCACGGCAGCCTTAATCAACGGCTCTATTTTGGCTTGGCTATAATTATTTTGGCCATAATGCTTATGCCTCAAACGGCGCACGCGGCAGGTTCCGCCATGCCGTGGGAAGGGCCGCTAACCAACATTCTAAAATCCATTGAAGGCCCGGTCGCTAAGATATTTGGCACCATCGCCATCATTATGACGGGTATTGGCCTGGCTTTTGGGGATGCAGGCGGCGGTATGCGCAATCTGATCAAGATTGTCTTTGGCCTGTCCATTGCCTTTACGGCGACAAGCTTCTTCTTGTCATTCTTTAGCTTTACCGGCGGCGCTGTCATTTAATGTCCGGCGCGCAGACATATCAACTTCCCGAAGGTTTTACCATTCCGGTGCGCCGTTCCTTGACCGAGCCCATCCTTTTAGGCGGGGTTCCGAGAACGGCGGCTATTCTTAACGGCACGCTTGCGGCCGCTTTAGGATTGGGGCTTCAGCTCTGGCTCCTTGGCATCATCTACTATGTCTGCGCCCATACACTTTGCGTGTTCTTCGCCTCGCGTGATCCGCAATTCATGGAAGTGCTTATTCGCCACATCAAACACAAAGGGTATCTCGCATGATGAACCTAAGTGAATATCAAAAACGTCCCGACAGCCTGTCAGACTATTTGCCTTGGACGGCGCTGATTGCGCCTGGCACAGTCTTAAACAAGGATGGCAGCTTTCAGCGCACGGCGGAGTTTCGCGGGCCTGATTTGGAAAGCTCGACTGAGGAAGAATTGGTTGCCACTTGCGCGCGCCTGAATAATGCGCTTCGCCGCTTTGGCTCTGGCTGGGCGCTCTATTTTGAAGCGGCCCGTATTCCAGCTGCCACATACCCCATATCGAAATTTACCAATGCAGCGGCGTGGATTGTTGAGCAGGAACGGCGCGGCGAGTTTGAAAGCGAGACCGCGCATCGTGACTTGTTTGAGAGCGTTTACTTTCTGACGTTTCAATTCTTACCGCCCGCTGACAGTTCCAACAAAGCGGAGAGCTGGATTATTGAGACACCTGCCGATGATAAAGGCGTATCGGTTCAGGATCATTTACAGAGCTTTATGTCGGAATCCGATAGATGTTTGGATTTACTGCAAAGCCAGTTCCCAATGGCAAAGTGGCTCGATGACGATGCAGCGCTGACCTATCTGCATTCTACCGTCTCGCCAAAGCGTCATGCGATTAAGACGCCCGAAACACCTTCCTATCTGGACGGCGTGCTTGGCGGGGCTGATCTTGTCGGCGGGCTAGTGCCGCGACTTGGCGAGCATTCCATTCATACTGTTACTATCCTTGGGTTTCCGAGTGAGACTACGCCGGGGATACTCGATGAGCTGAACACCCTCGGATTTTCCTATCGCTGGATGACGCGGTTTCTACCGCTTTCAAAAGCAGAGGCGTCAAAGGTGATTACCAAGACGCGGCGGCAATGGTTCGCCAAACGCAAATCAGTCGTGGCGCTGCTCAAAGAAGCCTTGATGAATGAGCCAAGCCCGCTTGTTGACAGCGACGCTGATAACAAAGCTATCGACGCTGATGCTGCGCTGCAAGATTTAGGCGGCGACTATGTGTCCTATGGTTATGTCACCACAGCGATATGCGTGATGGATGAGGACGCCGCCGTCGCCGAAGCCCGCATCAGAGCGGTTGAACGTATTATCAATGGGCGCGGCTTTGTAACCATCCATGAAAAGGTCAATGCGGTTGACGCTTGGCTGGGAACACACCCCGGTAATCCATACGCCAATGTGCGCGTGCCGTTGGTATCGACCTTAAATCTGGCTCACATGATGCCGCTGTCTGCCGTATGGGCAGGGCCGGAACGTAATGCGCATTTGGACGGCGCGCCTCTACTCTACGCGACGACTGAAGACCATACGCCGTTTCGGCTTGTCACCCATCAGGGCGATGTCGGTCATACCCTTGTCGTTGGCCCGACCGGCGCGGGTAAGTCAGTTCTGCTCAATCTGCTGTCTATGCAGTTTAAGCGCTATCCCGACGCGCAGGTTTTCACCTTCGATAAAGGCGCATCCTCACGGGCTATGATTGACGCCCTTGGCGGTGATTTTTATGCGCTGGGCGAGTCTGAAACGGGATTAGTCTTTCAACCGCTTCGGGGCATTGATGATGAGAATGAAATAGCTTGGGCTTTGGAATGGGTCATTGGCCTGTTTGAATCGAAAGGCGTGGACGTCACGCCTGATATCGAGAATACGGTTTGGTCAGCACTGCAAAGTCTTGCCAGCGCGCCCGAAGATCAAAGAACGCTCACGGGGTTATCTGCACTCTTGCAAGACGGCGACCTGCGCTTGGCGCTCAAACCCTTCACGCTGGAAGGGGCTTACGGGCATATTCTTGACGGCAATAGCGATACGCTACGCAACAATGAAGTCCAAGCGTTTGAGATGGAGGAATTGATGCACTCCAAAGCGCTTGTCGCGCCCGTGCTGACTTATTTGTTTCATAAGCTCGAAGCCCGCTTTGATGGTCGCCCCTCATTTTTGATATTAGATGAAGCCTGGGTGTTTCTTGATGACCCTATGTTTGCAGGCCGCATACGTGAATGGCTCAAAGTCCTGCGTAAGAAAAATGTCTCGGTTATTTTTGCGACGCAATCGCTTGCCGATATAGCCAATAGCCCGATTGCGCCGGCTATCATTGAAAGCTGTCTGTCACGGATATTTCTGCCCAATAACCGCGCAATGGAGCCGCAACAGCGCGAGGCCTATGACAGCTTTGGGCTCAATAAACGGCAGGTTCAAATCATCGCCTCGGCCACGCCTAAGCGCGATTATTATTTCCAAAGCCACGGCGGCAACCGCTTGTTTGATTTACAGCTTGGCCCGGTCGCGCTCGCCTTTTGCGCGGCGGGTTCAGAAGCTGACCATGCCGACCTCGATCACGTTTTAGATGCCCACGGGCCTGATGGTTTCGCGGCCAATTGGTTGCGATTCAAAGGGCTTGATTGGGCAGCCGATTTAATGAGCGCAGAATTTGAAGAGGAGTATTTGCCATGGCTAGAAGTAGCAGAATGAGGGGCCGCAGAATAGTTTCACTGGCCTTCGCGGCTGTTTTATCCGCAGCACCCGTGCCGATGGCGCACGCGCAATTTGGCGGCGTTGTTTATGACCCGGCTAATTATGTGCAGAATTTCTATACGGCGGTGCGAAGCTATACGCAGATTATCCGCCAAGCGCAGCAGCTTCGCAATGAAGCCAATATGCTTATCAATCAGGCCAAGCATTTATCGCGGCTCGACTTAAACTCGGTCAATGATCTCAACCGTATTCTCGGGGAGATTGCCTATCTCAATAATCAGGCTGAAAACGTCGCTTATGATGTGAACCGTACTCGCCAGCTTATCAGAGAGCATTTCCCGGAAACCTATGACGGAATGTCGGATGATGAATTGACCGTGCAAGCCGAAGAGCAGTTTCAAATGTCAGAGCGGGCGCATTCAGAGGCCATGCTCATGCAGTCCAAAATGGTTGAAAGCCTGCAAGATGACCGCGTTCTTCTCAGTCAGCTTATGAATAAGAGCCATGCGTCAGTAGGAGAGTTGCAAGCGACGCAATCGACTAACCAACTCATGGGCTTGCTCGTGAAACAGTCCATGCAAGCGCAGCAAATGCAAATCACACAATCACGCGCCGATAGTCTTGAGGCTACGCGACAGCTTGCCCTTGAAAAAGAGGCCCGAGCCAGACGACGCCTATTTATGGGCGACCCAAGTGATGCTTATAGCGGGGGCACACCGTAATGGCCGACCCAACAAGCCTCGGCGTAATCGACGAATTTGTCGTTACCTTCACGCGCTATATTGATAGCGGGTTTGGACTGCTTGGCAGCGAGGTGCATTACCTGACAGCCATTTTAATCGGTATCGATATTACATTAGCCGGGCTGTATTGGGCCATGGGAGCCGATAGTTCTGTAATCGGGAAGTTCCTGAAAAAAGTCATGTATGTCGGCGTATTCGCGCTCATCATCACAAACTTCTCAAGTTTGGCGAATGTCATCTTCAATAGCTTTGGCGGTCTGGGCTTAAAGGCTACGGCCACCACAATGACAGCGGATGATTTACTGCGTCCTGGGTTTATCGCTAATACAGGATTTACCGCCGCATATCCCATTCTTGACCAAATCGGCGAGCTGACCGGGCCGGTAAAGTTCTTCCACAATATCGTGTTAATAGGCGCGCTGGCGCTCGCATGGGTCATCACCATGTTTGCCTTCTTCTTTCTCGCGATACAGCTATTCGTGACCATTTTAGAATTCAAACTGACAACGCTTGCCGGGTTTATTCTCATCCCTTTCGCGCTTTGGAATAAGACATCGTTTCTCGCTGAGAAGGTTCTGGGCAATGTAGTCGCCAGCGGTATCAAGCTGATGGTCTTGGCAATTATCATTGGCATCGGGTCTACCATATTTGGCGACATCACTTCTGCTTTCCAGCCTCCGGCCAGTGACCCCGATGCAGTTGTAACCATCACGCTCAAAGACGCAGCTTCAATCATGCTCGGCTCTATGGCTTTACTCGCGCTCGGTATCTTCGGCCCCGGTATTGCTACAGGCCTGGTTTCAGGCGCGCCGCAATTAGGCGCAGGCGCAGCGGTTGGCACTATGGCGGCAGTCGGCGCAGGCGCTCTTGCGGGCGGCGCGGCGGCTGGCGCAGGTATTAAAGGCGTAGCCAAAGGCGCAGCGGCTTCCGTCAAAGCAGGCGCATCAATGGCAGGCGGCTCTAAAGTCGCGTTTACGCTCGGCAGCATGTCCAAGGGCGGCGGCGTTAAAGGCGCGGCGGCAGGTATAGGCGCGGTTGCGCAAGCGGGCGTCATGTCAATTGCCAAAGCCGGTGGACGTAAAGCTATGGCTGCGGGCGGGGCTGTCTCAACCGCGCATGGAAACGGCATGAGAGGCGGTATGGCCGCTTTATCCAAAGGCATGAAAGCCCCGCGCAAAGATGGCGGCGGTTCATCCAAGGGCGAAGGTGGCAAAGGCCCGGATTGGGCCAAGAAGGTTCACCGCCAGCAAAAGACACGCCATGCAGCGCGCACAGCCTCAAACGCTATTCGCAGCGGTGACGGCGGCGGTAGCGGCAATGGCCCATCTCTAAACCCCGACGCATAGACTGAAAAGGAAACGATCATGAAATGGAAACGCGCATCAAATAAATTTGGTAAAACGCCTGTCCCCGTGACGCCTTATCAAAAGGCAGGACAAGTTGAGGATCGGCGGCTTGGCCGCGCCAATGCGAGGGGGAACCGGTGGTGTTTGGCTTTCTGCGGCGCTATGGGATTAGCCGCGCTTTCTACAAGCGGGCTGATTTACCAAAGCGCCCAAGCCAGCATTGTGCCGTGGGTTGTCGAAGTGGATGAAACCGGTGCAGTTAAAGCGTCAGGCCCTGCGCAGGTAAATTTCAAACCGTCAGATGCTCAAATCGCACATCAACTCGCGCGCTTCATATCCAATGTTCGCTCGGTCTCAATTGACCCTGTTGTTTTGCGCGAGAATTGGCTGAGCGCTTATAATTACGCCACCGACCAAGCGGCTCTGACTCTGAATACATATGCCAATGAGAACGACCCGTTTGCCGATATTGGGCAGCGCAGCGTCACAGTCGATGTGACGAGCATTGTGCGCTCATCGGAGGATAGTTTTGAAGTCCGTTGGCGCGAGAAATCGTTCCGAGGCGGTGCCCAACTCACAGCGCAAACCTACACGGCTAGCCTCTCCATAATCACTAAACCGCCAACGGACGCCGAGACGTTGCACCGTAATCCGCTCGGTCTCTATGTCCACGGCCTTCACTGGTCAAAAGACTTGAACGCAGCAGGAGGCTCCCAATGAGACAGTCAGTTATATGTGTAAGTCTATCCGCTTTGATGATGGGATCAGGACTGTCCGGCTGCGCGAGCCTCAAGAAAAGCTGGGCCGGTTTTAAGACCGATAGCGTCACCCTGCCGGGTGATATGTCCAAAGAAGCCTATGTTTCCGATGAGCCTGAGCCGGCAGTTAAAATCCGGCCTGCCGCGCAGATAGAGGAAAGCTGGACTCAGCCAAAGCCGGTTGAGGTCACGCTCTATAATAATGGTCCGTCATTGTCAGGGTTTCAAGCTGTCAGCTATGCCAATCGCACGGCGTCCATTAAACCGACCACCGAAAATTATGTGAACGCTATTCAGCAATATCCATATGCTGAAGGCTCGCTCTATCAGGTCTATACATCACCCTCGCAGGTCACAGACATTGCTTTGCAAAAGGGCGAAGGGCTTATCACCGTATCTGCGGGCGACACGGATCATTGGACGGTTGGGGATACGGTTTCCGGTTCAGGCGCAAGTGAACAGGTGCATATCTTGGTTAAGCCTAATGAGGCTAACCTATCCACCAATGCCATCATCACATCTACGAAGCGGACCTATTATCTCGACCTAAAGTCATTTGCCGACACCTATATGGCGGCCGTGTCGTGGCGTTATCCGCAAGAGCTGGTCCGGCGGTTCGTTGGCTCTCAAAAAAGTGGCGCGAATATTCAGTCGGCAAGTCTCAGAACGGCCGATTTGATACCCAAGCCCGAAGACATGCGCTTTGATTATAGGATTACGGGTGACCGCCCTGCATGGAGACCTGTGCGAGTCTTTGATGATGGGCGCAAAGTGTTCATAGAATTTCCGGATGGCCTTGCTGTGTCCGAAGCCCCGCCGCTTTTTATCTCGGACGGGGATGGCGGAATAAGTCGCCTTGTAAATTACCGCGTGAAAGATGCCTTTTACGTCGTTGACCGTCTCTTTGACGCCGCAGAATTACGCCTTGGCGAGAAAAGCCAAACTGTTGTGCGTATTGAGCGTCAGTCGTGAGTGGGCCTGACAATATAGCGGCTCCCAATCTGTCAATTCGCGCAAGGCCGCGAGCCGTCACGCGGTTTAGCCGTAAGGCGCTGATGGGCGGCGTATGCGTTCTAAGCGTTATCATGTGCGGGGCTTTAGCTATGGCGCTGCAATCGCCGGAGCATGAAGAGGTGGAAGAGCTTTACAATGTTACCCACAAGCCAATGGCAGACGGATTAGAACTGCTCCCGAAATCCTATGAGGAAATGAAGCCAAAACTGGGGCCGCCATTGCCGGGGGATTTAGGCGCGGCTTATCTGAGGAGCGATGCAGATGTCACGGTTGCAGCGAAGCAGGCCATGGCTGAATTGCCGCCAAAACCTCGCAGAGTGGGTTCTTATAGCGTGCCGCCGCAAACGGCCCACCGTCCCGTCCAGCCGGTCTACACTCCCGAGCCAACGAAAGACGAGCCATCGGGCCTATTCTTTGATGTTGGCCGCAACAAAACGAGCAGCCAAGTTCAGCAATATGCAGCCATCGGGCCGAGCGCAGCCTATGGTCAGTCCCTCGGTGTGCCCGTGCCTGACATAGCGGATTACTCGGTTCCGCCATCGGCCTTTAATGGCATAGGCGGCAATAGTGACCCTAACGGGCAATCCGATAAGCGGGCGTTTTTAGAGCGAGACTCGGATGATATTTATAACTCGCACGGGCTTGTCTCGCCTCGTTCTCCGTATCAGGTAATGGCGGGCAATCTCATTCCTGCGTCATTGGTCACAGGGCTTAATTCGGACTTGCCGGGACAGGTCATTGGGCAAGTCACTGAAAACGTCTTTGATACGGTCACAGGGCAGCATTTGCTCATCCCGCAAGGCTCGCGCCTGATAGGGCGCTATGACAGCGTCATTGCCTTTGGGCAGAGCCGCGCACTAGTCGTTTGGACACGGCTTATCCTGCCCAATGGGGACAGCATCCAACTTGATAACCTACCGGGATCTGACAGCCAGGGTTTTGCCGGCCTCAAAGACAAGGTCGATAAACATACGTGGCAATTTATCAAAGGTGCGGCTTTGTCATCGCTACTCTCTGTCGGGTCTGAACTCGCCAGTGACGACGGTGACAGGTTGACCCGCGCTTTGCAAAATGCCGGGCAAGACACCGCTAATATCGCAGGACAGCGCATCATTGACCGCAATCTCAATGTCCAGCCAACCCTCACAGTTCGCCAGGGATGGCGCTTTAACGTCATCGTTAGCCGCGACCTTATCCTCAAACCTTACGGAGCCAGCCCATGAGCACGCCCACAATAAAGCTACACAAACTTCCCGATACCAAGCCAACCAAGCACACAATTTCTGTGATGCCCGACTTGGAAGCTGATTTGGAAGCCTATGCCAAAGTCTACGAAAAGGCTTACGGCGAAAAGGCCGATGTATCAGCGCTTATCCCGTCAATGCTTGCAAGTTTTCTTGCCGGTGATGCGGGCTTCAAAAAGGCCAAGCGCGAGCTGGCCTAATTTCCACCACG
>CAYGTI010000040.1:0-11155 GCA_964352785.1 uncultured Caulobacterales bacterium
TTGAGATGGCAACAAAATGAAGTAGCAAGGTGTCTACAAAGCTAGGGGCACATCAATTGATCGGAAGAATTACCTGTTCCTAAGCTCGGAAAGTGGCGGAAAATCGGCAACGTAATGTTACTCGCTGACTGATTGAGATCTGCACAGTTATCCATATCAACCCATAAAGCTGGCTGACACACGCCCATGCCAACATCCAAAACACGAATATTTTCGACCTCGACAAACTCGTACCGTAGAATTATGCTGAACAAAGTTAAACGCTTACCTTGGAGATTCGTAAATGTTTAAAGCGAATATTGCTAGCCCCCTCAGTTTTGCGTTTTGGGGATTAACGGCCGTGTTTTTCGTACTTACCGTCATTGGCGCTATCAATCATTATACACCTGTGCCTTTTTGGGATATGTGGGATGGGAATGTTTCATTTTACACACGTCTCCTTGATGGAGATATGTCTGCTTGGTGGGAACAACACGTCAACCATAGAACAATTTTTTCTAATGTTTTGTTTTATATCGACCATAAATTTTTTAGTGGGCATAATTACTTTTTGATCGTATCCCACTTTATCCTGATGGCTTGCTTGGTGCTGTGGTTTCGGCTGATGTTGAGCGAAGGGGCCTCGAAAAATGATGATGTCGCTAAGCTTAATTGGGTCATTTTAGCCGTAATTGCGGCACTATCTTATTGCTGGATTCAAGCCGACAATATTACTTGGGCTTTTCAAAGCCAGATGTTTGCGACAAATTTGTTTCCAGCTTTCTCATTCTACTTCATTTACAAAAGCAGTCAGCATGCCGTGAAAACGGATGCTAATATTGGGTATACTATCGCGTCTGTTCTATGTGGGTTTGTCTCTGCCTTCACAATGATGAACGGTATTTTAGCGCTTCCATTGTTGTTAGTATTAGCCATTCTTCTAAAGTGTAACCGGGTCGCAATTGCTGTCATTTTTGTAGTGATGATTGTCACTCTTAAGCTGTATTTCACAGGTTATGTCTCACCGGATGGACAAGGCAATATGGTTGAAACCATTCTTTCCCAACCACTCGATATTCTTAAATTCTCTTTCATGTT
Source organism: uncultured Caulobacterales bacterium (assembly GCA_964352785.1). GTDB lineage: Bacteria > Pseudomonadota > Alphaproteobacteria > Caulobacterales > Maricaulaceae > JACOMS01. The sequence goes on from CAYGTI010000040.1 coordinate 1,078, forward strand.
TTTGGGCGCTCCAATTTTCTACCTGACGGGTAACGGAATAATTGCATTGCTGGCTGGCATTGTTATGGCTGGTTTGTTCTCGTTTTTATTATATAAATTACTTACGCAAAAATCGATCGACCCAAGAGTGTTCGTCTTGATGTGCTTGTTAGCCTATGAGGCTGCGACTATCGGAGGTATTGCAGGAGGGCGGCTTATTCATGGCATAAACCAGGCCTTCGAGAGTCGGTATATGACAACATCGCTATTCATTTCGTCATTACTTGTTTTGATGTCTGCGCTGGTGTTCCGTGAAACACTGACTAAAAAACCTAAATTAGTTTGGGCTTATTTGCTTATACCTGTCTTGCTTTTACCTGCACAGTTAAAGGCTTTGGATATGAATATTAATCGCCGTTACCAAACACTTATTTCGGCGCTTGCTTTGGAGCTACAGGTGAAAGACCCTGGTCAACTCCTGTACCTTTGGCCGGATATGGACATTCTGTACATACTTTCTGCGAAGGCTCGTCTTTTGGATCAATCCATCTTTGGGCATTCTTTATATACAGGTATAAGAGAAGACATGGGGCGAGAATACTCCAATTCAGACCAAAGCAGCGTCACTATATGCAACACGTATATTCCAATATTTGAAAACGTTGACGGCGATGATGGTTTTAGTAGACTTATCGGGAGTATAAGCATGCCTGGAGGTGTTGAAATACCTCGAAGGTTGGCCATTACGGATAAGAGTAACACTGTCATTGGTTATGCAATCACTGAAACGAAAATACCTGCTGTTCGGTGGCCTGGTACTGCCAAAAACACAGTTACAATATTTGGGTATGCAGTTAACCCTGTCGATCCAACTGAAATTACACTGAAAACTGAAGGCGTAGAGTGTGGATTGAGGCTCCATAACACTTAAGAAAAATCTGCTTTCTCGTCGAGTTAACGAAAAAGGTATGAATATCAGTCCCCATTTCAGCCCTACTGTGAACGGCGGTGTAAAAGTAGGCCACTGTAGCGGCGGCATAAAGCTGTCGCGGGCGGTGTAAAAGTCGTCCAGTTTAAGGTCTTTCTGTTTTTAGCGGGAGGGCTGGGAGATTTTCACAGTGGAGATATATTTACGTGTGCGGCGTGCACACTTTCAGGACGGGCTTAGCGGACGAGAGATAGCCCGCCAGTTCGGGATTAGCCAGGATAGCGTTCGCAAGATGCTGACCTATTCTGAGCCTCCGGGTTACCGCAGAAAGGCACCAGTCCGTCGTCCTAAGCTGGACGCCTTTACCAATCAGATCGATCAATGGCTTTTAGAGGATAAAAGCTGCCACCGGAAGCAGCGCCACACGGCCAAGCGGGTGTTTGACCGCCTGCGTGACGAGTGCGGGTTCACGGGCGGCTACACGATTGTCAAAGACTACATCCGGGAGCAAAAACAGGACGGGCAAGAGATGTTTGTGCCTTTGTCCCACAAGCCCGGCCATGCCCAGGCAGACTTCGGCGAAGCGCGGGCGATTATCGCTGGCGTCCTCCGGAAGGTGTTCTTCTTCGCTCTCGATCTACCCCACAGTGATGGATCTTATATAAGGGCGTATCACCGAGCCAACACGGAGGCTTGGCTGGACGGCCATGTGCACGCCTTTGTCTTCTTTGGCGGCGTTCCCCGATCCGTCGTCTATGATAATGACCGTTGCTTGGTCGCCAAGATCATGCCGGACGGGACACGCAAACGCACAGACCGCTTTTCTGCCATGCTCTCGCACTACGTCATCAAAGACCGCTATGGCCGTCCGGGGAAGGGCAATGATAAGGGCAAAGTGGAAGGCCTCGTCGGGTTTGCACGGCGCAACTTCATGGTGCCAACTGTACGTCGTCATACAAAGTGGGACAGGTTTCGGCCCGGGCTAAGAGAGACTTTGCTCAGCTCATTGATTGTTCTTACATTTCAAATTTCGTAGAATCCCCATTATGAGAAATAAAATTTGAGATACTTAGACGAACTCTTGAGCACTCATCCTCTTATCATTCACGAGCATAAGAAGCTCAGCCGCCGCCTTTGCATCGCATAAAGCGCGGTGATGGGAGTTGAGATCAATACCGAACTCAGCACATAGGTTCTTTAGACTATAAGAGCGATAGCCGGGATAATGTTTTCGCATTGTCGAGACTGTGCAAAGCTTCGGATGCTTGAAAGACCTTCCAGTCTGCTTGAATTCGAAGCTCATAAATCCATAATCAAAATTGACATTGTGAGCCACAAAGATAGCGCTCTCCATGAAGTTTGCAAAACTATCCGCTACATCCGTAAACAACGGCGCGTCTTTGACCATGTCCTGAGATATCCCGGTAAGCCGCGTTATAAACGGTGGTATAGAGCGTTCCGGATTTAAAAGCGTCTGCCACTCATCAATGACTTTCCCGTCGCGAACTTTCACGGCCCCGATTTCTGTCACGCGGTGATGACCTGCACGTCCCCCGGTGGTTTCAACATCCACCACAACGTATGTTTGATTAGGGTCTACAATCCATTCCACCCGAACGATATCTGCTTCAAATCCAGCATTTCTGAGCTGCATTAAGCGGGTCAGTTGGTTGCGGCGCACTACATCTCCTGCCGCCTTCACCTCAACAAATTGCACCTCGCCGTCTTTGACCGCCATTAAGTCAGGAAACCCGTCTTTCATATGCCGGTAGTCCTGCGTCATTTGCCTAAGAATAGCTACCACAGCGCCCGGTTTAGCCGCGCTTAGGAACGCTCTAATCTTATCTAGGTTTCGGCCTGACCATCTGAAAATACCATTGGGCGTTCCGTGGTGACGACTGACAGTCTTGAGTAAATCCACTTGGGTATCGGCGGGGCGCTCCAGCTTATCTAGCTTTGCCTCAATGCGAGCTTCGCATTGTCCGTAGAACTGTCCAGACTTCAAAGCAGCGGGCATTCGGTCAAAGCTATTATGAAGCCCTGAGCTTTCCGGGCCAAAAAGCTCGTCCCAGAACAAAAGCCCAAATAGTGTTTTCCAAAGCGTATTTTCTGTTCTGAAAGCCTCGAACCCCTGTGCTTCATAATACCGTTTTACAGCCCGTTCTGGCTCATGTTTAAAGGCCTCATCAAACTGTAATATGCTGCTAGAGCGTAACAGGTCGGTAAAAACACTTGTGCGCTTCTTTTTATATTTGCGGGCATAGAAATCAGAAGCAAAGACATACTCATTATCACTTCCCGGATTATCTATGAGTGCTTCGAGCCTGTTTTGCACCCAAGCACGGTCATTACCCTTCTCTCCATTACGTTTGTAACGCAGTCTAATATTGCGCTCATTGCAAAGCGGAGCAGTGCTTCGTGCATAGAGAGTGATAGCCGTATCAACGTCTTGGCACTTTTCAGATAACCGGCCGAGTTTGAGCAGTAGTTTATCCCGTGCATTCACAGAGCAATCACAAACGGGCTCCGGCCAATCAGACACGCTATCGATAAGGCCCGCAATCCCTGCGTCCGAAACGGTTTTATAATCAAACAGAGCTTTGGCATAAAAGTACGCAGCCTGCGCCTCTTTCAAACTGTCAAACCGCGCGGAGTAATCCACTTTGAAGTCCGGTGTCTTCACCAGACCTAAATCCCGTAAGGTGAACGTCTGTAAGTTTGGCTCAATCCGTCCAAAATATAGAAAGCTGATATAGTCAAGTGCGTCCTGATAGCCCTGAACAATCAGTTGGCTTGGAAACGTAACAGTATCCTTAAACGGGCTGGCGAGCACGGCCTCTATGAGGGCCTGCTTCTTCCATGAAGCTTTGAACAGTAAATCGGATGTTTCCCGGCGCATCCATTTCACCAAGTCCGGTTTGGTCAGACATGAAAGGCAAAACTCTAAATCGGATGAGCTCGGCGGCAAGATAAATCCGTTTGAGATGAGCTCTGCTAAAGCCGCATCAATGTTTGTTATCTCGTCATAACGAAGCTTCCGGCTGTCAAAAACCGCCCCTTTACGTCCAGCAATCCGCACATAAAGATATTGCGCGTTTAGCGGCAGCTCCCGAAAATTCCATAGAAAAGCTTTATGACCATCCTCAAAAACATGCTGATATCGATCTTCGACAAACTGCAACAGATCGCAAAAATTGGTGTGATAATAATAAACAGGTAGATCGGGAAGGGCTCTTCCTTTTCTGGGTTTATGGTTTTGCGCGTGTGCTGTCATCATTGACGAACAAATAAAGAACATGCTTTGAGAGTCAATGCCGGGATGTGGCTTGAAGCACTATCCTTTTCGTACACATAAAAGAATCCAAGAGAATCAAAGCCGTAATTTGAATCTTGTTTGAGCCGCTTGACTCATTTTCATAAAAAGAACAAATAATGAACATTATGCAAAAACCAAACCCTACGCTTGGCAGTTTGACCGCTGTCTGGCGACAAGACAATTCACCCAAAAACTTTACTGTGCTTTGCCCGGGCGTTGAGCTTATGCGCGGGCGGGTACATGAAGTGCAGGGCACGGCATCAGACGGTTTTGCCGCTGCCTTGATTGCTAAAACGGATGGGACAAGCCTTTGGATAGGCCGGCGCAATGATGTCTACTCTCTCTCGCCTCTGGCCTTGTCCCGTTATTTTGATCCCTCCCGTTTGATTTTGACAGAATGCTTATCACGCAAAGAAATCCTTTGGGCTGCTGATCAGGCGCTTCGCTCTAAAGGCTTCGACTGCGTTATTCTGCATTTAAGCCAAGGGCCTAACTTACATGAGAGCCGCCGCTTACAGATTGCGGCTGAACACGGACGGTCAACGGGTTTGGTCATTATTGAGAGAAACGCGCAAAGCTCTGCCGCGCAAACACGTTGGCAATGCGGCCCTGTGGCTGCGCTGAGTGACGCGGCCAACGATCATATATGGAGCTGGGAGTGCACGAAGAACAAAAGCGGCGCGCTTGGTAAGCATCATGTCAGATGGAAGGAGAGTGGTTATGCGGCGGGTTATGTCCATATGGTTTCCTGACCTACCCCTTGACCGGCAAAGGCGTATGGGTGATCCGCGTGTTGACGGATGTTTTGCCATTACCCGCGAGATCAAAAATGCGCGTAGGGTCACACATTTGTCAAAGCAGGCAAAATCTGAGGGATTGCATCCAAATATGAGCGTGGCAGACGCGCGGGCTATAGCGCCTCATCTGCTAACCCAAGAGGCTAACCCTGAGAGAGATCATCTACTGCTACGGGCTTTATGGAGATGGTCAGATAGCTTATCGCCATGGGCCGCGCTGGATCCCCCTGCCGGGCTCTTTCTGGATATAACAGGATGCGCGCACCTCTTTGGCGGCGAGGTGGATATGTGCACCTATTCACTTGATAAACTTACACAGCTTCAAATGAGCGCAAAAATTGCCGTGTGCGATACAAAGGCCGGAGCCTGGGGGTTAGCGCGTTTTGCGGAGGGCCGTATAACCATATCGCCGCAAGGCCAAACGAAAGACGTCGTCTCCGGTCTCCCTCTCGCCGCTCTTGATATTAAAGACCAAACGCTTGCTGACCTTCGGCGCACAGGCCTTAAAACGATTGGGGACCTTTACCCGTTTAAGACATCTGAACTTGCAAGACGGTTTGGATTGGACCTTACGCAGCGCCTCTCTTTTGTCTTAGGGCATCAACCTGATCCCGTATCACCCGGAGCCGCTGATCCCGTTTATTCCGCCCGCATGACCCTGCCAGTTCCCGTAAGCCGCGCGCAAGATGTAAAAGAGGTTTTGAGAAAACTGAGCGAAAGTGTTTGCACGCACATGGAGACATCTCAGGTCGGCGCAAGACGGTTTAACTTCACCGTGCGCTGTGTGGATACAGGAGATCACTTACTGTCAGTAGGTTTCGCAAGACCCTGTTTCACACCGGGTCTGGCACAGCAGCAGTTTGAAAAACCAATAGATGACTTACGTATCGGGTGCGGGGCTGACTGGTTCCGTCTTGTGGCCGCGAACATCGAGCCGGTGCGGCCAAGACAAATTATTATCGGCGAAGAGGGAAAACGCCGGAATGATGACACCGCGCAGGCTATTTCAACTCTGGGCAACCGTCTTGGCTTTGACCGAATTGTGCAATTCACGCCGCAAGATAGCCATATCCCCGAGCGGGAGTTCACGCACATTGAGGCAGTTGGAATATCTAAGGCCCAATGGCCAGAACAGCGCCGTGAGAGACCAGAACGTATTTTCACCAGACCTCAGCGCCTTCAAACACTTGAGGCAGGCAGACCCCCAAAAGCGTTTCAGTGGCTTAAGACATCGTACCGCACAGCTCACGCCAAGGGGCCGGAAAGACTGCTACCAGAATGGTGGTTTAACGGAGACAAGCGCGCCCGCGATTACTGGGTAACAACAACTGATACCGGGCAACGCCTGTGGCTTTTAACATACCCCGCCAGTGATCCGCCGGAATGGTTTATTGCTGGACGGTTTGCGTAATGCCAATTGCCATGAGTTATGCCGAGCTTTGCGCCACCAGTAATTTTACCTTCCTGCGCGGCGCGTCCCACCCTCCGGAGCTGGTACTGCGGGCGCATGAGCTTGGCCTTAAGGCCATAGCCATTGCAGACTGGAACAGCTTTGCCGGTATTGTCCGCGCCCATGCCGCCGCGAAGAAAATTGGCATCCCGTATATTGTAAGTGTCAGGCTTGTCCTGCAAGAAGGCCCGGATATTCTCGCTTATCCCAAAACACGCCACGGATATGGCCAGCTCTGCAAACTTCTCACGCTCGGTAAACGGCGTACCGTCAAAGGATCGTGCGAGCTCTATCTCAAAGATGTGCTGGACTATATCGCAGAGACTATACTGATCGTTGCGGGACCTGTGCCCGATACCGAACAGCTCTCTCAGCTCAAATCAAAATTCGGAGCGGACATATATCTCGGACTTTCCCCCGTCTATGACGGACATGACGTCGATCATTTTAAAGCGCGCAGTGAACTGGCTGGATCCGCCCAAATGGAGATGGTCGTTATCGGCAACGTGCTTATGCATAAGGGCTCAAGACGCAGGCTCGCCGACATCCTTTCCTGCATCCGTGAAGGCGTCACCATTGATAAGCTTGGCCGCCGCGCACTGCCCAATGCCGAGCGCCGTCTCAAGTCCGAATTTGAAATGCGCCGCCTCTTTAAAGACTACCCAGGCGCCCTCGCCAATACGGGTGTCATTTCGGATCAATGCACCTTCTCACTGGATGAACTGCGCTATGAATATCCTGACGAAGTTACCGACGGATTGCAGCCCGATGAACGGCTGCTACAATTAACTGAGACCGGACTAAAATGGCGCTACCCGGACGGCGTGCCGCTGCGCGTGCAGGTCATGGTGCAAAAGGAACTCGGCCTCATCAAGCAGCTCAGCTACGCGCAGTATTTTCTAACCGTATATGATGTGGTGGCCTTTTCCCGGTCCAAAAACATTTTGTGCCAAGGACGCGGCTCCGCTGCCAACTCCGTCATTTGTTACGCGCTTGGTATTACTGAAGCCTCGCCGGAAACCATCTCTATGGTGTTTGAGCGGTTCATCTCTGAGGTGCGCGACGAGCCGCCGGATATTGATGTGGATTTTGAGCATGAACGGCGCGAAGAAGTTATCCAGCATATATACGCCAAATATGGCCGGGAGCGCGCCGGGATATGTTCAACCGTTAGTCATTTTAGGACGCGCGGCGCGATCCGCGAAGTCGGCAAAGCCATGGGCCTGTCCGAAGACGCCATTACGGCCCTGTCCTCACAGGTCTGGGGGTGGTCTAGTAAAGGCATTGAAGAAGAGCGCGTTAAAGCGGCGGGGCTAAACCTGAATAATGAACGCCTGCGCCAGACCCTTATGCTTACTCATGAGATTATGGGGTTCCCGCGTCACCTCTCACAGCACGTAGGCGGGTTTGTGATTACGCGCGGCAGGCTCGACGAGCTTTGCCCCATTGAAAACGCCGCCATGGATGAGCGCACCATTATCGAATGGGATAAAGACGATATAGACGTCATCGGCATGCTCAAGATCGATGTGCTGGCACTAGGTATGCTCACAGCATTGCGTAAAAGCTTTGATCTTCTCTCGCGCTGGAAGGGCGAGCACTACACACTCGCAACGCTCCCCCAAGAAGATAGCGCTGTTTATGATATGCTCTGCGTAGCGGATAGCGTCGGGCTGTTCCAAGTGGAGAGCCGCGCGCAGATGAACTTTCTGCCGCGTATGCGCCCGCGCACATTCTATGACCTTGTGATCGAAGTCGCCATTATCCGGCCCGGTCCGATCCAAGGCGACATGATACACCCTTACCTCAAACGCAGACGCGGCGAGGAGCCTGTCGTGTTTCCATCTGAAGCCTTGGAGCCGGTTTTAGGTAAAACCCTAGGCGTACCGCTGTTTCAGGAACAGGCCATGCAGATCGCTAGCGTCGCCGCCGGGTTTAGTCCGGGCGAGGCGGATCAATTGCGGCGCGCCCTTGGAACCTTTAGAGGTGACGGGACGGTTCAAGACTTTAGAGACCGATTCATTCAGGGGTGTTTGGATAATGGATATGATCTTGATTTTGCGGAAGCCGTCTTTCGGCAATTAGAAGGCTTTTCAGGGTACGGGTTTCCGGAAAGTCATGCGGCTAGCTTCGCGCTTCTCGTCTATGCCTCTGCCTGGATTAAATGCCATCACCCGGAGGTTTTTTGTTGCGCGCTTCTCAATAGCCAACCCCTTGGGTTTTACGCCCCAGCCCAGCTAGTAGAGGACGCAGAAAAACATGATGTAAGTGTTTTGCCTATATGTGCGGAGCACTCCTATTGGGATAACACGCTAGAAGTGGGCGATGACGGCAAGCTGGCTGTCAGGCTCGGCTTTCGGCAGATCAAGGGCTTCCGCGAGGAAGACGGGCAATGGCTGTCTGCCGCGCGCGGTAATGGCTACAGGGATATAGAAGCTATATGGCGTAGAGCGGGGTTGTCCCGCAGAGCATTGTCAAAACTTGCCAAGGCCGATGCGTTTTACAGCTATGATCTTAATCGCCGCGCGGCCCTATGGAGCGTTAAAGGTCTCGGCGGTGAAAAGCCGCTGCCTTTGTTTGAAGCTAAAGGGGAAGGCCTGCCGGACATAGCCGCTGCCCTTCCGCTTATGAGCCTGAAGGAAGAAGTCTATGAGGACTATGTCGCGACCCGGCTGACACTACGGGAACACCCTATCAGTTTACTGCGAGATGAAATTGGAGCACGCGTTCGCAATGCTGACCTCCGCGATACGCCAGATGGTCAGTGGGTCTGGGTATCCGGCCTTGTGATCACGCGTCAACGTCCCGGTACAGCCAGCGGGGTTATATTCATAACGCTCGAAGACGAAACCGGCACATCCAACATTGTGGTGTGGCCTAAGGGTTTTGAGAGATACCGTAAGACCGTCATGACAGGACGGCTTTTAAAAATACGCGGCAAGCTTCAGCGCGAAGGAATTGTGACCCATGTTATTGCGTCTAAAATTGAAGATCATTCTTATCTGCTAGATATGCTGGGCGATACAGACAGCGTAGGCATTCAGATCGAGCCAACCCGTGATAATGCCGATGAAGCCCGAAACCCTATACCGCTCAAGGATAGGCCCATGACGGATAAGACACCTCGGGATGCGCTGCCGCGAAAGCCCGTGCCCGAGAAAAGAGACATTAGCACCTATTACAATGCGGGAGGCGCGCGTCATCCACGCGAACAGGCTAAGAAGTTATTTCCGAGTCGGGACTTTCATTGATTACTGCGCCAACACAAAGCCCCTCTATTGCAACACGTCCTATTTGCAATCACTCATTTTCACCAAGGTGATAATCCAGCAACTCACCGGGCGTTACAGCGAGTGCTTTAGCAAAACGCTCAATAACAGTCAGGGAAGGATTTCTCGCTCCGCGTTCAACCCCGCTTACATAAGTTCTGTGTATGCCAGCATCAAAGGCAAACTGTTCTTGGGAACGTTCTTGCTTGAGCCTAATAGCTCTAATATTTTGACCCAATTGCCGCCTGATTTCCATACGTTATGTTCAAACGATGTCGCCGATGCGTGTCCGTCGTCATATAAAATGGCACAGATTTCGGCCCGGGCTAAGAGAGACTT